>NZ_AP013043.1:723998-1447997 GCF_016592615.1 Isorropodon fossajaponicum endosymbiont JTNG4
AATTATGAGCATTACTCAAACTTCCTCGCAGTAGTTATTACTATCAAGTCAAAGATAAGCGAGTAAACAACAACACCAACGCTATGATTAAATTAATCAAACAAACTGCTATTGAAGTTGGATACACCTATGGCAAACGCAGAATGCGAGTAGTTTTGAATAACCAAGGTTATAACATTGGTATTTACCAAACTGCAACGCTAATGAAAAAAGCCAATGTAGTTGCCATACGCCCAAGAAAGCGTCATTATTACCCTAATACTAGATTGATGTTTAAAAAGGCAAAAAACCTATTAAATCGTGTGTTTGAGCAGCAATCAATTAATACGCATTGGGTTGGTGATATTACCTATATCAAAACCTATCAAGGTGGGAGTTATTTAGCCAGTGTGTTGGATTTAGGCTCAAGACAAGTTGTTGGTTGGGCATTGTCAAAACAGCCTAATGCTCAGTTGGCAAAGGATGCGCTTAGTAATGCTGTGTCTAGACACCAGCCCAATACAAATAAACACATGTTCCACTCTGATCAAGGGACTCAATACTCTTCTAAAGTTTTTATTGATTATTGCAACAAGAACAACATTACTCAAAGCATGAGCAGGCGAGGTAATTGTTGGGATAATGCGGTCATGGAGCGTTTCTTTAGAAGTCTGAAGACTGAGAGATTAAATTATTAAAGTTTTGCAAATCATAGTGAAGTCGTGCAAAATGTAGATTGAATCCAAGTTTAGAAAAAATGCTTATCAAGCTTTTAAAAGAAATGTTGACATGGGTGCTAGTGATTATCAGCACAGCTATCAGCAAATGATTAAGCGTCTAAATACTGATAAATTAGCCGCTTATACTTTGCCTGCAGAAGCAATACTAAAATACGCTATTCATGCTTTAGAGGCAAAAAATGCCAAAATTCATTATTGTGTTACTTTTCCAACTAAACTATTTGCTGTGCTTAAAAGAATACTACCAGCAAGAATAATGGATAAAATACTAAGCAAAGCGGGCAGTGGAGGAAAAACATAAAATGGCAAAAAAATTTGATTTTAATCAAGGCTTAAGCGATTTAGAAAAAATTGTAAAGACCATGGAATCTGGTGATTTGAGCCTTGAAGATTCGCTTGATTACTTTTCTAAAGGTGTGGCGCTAACCAAGCAATGCCAAAGCGCATTAAATCAAGCAGAACAAAAAATCTCCATGTTAACCGAGCAAGATAATTATACAAACGAAAAGCCATTAAAGGATTTGTAAGATTTTGCATCATGCTAAGTGTCAAATATCGAACCAAGGCTTTTAAGCAATGGATTTTAATATCTACATCACAAGGATTAATGCTAAATTAGACCAACACTTATCACTACAAGGCTCTTTGGCTAAAGCAATGCGCTATAGCGCACTAACTAATGGCAAGCGTTTTAGACCTATTCTTGCCTATTCTGTCGCTAATATTTTTGGCACAAATTTAAATTTAGTTGATTCTAGCAGTTGCGCTGTTGAATTTATTCATGCTTATTCTTTAATTCACGATGATTTACCAGCCATGGATGATGATGATATACGCCACAATCAGCCAGCTTGCCATAAGCGTTTTGGCGAGGATCAAGCAATTTTGGCAGGTGATGGCTTGCAAGCATTAGCATTTGAAGTATTGGTCAATGATGATTTAATTAGTGCTGATATTAAAATTGAGTTGCTGAAGTCTTTGACTCACGCCTCATTTGAAATGGCAGAGGGTCAGGCAATTGATTTATCCATTATTGCAAAGCAAGTGGACATTGCAACACTAGAAACTATGTATCGGAAAAAAACAGGGACACTGCTGAGTTGCGCAGTTAATTTAGGTGCAATCGTCTCCAAAGTGTGCAATAGTAAGGATAGATTTATTCTAAATGCATTCTCTAAAGATATTGGTTTGGCATATCAAATTCAGGATGATGTGCTTGATATTGAAACGCCTGATGTGTTGTTAGGTAAAAAGCAATATTCTGATGAGTGTAAAAATAAACCCACTTATCCGTCTTTATTAGGTTTGGATAAATCAAAAATTACCTATAAGAATTTATACAAAAAAGCCAGTGATGAGCTAGGTTTGTTAAGTGTAGATGCAGCAGAATTACAACAATTAACAGCTAATTTACAAGCAAGATTGTTTTAAAACTGAACCAAAACACTACCCCAACTAAAACCAGCACCAATCCCTTCAAATAATAGATTGTCACTTTTTTTAATGCGACCATCCCTAACTGCTGTATCAAGTGCTAATGGGATAGAAGCAGCAGAAGTGTTGCCATGATTTTCAAGGGTAATAATAACCTTATTCATTGGGATTTTGATACGCTTAGCAACGGCTGATATAATGCGAATATTGGCCTGATGTGGCACCATCCAGTCTAGCTTGTTTGAGTTTAAGTTGGCCTCTTTAAGAGTGTCTTCTGCCAAAGAAGATAAACGGTTAACGGCAATTTTAAAAACTTCATTGCCAGACATTTCAATAAAGCCCACTTCATTAATGTAATTATTACTAACTTGAAGTGAGGATAAGTAACGACCATTACTGAATAGTTTTGAGTGCAAAATACCAGTATCATTATTGCCACTTAACACTACCGCACCCGCACCATCACCAAATAAAACCGCAGTGGAACGGTCACTCCAATTAACAATTCTTGACAAGGTTTCACTACCAACCACTAATACTTTATTGGCAGCGCCAGTTTTGATATATTGCTCAGCTGTGGTTAGTGCAAAGATAAAGCCTGCACAAACGGATTGTAAATCAAATGCAGGACATGAAGCGCCAATTGCGGTTTGTAACATGGTTGCTGTTGCAGGAAAAATTTTATCAGGTGTGGTGGTTGCTAGAATAATCAAGTCTAAATCTTTAGCATTAATACCAGCCATCTCAAGTGCATGATTGGCTGCTTTTTCGGCTAAATCACAAGTTGTTTCATTAGTAACTTTATGCCTTTGTTTAATGCCTGTACGTGTGGTAATCCACTCATTTGTTGTATCAATGGTTTTTGATAAATCATCGTTGGTGACAATAGTGGGTGGTAGGTAACTACCCGTACCAATGATTCTTGCAAATTTATTCATTGTGTTCTAATTCTTTTGAAATTTGAAATGATATTTTGTCGCTGATTTTAGCATGAGCTTCAACATAGGCCTCAGTAATTGCTGCTAAAAATGAATCAACATTTGCACCGCCATGACTTTTAACAACAATGCCTTGAAGTCCTAACAAAGAGGCGCCATTATACTTACCAGGATTTAGGCTAGATTTAAAATCTTTAAGTACAGGAGTTGCGATTAAGGCAACTAGTTTGGTTAACAGGTTTCGAGTAAATGCTTGTTTCAGGTAGTGTCTCATCATTAAGGCTACACCTTCACTGGCTTTTAGTGCAATATTACCCTCAAAACCATCGCAAACAATTAAATCTACTGTACCTTTGTAAATATCATCCCCTTCGACAAATCCTACATAATTCAGGCTAGAGGCTTTTAATAATTCGGCAGTTTTTTTGATTTTTTCACTACCTTTCATGTCCTCTTCACCAATATTAAGAAGAGCAATAGTGGGTGATGCAATATTCTCTGTATGTTTGACGGCAATTGAGCCCATTGTTGCAAACTCAACCAAAGCTTTAGGTTTTGAATCAACATTGGCACCTAGATCAAGCATGTGCGTATGTCCAGTCATGGTTGGCATACGACCCATGATAGCAGGGCGGTCAATACCTTTGATGGTTCTTAGTACAAAGCGAGAAATGGCCATAAGTGCACCAGTATTGCCTGCACTAACACAGGCATTTACCTTAAGTATTTTGACTAGGTTAATTGCAACGCGCATAGAAGAATCTTTCTTTTTACGTAATGCAATTGCTGGGGATTCGTTCATTAACACAACCTCACTTGCGTGAATAATTGTATATCTTGAACTGGGTATATTTGATGGCTGGCTGTCTAATTCAGCTTTGATGCTAGACTCATCACCCACAAAATACAAATGCAAATCTTGAAATACGCCTAATGCTTTAATGCCTGCTTTAATAGTAACAGGTATGCCATAATCCCCCCCTGAGGCATCAATTGATACCTTTATTGTCATGGGGTTTAAGCATCTATTTCTTGAATATCTTGTGCTTTATTGATTACTTTTTTGCCACGGTAATAACCATCAGCTGTAATGTGGTGACGCAAGTGGATTTCACCTGTTTCTTGATCTTCTGATAATGCAGGGCATGCTAGTGCATTATGTGAGCGACGCATGCCTCTTTTTGAAGGGGTTTTTCTACTTTTTTGTACAGCCATTTTCTTACTCCTTATTTTTTATATTGAGTTTTCATGTGTTTTAATATCGCAAAAGGATTGTGTCTCTCTTGCTTGATCCTCTCTTTATCTTGGTACGATTGACATTTGTGTGAATGCATCGGACTCATTGGAATGGATATTAGCACCTCATCTGTTATAAATTCAATGGTTGAAAACGCCTCATCAGCATTAAGAATTGTCTCAAAGCTTGAATCTAGTGTCCCTCCCTGTTGTTCATTTTTTAAAAAGCCAAGTTTAAAACTAGGGCTTAAATGAAGATTTACCTCATTTAAACAGCGCTGGCAATCAACCATGGCATTTAGTTTGATAATACCTTCAATACAAGGAATTGAATTGTTTTCAATATAAAAACTTAATTCAACTTTTACTTTATCATCAATATTGCTAAGTAGTTTTTTCATTCTAGGAAAGTCTTTCACATGATATGTATGTGAAAGATTTAACCCTTTTTTAGCAAAACTAAATAACTTTATAGTGTCTGGTATTCCCTGCATTGACCTTTACCAAAAAACAACTTGGTAATTTTACCAAAAAATAGATGATAATATCATTCTTTATAGAAAAAAATAATTACTCAAGCAGATTGTTGATTTTGCAATAGTCTAATTTTATTGGACACAAAGATAGCCTTATAATACAAACCATAAGGAGGTCAGTAATGACACAATATAAATCAAGAAAACAACGAGTGACTTTTACCGTTGAACATTCTGTTCAATACCCCCTTGAGGGGGAAACACTAGATTATGCCAAACTCATGGTGCATGAGAATTACACCAATAAAAAAAATCATGATAATATCAGGAGCTTGCTCCTCAGCAGTTAGCAGATGGAGAAAACAATACCTAGCAGAGCTTGGTGGACAAACACCAGAGTCAGGCAAACAGCGATTGGGTATTTAACACCTGCTCAAAAGATGGCTGAATTGAAAAAAGCGGCTTGAAATGTGTCCAAGTAGGTTAGAGCATTGCACACTCACAATAGGAGAAAAATATGAAGGTTGATAATAATATTAATCAATCGTTAAACCAAGTGCTTAAAGAATCTGACAGCATGATTAAACGTATTTTGTTTTTAGAAGGCTTGCCAAATTTACAAGATTTAGGCAAGCTCAACATTGACGAAGATGTGCCTGAAGTTTTAACAGCTAATTTAAATATGGAGCTAAGTTTTAGAGCCATACTTCAAGTAGCGATTGCTAAGGCTGAAAAGGAGAGGGATTATGTGACTCGTGATTGTCTTAAAGAGTGTTTAGAGGCATGTGAAGATAAATTGGATTATTTTGAAACACAAATTAGCCTACTTTCAAAGGTAGGTACGGACAATTATCATCAATCAATTATGTAATATAGGAGTGTTAATATGCATGGCAATACAAGCCATGCTGATCAAATTATCAAGCGCTTGCTGTTTTTAGAAGCCACACCAGATTTATCAATTCAAGAAGGTTTGAATATTGGTTGTGATGTGACATCATGCATTGAAAATGACCTTAAGCTGGAGTATAAAGTGGCAAACGATTTAAAGAGTGCTGTTAAGTTGTGCGAACAAGAGCAGGATTTTGTTACATGCACGATGCTGACAAGTCAGCTAGAAGATACCGAGCAAGACCATACTTATTGGCTGGAAAAACAATTGGGCTTGATTGAAAAATTGGGCTTGCAAAATTATATCCAATCATAAATGTAAGCTTAGCTTGCTCAAAACGTTTTAATAGCACGATTTTTCGTGCTATCTTTTTATGTTATTCCACTAAAAATATTTTTACATAAATGACTTGCAATTACAAATGATAATGAGTATCATTTGTGTTTAAGCTCTTCAAGAGAAGATGCTTACTAATAAATACTAACAAAAAAAATACAATTTAATGGAGAAGTTTAATGCAAAAGGAATATTTCATATTGTCACAAAAAGAATTGAAAGATTATTTGGCTTATTTTGATAAGTTGGCTAATTAATTAACACAGGTTAGAAATGTATTGCTTATCTCTGTTCGCTAATTATCTCCGATAGCAATCATTTCAACACCGCCTCATGCTCTTAAATCAAGTGTGAGGCAAACCAAAAAATGCATGACGGGTTTATCTCAATCCCTCAAATTCAATGGGTAAATTGGTTATGCTGGCTAGCCCCAGCCTTGTAGGGGCAATTATTTAACATGGAAAAATAAATGAAAAACAAAAATAACCACCGATACAACAAATTTAGCAGGAAAAAATATCATAACACCATCAAGTAAATCTAAGTCTTGCCATGATTGCTGTGGTGGTTGTGCTAATAAAATATAAGTATGTTTGGTTTTTGGCAAAAATATAAACTTAGTTACCTGCGTAGTCATAATCGACTAGATTTAGATTCTATGTGGCGTTTTAATTTGCCAAACCAAATGATTAAACAAACATTTCTTGATGAAATAAAGAAAGACTCAAGCAATCATTTTGAATAAGAATCGGGAGTACGAAAAGAGTGATTATTAATAAAATTAAATTAAGTGCAAATACTAGATCTATGGAAATTAGTTTAATTAATAGCGTGGCTAAGTATTTAAGAGATTTTAATGATTCACTTTTAATTGAGAATGAACTTGATTTGAATGAAATTCAGCTATTAAATAATATCTTTGCTTGTTAAGTTGTTTGAGCTGCTAAGAAAATGATATATCACAAAATTCTTATATTGTATTGCAAATAAGAACTGATATCATTTACTAACTCAAAAAATTAACCCTCTAACAAAAATAAAAGAAGGTGAATGAAGAGTGATGCGTATAAGCATCAAATTTGCAGGAATAGTTCTGCGACATTTCTAATTAAAATATATAGGATAGACACAATGAAAAGAAATAAGGTAATAGCATTAAGTATGTTAATTGTTGGCACAACTGTACTTGCAGATACAGAATATAGATACATTAAAAGATCGTATTACTGCTTTAGAGACAACGCAATCAGCAACAAGTGTTAGTGGTTTGATTGAAATGGTATACAGTTCAAGTAATGACAAGGTTGAGTTTGGCGATTTAGAACTGACTGTTTCACATGCAGTAAATGAGCAGTTTGATGGCACAATCAAAGTTAAAAGAAGAGGGGAAGATGACCCCACTAAAGAAGACGATATTATTTTAGATGAGGCAATGATTAATTATCACAATGGTGGCTTTACAGCTAGTATAGGTCGTATTGGCGTGCCATTTAGTGCTTATGAAACTGGCATGATAACAGACCCACTTACCAAGGGCATAACGAGTGCTGATAAGGGGGCAGCAAAGATATGCTAATTTAAGCGATGTTCAAGCTTCTATTTATAGTTATAAAGACACTGATAACGATACTGGTATTAGTATTAATTATGGCAATGATATTTTTAGTGCTGGCATAGATTACTTCAAAGATGGCACAACAGGTTACGACAGTTCTAATGCTTATCATTTAGGAGTTAGTTTGGACAATGGCTTGGGCTTTTATTATGAAGCTGTGAAAACTAACCAAAGCGTTGCAAATAGCATTAAGGCACAACATACTGAGTTGAGTTATGCTCACCAATTAAAAGGCATGGATGCTAGTCTTAATTTGGCTTATAGTAAGATTGATGATGGCGATAAGCAAAAAGGTTTGACTTATAGTCTTTCACTAGCAGAAGGTGTTACTGTCTTTTTTGAAAACAAAAAAGTGGATGGACAAAAAGCAGTCAATGGCTTAAAAGTTGCTTACGAATTCTAATGAAAGCAAATATTTTGAGTAAAATTTTTAAATTTAAGGAGAAATACACATGAAAGTACAAAAAAAATTGATAGTTTCATCTGCTTTAACAGTGGCAATGGCAATCTCTACTGTAAGCGCATTTTGGGGTAGTGATGAGGCTAACCCATTGTTAAGTACTTATGCAAACATTGCAACGGCAAACTACACGGATGCTTTAAATGGTGCTAAAACACTAAAGGAAAAGCTCAGAGATTTTACTAATCGTCCCACAATAGTTTTGATGGAAAATGCTAAAGCAGCATGGCTAAATGCTCGTGAATCTTATGGTCAAACGGAAGCGTTCAGATTGTCTAATGGACCTATTGATGCAGAGGAAGGTTGGTACACGTCTTATGGTGCGCCAGAAGGGCAATTAAATGCTTGGCCGTTAGATGAAAATATGATTGATTATACGACTAATGCTAAGGGTAGGAAAACGTCAGGTAATATTATTGACACCAAAGGCATATTCAATCCAGGTGGTGAAAACCCAACAGCGGTTGATGTCAGTATAATTACTCCTAGTGTATTAGCGGCTCTTAATGAAAATGGTGGCGATGCTAATGTTGCAACGGGCTATCACGCAATTGAATTTTTATTATGGGGTCAAGACCAAGATTATACTAATTTTATGAAAGATAGTGTAACCAATGGTGCGTTGGTAGCAGGTCAAAGAGCGCTTTCTGATTATACGACTAATGCAAATGCTGATCGTCGCAAGGAATATTTAAATGCAGCAGCAAGTCTAATTGTTTCTGATTTAGAGTCAATGGTTTCAGCTTGGGCAGATGGTGATAGCACTAATTACAAGGCAGCGTTATTGGGTAAAAATTCTGATGCAACTAAGAATATTGACACGAAAGTAGCATTAAGACAAATCTTTTCTGGTTTGGGTGTTTTTATTAAGTCCGAGCTTGCTAATGAGCGTATCGCAGTGGCGGTGCTTACACCTTCTGAAGAGGACGAGCACAGTTGTTTTTCTGATAACACGCATCGTGATATTACGCAAAATTTCCAAGGCTTTAAGAATTTGTTGTTTGGTACTTATGATGGTGTTGACTATGGCGTAGCACCTATTGATGCGATGAAAGATAAAACCAAGTTGATGGATTTAATTGCATCGGCTAATGCCAAAATTAATCAAATGAATACATTGGCACAAGTGAGCCGTCATTTTGATTATCAAATTCGCCCGAATGATACACAAGCTAGACAAATCAAAAAACTTAAAAATGAGTTAAGAGCTATTGGCGATCAAATGATTTATGTGGCAAAATCAAATGGTGTTGATTTGACGGTTGGAGATATAACGGATGTTGAGGAAACCAAACTATAAACGTTTAGTAATTCTTAGCATATCAACCCTTGCTGTTAGTCTAATGGCAAGGGTTTTTGCTAATGGCTTAGAAGATTTATCAACCCGTATATTAAACCAATCTTTTACACAAATTCAGCTTGACTTAAATAATGATGAGGTGGATGAGTTTATTTTAGGCAAAAGTTTTTTTCGCATTCCTTGGGTTCAAGCACCTTCTGCAACAACAGCACGTGATGGATTAGGCCCGTTATTTAGTGCCAATACTTGTGTTAATTGTCATGCAAAAAATGGTCGCGGCAAAGTATTTGAAGCAAACAATATTGTTGATAAGTCGCATGTGATACGCTTGTCTATACTGTCCAATGGCACCGATGAACATCAGCGTATGACGGCCAAAATTGGCTTTATTCCTGAGCCAAGTTATGGCGCTCAAATTAGTATTAATGGTGTGTTAGGTGTGCCTTTTGAAGCCAAGCCCTTAGTGCATTATTCAACTAAAGATATTTACTATCCTGATGGCGTTATTGTTACCTTGCAGAAACCAACAATTAAGTTAAAAAATTTAGGTTATGGCGATTTACACCCTAATACAATTGTCAGTGCTAGGATTGCACCAGCACTTGTGGGATTGGGTTTATTAGAGCAAATTACTGATGCGCAAATCCTAGCCAATGAAGATGTTCATGATGCTAATCATGATGGCATTTCTGGCAAAGCCAATCGAGTTTGGTCAAGTCAAATCAGGCAAATGGAGATTGGTCGCTATACTTGGAAGGCTTCTGCACCAACGGTAAGGCATCAATCAGCTAATGCTGCTATTAATGATATGGGTTTGACTAATCCTATTCATGAACATCAGTCGTGTACGCCAATACAAGTTGCATGTATTAATGCTTCAAAAGACGGGGAAAAGCATGAGCTGACAGCACAAAGATTAAGCGCCATTAGTTACTATTTGACACACTTAAAATTGCCAAAATCTATTGTTAAAGAACATCAAGGACAAAGACTATTCTCTGAAATTGGCTGCTCGCAATGCCACGTTCCAAGTTACTCACTACCCAACACTACTATATATCCATATAGTGATTTTCTATTGCATGATATGGGGAAGGGTTTGGCAGATTCTCGTTCAGAGTTTGATGCCTTGGGCAATGAATGGCGTACACCACCATTATGGAGACTGGGTAGAGCTGCTTTAATACTCAAAGATAATAAGAATTTTTTGCATGATGGTCGTGCACGCAACCTTGAACAAGCAATCCTTTGGCATGGTGGTGAGGCTGAAAAGTCTAAAACTTTGTTTATGAATTTACCTATTAATAGTAGGGGTAAAATATTGCAATTTTTGAATGAAATATAGGGCGAATTGATGAAATACTTGATGGCGGTTGTTTTTTTGCTTGTGTCAGTTGGTGTAAATGCAGTTGGCGAAAAATTCTTTAACCAAGTTATTATTGTTAATGCTGTATCAGCTATTAAAAATGCTGAGTTGTTGATTGATAGTATTAACCAATCTAATCAGACAGTCGTTAAAAGGCAATTTGGTAACTTAGTTTCAAGTTGGAAAAAAGTCGAAACCACTTATTTATTAGGTGATTTAAATGAGGATTATTTAGACACACCAAGATATATTGATATATTTCATGGCAATAATGAGAATATCAAATCTCAACTAGATTTAATTAATAATAATAATGATGTGCTATCTAGTGCTATGTACAAGCATTTACATAAAACCATTAACGCCTTGGAATATATACTTTTTACAAAAGATTTGTCCCATCAAAGGGTTAAAAATATGGCGTTAATGATTACTAGGTCAATCAAAAACTATTTGTCTGAAATTCTAAATGGTTATAAGGCACATCAATCAAAATTTCCTGAAAGCGAGCAATATGCCAGTGCAATTTTGCTAAATACTTTGGTTGACGGTACTTATAAACTTAAAGAGTGGCGTATTGGTGATGTGGCTAGTTTGAGTAAGAAATTTAAGAATAGACCAAACAATCATAGGGCAGAATACGCAATTAGTGGCAATAGCATGAATGCCATTAAAGCCATTCTTGCAGCACAAGTTCAGGTTATTAATTCACCAGATTATCAAGATTTCGGCGATATTGCGCGTCAATTTAAAGCAATCAAAGAGATTAACCAAGCCATTAGCGCATTAAATGATTCAATTGCTAATGCGAATGATATGTCCGAGTTTGATTTTATTAATAACAAGGGTAGGCGCTTATACCAGTCAACCAATAGGCTTATGCAAGCTTATTATATTTCTTTAATGGACAGACTGGGATTTGTCTCTAAGGTATTGGATGCTGATGGAGATTAATCCACTTGAATATTTAATAAACCCTCATAAGCGAATTTATTGGCTGTTTTTGTTAAGTTCACTGGTGATTGCTTTTATTTTTTTAAAGCATCATCCAAAACAAAAGTGTATTATTTTGTCAAAAAAACTGTGGCTACACTCTTCTAGTTTATTGGATTATGGCTATTTCATTTTTTCTGTATTTTTTAAAGTTATGGTTATTTTGCCAATACTGATGAGTGCTAAAGAAGTGGCATTATTTGTTAATATTACTTTATTAGATCAATACGGTTTTGTACGTATAGATGGCTTTTCTTATGTGCAAGTGATGGTGATATTTACACTTAGTTTATTTATTTTAAGCGATTTCACCCGCTACTGGTTACATCGTCTATTGCACTTTGTGTCATGGTTGTGGGCGTTTCATAAAGTGCACCACAGTGCCAAAGTTTTAAATCCATTGACGTTTTATCGAGTGCATCCTGTGGAATCCTTGTTATTCGGCTTGCGTTATTCCATGAGTATTGGTTTTGTGACGGGTATTTTTGTATTTTTATTTGGCAGCTTGGTGGGTGTTTATGATATTTTAGGGGCTAATTTATTTTCTTTTATGTTTTCATTATTAGGCTCTAATCTTAGGCATTCACATATTAAGTTAGGTTTTGGCAATGTGGTTGAGCGATTTTTAATTTCTCCACTACAACATCAAATTCACCATTCTAGAAACCATGTTAATACCAATTTTGGTGGTTTTTTGTCAATCTGGGATTATCTATTTGGTACATTAACCCTTTCAAAAAATGTAACTAATATTAAATTTGGCTTAGAAAAGGCGCAGATGAAAAACTTTCAAAGCCTGCAAGGTTTATTACTTTTCCCTTTTGTTGCTATTTATAAGCAAATAAAAAGCAAACATTTTATATCGTATTTTGTAGCATTATGCCAATTTCAAAGACTAAAAAAAGAACAATGAAACGTAGAGATTTTATTAAAACATCCATATTGGCTAGCAGCGCTTTGGCGATAGGCTGCAGTGATAAAAAGTCTGCCAAATTGTCCCTGCCTGACTACGCAGATAGAACTTTTGTTGTGCCACCACTCATTGAGCCTGAAATTATTAATGGTAAAAAGATTTTTAAATTTTCAATCAATCACAACACAACAGAAATTTTTAAAGGCAAGTTAACCCGTGTATTGGGCTATGGTAATAGCCTTCTAGGCCCAACTATTCGGGTGAATAATACAGATGATATAGGATTTGAAATAACCAATCATTTGTCAGTCAACACCACCACGCATTTTCATGGATTGCATTTGCCAGCCAAAGAAGATGGCGGTCCGTATCAAATTATTCCACCTAATAAGACGTGGAAACCCAGCTGGCGTATCAATCAATTAGCCTCAACCCAGTGGTATCACCCACATCTTGAGGGTTATACGGGTGAGCAAGTGTATAAAGGTATGGCGGGTTTTTTCTTAATTGATGATGAAACATCCAAATCATTAGACATTCCTAAAACCTATGGTGTTGATGATTTACCCATGGTGATTCAAGATAGGCGGTTTGATGAAGATGCCCAATTGCTTTATTTAAATAAGGGCGATTTTGATAAATCAGGTGGCATGAAAGGGCATACAATTTTGGTGAATGGCAGACCTGTGCCTATTTTAAATGCACACGCCCAAGTGATTAGATTGAGAATACTCAATGGCTCTAATGCAAGAATTTACAATTTGGGCTTCGAAGGTGACATTCAGTTTTATCAAATTGCTAGTGATGGTGGTTTTTTAGAAAAACCAGTGCCGCTCACTCGGGTGTTATTAGGTCCTGCAGAACGCGTGGAAATTTTGCTTGATTTGAGTAAAAATAAGGGAAAAACCTTACGACTAAAAAGTTTCAGTGCTGAATATTATGACAAACAAAAGCTTAATGGACATCAGTTTGGCGGGCCATTTAAAGTAGGTGGTACAGGTCGTCTGTCGCATTCAGTAGATGCGCTAGACAAAGTCAATTTTGATATTATGAGTATCCACGTTAGTCAATCAACTAGCACCAATGCTGTTAAAAAAATTCCTAGTAAACTCACCAAAATAACCCGATTAAAAGCATCAGATGCCGTTAAAACTAGGTATTTTGGATTAACAGTCATGAGTGGTTTTAGAATCAACAGACGAGTGTTTACCTCCATGTTTAAAACCATCAACGGTATTGCGCTTGAAGGCGAGCATATGTTGCATTTAATTAACGGCATGCAAATGGACATGAGTATGATTAATGAAGTGGTTAAAAAAGGTGATATTGAAATTTGGCGAATTACCAATGGTGCGCACACCACACATCCTTTTCATATTCATGACATTCAGTTTCAAATTCTTGATAGGGAACAAGGTGATGGCTCGGACCCAATACCACCTAATGAAAATGAGTGTGGCTGGAAAGACACTGTACTACTCATGCCAGAAGAAACCGTACGAGTGATTGCTAAATTTGACCACTACGCTGATACTGAGTATCCTTATATGTATCATTGCCACATATTAGAACATGAGGATGCAGGCATGATGGGACAGTTTTTGGTAGTGGAGCCAGAGGATTTTGACACGGTCATGGCTGATATTGATAACAATAAAAGAATACCATTAAAGTCTTTTTGCAAGGTTAGTTAACCATGGCATTCTTTTTAGTTATCTTGTATAATGATGAGAATCATTCTCATTTTTATTATTAAATGCTATCAATTAACGATTTATCAATTGCTTATCAAACCACTCAAGTTTTAAATGAATTTAATTTGAGCCTTGCTACAGGTGATATTTTTGCATTAACAGGCGATAGTGGTAGTGGAAAAAGCTCAGCACTTAGATTTATTGCTGGTCTTGATGAGGTGCAAAGTGGACAAGTAGTTTTAGATGGTAAGCAATTATCCAACAATGGCGTACATAAAATAGCACCAGAATTAAGAGAGATAGGCATGGTGTTTCAAGATTATGCGTTATTCCCGCATATGAATGTTAAAAAAAACATTGCTTTTGGTATTCACTATTTATCAAACAGCGAACAAAAAGCAAGGATTGAAGAATTGCTTTTGATGATTGACTTAGAGGGTATCGAGAAAAAATACCCACACCAGCTTTCAGGTGGAGAGCAACAGCGTGTTGCCTTGGCTCGTGCATTAGCACCCTCGCCAAAATTATTATTATTGGATGAACCATTTTCTAGTTTAGATAAGAACCTTCAAGAACAACTAGTGTTACAAGTTAGAGATATTTTAAAAAAAACCAACGTCACTTCCATTCTAGTAACACACGACAAACATGAGGCGACTATTTTTGCTGATAAAGTAGGGGTGATCGAGAATAGGCAGTTGACTATTAATTAATAATAGATATCATTTGTAATTGATAATCATTATCAATCGTGTAACTTAGTCAATTTTTCATAAGGAGAAAAATCAGAATGAATAAAAAAACATGGGTACCATCAATATTGGTAGTGTTGGCACTGGTAGTAACTAGTGTTGGCATAGCACAAGCAAAAAGTGAAGACTCAGTCACCGTATACAGCTCTAGAAAAGAGCATCTAATTAAGCCATTATTTGAGTCTTTTACAAAAGATACAGGTATTAAAGTGACGTACTTAACGGGTAAAGGCGGTGCATTGATTGAGCGTTTAAAATTGGAAGGTAAAAATACCAAAGCTGACATGTTCATGACCGTAGATGCGGGCAATCTTTGGTATGCAGCCACACAGGGTTTGTTTCAAGCAGTACAAACACAAACATTAAAAAGCAATATTCCAAGCCATTTAAGAGACCCTAAAGGTTTGTGGACGGGTTTATCGGTGCGTGCAAGAACCATCGTTTATAGCACTGAACGTGTTAATCCAACTGATTTATCCACTTATGAGAATTTGGCAGATGCTAAATGGTCAGGTAGGTTGTGCTTAAGAACCAGTAAAAAGATTTATACCAAATCATTGGTGGCATCGATAATTTATCATCAAGGCAAAAATAAAGCAGGTGATATTATTAGTGGTTGGGTGAATAATTTGGCAGCCACGCCCAACGCTAAAGATTCTCATATTATGAATGCAATTGTTTCAGGTCAATGTGATGTTGGCTTGGTAAATACTTATTATTTTGGTCGTTTAATTGCTAAAAACACTAATGTACCATTGAAGCTATTTTGGGCAAATCAGGATACCACGGGTGTACACGTGAATGTATCAGGCGTTGGCGTGACAAAATATGCCACCAATGCCAAGGGTGCTATTAAATTATTAGAGTGGTTATCAGGTGCTAAAGCGCAAGCTATTTATGCCTCGCTTAATAAAGAATACCCAGCCAATCAAAATGTTGCTTCAGATGAAGTGGTATCAAGTTGGGGCTCGTTCAAACAAGATAAAATGAATTTGGCGCAAACGGGTGTATTGCAAGCTGATGCAGTGAAGTTAATGCAAATAAAAGGTTACAGATAGACTCTTTTTTATATGTTATAAACCTAAGGCTTAGGAAAGTCTTAGGTTCTTCTGTTTTTAAAATAGTATTAGTAAAAATTAAAAAGAAGTATTTTGGAAAAAAACTGCCTTAAATCAAAAATTTGGATTAGTGTATTGGCACTATTAGTGGCTATGCCAATTTTTGTCGTGGCTTTATCGTGGTTGTTTCCAGAGCGTGAATTGTGGGCACATTTTTCCACTGTTTTATTACCAAGTTTAATCAGTGCTACTGTGGTTTTACTTATTGGTGTAGGGCTAGGCGTTACACTTTTGGGTACAATTTTAGCGTATTTGGTGGTGATGGTGGAATTTCCCGGTAGACGATGGCTAGAGTGGGCGTTGTTTCTGCCTTTTGCCATTCCTGCATACGTACTGGCTTTTGTATATTTAGGTGTGTTTGATTATTCTGGCTATGCACAAGTGTGGATGCGTGAAGTGTTGGGCTTGCCAGGATTTGATATCCGCACTGGATCGTGGGCGATTATTCTTACTTTTGTGTTGGTATTTTACCCTTATGTATACATGATGGCACGCGCCTCATTTAAACGCCAAAAGATTAATATAATTGAAGCCGGTCAATTGTTAGGCGCCAGTCCTTTACGTGTGTTTTTTAAAATATCTCTACCCATGGCACGCCCAGCTGTTGCTGCTGGATTGCTAGTAACGTTGATGGAAACACTGGCTGATTTTGGCGTGGTTAGTTTGTTTAATTTTGATACTTTTACTACGGTAATTTATTCGGCTTGGGGTGATTTTCGTTCCATTGAATTGGCAGCACAATTAGCATCATTATTAGTGTTAGTGGCATTTTTCTTAATTTTTTTTGAAAAAAAAGCACGTGGTCAAGCAAAATATTATTCAAATGACGTATCTAATAAAAAGCCTTACTATGCTTTAGGCTTTTTTGGCTGGCTGATTAGTTTGTTTGTGTTTTGTGTGTTTATGCTTTCTTTTGCTATGCCTATGTTGCAATTAATCATTTGGGGTTGGGCGTCTATGGGTCAGGAATGGAGTGTTAAGTATGTTGATTTGATTATTTCAACTTCGGTGTTAACCACATCAGCCGCTTTAATAACGGTGAGTATTGCTATTATATTGGCATTACCCAATCGTTGTAAAAGGAACAGTCCTTGGCTTAAAGGTTTGATTAGTATGGCAACGTTAGGATATGCATTACCAGGCTCAATTATGGCTGTTGGGTTATTATATGGCATTAATCAAGTGTCAGAAATCAGTGTATATTTTGGAGGTCAAAGTATTAATCATATTATTTTTGGCTCCATTGCTTTGTTGTTATTTGCTTATGTATCTCGTTTTATGGCAATTGGTTATAGTTCCATTAAAGCCAGTGCCGAGCAAATTAAGCCCGTGTTTACCCAAAGCGCACGTCTGCTTGGTGCGTCACGCTTACGTCTTATTTGGCAAATATACTTACCCATGATGACGCCAGGAATTTTGGCAGGTGGTCTGTTGGTGGCTGTTGATGTGATGAAAGAATTACCAGCCACTTATTTATTACGCCCATTTGGCTGGGATACATTAGCAGTTCAGGTGTATGAATTAAGTGCTGAAGGTTTGTTTGAACGAGCCGCTGTACCGGCACTTATAATGGTATTATTCGGCGCAGTGCTAATGTTGATATTTCAATTATTGGATAAAAAATCTTCAAAAAACCTTTAAAACGAGGCCTTTGTATAAATATAAATAATCATCACTCTTTGTTTGTACCCCCTTGAGGGGTAAAATACCATCTTTCATCAATTTAAAAAATTCCCAGATTGATAAAATCTGTTATTTTGCCAATCATCCCTATTTATGCAAAGGTCTCTAAAACAAAGTTGTAAACAATAATTGATGATGTTATTTGTCTATACATTTATAATAGCATTCAAAAAACAAGTCTTAATTGAATTGGCTAAAACTTTTATATGACATGGATGATTTATTAAACATTAACGGTGTTACTTGTGCAGCAATCAATGCTGGCATTAAACGTGCACAAAATTCATCAGCAAACTCGAGCACTAACGACACTGAAAAGCTAGACTTATCTATTGTTAGCTTGGAAAAAGGCACACAAACTGCAGCTGTTTTTACGCAAAATGTATTTTGCGCTGCACCTGTATTGGTGGCAAAAAATCATCTTAATCATACCATTAAAGCGTTGGTTATTAATAGTGGCAATGCTAATGCAGGCACGGGCTTGGGCAGTGATAGTGTCGGGCTTAAAAATGCCTATAAGGTTTGTGAACTGGTGGCAAAAGAGTTGAATATTAAGACTGAAGAAGTATTGCCATTTTCAACAGGCGTGATTGGGCAAGTGTTGCCTATGGCTTGTTTTGAGGACAATGTATCTGCACTGGTTTCTAGTTTGGCAATAGACAACTTATCCCAAGTGGCACAAGCTATTATGACCACTGATTTGGTCGATAAAGTCCATTCTGAACAATTTAAAATAGGTGGTGATCTAATTACCACTACTGGCATTGCTAAAGGTTCAGGCATGATTCGTCCTGACATGGCAACCATGCTTAGTTTTATTTTTACCGACATTAAAGCCACTCAGTCTGAGTTGCAAAATTGCTTAATTCAAGCCGTTAATCAATCCTTTAATCGCATTACTGTAGATGGCGACACCTCTACTAATGATGCCTGTACGTTAAGTGCGACTGGCACATCTGGTGTTAAAATTAATGATTGTATGGATGAGTTTCAACAGTCACTAAATGCTGTCACCAAAACGTTGGCACATAAAATTATTAAAGATGGTGAAGGTGCAACTAAGTTTGTCGAAGTGTGCGTTAAGGGTGGAGCAAGCACTAAGGATTGTCTTGAAGTAGCCTATACGGTTGCACATTCACCTTTGGTTAAAACTGCTTTATTTGCTTCTGATGCAAATTGGGGGAGAATTCTAGCAGCAGTAGGGCGTGCCAATATTGCACATTTAAAAGTTGAACAGGTGAGTATTTATTTAGGTGACGTGTGTTTGATTAAAGCGGGGGAGTTGAATACTCACTACACTGAAACGCAAGGTCAGGCACAAATGGCAAAATCTGAAATTGTTATCACCATTGAAATTGGCAAAGGCGCTTCAAAAGAAAGCGTATGGACAACTGACCTTTCTTATGACTATATAAAAATTAATGCGGAATACAGGACTTAATGATCATGAGTGTTTATAGACTTTTAATTTCATGTCCAGATGCACATGGTTTAGTGGCTGTAGTCAGTCAATTTATTTTTAAGCATCAGGGTAATATTAAGGAGGCTCACCATCACCTTGATGAACAAAACCAACATTTTTTTATGCGCATTGAAATTGAATCAAGCTCTTTGTCTTGTTCCTTAAGTGAACTTAAAGATGCCTTTACCTTAGTTGCCAATCAATACAATATGGTTTGGCGATTAAGTGATGTGGCGCAATTAAAAAGAGTATTAATTATGGGCTCTAATTCCTCTCACTGTGTGGCAGATTTATTGCACCGCAGACATGAGCTTGAATTAGAAGGTGAGATTGTTGGTGTACTATCAAACCACAGTAAGCTTTCCAAATTAGCCAGCTGGTATAGTGTGCCGTTTAAGCAAGTGAGTATCCATCAATCAACTAAAAATGATGATATTGCCAAAATGAGCAAAGCAGTCAATATATTTAATCCCGATGTAATTGTTTTGGCACGCTATATGCAAATCATTCCTAAAGACCTGTGCAATCAATACAAAAATAAAATTATTAATATTCATCATAGCTTTTTGCCATCATTTGCAGGTGCAAATCCATATTCTCGTGCTGCGCAACGGGGGGTTAAATTAATCGGCGCAACTTGTCATTATGTGACTGGCGTGTTAGATGAAGGCCCGATTATTGAACAAGACGTCACTAGGGTGAATCATGGTGATAGCGCTAATGATATGAAGAAAATGGGGCAAGATATTGAGAAAATTACACTAGCAAAAGGCTTGCAATATCATTTGGAAGACCGAGTATTAACTTGCCATAATAAAACCATTGTGTTTTCTTAGTGGTTAATTGACATTGATAATGGTTGGTATTATTTCGTAAAATAGTCATTAATGGAACTAATTCCTTATTTTGAGTTTGTTTTACCGCTGATATTTTTTGTGGTGGCGTTTGTGTATTCCTCCATTGGTCTTGGCGGTGGTTCGTCTTATACAGCATTGATGGTGATTGTTGGTATGAGTACATTAGTTGTTCCTATGATGTCTTTGTCGCTTAATTTGTTTGTTAGCACTTTAGGTAGTTATAATTTTTTGCGCAATAAACACGGCAAGTTGTCTATTATTTTGCCATTTTTGATATCTGCCATACCTTTTGCCTATCTGGGCGGCACATTACATTTGTCAAAAACTACATTTTTATGGGTATTATTAATGTCACTTATTGTGGTTGCTGTGCGTATTTATTTTTGGAAAAATGCTGGCTTTAGACTAGATTTAAACCATCAGAAAAAATCATCATCCCTTTAGTTTCTGGTTCAATACTTGGGTTGGTTTCAGGTATTGTTGGTATAGGTGGTGGGATATATTTAATCCCTATTATGTTTAGAATTGGCTCCCCAAAAGAGGCGGCAGCAACAGCTGCAATTTTTGTTTGGAGTGTGTCATTTTCTGGGCTTGTTTCATGCTTGCAATATAACTCGATTGATTTAACACAGTATATGCCACTTATTGCAGCAGTCATTATTGGTGGCTTTTTGGGTTCCTATATAGGTTCATTTAGATTGAGTCCAAAAGCCATGGAAAAAATATTAGGTCTTATTATTTTAGTAGCGATTGCATTTTTATTTAAAAAGTTATTGTTTTAACTACTTGCAATAATGAATGCTTTAAAGCGTTTGGCAATGGGTGAGAGTTTATTATTATTGTGCACCACATGCCAGTGGCGAGTAATGGGGAATTTTTCAACATTAAGCTGCTTGATAACACCACTTTGTAATTCTAACTTAACCGTATGCTTAGAGACAAAACCAATACCTAGCCCTGCTTGAACTGCTTTAATGGTTGCTTCGTTAGAGTTAATTTCAATATTTGAATTAAATTGCATGCCTGTAATGCGCTCAATAGTAATACGTGTGCCTGAGCCTTGTTCACGGGTAATTAAAGTTTCACGCATAAGTGTTTTAATGGTGTTGTGATTATTAGCAAGTAATGGGTGTTTAGGATGTGCAATAGCGATGAGCGGATTTTCCATAAAGGGCTGTGTTATTAGTGGCATGTCTGATGGTGGTTCTCCCATGACCACTAAATCAGTTTCATTGTTACTTAGTTTTTCAAGTAGCAATTTGCGATTGGTCACTTCTAGGTGAAAAGTCATTTTTGGATATTGTTGTTTAAATTTTGCCAAGACGTGGCTAATGAATGAGTTGGTTGTGGTGGCAACTACAATTTGCAGATGTCCAGAGTCAGGATCTAGTGTTTGTTCAATATCAGATTTGGTTTGTTCTAGCTTGTTAATCACTTCTAAACAGGTTTGATATAGTTTATTTCCAATAAAAGTAGGATAAATGCTTTTGCCTTTAATATTAACCAAATCAGAACCAATATTTTTTTGCAGTTGTTGGATTTGCATATATACAGCAGGTTGTGTAATATTAAGCTCTTTGCTGGCTTTGGTAAAACTGGATAGACGTATTACCGCTTCAAAGCTGTATAGTTGTTTTAATGTATAGTTAATCATTTTGATGAGATTTATTTGTTAGAAAAATCATAAGTAAATATTATTATTTACTAAAAAATATTATTTTACATTATTTAAATGTTCTTGTATCATGGGTATTTTTTAATAAACAGGAGTCCACAATGGATCAATCCAATAGATACGCCGATTTGTCATTAGACGAAGAAACGTTAATTAAAGAAGGTAATCATTTCCTTGTTGCCTATACTATGACACCAATGCCTGGCTTTGGTGGTTATTTAGAAACAGCAGCTCATTTTGCTGCTGAAAGTTCAACAGGTACCAATGTGGAAGTATCAACTACTGATGATTTCACTAAAGACTTAGATGCGATGGTGTATGAAATTGATGAAGCTAAAGGCATCATGAAAATTGCATATCCTAACAACTTATTTGACCGCAACTTAATTGATGGTCGTGCTATGGTTGTGTCATTACTTACTCTGATTATTGGTAATAACCAAGGCATGGGTGATGTTCAATGTGCTCAAATCCAAGATTTCTGGATTTCAAGAAAATTCTTAGAAATTTTTGACGGTCCTTCTATGGACATCACTGATTTATGGAGCATCTTAGGTCGTCCTAGAACTGATGGTGGTTATATTGCAGGAACAATTATTAAACCTAAGTTAGGTCTTCGTCCAAAGCCTTTTGCTGAAGCGGCATACCAGTTCTGGCTGGGTGGTGATTTTATTAAGAATGACGAACCTCAAGGTAATCAAGTTTATGCTCGCATGAAAGATGTAACGCCTTTAGTTGCTGACTCTATGAGACGTGCGCAAGATGAAACTGGCGAAGCTAAAATTTTCTCTGCTAACATTACCGCTGATGATCATCATGAAATGTGTGCTCGTGCTGATTACATCTTAGAAACTTTTGCTGAAAATGCGCATCATGTAGCTTTCTTAGTTGATGGTTATGTTGGTGGCTGTGGTATGATTACTACTGCACGTCGTAACTACCCTAATCAATACTTGCATTATCATAGAGCAGGTCATGGCGCGATTACTTCTCCAAGTTCTGTGCGTGGTTATACTGCTTTTGTTTTGGGTAAACTTTCTCGCCTAATGGGTGCGTCCGGTATCCATGTAGGTACAATGGGATTTGGTAAGATGGAAGGTGGTGCTGATGATAGACATATTTGTTACATGTTAGAACGTGACAGTGCTGATGGTCCTTTTTTCCATCAAGAGTGGTTTGGCATGAAACCTACTACTTCAATTATTTCTGGTGGTATGAATGCACTACGCCTTCCTGGTTTCTTTGAAAATTTAGGTCATGGTAATGTTATTAACACGTCTGGTGGTGGTTCTTATGGCCATATCGATTCTCCTGCAGCGGGTGCTAAGTCACTGCGTCAAGCCTATGAATGTTGGATGGCGAAAGCAGATCCAATTGAGTTTGCTAAAGACCATAACGAATTTGCTCGTGCATTTGAGTCATTCCCGGGCGATGCTGATTCTCTATATCCTGGTTGGAGAGACAAGCTAGGCGTTCACAAGTAAAACTTGTAGTAAGTAGTTCATAAAAAGCCTCTGCCACATGCAGGGGTTTTTTATATAAAGTATTAAAATATAAACATTATAAATTTAGGATAGGACCATGTCAGATTTCGATATCAACCAATTTAAAATTAAATTAGAGCCTTTTTATGAAGCTCAGTCAAACGAAGTAGAACTATACACTACAGCATATAATGCAAAATTACCAGTGATGGTCAAAGGGCCAACAGGTTGTGGTAAATCTCGTTTTATTGAACACATGGCTTATAAGCTAGACAAGCCTATTATTACCGTATCTTGCAATGAAGATATTACTGCTTCGGACTTGATTGGTCGTTTTTTACTAGATGCTAATGGTACTCGTTGGGTAGATGGTCCATTAACACTAGCAGCACGTCATGGTGCAATTTGTTATTTGGATGAAATTGTAGAAGCACGCCAAGATACAATGGTGGTTATCCATTCCCTGACTGACCATAGACGCGAACTAATGTTAGATAAAAAAGGTGAACTTGTCAAAGCACACCCAGACTTTCAATTGGTGATTTCATATAACCCAGGTTATCAATCATTAATGAAGGATCTTAAGCAATCAACTAAGCAGCGCTTCACTGGTATGGATTTTGATTATGCTAATGCTGAATTAGAAGCCAGTATTGTTGTTAAAGAATCAGGTGTTGATGCTAATATTGCAACTAAATTAGTCAAACTTGCTCATGCGACTCGTAATTTGGTTGGTCACGGGCTTGATGAAGGCGCATCAACACGACTGCTTAATTATGCAGGTACATTAATTGCCTCAGGTGTTGGCGTGAAAGATGCTTGTAACATGGCACTGGTATGCCCAATTACTGATGATGCAGAAATTCGCACCACCATGAGTGGTGCAATTGACGCAATTTTTGACTAAAAGTTATTTAATAGTATGACTGAAGTAAGTCAGTATCAACCCTTAAATTGTACTTTTAATACGGTTCAAAGAGTATTTTCTGCAAATATTGAGCAAGCCACTCAAAAACTCTCAGAACAAAGTTTAATTGAGTATTACAATGGTGCTGAATTTTTAGCAAAAATTGGGCAGGGTGATGCCTTATCTATTGCTTTTTTAAAAACCATGCCTTGGGTAGGTGAATTTTATGGCGATGGCAGTATTCAAAAAATTGTAGATTTTGCCTATCAAAAAATATCTAGAACACCCAACAAAGGAGCAGTCGAGCCATTCTTAAATAGCTTTATTGATGTTGTTGGGCATACAAACAATAATCAACTTGATGAGTACCTGAATTTAATTGAATACCATTTAAGTAAAACTACATTTTCAGTGCACGGTATTCATGATACGCACGCCTCCCCATCATTAATAGCCATGCTTGCCAATATGCATTTGTTGTTGGAGCAATTAGAATTTGAAGGTATTTATGAGTGGATTAACTACGGTTTAAGATATTTCCAAGACCACCCTGAGCGGCAAGAGGAGTACTTTTCATTATCAAGTGCGGATTCAAAAGCTGTATTTCAACGTCAAAGAAAGGGTTTGCTGTTTAGTGATATTGAGCGAGAAATTAATTTGTTTCAGCGTGCACTTTGGAAAACGGACTTCATGTACGCGCCATACTCTCCAAATTTTGAAAAGTTAGAACATTTTCATCCTTATTTAGAAGACAAGGTTATTCGTTTGCCTGATATTTATGAGCCATTAAACGGCGTTAATGCTTGTAAGCGTTATATGGCTTTAGTGGCACATCTGATTGTACATCATCAGTTTACCACCAAGATTGTGGCTGATAATGTCTCACCACAGCAGCGATTTTTTACTGAGATTTTTGAAGATGCTCGGGTCGAGTATTTGGCCATTCAAACCTATCCTGGTTTGAAAAATTTATGGTTAAGCCTAATGCCAATCGTTGATGAATTTGACTGTGACGATAAGCATCAATCTTGCTTAAGACACCGCGCCATTATGCTTACACGTGCACTGCTTGATGATAACCACCCTTATAAAAATCAAATTATCCTAGATTACGTTGAAAAATTTAAAGCGTTAATGAGCGCAGGGGCAACAAGCACATCAGACAGTTTAAGCTTTGGTTTAGGGTATTTAATTAAAACAAAAAGTGCTTCAGATGCATTGGCCAGTATTTATTTTGAAAATACCGAGGTGACTTATCGAGATGATAATCGTTCAATGTGGTTGTTTATCGAAGACTTTGATGAAGAGGATAATATTTTTGAACATCAGAAAAAATCTGAAGAAGAAAATGAGGAAGACATTGAAGTAATACCGCCACATTATTATGACGAATGGGATTATACTTATAAGTCTTATAAGCCTGACTGGGTAGCTGTGTATGAGCGACTACATTCACATACTAATGCTTTAAAAATTGAGCAAATTTTAGACAAACATTCAGTTTTGGTTAAGCAGCTTAAAAAAGTACTAGACCTGCTTAAACCACAAAATAAAAAACGCCTACGCTATCAAGAAGAGGGTGCTGAGTTAGATCTTGATATTGCATTGCGCAGTGTAATTGATATTAAAAATGGCTCTCAACCTGATACCAGAATAAATGTTGATTTTGAGCACGATTCTCGCAGTGTATCCGTGTTATTGTTGTTAGATTTATCAGAGTCGTTAAATGAAGTTGTGGGGCAATCTGGACAAACTATTTTAGAACTCTCACAAGAGGCGGTGTCTTTGTTGGCTTGGGCAGTGGAGCAGTTGGGTGATAACTTTGCCATTGCTGGTTTTAATTCTGACACTCGGCAAAAGGTTATGTATTATCATATTAAAGGCTATAGCGAGCATTGGGATGATGCGGTTAAAGCGCGTTTGGCTGATTTGAAGGCCGAATTTTCTACCAGAATGGGTGCTGCTATTCGCCACGGCGCACATTACTTAGATTTACAGCAAAGCGATAAAAAATTAATGTTGATTTTGACCGATGGAGAACCTGCTGATATTGATGTTCATGATCCAAAAACCCTAATTCAAGATACACACAAAGCTGTGCAAGAAGCCCAACAAAAAGGCATGTACCCTTATTGTATTAGTTTGGATAAAAAAGCAGATGAATATATAGCTGATATTTTTGGCTCGCATTATTCGGTGATTGACCGCATTGAGTCTTTGCCTCAAGAGTTGCCAAAATTATTTTTATCATTGACTAAATAATGTTCATTAATACGGTTACTGTTAATATTGATTATCAAGGTCAGCATTATGCATTAAAAGATGTGATAGATATTGAGCATATTATTTACCATGAGGATTTTTACCATTGCATTTATTTACCCATTGCACGATCCAACAATATTGATTTATACTCTTATCAATTAGAAATAATGAATGATGGATCAAGCTATTGTTTTTTCCAATGAAAAAGGATGTATTCAAGGATGTGTTAGTCAAGGTGTTTTGGATTTAGTATTGTTAAAAGAAGTGCATCAAAAGGTAGAATGTTTACCAGCCGTTGAGCATATTATCCAGCAGTATATTCCCAAACTAGAGCGTAGTGATAACATTACTAAGGCGTTGGTAGATACCTATATTTTAGGAAAAAGTAGCAGTTAGTTCTATTCAAACTCTTGTTCTACAAAATCCAAGTCAATTTGAATATTGGAATTATCAAGCAGTTCTAAACACTTTGGTACTGCCAAAAACACTGCACCTAAACAAACTGCAATTGCAGCTGGTTTACCTGGTAAATTGATAATTAAACTACTGCCACGTGTACCTGCAGTTTGACGCGAAAGAATAGCAACTGGAACAGTCCTTAAGCTAACAGTACGCATTTGCTCGGCAAAACCATCAAAAATACGCTCACACACAGCATGTGTAGCTTCGGGAGTAACATCGCGAGTGGTGGGTCCAGTGCCGCCAGTAGTGAGAATAAGGTTGCAGTTTTTATCGTCTGCAAAATCTATCATAGTCTGCTCAATTAAAGTCTGCTCATCTTCAATAATGATGGACTCAACTTCGTAAGGTGACAATATCGCCTGTTGAATCCAAGTTTGCATAGTAGGTCCGCCAATGTCCTGATATTCACCACGAGCAGCGCGGTCTGAAATAGTAATAAATCCAACTTTAATTTTTGTTTTGTTCATTGTGATAGCATTGATTATGTTGAAAATTATAACACTGATTATTAGTGCCAAAATGGCAATATTTACATAATTTTTCTTTATTAGTAATGGTAATAGTATTTTTTGTAATACCGATACTTTGATGGGGCAGGTGTTTTAGATTGCGTGAGAATGCTTCTCTGCTCATACCCAAATAAGAAGAAATAAGAGACTTGTTATAAGGTAATTGAATGGTATTAGATTGCCATTTTTTGTTCGATGTTTTTATGTTTAATAGATTGAAGATTTTGCAAAGCAGTATTGGTTTTTTGTGCGCTCATAACAATGAGGTTATGTGCAAATTTGGAGGATTGTTCCAGTGCATGGTTGAGCACATTAATTGGAATAGACAACATCAATGTGTCGGTAATAGTTTTGGCATTTGCATCAAAAACTTGATGCGTAAACAGACAATGCTCTAACACAGTTTCATTATTACTAATAATTTGTAAAATTTCATTTTGGTTATTGCTTTGTTTAAAGATTTTAACCCAACCCATTAAAACAATATAATAGATGTGTTACTGGATTATTTTCCAAAATAAGCGCTTTATTTTTTGGAATTTGATAAATTCTAGAATGACTAATAATTTGCTCTATTTCATTAACAGGTATATCTTGAAAAAGTGTAATGGTCTAATTTATTGCAATAGTCTAATTTTATTGGACACAAAGATAGCCTTATAATACAAACCATAAGGAGGTCAGTAATGACACAATATAAATCAAGAAAACAACGAGTGACTTTTACCGTTGAACATTCTGTTCAATACCCCCTTGAGGGGGGAACACTAGATTATGCCAAACTCATGGTGCATGAGAATTACACCAATAAAAAAATCATGATAATATCAGGAGCTTGCTCCTCAGCAGTTAGCAGATGGAGAAAACAATACCTAGCAGAGCTTGGTGGACAAACACCAGAGTCAGGCAAAGCGCTGACTTCTGAACAACAAACAATACAACTGCTTGAGAAACAACTTTGGCGCGCACAAAGGGACAATGAAATCTTAAAAAAGGCAACAGCCTTGTTCGCTGTGGACAATCACCAAGTGATATGATTATCAAGATAAACAAGGCTTGCCAACAATACAATACTAAAGAATTATGAGCATTACTCAAACTTCCTCGCAGTAGTTATTACTATCAAGTCAAAGATAAGCGAGTAAACAACAACACCAATGCTATGATTAAATTAATCAAACAAACTGCTATTGAAGTTGGATACACCTATGGCAAACGCAGAATGCGGGTAGTTTTGAATAACCAAGGTTATAACATTGGTATTTACCAAACCGCAACGCTAATGAAAAAAGCCAATTTTCTGGACTAAAAGCAGTAGGAGAGTCTGTTCAGAAACCACTCAAATATTATGATAATAATATCTATGGCTCTATTGTTTTATTTGAAGAGGCTCAAACCGATTTTAATATCTGTAATGGGCATCGCTCTACAAGCTAAAATTTCCCCTTGTGACAAGGGTACTAGAGAATCTTGATGAATGACGTCACCAGATAAGAGTTGCAATATGCAACTACCACAATGCCCTTGACGGCAAGAATGATTAATAAGGACGTTGTGTTGTTCAAGCTCGGTAAGAATGGAGCGGTCTCCATAGACATATAATGATTCAGTTTTACCGTTAATGTTATCAACCTCTATCCTAAACATTTAGCCAGCTACAATTTAAAGCCGTTAAAATCAGAGTCTTGTTCATCCAAAGTATTATCAATAGCACTGACCAAATAAGAGGTAATTTCAGTTTCTTGTGGCGCAACTTGCACATTGTCAGAATCTAGCCAGTGGTTAATCCAAGGCAATGGATTGGTGCATTCATCAAATATGGGGCTTAGGTTTAAAGCTTTCATGCGTACGTTAGTGATGTATTCTAAATATTGTTTTAAAATCTGTGCATTTAAACCAATCATAGAGCCGTCACGGAATAAGTATTCTGTCCAGTCTTTTTCTTGTTCACAAGCTTCTCTAAACATGGTAATTACTTCGCTCTCACACTCTTTGGCAATTTTTTGCATATCAGGGTCATCTTTACCGTCGCGCATCAAATTAAGCATGTATTGGGTGCCTGTTAAATGGAGTGCTTCATCGCGAGCAATCATTTTAATAATCTTGGCATTACCCTCCATAACCTTGCGTTCAGCAAAAGCAAATGAGCAAGCAAAACTAACATAGAACCGTACTGCCTCAAGAATATTGACCGACATAATCGTAAGATAAAGTTGCCTTTTCAAACAGTACAAGTCAATTAACACCTCTTCTTCTTGAATTTTAAGCTTACCCGTACCGTGTAATAAATATGCTTGAGTATATTTAATTAACTCATCATAGTGTCTGGATACACTCTCAGCACGTTGAATAATTTCATCCATTTTCATGATATCATCAAACATCACACCTGGCTCATTAACAATAGCACGAATAATATGCGTATAAGAACGCGAATGAATGGTTTCAGAAAATGACCAAGTTTCAATCCAGTTTTCTAACTCTGGCAATGATACAATTGGCAAAAAAGCAATATTAGGGGCGCGGCCTTGTACTGAATCAAGCAAAATTTGGTATTGTAGATTAGAGATAAAAATATGTTTTTCATTAGGGAGTAATTTAGCAAAATCTATTTTATCTTTGGAAACATCAATCTCTTCTGGACGCCAAAAAAATGAGAGTTGTTTTTCAGTGAGTTTTTCAAATATCTCAAATTTTTGCTTATCAAAACGCGCAATATTCACACTGTCGCCAAAAAACATGGGCTGGGTTAGCGTGTCACTAATTTTTTTGTTAAAGATACTGTACGACATAATATAACTCCCTTATTTTATTTCTAAGCAAAACTTTTAATCTTTTGTTTAGGCTTTAATGTTAATGGTTTTTATCTACTTTATAATTTGCAAACACCATCTACACACGCGTAGTCATCTTCTTTTTCCTGCCAGTCATCGCCACCATCGCGAGTTGTGTGATAATAAAGTGTTTTAATGCCATATTTATAGGCCTTTAACAAGTCCATTAAAAATAGTTTCATCGGTACTCTATTGCCTTCAAATTGTGAAGGGTCATAATGCGTATTGGTAGAAATAGATTGATCTACAAATTTTTGCATAATCCCACAAAGTTGTAGGTAGCCTTCGTTATCTTTAATGTCCCAAAGTAATTCATACTGATTTTTTAATCTTTCATACTCAGGCACAATTTGTTTTAAGATGCCGTCTTTAGATTGTTTGATAGAAACAAACCCTCTAGGTGGCTCAATACCGTTGGTTGAATTAGAAATTTGTGATGAGCTTTCACATGGCATAAGTGCTGTTAAAGTTGAGTTTCTAAGCCCTGTTGATTTAATATCTTGGCGTAGCGTATCCCAATCAAGTTCTAATTTACAATCACAAAATGCATCAATGTCTTTTTTATAAGAATCAATGGGCATAATGCCTTGTGAATATTGAGTTTGAGAAAATAATGGACAGGCGCCTAATTCTTTTGCCAATGTATTTGAGGCTTTTAATGAGTAATATTGTAACGCTTCAAAAGTTTTGTGAATGAGCTGATTGCCCGACCCATCAGAGTATTTCACACCATTTTTGGCTAAATAATAAGCAAGGTTGGTGACACCAATACCAAGTGTACGGCGGTTCTTGCTAGCCAGTTCAGCCGCTTTAATTGGGTAGTCTTGATAATCAAGCAAACAATCCAATGAACGTACAATAATATCAGTTAGAGCTTCCATCTCATCTAAAGAGTCTAATGCACCAAGATTGACCGCTGATAGCGTACAAAGTGCCACTTCACCTTGTTCATCCTGAACTGAGTACAAAGGCTTGGTTGGCAAGGTAATTTCCATGCAAAGATTAGATTGTTTAATAGGGGCTTGCTTGGCATCAAAAGCGCTATGAGTATTGCAATGATCAACATTTTGCAGATAAATACGACCTGTATTAGCACGCTCTTGCATAAACTTGGCAAATAATTCTCTGGCCTTAATGGTTTGTTTTCTAATTGAGTCATCTTGTTCGTATTGCTCATACAAGCGTTTAAACTCTTCTTGGTCGGCAAAAAAAGAATCGTATAAACCAGGCACATCATGGGGTGAAAATAAAGTAATATCATCATCTTTTAAAAAGCGTTGATACATTAAGCCGTTAAATTGCACGCCATAATCAAGATGGCGAATGCGGTTTTCATCGGTGCCTGTGTTATTTTTAAGCACTAACAAGCTTTCAACTTCCAAGTGCCACAAGGGATAAAACAAAGTGGCTGCACCACCGCGTACACCACCCTGGGAGCAAGATTTAACCGCAGTATGAAAGTGTTTATAAAAAGGAATACAGCCTGTATGTGTTGCCTCGCCACCACGAATGGGACTGCCAATTGCGCGAATTTTGCCACCATTAATACCAATGCCAGCACGCTGAGAAACGTACTTTACAATAGCACCAGCAGCAGCACTGATTGAATCTAAATCATCATCTACCTCAATCAATACACAAGATGAAAACTGGCGTGTGGGGGTTCTAACGCCCGCCATAATAGGGGTAGGAAGAGATATTTTAAATAAACTTACTGCGTCATAAAAGCGTTTCACAATATCCATGCGTACATTGGCTTCATACTCTTGAAATAAACACATACCCACCAATACATAAAGCAATTGTGGCGATTCGTAAATTTCGCCAGTGACACGATTTTGGACTAGGTATTTGCCCTCTAATTGCTTAACTGCAGCATAGGAAAACTTCATATCACGCCAATGGTCAATATAGGCATCTAGGGTTTCAATCTCTTCTTTTGAGTATTTATTAAGAATATCTTTGTCATAAATACCCAAATCTGTGAATTTTTCAATATGTTCAAAAAGCGGGGGCGGGGTGAAAGATTTAAATGCCTTTTTACGCAAATGAAAAATAGCCAAACGTGCCGCTAAGTATTGATAATCTGGCACCTCTATTGAGATTAAATCTGCTGCTGATTTAATAATGGTTTCATGGATGTCTTCTGTTTTAATACCATCAAAAAATGCCAACTGCGCGTTAATTTCAACCTGACTCACGCTAACGCCTTTTAAATCTTGTGAAGCCCAGTGCACAACGCGATGAATTTTTTCCATATCAATGGATTCTTGTTGCCCATTACGCTTGATGACTTTGATGTCTTGGTTCATTAGTGTTCCTAGTAAAAAACACTACATATAGTGTTAGTAAAAGTTAATTGCAACTAAATATAGTGTATTTGGATTATTTTTGCAAGTGCAAAATATTGCAATTTATGGATAAAAATGCTTAAAATATTGCTACGAAAGGGATTGCTAGATTGAAAAAAAATTAGCATCATTTTTGACAAAAATATTACCGATTTATAATGTATTTTGGTTGTAAAAATCATAAAGCCTGGTGTGGCAATCTTTTTAGAGGTTAATGTTTAAAAAAATATTTTCCGTTTGATTTTTAACCTTGTTTAGCCCGTTAACTTTCTTTTAAGAATTTTTCCAACACTGGATTTTGGCAATGAGTCAATCCACTGAATTTTTCTTGGAATTTTGTAATGAGCTAAATGCTCTTTACAATAATCAATCAATGCTTGTTTTTCTAACTTTGAACTGGGTTTTTTCACCACAAATGCTTTGACAATTTGACCACTTATTTCACGCTCAATACCAACACAAGCAGATTCTACAACGTCAGAATGTTGATTAAGTACTTGTTCTACCTCGCAAGGATAAACATTAAACCCTGATACAATAATCATATCTTTGAGCCGATCAACAATAAATATTCGCCCTTGTTCGTCCATATAGCCCATATCACCACTAAGAAAGTATCCATCTTGAGTAAATACTTGTTGATTTAAGGTTTGTTTATGCCAATAAGATGCCATCACCTGAGGGCCTTTAATGCTTATTTCGCCAATTTCATTTGTTTTTAGTGCTTGGTGAGATTTGTCTAAAATTTTGATTTTTGTTTCTATTAAAGGCTTACCAACAGAACCACTAAATTTATTGGTTTGATACCCTTCAGCACTAACCACAGGTGAACATTCAGTTAATCCATAGCCCTGCACAATTGGCTTTCCAGTGGTTGACTGCCACTGGTCTGAGATATTTTTATCCAGTGACATACCACCTGAGATGGCTACCTTTAATGTTGACCAGTTTAAAATTTTAAAATCCTTATGCTTAACCAATACACCAAATAAAGTATTAACACCTGTAATCACATCAACATGGTATTTTTTTAAAGGTGTTATTAATTGCTTTATTTCTCTAGGGTTAAGCACCAAAATATTATTGCCTTTAATATGGACAAATAACAAACAATTAATCGTTAATGCAAAAATATGATAAAGCGGTAGGGCGGTTAAAATCAGGCTATTTTGATTAATACTTTTAGGCAGCCAGTACTCTAATTGGTGAATATTCGCCAAAATATTTTTATGCTCAAGTGTGGCTGCTTTTAACACCCCGCTGGTACCACCTGTGTATTGTAATAATGCCACTGTATTTTGAAAGGTTTGTTGGCTTAGGGCAGCTGATGTGTTGTTTAAAATTTTATGTAGTGTGGTATAGTGGACATTTTTGATTTTTTTGATAAGAAATACATTGCGTTTAATGCAGGTGATTAAATTAAGCGCATAACGTTTTATTAAAGGCTGTAAGTCGCCTATTTCAACAGTGATGACTTGCCGTATGTCGGTGTTTTTAAGAATAGGCTTGAGTGTTTTATAGAAAATTTTAGCAATGATGATGGTTTTGACTTGTGCATCTAAGCATTGTTTTAAAACTTCATCACTGGTGTAGAGCGGGTTAATTAAGGTTATAGTTTTATCACTATACCAAGTGCCAAACAAACCCACTGGAAAGGATAAAAGATTGGGCATCATAATTGCCACTGTGCCATTATCAGCATGACTTGATAAATAATTAGCTAGGCTAATACTATGTTGATAAAGTTTTTTATAACTAATTGGGGTGTCTAGACCTACAAATGCCTGATGATTAGGCGTGGTATTTTTAGCGTTATCAAGTAGTTGGGTTAAGTGATTGATACTAGACCGCATGATTTTCAACCAATTGACTGGCAAAATGATTGAGTGATTTTTGATTAAACACAATTGCTTGTCTGCCAAGTTGATAAAGAAAATCTAAGTATTCATCATCACTATTATCAAGATTTGCCGAATGTGATGGCTTAATAAAGGGATTAATCCTAAAATAGTTTGAACCCTTACCGTAAACGGTATTTAGTTGATAGTCACAAACCTCTGATAAAGAAGTAGTAACCAAATTACTGCCAGCATCACGCCATTCAACCGCTCCCCAATGCTTAATAGTATCACAATCTAGGTGCGTGTCTTGTCTACCAGTGCCAAGTGATAATAACACTGTATTGACAAAATAAAGATTGGGGTTGAGACGCCTAAATTCCGCATAAGCGGAAAGGGCAGGATTGACAGCAAAAATACCACCATCAACAAAACAATGTCGATTTAAGCCATCCACTGTTGTAATATTAGCAGGTGGAAAATAGGTAATGGCAGAAGTGGCAGCGCGCATAGCATCCTTTAAATAGTAATTGTGTTTTTCATTTGTAGTTGCTTTGTGTTGGCGAAAAAAATAATTTTCTCCTTGCGTTAAATCATAAACTGGAATTAAACAAGGTTTTAGTAATTCTTTCAATGTTTGGCTAGCAAAATATTGCTGATAAACAAGATTAACACCCTCGACGTCATACTTCACATCTAGTAGTCCTGAGGCGGACTTAACCTCTTGCATAAAAGAGGATTGAAATATTGTTTTAGAATGTTCTAAATACAATTGTACAATATCATTGGCAGTGTATTTTGGTCTACCACTTTCATCAGGCGTTAATAAACCAGCAATAATTAAGCCACCTGTAGAAGTACCTGCAAATAAATCAAAATAATCAGCAAGTCTAGCGTCAGCATTGCCACTCAATTGTTGTATTTTTTCTTCCAGATAAGACAAAATAACCGCAGGCACAATGCCTCTTACACCCCCGCCATCAATCGAAAGAATTCGGGTATGAATATTGGGTTTTTTATGAGTAGTTTTCAAAAACACCTGCTGCCCCCATACCACCACCAATACACATTGTGACCATGCCATAACGTGAATGGGTTCTATTTAAGTGATGTAGTAAAGTCGAAGTTCTAATACTGCCTGTTGCTCCCAAAGGATGACCCAGTGCAATCGCACCGCCTAATGGATTAACAATATCAGGGTTAAGGTTTAATTCTTGAATAACTGCAAGACTTTGTGCTGCAAATGCTTCGTTTAACTCAATATGTTTAATTTCAGATAGGTCGATATGACACTGTTTTAACACCTTAGGGATGGCTAAAATCGGACCAATACCCATGATTTTTGGATTAACACCACTCACAGCAAAGCCCATAAAACGAGCCACTGGTTTTAAATTAAATAATTTTAATGCTTTTTCACTGCAAAGCATCACTGCAGATGCGCCATCGCTCATTTGTGAACTATTACCAGCAGTCACTGAACCATTGGCATGAAAAGCGCCTTTAAGTTTAGATAATTGCTCTATAGAAGTGTCAAATCGAACGCCTTCATCCTCAGAAACAACACTCAAAGTTTGCATTGTTTCTTTTGTGTCTAGGTTGTAAGTTTTGCTTATAACCTTATAAGGCTTGATTTCATCTTTAAAATAATTTTGCTTAACAGCATGAATGACCTTTTGATGAGATTCAAATGAAAATTGGTCTTGAGCATCTCGACTAATTTTGTATTTTGTCACCACTTGTTCTGCGGTTGTGCCCATGCCATAAGCAATGCCTAAATTATCACTCTTAAAGACTTTAATATTAAAAGCAGGCTGATGTCCCATCATTGGAATCATACTCATAGATTCCACACCACCAGCCACCATAACATCCGCCTCTCCTAGACGAATTTTATCTGCCGCATAGGCGATAGATTGTAAGCCTGAGGCGCAAAAACGATTGATTGTCACCCCAGATACAGAATTAGGGTAGTGAGCAAGCAGGGCGGATATTCGGGCAATATTAAGCCCTTGTTGCGCCTCTGGCATTGCACAGCCAATCACAACATCATCAATCATGCCGGGATCAATACTGGGGTTATCTAGTAATAAAGCTTTTAAAACAAAACTTAATAAATCATCAGGGCGTACTTGGCTAAATACACCGCCTGCCTTACCAACAGGTGTTCTGATACTGCTAACAATATAGGCATCTTGTGTCATTTTAATTCCTCAGTGGCTTATGTTTAACCAGCATGTGTTCAATTCTATCTTGAGTTTTATCTTCTTTCAATAGTTCAATGAAGTGTTTTTTTTCTAAATTTAATAAATATTGGCTATCGACTTTAGTCTCAGACTCTAATTCACCACCACAAAGCGTATCTGCAATTTTCTGAGCAATGAGTTCATCATGCTCAGAGATAAACTCGCCAGTTCTCATATTAACCAATTGCGCCAATAAGTTGGCCTTTGCCGTCGCACCTCCGATTTTAAAATTTTGGTTTGGATTTTCTTGACGATAATGCTGTTTAATCATTAGTTGGGCTTGTTGTTTGGCAACATAAAGCAACTCAAGTCTTTGACTAATGATTAAATCTCCCTCATCTAAATATCCCATATCAACAGCTTGCTTTGCACTTGTTGATACTTTCGCCAGTCCAATTTGCTCAAAATATTGAGCTAATTTTTGAAAAATATCTTTATGCTTAGCAGCACGTCTTGCCATTTCCTTACAGCCACCACCAGCAGGTAATAATCCAACACCCGCTTCTACCAAGCCAATATAACTTTCTACATAAGCCACACGCTTATCACAATGCATCATCATCTCGCAACCGCCACCCAGCACTAAACCTTCAATAACAGCAATACTTGGCACTTTGCTATATTTGAGCGCCATTAATGTTTGTTGAAGCAGTTCAATCACTTCATTGGTGGGTTTTAAATTTTCAATATTGGGCAAGTTGGGTTTGAGCAGTTGCCAAACTTTTTTCTTAGCTTGAGTGAGTAGGTTTTGATTTTCAATCATGCCTAATTTTGCACCTGCAATAATCTCATAAAGATTAGCACCTGCACAAAATGGTGCACTGTCTTGCCAAAGAATGATTGCTTTAAAATCTTGCTCAGCGATTTTAATAGCTTGTTTTAATGAATTAATCGCTTCTAAATTAAGCGTGTGTAGTTTAGTTTTTAAACTAAAAATACCAATACCATCATTATCGTGAAAGAATCTGGCTGAATCATTTTCAAAAATCGTTTGACCTTGTGGCTTAATACGCTCATCCATTAAGGTGGGGCGGTAAAGCTGATGGTGATAAACAGAATGATTGGAGTAAGTTATATAGGATTTTTCTATAGGTGAATAAGCGCCTTTATCAGTATAAAAATGAGCAACATTATTAAGCCAATCTGGATTTATTACGTGTTCGTCATCTTCTAAAAATAAAGCCAATGATTGCTTGACATTATTAGAGTGCCAAAATTCAAAAATCCCCAATGTCCAACCAAACCCCCAACGCAACGCCCAATCAATATCTCGGACAGAGCAAGCAATATTTTGAATATGATAAGCGCTATAAAAGCAAGTGTCTTTAATAATAGAATATAAAAATTGAGCTTGAGGATGTGCGTTATTTTTAAGAAGAGCAATCTGTTGCGAGGTGTCTTTTTTTAAAATCGCTTCAACAGAAGCGTCTATGTCATAATCAGCCTCAAGATAAGTTTGACTCTCAATTTGATAAGTCTTAATCACCCCTTGTTCTTTTTTGTAAAATCCAGCCTTGGTTTTTACACCCAAAAGGTGGTTTTCTACCATGGTGCCCAACCAGGTAGGTGTTTTAAAATAATGACGCCAAGGGTCGTTTGGATGTGCATGATAAAATTGCTCAAACACATGTTTTAAAATATCTAAACCAACTAAGTCAGCAGTTCTGAAAGTGGCACTTTTAGGTCGTTTGAGTCGCTTGCCTGTGAGCGCATCAACTGTATCAAAACTTAACGATAATCGCTGGGCGTGATAAAGACACGCAGCGATTGAAAACACCCCGATTCGATTAGCAATAAAGCCAGAAGTATCCTTAGCATGCAAAATATTTTTACCCAATTCTGAGGTAAAAAATTCCTCTAAAGTATCTAGGATTTTCTTGTCCGTTTGTGCACTAGGGACGAGTTCAATGAGTGGCATATAGCGTGGTGGATTAAAAAAATGAATGCCACAAAATCGAGATTGAAGCTTACCCAAATTTTCTCCAATCTGGTTAATACTTAAACTTGAGGTATTGCTTGCTAAAATAACTTGACTAGACAAATAAGGCATTATTTTTTTAAGCAATGCTTGTTTGGCATCAAGGCTTTCAACAATCACCTCAATGACCAAATCACAGGCTAATAACTGTTTTAAGTCGTCCTCAAAACTAACGGGCGTGATCCAAGATTGTTGCTGAGGATGTGTGAGCGCCTCAGGTTTAAAATGGATAATACTATCTAAATCTTGTTTAACATGGTCTTGATGACCAAATAACAACGTAGGAATATTAGCATTTGCAAATACACCTGCAATTTGAACGCCCATAACGCCACTACCTAAAATACCAACTTGGTTAATTTTCATAATCATCCACCTTTAAAATTTGACGCCTCAACTGAGTTAAATTAGATAAAAGTTGGCGCTCTTGACTGGTTATTTTCTCTTGATTTAGTAATGTGTCAATTGCTTCAGGTGTATCTGTGTATTTAACATTTTTGTATACTCCTTCGGCCTTTAATGCAAATTTATAAGTTTGTTCTAATTCATCAAGTGGTGTGTCTTTGACAAGCAAAACATCATCGGTTAAATCTTCTTTAAGATTTTTATCGTGAATGAGTTGGTTAATAATTTTATTTTGCAAGTCAATAGAAGGCTTGGCTTGACTAATTCCTCTTGGTAAAACCAGCCATTTAAAAGCCCAAGTATATTTGAATTGATCACAAATTTCTTTTAGTAATAATTGTGACTCATAAACATAGTTTTGTGCTGTCCATTTGAGCAGATCATCAAAATGACTATCCAGCGTTTCTACGTACTTCAACAAAGTAGAAATACCATACATCTTAATCAGTAAATCAGCAAACAACCCATTCATACTTTCTTGAAATTTAATGCTTGAGCCATGTTTGATTAATGCCATTTCAACCAAAAAGGCAAAGCTTGCGCTTATACTGCTAAGTTGCTGATAATAAGGCCTAGTGATGCTTTTTATATTTTTTGGGGTGATGGCAACTTTGCCATTGCTTAGTGCAAAAATAAAGCTTTTAGCCTTAACGGCAGATAAATAAGCAAGATGTTTACCCAGTGTTTTATTAAATGAGACATAATCTTGATTTTCTAAACTTGTTAGCTCATCTTTTAAGAAAGGGTGACAACGCATTAACCCTTGGCCAAATATAATCATTGATCTGGTTAAAATATTTGCTCCTTCAACTGTAATGGCAATTGGAATACTTTGATAAATATTGGCCAAATAGTTACGCTTACCAAGCATGACTGTTTTGCCACCATGAATATCCATGGCTCGATTAACATTAACCCTTAACAATTCAGTATGATGATATTTTAAAATTGCAGAACTGATAGATGGATTAAGCCCCTGATCTAGCAAACTTAAATGAAAATCACTCATGGCTTTCATAACCAGTACATCTGCTGCCATGAGTACAATTTTCTCAGCCACACCTTGAAAACAATACAAAGATTGCTTAAATTGCTTTCTAATAAGTGCGTATTCAATTGAAGTCTTAAGGCTTAACTGAACACCAGATGATGACAAAGAGGGGAGTGATACACCCCTGCCTAATGATAATGATTCCATCAACATCGACCAACCTTGTCCAATCATCGCTTGACCGCCAATCAAAGCAGACATTGGGATAAACACATCCTTGCCTTGGTGTGGTCCATTGCTAAATTCTGAGCCAATAGGGTGATGACATCGACCGATACTAATACCTGCTAAGGTACTATCAATCAAAGCACAAGTAATACCTAGGTTGATTTTTTTACCAATTAGCCCATCAGGGTCATATGTTTTAAAAGCAAGCCCAATTAGGGTTGCTATTGGCGCAAGCGTGGTATAACGCTTATCCCAATTAAGTAAAATACCTAAAGTTTTCTCACTTTGATAGTTTTGATAACAAACCACGCCAGAATCCGTCATTGCGCCTGCATCTGAGCCTGCTTCAGTTGAGGTTAATGCAAAGCAAGGAATGTGTTCACCTGTTGCTAATTTGGGCAACAAATCTTGTTTTTGTTGGTCTGTGCCATGATGTGAAATTAACTCTGCAGGTCCTAATGAGTTTGGCACCATAACCGTGACTGCTAATGACACATCACAACTAGAGAGTTGGGTTAAAATTTTTGCATGCGCCTTTGCTGAAAATGCTAAGCCGCCATATTTTTTAGGAATATTAAGCGCCCAAAATCCTTCTGATTTTATTTGATTTAGGGTTTTGTCTGTTAATCCAAATTGGTTAAAAGTATCACATAGCGCACTCACATGATTATCAATAAACGCTTGTTCTTGGTTAGATAATAGCTTACTTTTAACAGACAACAACTCATCCCAATCAAGTTGATTGCTAAATAATTGCGACTCCCAATGAGTGTCACCGCTTTCCATGGCAACTTTTTCACTATCACCAATCAAAGGTTTTTTATGATTAAATAACTTAATAACAATAGGCTTGATGAAAAGTAATCTAAAAGATGGGACAACCAATATCAAATTAGCCAGTAATAAAAATAGTCCAAGCCCCCATACAATGAATAGATTTAACTGCAAAGCAATAAGAAAATAAAGGCTCACAAGGGAAAGAGTAAGCACAAAGAATGCAAAATACCGCTCAATTCTAACAAATAAGGCAGTGATTACAATAACTAATATCAGGTAATACAATACAAGCATAAACCTATCATAACCTTTTTTTTACAAGCAGTGTTATTGAAAAATCAACTAAATTGGTAGGGCAATCAATTGAGAGTCATCCAATCCATTTTCAAACAACAATTTACTTAAGTAAATTAACACTTCAGCTGGCGTACAAAGATACACCACAGACTGGTTAACAATTGACAAATCTAGCGCGCTAAAAATCTGCTTTGCTATACTTTTTAGCAATCATTTTTTTTTGATAACGGTCAAATTCACAAGCAATAGAATGATAGGTATATTTATCTATCATTGTTTGCCAAGATTTGGCGTGATTATCTAAATAAGGTGCTGATTCAGTAGCAGGGTAGGCCCAATAAAAATGCATTGAGTTGGACATTTGTAGCGAAAAAGCATGTTCAACTAGACCCCTAATTGAAGCAAAACCACCATCCCAAGCAATAAACAACATAGGCAATGTCGAGGCTTCTTTAAGAACAAATATACCCTTAGGACCCTTTAAGGCTACTTTACTTTTAACTTTAAGTGATTTGTTAAAAATAGCTTGTGCAAAAGCGTCAGGCTTGTTGTTACGAATATGAAATTCTTTTGAAATATTTATCCAAACTTTAGTTTTTGGTAAACTATTCTTAAAACTAATTTATCTAGCAATGGGCTTATTCAGTAAATACAAAAAACAAAAAAAGAAGTTTGATAAAAATCAGGACTGGCGTAAAGATTTAAAACGCAATAATGCGCTAAAAAATATCGCAGAACAACAAGGATTTTCTTTTAAAGAAAACATTGATACAAATAGTAATTTAGATATACTTTGTCCTAAGAAAGGACTAAGTTTGAATTATGCAGAAATAAGCCCAGACCAAGTCAAAATTTTAAAACAATGTGACGCTGAAAGTAGTGCTGACGAATTGATGAAAATTCTAAAAAGAACACACAAGACAAGATTCAAGAATGATATTTTAAATCCACTACTTGAATATGGTTTTTTTGAACGAACCATTCCAGAAAAACCCAAAAGTCCAAAACAAAAATACAGACTTACCAAACAGTTTGTTAATGTAAATTCGATATAAGCGTAAATTTTGGCTAAAAACCCTATTTTTTAGCTCTTAGCTCTAAATTCTTATTTTTACAAGCTTTTATAGAAAAGTAATGACTGAACCTTAAACTTATATAAAATCGTTTAAAAATAAAGAAAAAATTTTATTTTTTATAAGTTCAAGCGTTTGGTGGTATTGGATATTTCAGCGCAATGGTGTGGGCCTTGTAAAGATTTAGAGCCTGTGATTAAATCAGTTGCTAATGAGTGTGATGAGCGTGATTTTTTATTAACAAAGTTAGAGGCTGGAGATGAGAATATAAAGATTGCTGGTCGTTACCATGTGCGTGAATTTCCAACCGTTATTGCCTTTATTAAGAATCGCTTTCACTCGGTACAATCACACGATTTTATTCGTTGTTTTATTGATAAAAATTTGGCTAAATTTAAATGAAAACAGGTATTTTACTAACCAATCTTGGCACACCAGATGCGCCTACAAGGGTTGCTTTAAAGCGATATTTATCTGAATTCTTATCAGACCCTAGAGTTGTTGACCCGCCTAATAAATTAATATGGTGGCTGGCATTAAATGTCGTTATTCTCAATATCAGGCCTAAAAAATCAGCCAAAAATTACGCCAAGATTTGGAATAAAATTGGTGCTGGCTCTCCCTTACTAAGTATCACTAAGTTGCAATTACAAGGCGTTAAAAAAACATTGCTTGAACAACATGAAAACTTAGTATTTGAGGTGGGTATGCGTTATGGAAATCCTTCTATTTCATCAGCTTTAGATAAGTTATACGCCCAAGGTTGTGAAAAAATCATTGTCTTACCACTTTATCCTCAATATTCAAACACAACGACACTTTCAACATTAGACGCCATTAACCAAACATTGGACTCTTGGGTGCAAAAGCCAGAAATAGCCTTCATTGAGTATTATTATGACAATAATGGCTATCTTCAATCTCTTGCTAATTCGGTGTTAGAGCATCAAACTAAGTATGGAAAGCCAGATAAATTAATGATTTCATTTCACGGCATTCCTCAGCGATATGTTGATAATGGCGATGTATATTATGATCATTGCGTTAGCACGGCTAAGTTACTTGCTAAAAAGCTAGATTTGGATGAAAGTGACTACTTATTCAGTTTTCAATCTATTTTTGGACGAGAGCCGTGGACCAAGCCACAAACCAAAGAAAGATTAAAAGCGTTGGCCGGTGACGGTGTTGCGCATATTCAAGTTATTTGTCCAGGATTTTCGGCCGATTGTTTGGAGACCTTAGAAGAGATTGAATGTGAAAATCGTGATTATTTTATCCAAGCTGGTGGTTGCCAGTTTAGCTACATTCCTGCATTAAATGATAGAGACGACCACATAAAGATGCTCATCGATTTAATTTCCACTCATTTATGACTACTTCGCATAATTTATATTATGTTAAATAATTGTTTTTTAAACCTGTACTAACCTACTGCGTTTGCCATAGGTGTATCCAACTTCAATAGCAGTTTGTTTGATTAATTTAATTAGGATAGTCAAAGCATGAAATAAACCCCTAATGGAAGACCTAAAGATTAAAAAAGACAACGTTAAAAAAACTCGAAACTGTTGTAATTTAAATTACTAACAGCATAATAAGCCGCATAGGCAACAATCATCTTTCCATAAAGCATTTAAGCCTCTAGTAATATTAATTGGCGTATTGACACCGATATTACGCTCAAAACTTTCAGAATAATTACCGAATTTAAATAAGCGTACCAAAGGTTAAATTGAGTGGTTAAAGCCTTGCGCCGCCGCCCTTCCTTCTATACCAGTAAAAAGCATTTACATAATTTTGAGTAAAATACCCTTGCCTTTTTTGGAAAGTATCAGCCAATTGGTACTGCGCCTCAGCATTGCCTAAAAGAGGCTTGATGTTGAATTTCAATAGCCTCAGCAGTGCTTAAGCTTGATTCTGCCAATAAGTGTTTGTGAATTTGGCTCATTAATCGCCTCTTATTTATTGTTTATTTAATTGAATATACCACCGATTTTTACGCTTGTAAAGTAAAAAATAATTAATAATATTATTATATTAAATCAATGACTTATATAGTATTTATGGTATAAATACCATGACTGGTATTTTTTAACTAATTTAATGGTTAAATACAGGTGGTAAAAATTAACTATAATAGGTAAAAATTACATTGAAATTAAGGTGCAAATAATGGCAAATAAAACCAAGGAATATCTGGCTAAAGTACGTAAGAAGACTGGCTTTTCGGATTATAAAATATCTCAAGAATATGCAATTAATCAATCCAATTTAAGCAAATATAAGTCAGGAAAAGCCGCCCTTTCTGAAACACATGCTTGGCTATTTGCCAATATTTTAGGCATTAATCCTGCAGAAGTTGTTGCTCACACCAAACTTGAACATGCAAAAATTACTGGCAGTAAATCAAAGGCCATATTTTGGCAAGAGCAACTAGAAAAACTTGCAAACAACTCTAAGGTCATCAAAATAAACATTGCACAAATTAACCCCATTGTTGGCGATTTAGATGGCAATGCTCAAAAAATCATCAAGTTAACTAAAGAGGCACACGCTCAAGATTGTGATTTGTTGGTTTTTCCCGAATTATCACTGATTGGCTACCCTCCTGAAGATTTACTACTACGTGAGGGCTTTATTCAACAAGTCCAAGATAAAGTAACCTTAATCAGCCAAACCATCTCTGAAGATATTTCTATTATATTTGGCGCGCCTTCCAAGCAAGGTGGCGTTTTATATAACGGCGCCTATCTTGTTCAAAATTCACAACTGCGGGTTTATCACAAGCAAAACCTTCCGAATTATGGCGTGTTTGATGAAAAGCGTTATTTTGAACCCGGTCATGAGGCTTTTATTTTTGAATGCCAAGGTAGAAGAATTGGCCTAGTCATCTGTGAAGATGCTTGGACACCAAAGGTTATCTCTACCACAGCCAATCAGGGCGCACAAATCATCATCAGTATTAACGCTTCCCCATTCCAAGTTGGTAAACATTCACAACGTATTGAGCAAATTAAACAACGCGTATTAGCAACTAAAACTGATTTTATTTACGTTAATATGGTTGGTGCACAAGATGAATTGGTATTTGATGGCGCATCTTTTGCCATGAATTCAAATGCCGACATCACTTTGCAATTGCCCTTATTTAAAGAAACAGTTCAAAGTGTTAGCTTTACCCCCCCTACCACACTACCTGACACTGACCCTATTGAAAAAATCATTTACAATGCCTTGGTACTCGCCACTAAAGACTATATTGAAAAAAACGCCGTTTTTAATGGCGTGGTTATTGGCTTATCTGGTGGTATCGATTCTGCACTAACCCTTGCCATTGCTGCTGATGCCATCGGTACTGAAAACATTAAAGCCATTATGATGCCCTATGAATACACCTCAAACATGAGTCTTGAAGATGCCAAAATGCAAGCCGCAGCTATGAATATTGATTATCATGAAATCAGCATTCACACTATGGTGAGTAGCTTTAACACGCAACTTAACACACTATTTAACGGCATGGAAGCCGATACCACCGAGGAAAATCTACAGGCTCGTGTACGTGGCACGCTACTAATGGCAATCTCTAATAAATTAGGTAAAATCGTACTCACCACAGGCAACAAATCTGAAATGGCAGTAGGCTACGCCACCTTATATGGCGATATGTCAGGCGGTTTTGCCCCTCTTAAAGACGTTAGTAAAACCTTAGTTTACCAACTAGCAAAATACAGAAACACCCTATCAACCATCATCCCAAGGCGCGTTATCGACAGAGCGCCCTCTGCCGAACTTGCCCCTAACCAAATTGACCAAGACTTCCTACCTCCTTATGACGAACTGGACGCAATTCTGGCACTATTTATCGAACAAAAACATTCCGTTAAATACATCATCAAACAAGGTTTTAACGAACAAACCGTTAAACGCATTACTCAAATGGTACTTAATAACGAATATAAACGCAGACAAAGCGCACCCGGCCCTAAAATTAGCCAAAATGCCTTTGGCAAAGAGCGTCGCTACCCCATGACTTCTAGGTTTCAGCCTTGATACTATTAAAATACAAAAAAATATCAATTAAATTTTTCAATTATCATGTTATCGGGTTTACCAAATTGAAATCGTATATTAAGTTAGTGATTTATTTTAATAAAGCATAAAAGATAAATATGTCCTTATAACAATAGCTAGGTATAAAGATTGTAGGATTAAACATGGCTAAATTATTATCTGAAATAATAGAAAAATCATTTTTTGATAACCACAGACCCAAGTATTCTTTTCTGCCTTCAAGGTTAACTGCAATAGTCTAATTTTATTGGACACAAAGATAGCCTTATAATACAAACCATAAGGAGGTCAGTAATGACACAATATAAATCAAGAAAACAACGAGTGACTTTTACCGTTGAACATTCTGTTCAATACCCCCTTGAGGGGGAAACACTAGATTATGCCAAACTCATGGTGCATGAGAATTACACCAATAAAAAAAATCATGATAATATCAGGAGCTTGCTCCTCAGCAGTTAGCAGATGGAGAAAACAATACCTAGCAGAGCTTGGTGGACAAACACCAGAGTCAGGCAAAGCGCTGACTTCTGAACAACAAACAATACAACTGCTTGAGAAACAACTTTGGCGCGCACAAAGGGACAATGAAATCTTAAAAAAGGCAACAGCCTTGTTCGCTGTGGACAATCACCAAGTGATATGATTATCAAGATAAACAAGGCTTGCCAACAATACAATTCCTGAAGCCATTAGAAAGGCAGTCTATACCACCAATGCCATTGAATCCTTAAACTCAGTGATTCGTAAATCTATCAAGAATAGAAAGATTTTTAATCACGATGATTCTGCTTTTAAAGTTGTCTTTTTGGCCATTGAAGCAGCCAGTAAGAAATGGACGATGCCAATTAGAAATTGGTCACAAGCAGTGAATTAGTTTATAATCCTGCATGAGGATAGATTAAAGGATTATGTCTGATTTTTAACGAGGGCTTTACACAATCTGGTTTACAGGGTCTATTATTTAAAACTTGTATTCTTGAAACTATTCTTACTTTTTTAAAACAAGCAAGGTTTGTTCATTTAGATTGGTTATTAAATAATAAGTCACTAATACCACACTGTGGCTTAAAACCTGGCACAAGTTGTATTAACAATGAGCGTAGTTTATTTTGATCATGGCTAGTGATAGCAAGTTCTATATCATCTAATAACAATCTTAATTCACGCCAAGAAAGCATATTTTCTTGAGCTTTCATAATCATTGAATGGCTGGTATCCAACGCATTATCATCAATTAATAACTCTTCAAAAAGCTTTTCTCCTGGACGAAGACCTGTGATTTTAATTTCAATATCCCCATTTAAGTTGGCTTCATCTTTAAGCTCTAATCCCGTTAAGTGAATCATCTTTAAAGCCAAATCGTAAATTCTAACAGGTTTACCCATATCCAGCACAAACACATCACCACCAGAGCCCATAGCGCCCGCTTGAATAACCAATGCCACTGCTTCAGGTATGGTCATAAAATAACGAACAATTTTTTTATCAGTGACCGTTACTGGTCCACCTGCTTTAATTTGTTTTTTAAACAAAGGAATAACCGACCCGCTAGAATCCAGCACATTGCCAAACCTTACCATACTAAACCTTGTGTCACTCTGACACTTTGATAATGCTTGCAATACCATTTCAGCACAACGTTTAGTAGCGCCCATGGTGTTTGTTGAGCGTACAGCTTTATCAGTGGATATGAGCACAAACGTTTCAACCTTGCTACTAATAGCAGCTTGTGCACAATTGAGCGTACCAAAAATATTGTTCATTACGCCTTCAGTATGATTAAACTCCACCATCGGCACATGTTTATAAGCTGCTGCATGATAAATTGTCTGCACCTTAAATTGCTTACACACTCTTTCCACTCTGTCTTGGTTAACCACCGAGCCTAATATTGGAAATACCTTGGTGCTATCATTCAATTCTTTGTCAATGGTATAAAGTGCCAACTCACTTTGTTCAAATAATATTAACCTAGACGCACCAAGGCTAATAACCTGCCTACACAATTCTGAACCAATTGACCCACCAGCACCTGTTATCATCACAACTTTGTTTTTGATGTTCACTTCAAGCAGGGATTGATTAGGCTTAACAGGCTCTCTACCCAGCAAGTCACCAATACTCACATCACGCAAATCATCGACTTTAACTTGACCTTGCGCAAGTGCAGACACACCTGGCAAAATCCGTACAAGAACTGGATATGGTTCTAATAGATTGATGATTTCATTACGCCTTTGACGTGATGCTGAGGGCAATGCTAATAAAATTTCATTGACGCTATACTTGTGTATCAATAATTCAATATGCTTAGCGCTATGCACTTTTACGCCATTAATATGTTGCTTGTTTAAATCCTTCGCATCATCAATAAAAGCAACAGGCTTATACTCTTTTGATTGTAATAATGCCTCAGATAACTGCCTGCCAGCCGCTCCTGCACCATAAATAATAACATTTTTCTTGCTGTTTTTAAGAAAAATACCTGCATCGGATAGCACCCACCTAGCCAACATTCTCAAGCCACCAATTGCCATAATTGCCAGTAATCCATTGATAAATATAACTGACCTTGGAATACCCTCTACAGCAGACATAAAACCGACTATGCCCCATATAAGTGCATATAGAGATACAGCCTTAACCACTGACCATAATGCTCGCAACCCTAAAAACCGAACAATACCATGATAAAGCCCAAATTGAATAAAAATTGGAATAGCAATCACTGGCGCACCAATAATCACCAAAAAAAGATCGCTTTGTGGCCAATACCAATATCCAAGTCTAAGAGAAAAAGAAACTAGCAATATACTAACCAGCACAACTGAGTCAATCAATAACACAATTAATTGCTTAATAATTCTAGGTAGTGTTGTTAATTTTTCAAATAGTTTCATTATTCTAAGCACCTCTAATGAGACACACCTTCTCGTTTAATAACTTTTAAAAAAGTCATCCACAATATTCTTATATCAAACCAAAATGACTGATAAGTTGCATATTCTACATCTAAACTAACTTTATCAATAATTGACAACTCATCTCGCCCATTAACTTGCGCCCAACCCGTCACACCTGGTAATAATTTATTCACGCCTTTTTCAGTACGCAAGTCAATTAAATCCTCTTGGTTAAACAGTGCAGGCCGCGGTCCTACAAAGCTCATATCGCCCTTTAAGATTGAATATAATTGTGGCAATTCATCCAAACTTGTACGTCGCAAAAATCCACCTATTGGGGTTAAATATTCGCCTGGATTTTGCAATAAATGTGTTGCTATAGCAGGGGTATTTATTCTCATTGTGCGAAACTTTGGCATATTAAAAATAACATTATTTTTTCCGACTCTATCTGACCAATAAAGTGCGTCACCTTTTGAGGTTAATTTAACTAAAATAGCCACTACAATAATCGGCAACAACGAAGCACAAATTATAACCAATAACAAATCAAACCCTCTTTTCATTTGCTATCCCCTTAAGTGCTTCATCCGTAGTAACAACAGGTTGCCAACCTAATAAATCCCTTGCCTTAGAACTGTCTACTTGAAGTGATGAAAATAGGCGAATTGCATCTGATTTTTTACCCAATAAATTAGCCATAAAAACCATAAACCCTACAGGAATTGGCAATAAATATGGTTCCCTACCAAAGGCTTTTGCAATTTTTCTAAGTAATTGCGTGGTAGATAAATCCCGCCCATCAGAAATTAAAAAAACTTCATTTGGAGCTTTTTTATGACTCATACAAGTAATCATAAAATCCACCAAATTATCAAGTGCTATTAAAGAGCGAGTGTTTTTAACCAGCCCCAATGGCAAGGGCATTAAAAATTTTGAACTTGCCCAATTAATTAATCTGCCAAAATTACCAGGTGCATTAATACCATAAACTAATGGCGGACGAATGATAACCACCTCTAAACCCGTCTTCTTTGACAATTCAAACAATCCCACCTCAGCTTCATACTTACTAATGGCATAAGGCTCTTGCGGATTAGGCTTGTCATTTTCTGTAAATGCAACATGACCACTATTGCCGTTAACCCCAATAGAGCTAATAAAAATTAGTCTTTTGACTTTACTAATAGCTGCTTGCGTTGCTAAATTTAAAGTCAAATTTGTATTTATCTGTTGAAATTCATCAAGTACTGATGCCTTCTTTGAATCAAGCACATGTGCTTTACCTGCCAGATGAATCACAACATCAATACCATCTAAACTATGCGAAAAATCTATCTCATTAGAAAAATCCCCAACTATAAATTGCTTAACCTTATCAGAGAAAATACTTGTTTTTCTACGAACAGCAACAGATAAATCAAACCCTCTATTAAGCAACTCTTGAGACAACGCACGACCTACAAAACCTGTCGCACCTGTGAGCAATATGTTCATTATTTTTTCAACAATCCAACTATCTTTTGTGGGTATTTAGATAATATTTTAAAAATATTGGTTTTAATGCCGTTTTCTTTACAAACTCTTAGGGTTTCAATATTATTTATCCAAATACTACTTAAAGAAGTACTCACACCGCCTGTTCGCATTTTAACAATTACTTCTGGCAAATAATGATAGCTAATTTTATGTGTATATAAAAATCGTACTAAAATATCAAAGTCAGCAGCAATTTTTAAATCTGTTCTAAACATGCCATATTTTTGATAAACCTCTTTTCTTGCAAAAAATGTAGGATGGGCTGGCATCCAGCCATAAGCAAACTTATCAGGACTAAAATAACGACTATTATATCGTCTAATTACTTTTTCTAAATTATTAGGCTTAACGTACACCAAATCTGCAAACACACAATCCACTTTCTTTTCAAATGCTTTGATAATTTTTTGGATGACAAATTTATTAATATAAAAATCATCGGAATTTAAAATTCCAATAATATCACCAGTTGCTAACGCAATTCCCTTATTCATAGCATCATAAATACCTTTATCTGGCTCAGATACAAATTTTGCAATTTTATCTTGACATTGTTTGATAATTTCAATTGTTCCATCTGTAGAACCACCATCAATAATAATATACTCAATATTTGGATAATTTTGGCTCAAAACCGAATCAATAGCATCTCTTATAGTGGTTTTATTGTTCCAGACTACTGTTATGATTGATAGTTTCATAAACAACTTAGCCACAATTTGAACATGTTAAATAGTTTATCACTGCCATCAACTTCATTTTTGACAAACAAACATTCACCAGAACTGAATGGTAAGAAATATCTACTAAAATCTTGGTTTATTAGTGCATTCCAATGGGTAGTAACACTAAGTATTGCTAAAATTAATTTTGATATATTGAAGTGGTTTTCTTTTATATTTGTCATTTAAATATTTTTAGGGTCTTAACTAGTTAAGACCCTATTTTTATAATAACCACCCTTCTAATATATTTACTCAACAACCACAAATAAAAACCATAGTATTCAAATAAATTAATTTGTTTTCTTTTCTTTGCCCCCTTTAAGGCAAGGTTTTCGCCTTGATGCATTTTAAATAAATCATTTGACAGTCCAGAAACACCATAACTTCTTTTTCCGTTGCCTGTATAAACTAAGTCTTCATTTAAAATATAAAGCGGTGTTATATTGATAAGTCTCAGCCATAAATCAATATCTTCTCCATGTTTCAAATTTTCATTATATAAACCAACCTCTATTAGTATCTTTTTATCGACAATAGCCGTTGGTGTCGCTGGATACCATTTCCAAATAATGTTTTTTGCATTTAATGAATAAAATATTGTTTTGACCTTGTTGAAAAATGGATAAACCTCTCCGTTTCTATTCGTACCTAAAAATTTAATTTCTTTATATTTTTTTAATAATGACATTTGTTTTTCAAGCTTTTCCACTAGCCAAACATCATCAGAATCAAGCAAGGCTATCCAATTTCCGACCGCCTTCTTAATCCCCTTATTCCTCGCTTTAGAAACACCTGAATTTTCCTGATTAATTAATCTAAATTGGATACTTGAGTGCTGATTATTTTTTATATATTGCTCAACTATTTTTCTAGAATCATCACTTGAACCGTCGTTAATAATCAGCACTTCAATATTTTTTTGATAAGTTTGATTTAACACTGAATCTAGAGTATTTTTAATCGTTTTCTGGGAGTTATACATAGGAATAACAACACTCACTTTTATATTTTTCATTGTTTTATTTTTTTGATTCTATCAATTATTTGTTTTGGTAAAAATAGTTTTATTATTTTTTTAATGAATTGTTCTACATAAAGGTACAAATAATATAAATTATATTTGAGGTTGAATTTATGATTATTAATAATTCTATGATTCTGTCTTATTGCGGTAAGTCTGTTTATATCTGATACCCCGTCCAGTGATATTATTGCAATGATATTTTGAATATAGGTTGTTTTATCATTTTGTTTAAATACATTATAAAAAAAATTAAAATCTCCTGCTATTGAATACTTCAAAATAAATTTATTTTCTTTATGGTATTTACTTTCAATAAAAGTGCTTTGGTGTGAGCAAACCATGCCCTGCCATAATTTATTAAAATTTTTAGCCTTCTTTACTTTTAAAAAATTACCATAATCAATTATTACATCACCATATATTATTTTTGTGGTATATTGCTTAGTGTTAAATATTTTCTCTATGGTTGTATTAGAGTAAAATTTATCTTCAGCATTCATGAAATTAATCCAATTTCCAGTTGCCGCATCAACGCCCTTATTCATAGCATCATAAATTCCTTTATCCGACTCACTCACCCAATAAGCGATTTTATCTTCATATTTCTTGATAATATCTATTGTTCCATCCGTTGAGCCACCATCAATAATGATGTATTCAATATTGTCATAAGTTTGGTTGATGACGCTTTTAATGGTTTCTTCTAAAAATTTAACGCCATTAAAAACCACGGTAACAACGGTTATTAGCAGTTTATTTAGAGAAGGTTTTTTAGTTTTTAAATCGCTTTTCATTTGTAAATCACCAAGTATCAGTACATATCATCAATATCTAATTGTACAGACAAGCTTGATTAGGGCTGATTTTTAAAAATTTTAATTACTCATATCTTTTTGCCAACTCTGTTGATATGCGCCAATAAATCCTTATTGGTAATTTTTTCTAAATTAATAATATCAAAGAAATAAGGTAAATTACCTTCTTCGTTAAGTTGATAGGCGAGCTTTCTTTCATTACTAATAATTGCAATATCTATATCACTTCCTTTTTTGTAATTACCTTTGGTTCGCGAACCAAAAAATAATAGATTTTTCAATCTTATTATTTTCTAATACTGACTTTATAAATTGTATTTCTTTATTATTTAAACCGAACATATATTATCTTTAAACTCTACATGTAACAACAGCAATAAAGCGTAATAATCATCTTGTATTTTTTGAAATACTTCATTAGCCATTGCCTCATCATAAGTATGAATAGTCAAATTTCTATCATTTAAAAGATTTTTCAAAGTTTTCAAATCGTTGCAAATATCGTGTGTCATTTTTCATAATCCCCCGCTTGATAAGAAAGTATTTTAAATCATTTTTCATTTTGAGTAGCTTACAAATCGCCAAGTGTCAGTACAGTACACATATCATCAATATCTAATTTTCAGACCAGTCCAATACATTTCTAGCAAACTCTACATCAGCATAACAAGTAGCAATATCACCTTCTCTCCTATCTACTATTTCAAAGTCAATTTTTTTGCCACTTGCTTGTTCAAAAGCCCTGACCATCTCAAGCACGCTACGACCTTTTCCTGTGCCTAAATTTACGGTCAGAACCTTGCCTTTTATTTGCTCAAAAAGATAATTCAATGATTTGATATGTCCTTTAGCCAAATCAACCACATGAATATAATCTCTAACGCCTGTACCATCAGGTGTGTTGTAATTACCACCAAAAACCTTTAATTGTGCCAATTTCCCTATTGCCACTTGAGCAATATAGGGCATTAAATTATTCGGAATACCATTAGGATTTTCACCAATTTCCCCTGATTTATGTGCACCAACTGGATTAAAATATCGCAAAATACCAATTTTCCATTGGTTGTCTGTTTTGTAAATATCTTTGAGAATGTTTTCAACCATTAATTTTGAACCACCATATGGATTGGTAACATCACCAATGGGTGAATCTTCTGCAATAGGTAGTTTTTCTGGATTGCCATACACAGTTATAGCAGAAGAGCTAAAGATAAGCGTTTTACAGCCAGCAAGTCAAGAGATTAAGCGGGTGTTTAAATATTCCAAGACTTCGCCAGCATTGCCTTTAAATACAATTCTTTTGTGTGTTTTCTTAATTTGATAGTCATACATTGGATCATAATAATCGATAAGCAAACTTTCAATCACAGGATAAAAACCATCAAATTGGTGCTTTGTTTGATACTGACTAAGTGCACTAATAATCATTTTATGCATAACCTTATAACGCTCTAAACCTAATCTTTTTTGAATTTTTTGTAAACTGCCCAGCCAATAATTGGTAAAGTTATTAAAGCCATTAATCACATCCTGATCAATAAAATCTTGATGCATATTAATCACGTACGCATCCATACTAACAATGATGCGCTCTTGCGTGCTAGCTTGAAGTAAAACCAAATCAGCTTGGGCGGTTTTATCTTTAATACAAGTTGGAATATTTACTGTACCTACATTTGAGCTTTCATCTTCAAAAATTAAATGGGTGTAATGTTGCTTTTTAATCAATTCAATCGCCAATTCATTTTCAAAATTAACTTGGCTAGGTTGGCTTGTTGTGGTATTGCCAAAAGCTGAACCTCGATGATTGGCTAAGCCTTCTAAATCAATTTTTGCCTTAATTTTATTTAAAAATAGCGTCTTACCACAACCCGTTTGTCCACCAATAACTATGGGTGTTGTTGTATTCATAATACGACTACTTTCATCAATCAAAAATCGACGCAAAGCCTTAAAACCCCCTTTAATACGTGGATATTCAATACCAGAAGCTTTAAAAATCCATCTTTGTGTAATTTGTGAACGCAAGCCACTACGAAAACAATAAAGCGCACCATCTGGATTGCTTTTAATAAACTCAAGCCACGTTTTTATTCTGGTTTTTTTAACTTCACCTTGTATTAACTCATGCCCAAGTTTAATAGCCTCTTCTTGTCCTTTATTTTTATGACAAGTACCTACTAATTTTCGCTGCTCATTGCTCATCAAAGGCAAATTTTGTGTGTGTGGGAATGCACCTTGTATAAATTCAACTGGCGCGCGTGTGTCTATTAATGGCGTGTCATTAATAAAAAGTTGGGTAAAGTCTTCTATTTGAGCAAGGCTGCTCATGTCATTTGAATAATCGGTTGATCAGGGTTTGATTTAACAATTTCACCAATTGCTTCCAAGTTAAGATCAGCAGAACGCATAACCTTGTCAAATTGTGCTTGTGCACTATTAGAAACCATAATCAATAAACCACCACTAGTTTGTGGATCACAAATAATTGATCGCATCTCACCATTCATTTGGCTTAAATGATGCCCATAACTTTCAAAGTTACGCTGCGCTCCACCTGGAGAGCAGCCCTTAGCTAGATAGTCTTTAATATTAGGCAGAATGGGTACTTTGCTATAATCAATTTTTGCTGCCACGTTAGAACCTATGCACACTTCAGATAAATGACCACCCAAGCCAAAACCAGTCACATCAGTCATTGCATTGACGCTATCAATTTTTGCAAAATCAGCACCAATATCATTTAACTGACACATGGTTTTAATTGCCTGAATTTCATCTTTCGGTGTAATTTTTTTCTGTTTTTGTGCTGTGGTTAAAATACCGATACCCAAAGGCTTGGTTAAATAAATTTTATCACCTATTCTGGCAGTTGAATTTTCTTTTAAATGCTCGGTCTTCACTCGTCCTGTTACGCACAAACCAAAAATAGGCTCAGGAGAGTCAATACTATGCCCGCCTGCCAATACCATACCAGCAGCATGGCATACGCTTCTACCACCATCAATAACTTGTCGTCCTACCTCTACAGGGAGCTTGTCTAGTGGCCAGCCAAAAACAGCAATAGCCATAATTGGTGTGCCGCCCATTGCATAAATATCACTAATAGCATTAGTAGCAGCGATACGCCCGAAAGTAAAAGCATCATCTACAATTGGCATAAAGAAATCTGTTGTACTAATGATTGCCTCGCCATTACCAAGATCATACACAGCAGCGTCATCATTTGTATCATTACCTACTAAAAGATTGGCATCTTTATACTCACCAAATGAGGATATTAAAATAGCCTCTAATATTTTGGGCGAAATTTTACAACCACAACCTTGTCTATGGCTATATTCAGTAAGTTTAATTGTTTGACTGGATAAGTTCACACCTGAATAATTATACCCTGATTAGGTAAAAATTAGGGTGCAACGCCAAAACAGGTGTATTCTTTGCAAATTAATAGTGCTAGTATTGACGCGTTATACTTGCGTTCATTCTAGTCCAAAGAATGAATTTTAATATTCTTGGTTTAATTTAACAAAGTGTATACAATTTAGCGACTTATTAAGCAGGGGCTATATAGGCAAATAACCTTATGATTTATATGACCAAGCTGTACTTTTTTTCTAATTCTTTATATAATTGTTCTGGTGTTAAATCAGGATGCTCTTCCATGATACGAAAGGCAATAACGTTATCTTCCACCATGCCCCAATTCTTAATATAAGTACCTTCTTTATAGCCATGTTTTTGTCTAAAGGTATTGAGTTGATTTTTAACAAGATAGCGTTTGTAAAGCTCTGGCACATCCATACTCATTGTTGCTAGTGCTTTAAAGAAAAGCGCTGTGATTTCATATAAAGCATTTTGAGATTTATCTACATTAGCGCCACTTGCTGAAGCCACCAGTTTTTCTAAAATCTCTATCACAAGTTCTGGATTTGCCTGCCTTTCTGGCTTTGTATTTTCATAACCCTGAGCAAATTGAGTATCGCCAAAATGAATGGCCTCAGACATAATAAAATGCCAAATATCCACCAACTCAACTTTAGCGTTATCCAAATCATGTGCTGCTTCAATATCTTTCCAATGTTTCCAGTTAAACGAATCAATCGCCTCGGTGGCCTCCATATAAATACAACGCAACCAAGAAATATAACGCCCATCTTTGGTGATGCCACTACTCCACTCAGGGCCATTGGTGTTGTCATTTAATTGCTGTTGCAATTCAAACATTTGCTTAATTTGACTCAAAAATAAACCCTTATAATAATATGAAAAAATATCAAGAATTATAATGCAACACTTGGCAAGTAAAAAATTAATTAATTGTGATTTGGGCGAGTGCTTAACACCCAATCCTGATACACACATTATGCCACTTATTGATATGGCAAATATTGCCTGTGGTGGGCATGCAGGTGATGATAAAAGCATGGTTCAAGCCATTCAACTTGGCGGCCTACGCAAAATAACGCTGCAATTGGTGCACTATACCATGATATGACGCACAAGGAATCTTTGCTAAATACTATGTGTGATGTTATTAAGGCAATTAATCAGAGCTTAAGTCTTGCTTGTACAAGTGGGTAACGAGGCTCATTTTAAGTACATTGAAACAAACACAAAAATTCAATTATTGCATGAGGTGTTTGCTGATCGTGGTTATCATGGTATACATACCATTCCCAGAGGGAAGAAAGGGGCTATTTTGGATAATGTGCATACCATCGTCAAATAATATCAAGATTTTTTAAATAAAAAATCTTTCAAAATAGACACAATTTGCTTCCATAGAGGCTTTAAAAATACTAAAAAATGCATAAAATTATTCTGGCAGGTGAGCATTCCTTATTGATTTATTTTGGTCATAAAATCGATTCTAACTTGCCTAAAAATATTGCAAGTAGCCACGAATTCTATCTTTAATTAACATCTTTAAAAAAAATTGATGAGTTGCGATCTTGATTAAATAAAGCTTGGCGTTTTTGGGGTAAGTCAGCAATTTTCATTTGGATAAAGCCATTTTTAATAAACCAATCTGTGCCGTATTTAGTCAATGCAAAAACCTTGGAAAATTTTTCAGCTTTTGCTTTTTTCATAATCTTGTCAAGTAGTTTTAATGAAAGCCCTATTTTTTGCGCTTTTTTAGACACTGCCAATGAATAAATCTCTCCCACACCCTCTTTACAGTCTTTAAGGCCTGCACAAGCAAGTAATTGATTATTATCTATCAAACAAACAAAATCCCCAAGATTTTCATTGATTTGTGCCTTGGTTCTAGGCAATATTTTACCCTCCTTAACAAAGGGCTTAACTAGGGTAAAAATTTGTTCGGCTTTAATCAAGCTGACGGCTCAAATGTTTAATGAAACGCCTATTTTAGTCTAAAATTTAATCTTTTTATCATGCGAAGAAAAATTATGTGCAACCCAAGAAAATATTCCTCACAAGTTGTTGACGGGTTTGAGCGCGCACCAAGTCGTGCCATGCTTTATCCGGTTGGTTTTACAAAAGAGGACTTTAACAAGCCTCAAGTCGGTATAGCAAGCACTTGGTCAATGGTAACGCCGTGTAATATGCACATTAATAAATTGGCTGACGAGGCATCAAAAGGAGTCAATGCCACAGGTGGCAAAGCCATTATTTTTAACACTATCACTATTTCAGATGGCATTTCTATGGGCTCTGAAGGTATGAAGTACTCTTTAGTCTCACGTGAAGTTATTGCTGATTCAATTGAAACTGTTGTTGGTTGCCAAGGTTTTGACGGTGTGGTTGCGATTGGTGGTTGTGATAAAAATATGCCTGGTTGCGTTATTGGCTTGGCACGTCTTAACCGCCCTAGTATTTTTGTTTATGGCGGCACCATTCAGCCGGGTAAAAATCATACAGATGTGGTGAGTGTTTTTGAAGCAGTTGGCCAATTTTCCAATCGTACAATTAATGCGATTGAACTAGAAAATATTGAAAAAACAGCCATTCCTGGTCCCGGCTCTTGTGGCGGTATGTACACGGCTAACACTATGGCATCAGCAATTGAGGCATTGGGCATGAGTTTACCAAATTCTAGCGCGCAAGATGCTATTTCAGATGATAAAAATAACGACTGCGTTCAAGCTGGACAAGCCGTTCTTAATTTATTAAATAAAGACATTAAACCTCGTGACATCATGACCATGAAAGCATTTGAGAATGCCATTACCATGATTATTGCACTGGGTGGCTCAACTAATGCTGTCTTGCATTTAATTGCTATGGCAAGTGCTGCTGAGGTTAATCTTAAAATTGATGACTTTACTCGTATTGGCAAAAAAGTGCCCGTTATTGCCGACCTTAAACCATCGGGTAAATACATGATGAGTGAATTGGTTGAAATTGGCGGTACATTGCCACTAATGAAAATGCTACTTGATGCAGGACTATTGCACGGAGAGTGCCTAACAGTAACAGGTAAAACTTTAGCTGAAAATTTAGAAAATGTTCAACCATACGCCGATTCCCAAGAAATCATTAGAGCACTAGACAACCCAATAAAAAAAGATTCACACCTTAGAATTTTACGTGGCAATCTTGCAACCGATGGTGCTGTGGCAAAAATCACTGGCAAAGAAGGCTTAAGTTTCAAAGGTAGTGCAAAATGCTTTTCTCGCGAAGAGGATGCACTTGAAGCCATTCTAAATGACCAAATAACAGCAGGTGACGTTATCGTTATTCGTTATGAAGGCCCTGTCGGTGGTCCTGGTATGCGCGAAATGCTTGCCCCTACTTCTGCAGTTATGGGCAAAGGCTTAGGTGGCAAAGTTGCCCTTATTACCGATGGTCGCTTCTCTGGCGGTACACATGGATTTGTAGTCGGTCACATCACCCCTGAAGCCTTTAAAGGTGGTGTACTGGCTGTGGTTGAAGATGGTGATGAAATCTTAATCGATGCAAAAAACAACATTTTAGAACTGTTAGTTGAGCAGGCAATTATCGATAAACGCCTATCTAACTGGAAACAACCCAAGCCAAACTACACCAAAGGGGTATTGGCTAAGTTTGCAAAGCTGGCTAAATCTGCCTCTGAAGGCGCAGTGACTGATTAAGTCGCTTAACTATTCAGTTAGGTTAGGCCGCCGCATTGATGAAAATTGGATAATCATCAATTTATACCCACTTGGGCTTTAATGGGCTTGATGAAACTAGGCTCTAAATTACCGCTTAAAACCCAGTTAATGACGGGTAAAACAATCGGCAATATACTATATCCACTATTAAGTGGATTTAGAAAAATTGCTTTTGTGAATATCTCTAAATGCTTTCCTATCTAAAGGCACCACTTGAATTCAACTTGCAAATGCAACACATTCCATGGGGAATGTGGCTATGAACAACTACCAACACCTAAGCCCTGAAGAACGGGCATTCATTATGATTGAGTACAACCAAGGAAGGTCTATCCGTTATATCAGCTATTTACTCAATCGTTCACCCTCAACCATATCTAGAGAGATAAAACGTAATCTATCTAATACAATAAACAATTATTGTGCCACCACTGCAGCCAAACGTTATCAAGACAAGCGTCAACTCTGTATAAAGCCACAAAAACTAACACCAGACACTTTAATTGTATAATCAAATCAAAGAGTGGCTGGTTCACAAACAATGGTCACCTGAACAAATATCTGGTGCATTAAAGCACTACTATCCAAGTCAAAAAGATATGCAAATTAGTCATGAAACAATTTACGGATACATTTACACTCTCCCCAAAGGTGAGCTTAAAAAAACTCATGATTCATTCATTACGACGAAGTAAATCTAAACGAGGCGTACGAGGTTCAAAGAGTGGCAGCTACAGTACTATAAAGCCAAAAGAGGATCAACTTATTTGCCACCGACCCAAAGACATTAATGAAAGAATGATTGCAGGACATTGGGAAGGTGATTTAATTACAGGCTCTCAAAACAAACCTTGTGTCGGCACCTTGGTTGAAAGAAAAACTGGTTATTTAATACTGAATAAAATGAAAAGTAAGTCAGCTTTTGATGTACGTCAAGGGTTTGAACAAAAAATGAAAGCGATACCTGAATTCTTACGCCTGTCTATGACCTATGACAGAGGCTCTGAAATGGCACAACACTCTATCTTATCTGATAATTTAAAGATTGATGTTTACTTTGCTGATCCACATGCACCATGGCAAAAAGGGGGTCTAATGAGAATACTAACGGTTTAATCCGTCAATACTTGCCAAAGGGAGTAGATTTATCTCCTTGTAGCCAGAAAGATTTGGATGAAATTGCTTGGTTGCTCAACACTAGACCTAGAAAAAGATTTGACTTTAAAACACCACAGGATATGATGCATAGAGTTTTAACTGAAAAATACTAACTAGTGTTGCATTTGCAAGTTGAATTCAAGCTGTTATCTTTATTTATCTTTATTTTAACCAGCCGCATAATTTGCAGTGTTGTTATAGTCTGCGGGCTTGGTGATTAGGCAGTTTGGGCTTGCATGGGTTGGTATTCTACCTTGCGTAGGTTTTGGGTGGGTTGTTTATATTTTGGGCTTCTTTTCTATAAACAACCCAAAAATATAGCATCCCTCCTATCAACATTATAAAAAAAGAAAAAAACCATAAAGGTCTATGATTAATCTTTCTATTATTCATAAGATGGTACGTCATCCAAAAGAATAAAATAGTGCCTGATATTCCTCCATTTATTATAAGTAGTGGATGATATGGAAATTCAAACAACACTCTTAAAAGTCCCAATAAAAACAAAAAAATAATTAACCAATAAAAAATAACCAAAATACAATTTAAATTTACTCATAATTAGTGAGCCCCATTAATAAGAGGAATTTCAAAATCATAACTATAATCTAGCCTCCCTCGTCTAAAGCCAAAGCCACTTTTATAAACAAAATCTCCATTAGGATTAGTGCCATAATTTGAAGCATAATCATAAACTGACGTTGTCCAACTGTTGCCTAAGTCGTAAGAGTAACTTGCTCCAGAAAGACCAAATCCAAAGATAGTTAAAGATACTTTGCTAGAAAACACAGGGTTAGAATTGCAAGAGTTATGCATATTAACCTCTAATGTTGCAGGGTCATAACTAACTTTTAAAATTCCAGCTTTAGCCTCCCATCCTGGAACTGCTACAGAATTAGGAGTCAAAGCCTTGTCAATATTCCCAACTTGCTTTGAACCATGCGTCATCACCTCATTAAACAAATACCGATAAGCCCCACTCCTCGTCCCATTCGCAAACTTACCCCCACCAATCACCTAGACTGTGCCGCCAATCACTGCATCTCTGATGGTATTGTTAATCATTTGCTGTACCTGATGAGCCTAAATAAGACCCTGCCACGCCTGATAAAAATACAGCACCAAACTTACCTCCTGCTTGAACGTAGCTAACACCGCTGGCAAGACCATGGGCGGCTAGGGTTTTCATTGAACCTGATTCCCAGCCTTTGTTGTAGGTGGTTTTTCCACCTACAGTTTTAGCCTCTCGTAACCCGCCAATACCCATAAACAATCCTGCCGTTAGTCCTGCCCCTTGTGCGGCTTTAGCACTACCTGTGGCGGCGTAGCTCATTCTTTCTACCACCGTTGCCTTGGCCATCGGTGATGGTGTCGATACTGCCTAGGTTGTCATAGTGCAAGTAGCGGGTTTGGTCGGGGGCTGGTGTCTAGACACAGCATTACTAAGCGCATCCTTTGCCAACTGAGCATTAGGCTGTTTTGACAATGCCCAACCAACAACTTGTCTTGAGCCTAAATCCAACACACTGGCTAAATAACTCCCACCTTGATAGGTTTTGATATAGGTAATATCACCAACCCAATGCGTATTAATTGATTGCTGCTCAAACACACGATTTAATAGGTTTTTTGCCTTTTTAAACATCAATCTAGTATTAGGGTAATAATGACGCTTTCTTGGGCGTATGGCAACTACATTGGCTTTTTTCATTAGCGTTGCGGTTTGGTAAATACCAATGTTATAACCTTGGTTATTCAAAACTACTCGCATTCTGCGTTTGCCATAGGTGTATCCAACTTCAATAGCAGTTTGTTTGATTAATTTAATCATAGCATTGGTGTTGTTGTTTACTCGCTTATCTTTGACTTGATAGTAATAACTACTGCGAGGAAGTTTGAGTAATGCTCATAATTCTTTAGTATTGTATTGTTGGCAAGCCTTGTTTATCTTGATAATCATATCACTTGGTGATTGTCCACAGCGAACAAGGCTGTTGCCTTTTTTAAGATTTCATTGTCCCTTTGTGCGCGCCAAAGTTGTTTCTCAAGCAGTTGTATTGTTTGTTGTTCAGAAGTCAGCGCTTTGCCTGACTCTGGTGTTTGTCCACCAAGCTCTGCTAGGTATTGTTTTCTCCATCTGCTAACTGCTGAGGAGCAAGCTCCTGATATTATCATGATTTTTTTTATTGGTGTAATTCTCATGCACCATGAGTTTGGCATAATCTAGTGTTTCCCCCTCAAGGGGGTATTGAACAGAATGTTCAACGGTAAAAGTCACTCGTTGTTTTCTTGATTTATATTGTGTCATTACTGACCTCCTTATGGTTTGTATTATAAGGCTATCTTTGTGTCCAATAAAATTAGACTATTGCAGTTTATTAGGAATAGTATCAAGCCAAACACAATCATATTGCTTGGATGAATCAATGTTCTTTATTACTTGATTACGTAATTTAGCAAATTCTTTTAAATACTTGTAAATATTGCCTCATAATATTTTATTATCTTATCCAGTTTCTAAACTTCAAACCTGCTATGTGTTTAATTTCTTTACTATTATTACTTACCCTATGAATCGTTACTTACGCATAAGTGTGTAAGTAACGATTCATAGATTGCCTTGTGTTGTTTTCAATGGACAGAATACAAGTATTTTGAGTGAATTTATCTAAATTGATTTTTTAGATTTGGCAAATACGGCTAAGTATATACTTCTTTTTCTCAAAAGAAGGTGCCAATAATAGAATTAATGCGACAGTCAACTGCTAAGATAATATACAAAGAATAATAAGTAACTGGCTTATCAGAATTTACAATATGTATTTTGTGCATATTGCCTTTTTTGATTCACTATTGTCAAATAACATATCTTTAATATGTCTTGAAATAACAAATTACTCCTTACCAAAAAAAATATCCACAATATCCTTTTGACGGCTTCACTATTTTCTGACTTAAAAAATCGCTAAATTTTTATTCATTTTAAATATACAATCAACAATGAATGAGTGTGCCAATATGCTCACCTGCACCTAGTTTAGACAAAACGTCAGTTTGTCTGCCTGAGGCGATGATAGTAATGGTGTTTGATTCAGCGGCTGTTTTGGCTGCTAATACTTTAGTATACATGCCACCAGAGCCTAGTGAGCCGCCTGTCCTGCTAGCAACTTGTGTTAATCTTTCATCATTCACATGGATTTTGCCAATCAACTTAGCATTAGCATTTTGGCGTGGATCGGCATCATAAACACCGCCTTGATCTGTCAAGATGACCAATTGGGTCGCTTTCACTAAATTAGCCACTAATGCTGCCAAAGTGTCGTTATCTCCTAATTTAATTTCATCTGTAGCAACCGTATCGTTTTCATTAACAATCGGCACAATACCCAATGCCATTAAATTATTTAAAGTTGCACGAACGTTTTCACTTTGTTTGTGCTTGGCAAAATCATCATGAATTAACAATACTTGTGCGGTATGAATATCATGTTTAGCAAACAAAGACTCGTAAGTTTGTATCAAGCCCATTTGTCCAACTGCGGCGGCAGCTTGAAGTTTGTGTATATTTTCAGGTCGTTTGTTCCAGCCTAGACGCTTCATACCCTCAGCAATCGCACCACTTGACACCAAAATAATGTCAATATTTTGTTGGGTTAATTTAACAATTTGCTTTACCCATGAGGCAATAGCGATTTTATCTAAACCCTTACCATCATTGGTTAAAAGCGCAGATCCAATTTTAATGACCCATCTTTGCTTACTCATTTTTCCTTCACTAATTTAAACAATCCAGCTACTAAATCTTTACAGCCGAAGCCATTTAAAGCAGAAATACTGTAAACCTTTCCCTTATAACGAGTGCCTTTTAATAAACTTTGAACCACAGTCTCTCCATCCCCCTCTGGCAATAAATCCATTTTGTTAATCGCTAATAATCTTGGCTTGCTGGCCAGTTCTTGATCGTATTTTTTTAGCTCTTTTTCAATGGTTAAAAAATTCTCAACTGGGTCAGATCCATCAGCTGGCAAGATATCTACAACATGTAACAATGCTTTTGCGCGCGATAAATGCTTTAAAAACTCAAATCCCAGACCCACGCCTTCGCTGGCATTTTCAATCAACCCTGGAATGTCTGCCATGACAATATGCTCATCATAATAAGACACCACACCTAACGAAGGATGTAGCGTGGTAAATGGATAATCAGCCACCTTGGGTCTTGCACTTGAGATTTGTCTAATCAAGCTTGATTTACCTGCATTAGGCATGCCTAAAAGGCCAATATCAGCCATGATACTTAACTCTAAACCAATCTCACGAACTTCGCCCAATGAGCCTGGTGTAGTTTTACGTGGTGCGCGATTAATGCTAGATTTAAACCGTGTATTACCCAAGCCATGAAAGCCACCCTTAGCAACTAGCATGATTTGTTCATGCTCAACCATCTCGCTAATTAACTCATCGGTTTCAAGGTCGTAAACTTTAGTGCCCAATGGAATTTCAACCGTTAAATGTTGCGCTGATTTCCCACGTTTGTTTTGACCTGATCCAGGCTGGCCATTCTTTGCCCTAAACAAACGCTTAAAACGAAATTCACTAAGCGTGTTTAACCCCTCTTGTCCTTGAAAATAGACATGACCACCGTCACCACCGTCACCACCGTCAGGACCACCGTCAGGAATATATTTCTCTCTGCGAAAGCCCAAACACCCTGCCCCACCTTTGCCAGCTTCGATGCGAATACTGGCAGAATCAACAAATTTCATAAAGGACTTCAAAACCGCTAAAATACAATGAACCGTATTATACCACTGCCAAAATGAACCGAAGTCTCTACAGCACGATAGGATATTTTTTATTACCCTTTATGATTTTAAGGTTAATGATTAAAGGCATAAAAATACCTAAATTCAGGCAAAGAGTTAACGAACGACTCGGCTTAATTAGCAAAATCCAAGCACCTGTTATTTGGGTGCATTGTGTTTCTATAGGTGAATTTAAAGCAGCCATTGTTATTATTGACCAACTTATTAAACAATATCCTAATCATCAATTATTAATTACCACGACCACACCTACAGGTTCTAATGCGGTGATTAATCATTATCAAAATAAGGTATTGCATCTTTATTTCCCTTATGATTTGCCACTAATTGTTAGGCGTTATATTAAAAAAATTAACCCAAAAATATGTCTACTACTAGAAACAGAAATTTGGCCTAATTTAATCCACAAACTCAACAAAAACAACATTCCAACACTGCTTATCAATGCCAGATTATCGCAACAATCAAAAGAAAAGTACCAAAAATTTACGTCCAATTTAATTAAGCAAACTTTAAATAAACTCAGCTTGATTGCTGCTCAAAATCAAAATTCTGCTAATCGTTTTATTGAATTAGGCACTAAGAATAATAATGTAATCATGACTGGCAATATTAAGTTTGATCAAAATACAAAACCCGACACAACAATAAGTAATGCATTACAAGCGATAATTAGCAAACGTAAAACTGTTATTTTTGCCAGCACTCATGAAGGCGAAGAGGCGCAAATTATTAATGAATATTTAAAACATAAACACACCATTAATGCCTTACTTGTTATTATTCCAAGACATCCAGAACGTTTTGATGCAGTTTATAAATTAGCTAAAAATGCCAATCTTAATGTTATTCGTCGCTCAGAAAACCAACCTGCTCAAAATGCTCAAATTCTTTTAGGTGATTCTATGGATGAAATGATGTCTTACTTTGATATTGCTGATATTGTTTTTATGGGGGGGAGTTTAAGCAACACTGGTGGGCATAATATGCTTGAACCTGCTGCCCTTGCCAAGCCTATTATATTTGGCCCTAATGTATTTAATTTTACCGAAATATCATCAGACTTACTAAAACAAAACGCAGCCATTCAAATTCAAAATGTGACAGGTTTATTTAAAATAATAATAGTGTTATTAAATGATGAACAACAATACAAAGTATTAGGTAATAACGCTCAACAGTACCTTTATAGCAAGCAAGGTGCGGTTGAAAATACACTACAGTTAATCAAGAAATTTCTTACCTTATGATTTTAAATTTACAATATAAAAAATGAGTTGTTGTGACACTAAAAACAATGAAAAGCAATTATGCTACTGCTTTAACATCACTGAAAGTGCTTATATAGAAGCTATAAAACAAGGCAAAGAGAATGTCTTAAAAGGGTTTGCTGTATTTCAAACTAAACACAACTACTGTCATTGCAAAAACCTGAATCCTTCAGGTCAATGCTGTTTGAAAGACTTTAAGATTTTAGACAATAGTCGAACAAATTAAGGGTCGTTTTTTAATTAAATTAACAAAAAATTTAAGCACCTTCTTTCATGTAAATTTCACTGTCATTTTTTAAAAATTCTGCCGATTTTTTATCCATTTCTACTTGAATGGCATTAATCTTAGCAATCTCTTCTGCATCCATGGTTTTAATCTCCTGAGTAATTTTCATGGAACAAAATTTAGGGCCACACATGGAACAAAAATGCGAGGTTTTTGCAGCTTGCTTGGGCATAGTTTCATCGTGGTATTTACGTGCTGTATCTGGATCTAGACCTAAATTAAACTGGTCTTCCCATCTGAATTCAAAACGCGCTTTAGAAAGGGCGTTATCACGAATTTGTGCACCCGGATGTCCTTTAGCCAAGTCAGCTGCATGTGCTGCAATTTTATAAGCGATAACGCCTTGCTTAACATCGTCTTGATTGGGCAAACCGAGATGCTCTTTTGGTGTCACGTAACAAAGCATGGCACAGCCATACCAGCCAATTTGTGCCGCACCTATGGCACTGGTAATGTGATCATAACCCGGTGCAATATCAGTCGTTAATGGACCAAGTGTGTAAAATGGCGCTTCACCGCATTCTTCTAGCTGCTTATCCATATTCTCTTTAATCATCTGCATAGGAACATGGCCAGGGCCTTCGATAAAAGTTTGCACATCATGTTTCCAAGCAATTTTGGTAAGCTCGCCCAAGGTTTCTAATTCGCCGAATTGAGCCGCATCATTAGCATCAGCAATACAACCAGGACGTAAACCATCGCCTAGTGAAAAGGTAACATCATATTGCTTCATAATTTCACAAATATCTTCAAAGTGTGTATAAATGAAACTCTCTGTGTGGTGTGCTAAACACCATTTGGCCATAATTGAGCCACCACGAGAGACAATGCCTGTGATACGATTAATAGTCAGCGGCACATGTTGTAAGCGCACGCCTGCATGAATGGTGAAGTAATCTACCCCCTGCTCAGCTTGCTCAATTAAGGTGTCACGAAACACTTCCCAAGTTAAATCTTCAGCGATGCCATTAACTTTTTCTAATGCTTGATAAATAGGTACAGTGCCAATAGGTACAGGTGAGTTACGGATAATCCATTCACGAGTTTCGTGAATATTTTTACCTGTTGAAAGGTCCATAATGGTATCTGCACCCCAGCGAATACCCCACACCATTTTATCAACCTCTTGTTCAATACTTGAACCCAGTGCAGAATTACCGATATTACCATTAATTTTAACCATAAAATTACGACCAATAATCATCGGTTCTGTTTCTGGATGGTTAATATTAGCAGGAATTACCGCACGCCCTCTAGCAACTTCATCGCGCACAAACTCAGGTGTGATTACATCAGGAATATTAGCGCCAAAACTTTCGCCTTTATGCTGTCCAATTTGATCTTTGTATTCTTGCCATTTACAATTTTCACGAATAGAGATGTATTCCATCTCAGGGGTAATAATGCCCTGTTTAGCATAATGCATCTGTGATACATTTTTGGTATTTTTGGCACGACGTGGCACTTTTAGATGCTCAAAGCGTAGCGTATCTAACTGCGCATCATCTCGGCGTTCATTAGAAAAATTAGAGCTCAGTTTGGTTAATATTTCAGTGTCATTTCGCTGTTCAATCCAAGTGACTCTAATATTGCCAAGGCCTTTACGTAAATCAATCTCGACATTAGGATCGGTGTAAACACCTGAGGTGTCATAAACATGAATAGGGGTATTTTTTTCTGCTAACTCACCAATGGTATCTGTAAGTGTAATCTCGCGCATAGGCACTTGAATATCTTTGCGTGACCCTTGCACATAAATCTTATTAGAGTTAGGAAATGGTTTGATAAACGCCTCATTAACGTTTGACATATTTTTTAAGGTTTTGCTTGACTGGCTCATTGACGTATAATTAATGAAAATATTAAATTGAAATTCAAAAATGACAATTTTAACCCATAGACTACGTCGTATGAGAAAACACGCACATACCCGTAAATTAATGCGTGAAAACAGCCTAACAGCCAGCGATTTAATCTTTCCAATTTTTATCATTGAGGGTCAGAATAAACGACAAAGTATTGACTCAATGCCAGATATTGAGCGTTTAAGTATTGATCAATTACTAATTGAAGTGGCTGAATTGATTGAATTGGGCATTCAAGCCATCGCACTTTTCCCTGTTGTTCCATTAGAAAAAAAATCATTAGATGCACAAGAAGCATTTAATTCAGACGGTTTGGCACAACGTGCTACACGCGCCGTCAAACAAAAATATTCAAACTTAGCAGTAATTACCGATGTCGCACTTGATCCATTTACCACGCATGGCCAAGATGGCTTGATTGATGATAATGGCTATGTGTTCAACGATGAAACCATTGAAGTCTTAGTCAAACAAGCCTTATCCCATGCGCAAGCTGGTAGCGATATCGTGGCACCAAGTGATATGATGGATGGGCGTATAGGTGCCATTCGTAAAGCACTTGAAGAAAATGGATTTATTCATACGAATATTTTGGCTTATTCTGCAAAATACGCCTCCCATTATTACGGTCCTTTTAGGGATGCCGTTGGCTCTTCAGCTAATTTAGGCACGTCTAGCAAAGAGACTTACCAAATGGATCCTGCTAATTCTAATGAGGCTATTCGTGAAGTGGGTTTAGATATTGATGAAGGTGCGGATATGATTATGATTAAACCTGGATTGCCCTACTTGGATATTGTTTATCGAGTTAAGCAAACCTTTGGCATGCCCACTTTTGCTTATCATGTGAGTGGTGAATATGCCATGTTAAAAGCGGCTGTACAAAATAATTGGCTCAAGGAAGAGCAAGTGGTGTTAGAAACTTTGTTGGCGTTCAAGCGCGCTGGTGCTGATGGCATTTTAACTTATTACGCCAAGCAAGCTGCTAAATGGCTAAAGTAAGAATATTATATATCTTAATTTTGAGGTGTTATTATGGAAAATAAATCATTATTTAGCTCAATTGTTTTAACCATCGCTTTGGTTGTTGGTTATTTTATCCACAACAACCAAGTCATTAAACTTAACAATGAAATCAGCAGTCTTGCACAAGAATACAACACTAAGCTTATAGCACTTCAACCTAATAATGCCAAGCAGGTTGCCAGATCTTCTACCACCCCGAGTAGTACAAATGCATTGGAAAATCTCAATAACCAGTTAATTAAAACGCGTTCAGCATTAAAAAAAGCACAAGATAAGCTTTCATTAGCAACCAGTAAAGGCCATGTTTTGAATGATGAAATTTTACAAATAAATGATGCAAGAACCAAGGTAAAAACCTTAAAAAATTCACTAACTTCAGCTCAAGAAAAATTACAAATTTCTGATGAAAGACTTAAATATTTAAAAAGTATCTTTGAAGAGCAAAATAAAAATACAGTCACAAAAAACATTGCCCGCATTAAAAAAATAAAAGAAACCTCAGCAGGTATTGCTATAACAGGGCTTATTGTGCCTGCTATTGGTGTTGCAACCTTAATCTCTTACACTACTGAAGAAATACAAAACTACTGTGATAATATTAAAAATACCATGGACTTAGAATACAAAGTATTTGGCAAAGTTATTTCATTAGATAACGACATACAAACGAGTTACCATCAACAATGCATGCTAAGTTTTAAAGATAAAATCAAGCAAAGTTTTCAAAAAGTGCTAATTACTGAGTAACGCCATTTACAAAAAATAACAACACTAATAATTATCTGTTTTAGGTTGTCTAAACCACTCTATTTTTAATCAAATCTTTAACAACTTTTGGTTCTGCCAAGGTTGAAGTATCACCCAAATTATCATAATCATTTCGTGCAATTTTTCTTAAAATTCTGCGCATAATCTTACCACTACGCGTTTTTGGCAAACCCGGTGCAAATTGAATTTTATCCACAGTGGCAATAGGTCCAATTTCACGACGTACCAACTGAACCAATTCAGTTTTAAGCTCATCCGTTGGTTCAACACCATTCATAATTGACACATAAGCATAAATACCCTGACCCTTAATATCGTGAGGATAGCCCACCACTGCAGCCTCTGAAACACCGTCATGTAAAACTAATGCTGATTCAATCTCTGCTGTACCTAAGCGATGCCCAGAAATATTAAGTACATCATCTACACGCCCAGTAATCCAATAATAACCATCAGCATCACGCCTAACACCATCGCCTGCAAAGTACTTGCCTGGGAAGGTGGTAAAATAAGCCTCCATAAATCGCTGATGATTGTTATACAAAGTGCGCATTTGCCCTGGCCAAGACCTTGCTAATACTAAAATACCCTCAGCTTCGCCTGTTAGTATTTCACCCTTCTCATTCACAACTTGTGGTTCAATACCAAAAAATGGCTTGCTGGCTGATCCTGGCTTAAGCGCAGTCGCATAAGGCAAAGGCGTAATCATATGACCACCTGTTTCTGTTTGCCACCAAGTATCAACGACAGGACACTTACCTTTTCCAATAGTGTGATAATACCACTCCCACGCTTCAGGATTAATAGGCTCGCCAACCGTGCCTAAAATACGTAAGCTTGAACGTGAGGTATTGCTGACATATTCATCGCCAGCACCCATTAATGCACGGATTGCTGTCGGTGCAGTGTAAAAAATGTTGACTTGATGTTTGTCAATAACTTGCCAAAAACGTGAGGCGTCAGGATAAGTTGGAATGCCTTCAAACATTAATGTGGTTGCCCCATTTGCAAGTGGCCCATAAACAATGTAGGAATGCCCTGTTACCCAACCAACATCTGCTGTACACCAATACACATCACCCTCTTGGTAATCGAAAACATATTGATGCGTCATCGCAGCATAAAGCAAATAGCCACCTGAGGTATGTAGCACACCTTTGGGCTTTCCAGTAGAGCCAGAAGTATAAAGAATAAACAACGGCGTTTCAGCATCAAATGATTCACACGGACATTCAGCTGAAACATCAGCAACTAAATCATGATACCAAACATCTCTATCGTTCCAATTAACATCACCACCTGTGCGCTTTACCACGATCACTTTATCAACACAATCGCACTCACTAACTGCTTGATCAACATTTGCCTTTAGTGCAGTAGCTCTACCGCCACGCATACCTTCATCAGCAGTGATAACAATCCTACATTCAGAGTCTAGAATTCTATCTTTTAATGCCTCTGGTGAAAAGCCGCCAAATACCACAGAGTGAATAGCACCAATGCGAGCACAAGCCAACATGGCATAACTTGCTTGTAAAATCATCGGCATATAAATACAAACTCGATCACCTTTTTCAACCCCTAATGCTTTAAGGCCATTGCTAAGTTTTGCCACTTCATCATGAAGTTGTTGATAAGTGATATGTTGACTTGCCTCAGGGTCATCACCTTCCCAAATAATGGCTGTTTGATTTGCGCGTTTTGGTAAGTGTCTATCAATACAGTTGTAAGCAACATTTAACTCGCCACCCTTAAACCACTCAATTTGACCTTTTGTATAATCAACATTGGAGACTTGTGTCCAATCCTTATCCCAATCTAGGAATACTTTGGCTTGTTGCGCCCAAAATGAGTCACTATCATCAATTGAATGTTGATACATTGATTCATAAGTTGCTTCATCACATATGGGCGGCTTACTGGGTTTGATAATTGGATACATAGTGGTTGATTTAAGAAGTAAAAAAGTTAATCATACCTAGAAAAATACGCTCAGACACGTCATTTTTAAATCATCAATTCACTCAACTTAATGGTGTCAATATCACCCATATAAGCCACTTGAGCTAAAAACAATTCTGCTGTTGAAATAGCGTCTTACATAGCATTATGGGCTTTATAACGAGGTAAATTATATTGATCTCTAAGTGCAAACAATCTTAAACTCTCAGGATTAATATGGATTTGATTCACAGTGCGTTTCCTGGTCTCAATTTTTAAAGTATCTAGCATTCTCTCATTGGCAAATTATCAAATCAGTAAGCTGATGAATGCCAACATTTTGCTCAGTTAGTAAACGTTTAGGCTTAACCAAAACATGAGCACTGTCTTTTAAAAATAAATGCAAATCCTTAATCAAAGTGTATCCCATGCTAACAATTCTATCTTGTTTAGCATTCAGCCCCGTGGTTGCAATGCTCTAACCTACTTGGACACATTTCAAGCCGCTTTTTTCAATTCAGCCATCTTTTGAGCAGGTGTTAAATACCCAATCGCTGAATGAATCCTTTTGTAATTATACAAGTAGATATAACCCTCTACATTTTGCACGACTTCACTATGATTTGCAAAACTTTGATAATTTAATCTCTCAGTCTTCAGACTTCTAAAGAAACGCTCCATGACCGCATTATCCCAACAATTACCTCGCCTGCTCATGCTTTGAGTAATGTTGTTCTTGTTGCAATAATCAATAAAAACTTTAGAAGAGTATTGAGTCCCTTGATCAGAGTGGAACATGTGTTTATTTGTATTGGGCTGGTGTCTAGACACAGCATTACTAAGCGCATCCTTTGCCAACTGAGCATTAGGCTGTTTTGACAATGCCCAACCAACAACTTGTCTTGAGCCTAAATCCAACACACTGGCTAAATAACTCCCACCTTGATAGGTTTTGATATAGGTAATATCACCAACCCAATGCGTATTAATTGATTGCTGCTCAAACACACGATTTAATAGGTTTTTTGCCTTTTTAAACATCAATCTAGTATTAGGGTAATAATGACGCTTTCTTGGGCGTATGGCAACTACATTGGCTTTTTTCATTAGCGTTGCAGTTTGGTAAATACCAATGTTATAACCTTGGTTATTCAAAACTACTCGCATTCTGCGTTTGCCATAGGTGTATCCAACTTCAATAGCAGTTTGTTTGATTAATTTAATCATAGCGTTGGTGTTGTTGTTTACTCGCTTATCTTTGACTTGATAGTAATAACTACTGCGAGGAAGTTTGAGTAATGCTCATAATTCTTTAGTATTGTATTGTTGGCAAGCCTTGTTTATCTTGATAATCATATCACTTGGTGATTGTCCACAGCGAACAAGGCTGTTGCCTTTTTTAAGATTTCATTGTCCCTTTGTGCGCGCCAAAGTTGTTTCTCAAGCAGTTGTATTGTTTGTTGTTCAGAAGTCAGCGCTTTGCCTGACTCTGGTGTTTGTCCACCAAGCTCTGCTAGGTATTGTTTTCTCCATCTGCTAACTGCTGAGGAGCAAGCTCCTGATATTATCATGATTTTTTTTATTGGTGTAATTCTCATGCACCATGAGTTTGGCATAATCTAGTGTTCCCCCCTCAAGGGGGTATTGAACAGAATGTTCAACGGTAAAAGTCACTCGTTGTTTTCTTGATTTATATTGTGTCATTACTGACCTCCTTATGGTTTGTATTATAAGGCTATCTTTGTGTCCAAGTTTTTCAGACCACTACATAAACAATTGTTAACTATCATATGTTGCTAATATAGATAGCAAGTGTTTTTAGATAAAAAAAATGACGCACTTGCGTCATTTTTAAGCAATTAAGCGTTAATTACTGCTCAATTTCAGACATTTTTGCACTATCTGCTACTTTTTGCTGTGCTGATAATTGCTCTTGCATTTCATAAGTTTCGCTTAAAATTGAAGCATCAATAAGCCCTGCCTCAATCTCTCTTAACGCCACTACTGTTGGCTTGTCTTTACCTGCATCTAATAGTGGTTTATAGCCACCAGAACTTAATTGATGTGCACGCTTTGCTGCAACTAATACTAACTCAAAACGATTTTCCACATGTTCCAAACATTCTTCAACTGTTACTCTTGCCATAATATTTATAAATTTTACTTATGATAAAATCAAATAATTTTACACGAAAAATAAGTTCAAGGAATATTCGATGGAAAGACTAATTGTACTGGACACTGAAACTACAGGCATTGAGCCTTCCGAAGGTCATCGCATCATTGAAATTGGTTGTACAGAAATTGTAGATAGACAAATCACTGAGAATAATGAATATCATGAATATATACAACCCAGTCGCAATGTTGGCGATTCGGTGCGAATTCATGGTATTACTGACAAGTTCTTAACAAAAAAGCCTAAATTTGAAGCCATTGTTAAAACGTTTCTAACCTATATTGAAGGTGCAACACTCATCATTCACAACGCCCCATTTGACCTTGGGTTTTTAAACCATGAACTTAAACTTATGGGTATTGATGAGCGTATTGAGGATAAATGCAATATTATCGATTCATTAGAACTATCTAAACAACAACGACCTGACACATTGCACAATCTTGACGCCTTATGCCGACGATTTGAAATTGACTCAAGTGCAAGAACTGTACATGGCGCACTACTAGATGCGAAAATTCTAGCACAAGTTTATCTAGCAATGACTGGCGGGCAATCGACTTTATTTGGCAATGAACAAGTGGCCAACGAGCAAGCCAATAATACTAATAACATTATTCGAGTAGAACGCGCTATTGGCAAAATCAAAGTTGTTTATGCAAATAAACAAGAACTAACAGCACACGCTAGTTACTTTGAAAAAATTTAATTAATTTAAGGCAAATACCAATGCAATATCAAGATTTACGTGAGTTTATCACTGGGTTAGAAAAACAAGGCGAGCTCAAACGCATTCAAACACAAGTTGATGCCCATTTAGAAATTACTGAAATTTGTCGCCGAACACTGGATAAACAGGCCCTGCACTTTTGTTTGAAAATGTTAAAAATTCAAACATGCCAGTACTGGCATGTTTATTTGGTACAACAAAACGTGTTGTTGCTGCCATGGGACAAAAAGACTTAATCGCATTAAGAGAATTGGGAAGACTCTTGGCTGAATTGAAACAACCTGAACCGCCTAAAGGGTTTAAAGATACCATTGAAAAACTACCAGTACTAAAAAAAGTACTCAATATGCCCGTTAAATTGGTTAAAAAAGGTCAGTGCCAAGCTGTCGTTATTGAAGGCGATGAGGTTGATTTATCTAAATTACCCATTCAAACTTGTTGGCCTAAAGACGCTGCACCACTACTTACTTGGGGGCTAACCATCACCAAAGGACCCTATAAAAAACGGCAAAATTTAGGCATTTATCGCCAACAAGTTCTTGGAAAAAATAAACTCATTATGCGTTGGCTGTCGCATCGTGGCGGTGCGCTTGATTTTAAAGACTGGTGTGAAAAAAACCCTAACAAACCTTTTCCAATTGCTGTAGCACTTGGGGCTGATCCTGCTACAACATTGGCAGCAGTTAACCCGATTCCTGATACATTAAGTGAATATGGCCTTGCTGGATTGTTGCGAAGCAAAAAAACCAAAGTCTGTACGTGTCTAGGTAATGATTTACAAGTCCCTGAAAATGCTGAGATTATCTTAGAAGGTGTCATCCATCCAAATGAGATGGCAAACGAAGGCCCTTTTGGCGACCACACTGGTTGTTATAACGAAGTAGAAAAATTTCCTGTTTTTACAGTGCAAAGAATAACCACCAGAATTAACCCGATTTATCACTCCACCTATACAGGCAAACCCATTGATGAACCTGCTGTATTAGGTGTGGCACTTAATGAGGTGTTTGTGCCACTTTTACAACAGCAATTTCCAGAAATTATAGACTTTTATTTACCACCTGAAGCTTGCTCATATAGAATGGCGATTGTCAGCATCAAAAAGCAATATCCAGGGCATGCCAAGCGTGTAATGATGGGAGTTTGGTCGTTCTTACGTCAGTTTATGTATATACCAAATTTGTGATTGTGGTTGATGATGATATTGACGTTAAAAATTGGCAAGAAGTGATTTGGGCATTAAGCACACGCGTTGACCCGAGTCGTGACACTACTTTGGTTGATAATACGCCCATTGATTATCTTGATTTTGCCTCACCAGTTTCTGGTCTTGGTTCAAAAATAGGCATTGATGCGACTAATAAACTTACTGGTGAAACCAATCGAGAATGGGAGAGCCCATTGAAATGGACAAAGGCGTCATACAAAAAATTGATGCCATTTGGCATGAGTTAGGGATTGACTAATTACTAACCATCGGTAATTTAACCATTTACATTTCAATTTAACAAAGTATAATTATTGTTTTTTCGGAGTGTAGCGCAGTTTGGTAGCGTATCTGGTTTGGGACCAGGTGGTCGGGGGTTCAAATCCCTCCACTCCGACCAAAAAAATACCTTGCATTTAGAGTGCTTTAATAACAACCATTTTTGGTATATGCGCCCATAGCTCAGCTGGATAGAGCAACGGCCTTCTAAGCCGTAGGTCACACGTTCGAATCGTGTTGGGCGTACCACTTCAAGGCAAAAAGCCTGAGGTAATAGTTTATGGCGGGAATAGCTCAGTTGGTAGAGCCCCGGATTGTGATTCCGGTTGTCGCGGGTTCAAACCCCGTTTCTCGCCCCATCTTGCTTTTACAATATTTTTTATATGTTTAATTAGAAAATATCTTATCTAAATCACTCTCATCAAAAAATAAGTGGGCATTGCATATTTCATTATGAATGGCAATTTCACCATGTTCTTTAAGCAAATCTCTAGCGTCTTTTTCACCTAAATTGAAGATAATTTTTTCAAATTTTTCTCTATCTTGCTGGCATTCGTATTCAATTGTGTCTTTTTCAAACAATGTCACCACTTCTTCATGAAACAGCTTATGCAATAGAGATTGCGCAGGTAGTTCACATAATTCTGCATGGGTAATGGTGTTTGCTAATAACAATATTCTATCCCAGTCTTGTTGACTATTTTGCTTGCTATCTGGCATTTTTTGAACCAACATGGCTGATAAATTATCTTGATTTGATAAAATCCAAATCTTGGATGCCAATTGATCTGACTGAGAAAAATAATCCTCAAATGTTTGTATCAATCCTTTTGAATTAATAGACACTAATGACTGAAAATTACGCTTAGTTTGTGCATTATATAAGGTGGCAACGATTTTTCCTTTGCCTAAAATTCGACCAAAGTTATCATGCTCATCAATAACGCCACTCACTTTAACCATACCGCGTATCTTCAAATCATCGCTCACCTCAACCAGCAGCAAACTAATTGCACCACCCCCTTGAAGTTGCATGGTAATTTTGCCTTTGTGCTTCATACCATTTGCCAATATGATTGCCAGTGCACTCAATTCACCAAATAGTTGCTGAACCACTTTAGAATAACCACGACTCTCAATCATCTGCTGCCAAGGCCTACTGATTGATAAATGCTGACCGCAGATGTCTAACTCTTTGAATAAAAATTTTCTAATACTGTTCATAAAAGATATTTTAGTTAAAATAAAAATTATGCACAACACGATTGAGAGAAAAAAATTTATTAAAAATGACAATCAATTGTTACTTGATGCTTTGGTAATTACCTATCTTGCCAAAATAAGCCTTAAAATCAACACTGGATAAGAAAACATTTCGGTGGCTATAGCCTACCCAATCATTGGTGGCAGGCTTTATAACAAAACTAAGAAAGTGCATGCAACTCCAAACAATTTCACTTGAATTTATTTACCTATTAAATATAAAACGTTCAAAATTGAATTAAAAGGAAATGAAAGACTTGAATTTAAAAGCAATAGCCTTATATAATTAACATCGATATTGATTAACTTTTAGGAGATTTGAGATGGAATTTTTAACACAAAACTGGCTGCTAATTACAATTGTGGTTGTTTTACTTATTTGGATTGTCAGCATTTATAACAACTTGGTTTCTTACAAAACTCAGTATCAAAATGGCTTTGAGCAAATTTCAGTACAACTTAAGCGACGCTTAGACTTGATTGGCAATTTGGTTGATATTGCTAAAAAATACATGGAACATGAAAGAGAGACGTTAACTGCTGTTACTGAAGCTAGAGCAGGACTGACACAAGCCAACAAAGTGGCACAAAAAAATCCAGGCGAGGCAAGTGCCATGGCAAATTTAGCCAGTTCTCAGATAGCATTGGACAGTGCAATGGGTGGTTTTAACTTAAAAATGGAAGCCTATCCTGATTTAAAAGCAAGCGAAAACATGATGCAACTAAGTGAGGAAATGACCACCACAGAAAATCGCATTGCCAGTGCTCGACAGGGGTATAACGACTTAGTTCAAAAGTTTAATGAGTACAAAAAATCATTTCCAAATGTATTGTTTGCTGGTCTGTTTGGCTTTGGTGTGGATGCACAAAATTTAGAATTTGGCGAGAGCATGGAACAATTAAACCAAGCGCCTAAAGACTTATTTGCTTAAAGGGTGTATCAAGGAAACCCTAACACAATTTATACCAATGGCAGACTTCGTACTGAAATACATAAAACAGTGCTTTTTTTCATCCCTCAAAGGGGTACTAAAAGAGTACATTCCCTAAATTACATTGGGATTTCTGGGGGTATCGTTAACAATGGATTTTAGGGAGCATCAAGACAAGGCCAAAAAGAACACGCTAATTATTTGGTTTTTATATCTTATTTTATTACTAATTTCGTCTACACTAATTGGCTACACTTTGTTTGTTGGATTCAATTTAACACAGTTTTATCAGCCTGAATATCAACAATACAGCTTTGGTGAAAAGTTCATTGCTGCTAATCAAATCGTCTTTCAAAATCAAGAGCAGTTGTTTGGTTTTTTAGGATTTTCACTGGTGGCATTATTGGCAATGCTGAGTGCCACTGCATTTGGTTTTTTTCAAAAATCAAATGGACATAAAGTCGCACTTGCCTTTGGTGGTAAACTAATTAATGATGAAGACGAGTTGTCAATTGAGAAAAAACAAGCACTTAATATAGTCGCTGAACAAGCTTTGGCGGCTAACATTCCTGCGCCTGCCTTATACATCATTCCAGATAATGCTATTAACGCCTTTGCTGCAGGGAAAACTACTCAAGAGGCGATTGTTGCCATTACTCAAGGTTCAATGGTAAGTTTTAATCGCACTCAATTATCTGGTGTTATTGCTCATGAAATTGGACATATTGTCAACCATGACATCAAACTTAATATCCAAATCAGCGCCTTTGTGTTTGGTTTTACTGCACTATTTTTCCTCGCCAGGATGATATTTTACCAAGCCGCTTATAATCGCCGTATGGATGGTCGAGCAAAATTAGTATTATTCGCAATCGCTGCTATCATTGCATTAATTGGGGTCATGACGGTTTGGTTTGGGCGTATTTTACAAGCAGCAATGTCGCGCCAGCGCGAATACTTGGCTGATGCTTCTGCTGTTCAATTTACTCGTTATCCTAATGGCTTGGTTGAGGCATTTGAGATTATGCAAAATGGTGGTAAAACCAAACTTGAGAATCCTAATGCCAAAGAGTATGCCCATGCCATGTTGTTTGGTATGGGTGGTGAGTTATTTGCCACACATCCGCCACTAGATAAGCGCATTAAAAAAATTCAAAATAGACTCTAATGTCAATAGCCATTAAATCAAAAGATGATATTGAAAAAATGCGTGTGGCTGGGCACTTAGCAGCTGATGTCATTGATATGATATCACCTCATGTTAAGGCTGGCATTAGTACTGATGAGTTAGACAAAATTTGCCATGATTATATTGTTAATCAGCAAGGTGCGATTGCTGCACCACTTAATTATCACGGCTTTCCAAAATCTATTTGCACCAGTGTTAACCATGTGGTTTGCCACGGCATTCCTGGAGACAGGAGGCTTAAAAAAGGGGACATAGTTAACATTGATATCACCATTATTAAAGATGGTTTTCATGGCGATACTTCAAAAATGTTCATCATTGGTAAATCTAGTGTCAAAGCACAACGCATTTGTAGAATTGCACAAGAATGTTTATATATCGGCATTAAACAAGTAAAGCCTGGTGTTCATTTGGGTGAAATTGGCAAGGCAATTGGCACTCATGCAATTAAAAATAATTGTGCTGTGGTGCGTGATTATTGTGGACATGGCATTGGGACTGAGTTTCACGCCGAACCTCAAGTGGTTCATTATGATGATGGAAAATCAGACATTAGCCCAATTCTTGAAGCAGGCATAACTTTTACAATTGAGCCTATGATTAATCTAGGTGGATTTGAAGTTGTCACTTCTAAAGTCGATAACTGGACAGTAACTACAAAAGACCGCGCGCTTTCTGCACAATGGGAGCACACTATTTTAGTCACGAAAAATGGATGCGAAATCTTAACACTCAGAGATGAAGAGTCGGTATAAAAATAGTGCGATGCTTATGCTAAAATAGCCTTTTTTATCGCTATTATTTTGAACCGTTGAAACGCTTACGAAATTATTTTATCTCTGGTCTATTATTCTGGATACCTTTAGGGTTGAGTATTGTTGTTGTTAAATTCTTTTTAGAATTAGTCAATAACATTGTTCCCACCCAATACCTACCAGAAGCTTTATTTGATTTAGACAAGACCATTCCTGGGTCTGGCATTGTTTGGGTTATTTTAATCATGCTGATAACGGGCGCTTTGGTTAGTAACTTTATTGGTCGTAAACTTATCCAACTTTGGGAAAAACTACTCAATAAAATTCCAGGCTTTAGAGGTATTTATAGCGCACTTAAACAACTTTCAGATACCGTGCTTAGCCCTTCTGATGAGAGTTTCAAAAAAGCATTATTGGTTGAATATCCGCGCAAAGGTATGTGGACCATTGCCTTTCAAACAGGCAACTATGGTGGTGAGGTAGCACAAAAAATTGGGCAAGAAATTATTAATATTTATGTACCCACCACACCTAACCCTACTTCTGGCTTTTTCATTATGCTCGCAAAAGAGGATGTGATTGAGCTTGACATGAATGTTGATGAAGCATTCAAACTAATTATTTCTACTGGCGTGGTAACGCCAACACAAACAAAGGACAAACTATGAGAACACATTATTGTGGCGAACTAAACAAAGACAATATAGACCAAACAGTAGAAATTTGTGGCTGGGTTAATCGCAGGCGTGATCATGGGGGTGTTATCTTTTTAGACATGCGTGACAAACGCGGTATTGCTCAAGTGGTTATTAATCCTGACAATACAGATTTCTCTTTAGCTAAAACTATTCGTAACGAATTTGTATTAAAAATTACAGGGATAGTGATTGCCAGAGGTGAAGGTTTAACAAATCCAAAACTAAGCACTGGTGAAATTGAAATTAAAACACAAAATATTGAAATTCTTAACACCTCCAAACCCACGCCATTCCAAATTGATGCAACTGATACCTCAGAAGAAGTCCGGCTTAAATATAGATATTTAGACTTACGTAGTGATGCCATGCAAAATCGCTTGCGTTTACGTTCTCGCGTTACTCGTTACATGCGTGAATTTATGGATGAGCATGATTTTTTAGATATCGAAACCCCATTTTTAACCAAGGCTACCCCAGAAGGGGCTCGTGATTATTTAGTACCTTCGCGCACACATCCAGGTGAGTTCTTTGCCTTGCCACAATCGCCACAATTATTCAAACAACTTTTAATGATGTCAGGATTTGAGCGTTATTATCAAATTGTTAAGTGCTTTAGAGATGAAGACTTACGTGCTGATCGCCAACCTGAATTCACTCAACTTGATGTTGAAACTTCATTTATGAGTGAAAATGAAATCATGGCAATGATGGAAAAAATGACTAGAGGCTTGTTTAAATCAGTCATTAACGTTGATTTAGGTGATAATTTTCCCACCATTACCTACGTAGATGCCATGGAAAAATACGGGCTAGACCGCCCAGATATGCGTATTTCAATGCAAATAGTCAGCATGGACAAGCTAATGCAAGATGTTGATTTTAAAGTATTTTCAGGTCCTGCTAACGATGATAACTCTCGTGTTGCTGCTTTAAAAGTACCAGGTGGTGCTAGTATTAGTCGTAAAAATATTGATAAATACACAAAATACGTGAGCATTTATGGCGCAAAAGGTTTGGCTTATATCAAACTTAATGAGGACGGCCCAACCTCCCCTATTTTAAAATTCTTAGGCGCTGAAGTAACCGCTAAAGTTATCGAAATGACCGATGCAAAAACAGGGGATATCATTTTCTTTGGCGCTGATAAAAGCAAAATTGTTAATGAAGCTTTGGGTAATTTACGCGAACAACTTGCTAAAGATTTAGACTTATTTGACAAACAATGGGTAGCCGTGTGGGTGGTTGATTTTCCAATGTTTGAAGCGAGTGACGACGGCTCATTAAATGCAATTCATCACCCATTTACCGCACCCAGTGTTGATGCTAAAATCCTAGAACAAACTGCCACAACCGCCCTATCCAAAGCCTATGATTTAGTCATTAATGGATCTGAAGTAGGTGGTGGTTCTATTCGCATTCATCAAGTTGACATGCAAAAAACCGTCCTAAAACTACTAGGCATCTCCGACCAAGAGGCACAAGATAAATTTGGCTTTTTACTGAATGCACTAGAATATGGCTGTCCACCTCATGGTGGCATGGCGTTTGGTCTTGACCGCTTGGTAATGATTATGACAGGTGCGGATTCTATTCGTGATGTGATTGCCTTTCCTAAAACTCAAACTGCCGCTTGCCTTTTAACCAATGCACCTACCAGCGTGCCAAGAAAGTTATTGCGTGAATTAAGCGTTAAGGTTAGCCTGCCAGAAAAAGACTAATCATTCGTGTTGTCAACTCAAGAACAAATTAAGGCTGAATTAAAAGCTCATAATGCCGTTTTAGTTGCGCACTATTATGTAGATGCTAAATTGCAAACTTTGGCAGAAGCAACGGGTGGTATCGTGTCTGACTCATTAGAAATGGCACGCTTTGGTCAAAACTGTGATGCAGATACTATTATTGTTGCAGGGGTTAAATTTATGGGGGAAACTGCCAAAATTCTCTCACCTGAAAAAAGAGTATTAGTCCTAGACACTCATGCAACTTGCTCGCTTGATGAAGATTGCCCAATTGATCAATTCTCAGCATTTTGTGACCAGCACCCTGATAGAGTTGTGGTAGTTTATGCAAACACCTCAGCACAAGTTAAAGCACGTGCTGATTGGGTTGTTACCTCAGGTAGTGCACTTAATGTCGTCAAACACCTTAAAGACAATGGCAAAAAAATCTTATGGGCACCTGATAAGCACCTAGGGCACTACGTGCAAACCCAAACAAATGCTGATATGCTCTTGTGGCAAGGTGCTTGTGTGGTGCATGAACGTTTTAAAGCAGATGCACTAAAAGTCTTAAAAGTATTACACCCTGAGGCTGCTGTTTTAGTTCATCCAGAATCGCCACAAGAAGTGGTTGCTTTGGCAGATGTAGTCGGTTCAACCACTGCACTGATTAATGCAGTCAAAAATAGAAAAGAACAAACTTTTATCATTGCAACTGATAATGGCATTTTTCATAAAATGCATGAAATTGCACCCAATAAAAAATTAATAGAAGCCCCCACTATGGGTGAAGGTGCAGATTGTGAGTCGTGTGCACATTGTGAGTGGATGGCAATGAACACACTGGAAAATTGTTTGAGTACCTTAAAAACAGGTAATAACGAAATATTTATTAATACCGACATTCGCAAAAAAGCAAAAAATGCGACTCAAAAATTACTTGACTTTACCACATAAAAGGTAAAATTTATACCCACACTAACGGAGCATCATTATGGCAGGACATAGCAAATGGCAAAATATTCAACACCGCAAAGGTGCACAAGATGCCAAGCGTGGCAAAATATTCACCAAGCTGATTAAAGAAATCGTCATCGCTGCCAAAATAGGTGGTGGTGTAATTGAAAACAACCCCTCTCTTAGAATGGTAATTGACAAAGCCCTGGCAGCAAACATGAAGCGCGACACCATTGAAAATGCCGTCAAACGTGGCAGTGGTGATCTTGATGGAGATAATTATGAAGAAATCCGTTATGAAGGCTATGGCTTAGGCGGTACTGCTATTATGGTTGATTGTTTGAGTGATAATCGTAATCGCACAGTATCTGATGTACGCCACGCTTTTTCAAAACACGGCGGTAATTTAGGTACAGATGGCTCAGTATCTTATCTGTTCACCAAACAAGGCTTTATTAGCTTTGAGGCGGGTGATGAGGATCAAATCATGGAGGTCGCACTTGATGCGGGTGCGCAAGACATTATCATCAACAATGATGGCTCTATTGATGTAATCACCACGCCTGAGGATTTTTTCATAGTTAAAGATGCACTCACAAGCGCAGAACTTAAGCCAAGCCACGCTGAAGTAACAATGGAACCTGCCAATCGTGTTGAACTTAATTTGGGTGATGCAGAAAAATTCATGCAACTCATTGACCGCTTAGAAGATTTGGATGACACCCAAGAGGTCTATCACAATGCTGATATTTCTGATGAGGTAATGGCGCAATTATGATTCATATTCACCGAGGCATTAGTGCCCTTGAAGCCTTTAAAACTAAGGATTTAAAATTAAAAATATCTAAAATACAACCAGCCCTTAAGCTTTTGGGCGCTGAATTCATTCACTTTGTAGATTTACACAATACACTTGATAATAAACAAGTTGACCATTTAAATAAATTACTATCTTATACAAATAACCTAGTTGTCAATAATGCAAAATCAATCATTATTGTTATACCAAGGCTAGGAACAATATCCCCTTGGTCTTCGAAAGCTACTGATATTGTATATTTGTGTGGTATTGATAAAATTAAACGTATTGAGCGTAGCATTGTTTATCATTTTAACGGTGAAATTACTAACAAACCTCAGGTGCTATCTTGCATCATGGACAAAATGACTGAGTCAGAACTTGGCTCAATTGATGATGCGCATTTAATTTTTGACAACTTTGAGCCTCAACCACTAACAAATGTTGATATTTTAGCTGAGGGAAAATCTGCGCTAGAACGCACTAATGCAGAATTGGGTTTGGCATTATCGAGTGTGGAAATTGACTATTTAGTGGCTAGTTTTACCGAGTTAAAGCGTAATCCTACAGATATTGAATTGATGATGTTTGCACAAGCAAACTCAGAACATTGCCGACATAAAATCTTTAATGCCGATTGGACGATTGATGGTGAACACCAAGCAAAAAGCTTATTTTCTATGATTCGTAATACTTATCATCAGCATCCAGAAGGGTTGTTAAGTGTTTATTCAGACAATTGTGCAGTGATGGAAGGTTATCAGGGTGAGCGTTTTTATGCAGACACCAAGGGTAAATACACCACTTCAAAAGAGCACCGAGCGATTTTAATGAAAGTTGAAACCCACAACCACCCTACTGCCATTGCACCTCACCCGGGGGCAGCGACAGGCTCTGGTGGGGAAATTCGTGATGAGGGTGCAACGGGTCAAGGCTCTAAGCCTAAAGTAGGTTTGTGTGGATTTAGTGTTTCTAATTTAAACATTAACAATGCCCAGCAACCTTGGGAGGTTGATTATGGCAAGCCTAATCAAATTAAATCGGCACTTGATATTATGCTTGAAGGGCCAATTGGAGCAGCTAGTTTTAATAATGAATTTGGTCGTCCAAACACCTTGGGCTACTTTAGAACGTTTGAGCAAAAAATGCCAAATGGCGACGTACGCGGCTATCACAAACCGATTATGTTGGCAGGTGGTTTGGGACACATTCAAGAACAACATATTAAAAAAGGGGATATTCCAGTAGGTAGTAAGATTATCGTTTTAGGTGGCCCGGCAATGTTAATCGGCTTGGGTGGTGGTGCGGCATCAAGCATTAAAAGTGGTGAGCAAAGCGAAGATTTAGATTTTGCTTCAGTGCAACGTGCCAATCCTGAAATGCAAAGGCGTGCTCAAGAGGTGATTGATAGTTGTACCAACATGGGTAAAGATAACCCGATTGTTTCTATTCACGATATTGGTGCAGGTGGTTTATCTAATGGCCTGCCTGAATTAGTGAATGATTCTGACAGAGGCGGAAAATTCCAATTACGTGCTATTCCCAATGATGATTTTAAAATGTCACCACTTGAAATTTGGTGTAATGAATCACAAGAACGTTACGTGTTGGCGGTTGAAGAAAAAAATCTTAAAACATTTACAGATATTTGTACTCGTGAGCGAGCGCCTTTTGCGGTGCTAGGCGAGTCAACCAAGGAGCAAGTACTTATCTTAAATGATAAGTTATTTGACAACAATCCCATTAATATGCCTATGAGTATACTGCTTGGCAATCCACCAAAAACCAGTATTTATGCACGCTCAACAAGTAATCATCTTAATGCGCTGGATACTAGTCACATCACTATTGATGACGCTATTTCTAGACTATTACAACTCCCAACCATTGCTAGTAAAAATTTCTTAATTACTATTGGCGATAGAAGCGTCACTGGCTTGGTCGCGCGCGACCAATTTGTAGGACCGTGGCAAGTGCCTGTTGCTGATTGCGCTATATCATTAGCAGATTACACAGGCTATCAAGGCGAAATTATGTCTTTAGGTGAAAAAACACCTTTGGCATTGTGTAATGCTGAATCTGCAGCCAGAATGACAATTGGTGAAGCATTGACCAATATGCTAGGTGGCTTTGTAGAAGATATTCACCACATTAGTTTAAGCGCCAACTGGATGAGTGCTAGTGGACATGCAAATGAAGATGCAAAATTATTCTCAGCCGTTAAAGCTGTGGGCATGGATTTATGTCCAGAATTAGGCTTGACAGTGCCTGTGGGTAAAGACTCAATGAGTATGAAAACTTCATGGCAGGAGCAAGGCGAGAATAAATCAGTCACCGCCCCGCTTTCGCTCATCATTACTGCTTTTTCTAAAACCGCTGATGTTCGCTTGCAACTTACACCACTACTTGAAACTGACCAAGATAGCGAGTTATTGTTGATTGATCTTGGCTTTGGAAAAAATAGAATGGGTGGCTCTTGTTTGGCACAAGTTTATAACCAAGTCGGTAAAGATGCGCCCAATCTTGATGATGCCTCTGTGTTTAAAAACTTCTTTACAGTCATCAATCAGCTTAATAAAGATGGCTTAATCAGTGCTTATCATGACAGAAGTGATGGCGGTGTTATCACCACTTTAATAGAAATGGCATTTACCTCACATTGTGGCTTAAACATTATTTCTAATGGTGACATTGAAGATTTATTTAATGAGGAATTAGGTTGTGTTATTCAAGTTAAAGCACAAAACAAACAGGCTGTTACTGATACCTTAAACCACACTGGATTGTCAAGTTGCACACACAAAATTGCCTCGATTAATCACACTGATACAATTGAAATCATTGCAAATAATGAAATTATTTACACTAAATCAAGGGCTGAATTACAATCCTTATGGTCAACCACCTCATTTGAAATCGCTAAGTTAAGAGACAACCCCGATTGTGCTAAGCAAGAATTTAATAACGTAGCTCATAACACTTCAGGCATCAAAATTAACCCTAGTTTTGATATTAATGAATCAGTTTCAACGCCTTACATTCTAAGCTCAGCAAGGCCAAAAATTGCCATTCTAAGAGAACAAGGCATTAACGGGCAGATAGAAATGGGTGCTGCATTCACCAAAGCTACATTTGATGCCATTGACGTACATATGAGTGATATTTTGTCTGGCAAAGTCTCTCTGGCTGATTTTAAAGGCTTGGTAGCTTGTGGTGGTTTTTCCTATGGTGATGTGCTTGGTGCGGGGCGTGGCTGGGCCAGTTCTATCTTGTATAACGAATGCACTAAGGATGAATTTGAAGCTTTTTTTACCAGAAAAGACAGTTTTGCATTAGGCGTTTGTAATGGCTGTCAAATGATGTCCAACTTAACAGATATTATCCCTGGCTCATCACACTGGCCAAGTTTTCATCGTAACACTTCAGAACAGTTTGAAGCACGTTTTTCCTCAGTTCAGATTAGACAATCAAACTCAATTTTCTTAAAAGACATGGCAGGTTCAATCATGCCAATTGCCATTGCTCATGGCGAAGGTCGTGCAAGCTTTACACCTCAAATGGATAAAAACCATTCAATCATGCAGTATGTTGACCATGACGGCAAACCAACACAAAACTATCCACACAATCCAAATGGCTCGGATTTTGCCACAGCGGGCGTTACCAGTGAATCTGGACAAGTCACCATCATGATGCCACATCCAGAAAGGGTATTCAGAGCAGTACAAAACTCATACCATTCAAAAAACTGGCATGAGCGCAGCCCGTGGATGAGAATGTTTGAAAATGCTAGAGCTTGGGTTGATTAATACGAACTCTAACAATTATTTAAAAAGTTGTAATTAGTCGGTGTTTGGACTGTATCATTGTCTTTAATTGCTTTAAGCACTTTTTCAAGAATGCCATTTAATTCAAACAAACCAGCAACTGGCATTACAAGACGTTGGGACACTTTGCGCATCTCTTTTTGCTCTTGCCCTTCATTATACCCCCCAATCAATCATGCCAAGTGCTTGATAAAAATCAATCTTAGCCGCGCCAGAACGCAAACTAATACTCATTGCGCCATCAACATATATCTCATGTTCTGGTTTCATTGGTTCAGAATTTTTTTTGTATATTAGTATTATCTGCCTTTTTATTATTTGTTGCCATGAGTTACTCCACTATCTTTTAGTTAAAAAAATTTATGCGTTCCATTTTAAAGTCAAATCAAGCCTCATTACCCATTCATATACAAATTAAAATAACGCTTTTAATAAATGGCTCAACTCATGAAGTATCAACTCATTCGCTCTAAGCGAAAAACGCTAAGCTTACAAATTTCTGACAATGCAGAGCTATTAATACGTGCACCAAACAGGCTAAGTGTCAAAAAAATTGAAAGCTTTATCCATGAAAAGCAACACTGGATTAAAAAAAACAAGCGCTGATTAAAAACACCAAACGAAAAATGCATTATCATGAGGATGAGGATTTTTTGTATTTAGGCAACACTTACCCACTTAAACTCATACACATGCAAAAACCACAAATACATTTTGATGGTGCGTACTTTCATTTAAGTGGTGATGGTGAAACACATTTTCACTCGTGGTATAAAAACGCATTCAGAAACATTGCTCTACCTAGACTTGATTACTATGCCGACTTACACCAACTTAATTACAACAAGGTGCATCTTAAAGCGCAAAAAACCCGATGGGGGTCTTGTAGTCATGTTAACAATATTAACTTAAATTATCTACTCATCATGGCACCAATGAGTGTGATTGATTATGTCATTGTGCATGAACTTGCCCATATCAAACACAAGCACCATCAAAGTGAGTTTTGGCAGTTGGTTGAATCTATTTTGCCTAACTATCATCAAGCCAAACATTGGCTTAAAGAACAAGGTTATCAATTAAGAAGATTGTAAGAATAAACTTAATTTTGTTTTTTTAACCAAACGACTTAATCTTTTCCTCGCAAAGCTACTTAGTGCAATGCTCTAACCTACTTGGACACATTTCAAGCCGCTTTTTTCAATTCAGCCATCTTTTGAGCAGGTGTTAAATACCCAATCGCTGAATGAATCCTTTTGTAATTATACAAGTAGATATAACCCTCTACATTTTGCACGACTTCACTATGATTTGCAAAACTTTGATAATTTAATCTCTCAGTCTTCAGACTTCTAAAGAAACGCTCCATGACCGCATTATCCCAACAATTACCTCGCCTGCTCATGCTTTGAGTAATGTTGTTCTTGTTGCAATAATCAATAAAAACTTTAGAAGAGTATTGAGTCCCTTGATCAGAGTGGAACATGTGTTTATTTGTATTGGGCTGGTGTCTAGACACAGCATTACTAAGCGCATCCTTTGCCAACTGAGCATTAGGCTGTTTTGACAATGCCCAACCAACAACTTGTCTTGAGCCTAAATCCAACACACTGGCTAAATAACTCCCACCTTGATAGGTTTTGATATAGGTAATATCACCAACCCAATGCGTATTAATTGATTGCTGCTCAAACACACGATTTAATAGGTTTTTTGCCTTTTTAAACATCAATCTAGTATTAGGGTAATAATGACGCTTTCTTGGGCGTATGGCAACTACATTGGCTTTTTTCATTAGCGTTGCAGTTTGGTAAATACCAATGTTATAACCTTGGTTATTCAAAACTACTCGCATTCTGCGTTTGCCATAGGTGTATCCAACTTCAATAGCAGTTTGTTTGATTAATTTAATCATAGCGTTGGTGTTGTTGTTTACTCGCTTATCTTTGACTTGATAGTAATAACTACTGCGAGGAAGTTTGAGTAATGCTCATAATTCTTTAGTATTGTATTGTTGGCAAGCCTTGTTTATCTTGATAATCATATCACTTGGTGATTGTCCACAGCGAACAAGGCTGTTGCCTTTTTTAAGATTTCATTGTCCCTTTGTGCGCGCCAAAGTTGTTTCTCAAGCAGTTGTATTGTTTGTTGTTCAGAAGTCAGCGCTTTGCCTGACTCTGGTGTTTGTCCACCAAGCTCTGCTAGGTATTGTTTTCTCCATCTGCTAACTGCTGAGGAGCAAGCTCCTGATATTATCATGATTTTTTTTATTGGTGTAATTCTCATGCACCATGAGTTTGGCATAATCTAGTGTTCCCCCCTCAAGGGGGTATTGAACAGAATGTTCAACGGTAAAAGTCACTCGTTGTTTTCTTGATTTATATTGTGTCATTACTGACCTCCTTATGGTTTGTATTATAAGGCTATCTTTGTGTCCAAGTAGGTTAGAGCATTGCACACTCACCGAAACCCTACATTTCCCTAAATCATGCCTTCATTGTGAAGATCCGCCACTGAATCAAACGTTCTAATGATTGAATAACTCGTCTTGCTGGCATGGACAAGTCCACATCAATATTCAAGCCTTCCCGATTGTAATCATCGACAACATTGTGGATTGCCACCAAGACTGTGAGAATAAAAAGTATTTACACCTAACTCATTGCCTCTAAACCATTTAGCTTCTAAATTTTTTGCAATGCGTTCGTATTCTTGATTACATAGTTTTCCTGAACGATTCTTAAACTCTTTATTATAATTGATGAGGAACTTCCTATTGCTTGCAACGATGTATTTGCAAACGAACTTGTTATAACTCCTGTAAATAAAAAACAACTAAAAAACATTAAAAAATTCATATCAAATACCCACAATATTTAAAAAATAAATTTAATTGTAGATAAGAAATATTTCAATTGTATGACAAGATATTAAAATATTCTGAAAATCCCACTTCAAAGCGCACCACACCTGCAGATATTCCACAACACATCATTCAAAGAGGCAATAATAAACAAGCGTGCTTTTCCAGTGAATTGGACATGAAAGCTTATCTTAAATGGCTTACAGACTTTTCAGCTCAATACGGTGTGGCAATTCATGCTTAAGTACTAATGACTAACCATATCCACTTACTTTGCACGCCAACAACAGATAATGGCATTAGTAAAATGATGCAATCTGTGGGAAGAATGTACGTTAGCTATTTTAATCACCAACACAATCGCACCGGCACACCTTGGGAGGGGCGTTACAAATCTTCTATCATTCAATCACAAAAATATTTATTAAGCGTTTATCGTTACATTGAACTTAATCCTGTTCGTACTGGCATGGTTAAAAGCCCTAATGAATACAGCTGGTCAAGCTATAATCACAATGCGCTGGGCATTGAGAATGATTTGATCATACCGCATGATGAATATCTATCACTCGGTGAGACGAAAAAAGCAAGGCAGATAGCCTATATTGAATTGTTTGGTAGTGAGATAGAAGGGAAATTATTAACCAATATTAGATAAACAGCAAACAAAGGCTTGGCATTGGGTAATGAGGATTTTATTCAATAAATTGAGAGTTTGACCAATGTGAGAGTTAGCAGTAGAAAAGCAGGAAGACCAAGAAAGAAAATTGATGAATAAATTACACTCTAACCCTAATTATTGTGTTTTTCACTGCTTAATGAAAAATTATCTAAATTTGCAAACACATCAACACTTAGCAAAAAATACAAAATAAATAATTTCATACAAAACCTACTATCTGGCGGTAAAATCAACTATTTTATCTTAGGTCTTTATAAAGAGTGGACGCATTAAAGCAAACAAAATTTGACGATGAAGGCTTGATACCCGCCATTGCTCAAGATTTTAAAACAGGGGAAATCTTGATGTTTGCTTGGATGAATCAAGAGTCTTTAGCGCTAACCATTGAAAAGCAGCGCGCAGTCTATTATTCTAGATCACGCCAAAAACTTTGGTTTAAAGGCGAACAGTCGGGATATACGCAACTTATTAAAAAAATCTTTACAGATTGCGATAATGACGTTATCCTACTCAAGGTAGAACAGGTTGGTGGTATTGCTTGTCATACAGGCAGAAAATCATGCTTTTTCCAACAACTAGATAAAAACAATTGGAAAACCGTTGCTAACGTATTAAAAAATCCGAAAGATATTTATGGATGATATACTAACAAAATTAGAACAAGTTTTAGAGCAAAGAAAATCTGCCAAAGCAGATGAATCGTATGTCTCATCCTTGTACAATAAAGGCACAGATGAAATTTTAAAAAAAATTGCTGAAGAATCTGCTGAGGTGATTATGGCAGCTAAAGATGGTGCTAATGATAAAATCATCTATGAGGTGGCCGATCTTTGGTTTCACACGCTTGTATTACTTCGTTTTAAAGAGATAAAAGTAGAACAAATAACGAATGAATTATCCAGACGATTTGGCTTGTCTGGTTTACAAGAAAAAGCCAATAGAGACAACTAAATAATAGGAGAAAAAACCATGATGCCAGGACCATTTGAACTGATTATCATTTTAGTAATCGTACTACTTCTTTTTGGCGGAAAACGCTTAAAAAACATTGGTGGTGATTTAGGTAATGCCATTAAAGGCTTTAAAAAATCTATGAAAGAAGAGCCGACCGACCAAATTGACACAAAAGATGATATTGTTGAAGCCAAAATCATTAAAGAAGACACAAAACAAGAAAAATAAACCATGTTTGATGTTGGCTTTTGGGAATTTGCCTTAATTGGTATTATTGCACTCATTATAGTTGGGCCAGAACGCATGCCCGCATTTGCTAGAAAAGCAGGCACTTATGTTGGCAGAGCTAAGCGTTTTATTGCCAATACTCAGGATGATATTAGTGATGAACTTGAGATTGATAAACTCAAAGAGCATCTAAACACTGTGGATAAAAAATCTAATATTTTAGAAATTTTTGATGACACGAAAAATACTTTAAGTGACACCAAAAACACCTTGAATGATATTGAAAATAATACTAATCAAAAATAATGACCAGTAAAGAAATGACTTTTGTTCAGCATTTAGTTGAACTTCGCAATATTTTATTGCACTCGGTTATTGCTATTTTGATTATTTTTATTGGCATATTCCCTTTTGCTAATGAAGTTTATGGCTTTATTGCAGCGCCCATTATTAACGTACTGCCTGAAGATACCAACATTATTGCCATCGGCGTTATATCGCCATTTTTGACACCCTTAAAAATGGCGCTCATTATTGCTGTCTACGCAGCCATGCCCTATCTTTTATACCAAATCTGGTCGTTTGTTGCGCCTGCACTTTACAAGCACGAAAAGCAAATGATTTTGCCATTGGTTGTCTCGTCGACCATTTTATTTTATACAGGATTGTTGTTTTCTTTTTATGTGGTTTTTCCTGTTATATTTGGCTTTCTATCTAGTGTTGGTCCTAATATTGTTGACTTTACCCCAGATATTCAATATTACCTAGACTTTGTGCTCAAAGTTTCTTTTGCCTTTGGCGTGGCTTTTGAAGTGCCTATTGCCACAATTTTGCTGATTATGTTTGGCATAACAACGGTCGAAAAATTAAAGAGCAACCGGCCCTATGTCATTATTGGTGCTTTTGTTTTAGGTATGTTGTTAACACCACCTGATATCATCTCTCAAACCTTAATTGCAATTCCAATGTGGTTGTTATTTGAAGCAGGTCTGATTTTTGCACCATTATTCAAACAAAACAAGCAAGAAACGCCTGATGAGCCTTCTCCAAACCCTGGCAAAAATTCTTCAGAAAAAGAAGCGGCCTCAGATAATGACGATTGGAGTGATGATGAAATGGAGGCAGAGATGGAAAAAATTGATGCTGAAATGGAAAAATTAGATAAAGAATAAGACCCTACTCTAATAATTCAAAAGCATTAATCACACTTTCAGCCACATCAACAATGCGCTTATTTTTATTCATGGCCATTTTACGTAACGACTGGTAGGCTTCATCTTCATTGACACCCTTGTGTTGCATTAACAAGCCTTTGGCTTTTTCAACTGCTTTACGCTCTGAAAGCAGATTACGTGTCGCATCAAGCTCGTCTTTAAGTGCTTGAAACTCTCTAAATCTAGCAATCGCTACATCAATAATAGGTTGCACTCTATTCTCTTCAAGTCCATCAACAATATAAGCATGAACGCCAGATTTAATAGCAGAGCTTGCCATTCCAGGATCTGATTCTTCAGTAAACATAACAATAGGCTTAGGTTTGGTTTTGTTAATGTCTGTCAAATTTGCAAACACTTGTTCATCAGGAATATCTGCATTAACAATCACCACATCCGCATGCGTCATTTCATTACTATCTTGTAAGTTTGAACTGTCACTCATGCGACAAATCACTTCATGACCCTTATCTTGCAAGGCTCTACGTAACATGGCTGAACGCCCTGTATTTTTATCAACTAAGATAATTTTTAAAGCGGTATTCACTTAATACGTGATTTAAAAATAGCTCTATGCACATCACCGATACTAACAATGCCAACTAATTTATTGTTGTGAGTTACTGGGATTCTTCTAAAATTTCTAAGCCACATAGTGGATGCTGCTTTAAGGCATGGCATACTTAAATCAATGCTAGCAACATCTTTAGTCATCAATTCGCCCACTTTAACATTCATGGTATCTTTGTAATTATGCTCCATATTTTCAAAGTCAAAATGTGTATCACTCATCACTTCATCTAATTTTGGAAACATGTGTTGTAGAATATCTTTTTCAGAGATAATGCCGACTAAATTGTTATCATCATCTACCACTGGCGCGCCACTAATATGATCCATCACCATAATAATAGCAATGTCTTTGACCAGCTGATCAGGGGTGACTGTTTTCACATTGGTTGACATAATATCTTGAACTTGCATGTTTATACCTCAGTATCTTTTATTAAAACTTTCATTCTACCTGATTTCTCTTAAATTCAAATAAAACATAAGGCAAAATACCTTATGTTTTTTTGATAAAAGTTTTTACCTTGTTAAATGCAATTAACAAGGTAAATAACAATTTTTTATATAAAACCAAACTTGGCTAGCAATGCAGAATCCTTTAATATATTAAAAACTTTTGCCAATACTAAAAACAATATGACTCTCGCTATCACCCTCTGTTGGTTTGGATTTATTCCAGACAATGGCATAATCAAGTTCACCCATAGATTTGGCAAGTGTTATAGAATGGTATTTATTACTATCTTTATAATCGCCATATACTAATGTGGTATCTATGCCTGATAATTCTAAATTATAAGACAATTCTAAATTATCGCTTGCGCCATCAATACCCTTGTACTGGGTCAATCCAAAGCCCTTGTAAGATGTACCTACATAAACTTCTTCAAAATTAGCAGCGGTTGCATTTAGATATTGATAACTGATATAGCCAACTTCATAATCAACCTGCTTATAACTCATGGCATATGAAGCATATAAATCCATTTCAATAGAAGCATCTTTTCCATTAGCATCTTTAAAACTAACATTTGAACCCCACACCCCAAGTGCAAATCCATTGTTAAAATCATAATCCAACCCACCTGAGATAGTCACTTCTTTCTCATAATTGCTTGCACTATCAACATGTTGTGCTAGCCCTCTCCAAATGTAATCATTAGCAATAGTAATACTGCCACTAATGGGTGATTGCACTTCTTCAGCTAAAGATGCAAAACTCATTGTTGAAGTTAAGCCAATGGCTAATAATAATATTTTTTTTGTCTTGTTTTTCATATTTTTCCTTGTTTTAATTTTAAAAAAATTTTGTTTAAAGCAAGCGCCAAAAACGCTTATTTTTTTGTGTTGCTTATTGTCTTTATTTAGTGAACTCAGGGTAAGCTTCTAGGCCACATTCTGAAATATCAACACCTGAGAATTCTTCCTCTTCAGAAACTCGAATACCCATCACTGCCTTAAGCACCAGCCACAACACCATTGAAGTGCCAAATACCCAGATAAAAATTGTTCCTGCACCTGCCAACTGGCCACTAAATGACACGCTACTATTGGTTAATGGCACTGCTAACAAACCCCATAAGCCAACCACACCATGAACAGAAATTGCACCCACTGGATCGTCAATTTTGAATACTTTATCTAGAGCATTAATCGAAAATACCACCAAAATACCACCAACAGCACCAATTAATGTCGCTTCTAAAGCGCCCGGTGTGTCTGGACCCGCGGTAATTGCCACCAATCCAGCCAATGCACCATTAAGCGCCATGGTTAAGTCTGCCTTACCCCATAGTAATTTAACCAATAATAATGCTGCAATTACGCCACCTGCTGCTGCTGCATTTGTATTTAAAAATACCATTGCTACTGCATTAGCGCTTTCCTTGCTTGCCATTGCTAGCACTGAACCGCCATTAAACCCAAACCAGCCCATCCACAAAATAAACGTCCCTAAGGTTGCCATTGGCATATTAGCACCAGGAATCGCTCTAGAATTGCCTTGAGCATCATATTTACCCTTACGAGCACCTAGCACTAATACACCAGCCAAAGCTGCTGCTGCACCTGCCATATGCACAATACCTGAACCTGCAAAATCAGCAAAACCTAAATCAGCCAATTTAAACAAACCAAAGACTGCATCACCATTCCAAGTCCAAGCACCTTCCATTGGATAAATCACTGCTGTAAATACAACGACAAAGGCAAAAAAAGCAAACAGCTTCATTCTTTCTGCTACTGCACCTGAAACAATTGACATTGCTGTTGCAACAAATACGACTTGAAAGTAAAAGTCTGCTGCATTTGAATATTTATCGCCCGTGCCACTAATGCCGTCTAATAAAATACCGCCACCATACATAATGTCATAACCAACCACCATATACATCGTACAAGCAATTGCAAACAGACCAATATTTTTGGTCAAAATTTCAGCTGTGTTTTTACTACGAACCAACCCCGCTTCTAGCATCGAAAAACCAGCAGCCATCCACATAACTAATGCACCCATTACTAAAAAGTAAAAAGTATCTAGGGCGAATTGCATTTCAATTAATGTATTTTCCATGTTGTCTCCTTATAGTGCTACTGAGCCAGTTTCACCCGTACGAATACGAAGTACCTGCTCTAATGATGAAACAAATATTTTTCCATCGCCAATCTTACCCTCACCTTCTGATTTAGCAGCAGTGCTAATAGCCTCAACCACACTATTAACCTGATCTGCTGCAATGGCAATTTCTAGTTTAACTTTGGGTAAAAAATCCACCGTATATTCTGCGCCACGATAAAGCTCTGTATGTCCTTTTTGACGACCAAAGCCTTTGACTTCTGTAGCTGTAATGCCTGAAACACCAATCACAGAAAGTGCCTCTCTAACATCATCGAGCTTAAACGGCTTAATAATTGCTGTTACCATTTTCATTTAACTTCTCCTTTTTTAAAAACAAAAAAAGCCAGTCGTTATGCTTGTACAAAAATACAAACTTAACGACTGGCTTCAATACCTTATTGTCAGTTCCATCATGAAACTGACAAAAAAAAAGACGTTTATCTAAAATTCCTTTTGCAAGAAATCTAAATAAACGTCTATGTTCTTTGCTAAGCACCCGCCTTTGGGTGCTAACTGCTGGTAATTATAACCATAAAAACAAAGCAATGCTATTTTTTTATTAAAAAAACAAAATTGTATCATAAGTACTGTTTGTACTCATTATTGCATGGTTAAATTTTAGATAAATAATCAGCTTCAGTCATCACTGCCACGCTAAACTTTTCAGCATCTTGGATTTTCTTTTGTCCAACTTTATCACCAATAACTAAGTAATCTATTTTGGCACTAATAGCAGTTGAAACTTTAATACCAATTGACTTGGCGTGTTTTTTCATGTCATCTCTTGAATGGCTCATTTTGCCAGTAAAAACAATCTTTTTATTAAACAGTTCATGTGTTAATGTTTGCAGATATTTGGTTAGTATGGTTGTTTCCAAATTAAAACCATATTGATATAATTGATTAAATTCATCAGTAATAGAGGCCAACCTTTGTACAATTATTTGCGCTGTTAATTCAGCAAAGCCATCAATATTAACTATTTGTTCTAAATTTAAATCAAAAATATCATTCAAATGATGGGACTTTAAAAGGTTTTCACAATTGCCCAAACCCATTCGATGTACGCCAAATGCTGCTAAAAAACGCCAGTCTTCAACCTGTTCACTAACAGAACGGTTTAATTGGCTAATAAGGTTTATACTGGTTTTTTCGCCAAACCCCATTGCCACTAAATGCTCTATATTTAAAGCATAAATTTGTGAAACTGACCTAATATCATGCGCATATAACTTTTCAATAGTAGCAATACCAAAACCATCATTATTAGCTAATATCTTAAAAAAATAGGCCATTTTTCCAACAATTTGAGTAGGGCAATTTTCATGATTAATGCACATTAGAAAATCTGCTTCCCAAACAAGTGGCTTGTCGCAACTTGGGCAATTATCAGGAATGTCAACAGGCATAGGTTTTAGTACGGATACAATTTTAGGAATAACCAACCCAGAGCGAGTTAATTCAACCAGACTACCAGCACCCAAGCCTTGCTCTTTCACTAACCCGTAATGATGCCCTGTTGCACGTACAATGGTTGCGCCACTTAACAAGGTGGGTTCTAGCTCTGCCACTGGGGTTATTTTTCCACTACGTCCTACTTGAGGTGTCACGCTGAGCACTTTGACTTGTGCTTTGTCTTTATTTTCTTTAAAGGCAATTTGCCAGCGGTGGAATTTTCGATTAGCGCCCATTTGGGTTTTTAAATCAGCATTAATTACCTCAAAAACCACGCCGTCTACATCAAAATCTACCATCACCAATACCTGAGCAACAATTTGGTCAAATTTAGCAGCTAATTCAGCCACAAGACCTGACCAAGTGGGTAATTGAACAAACGGAACAAACAAAGCGGCTTTATCTATAATGGTCTTTTGGACTTGCTCATCTAAGGCTTTTTCTTTAATAAGACTGGCTTGAAAATTACGTGGATATTCAAAACTGTGTGCTAAATATTTTTCAAAATAGCTTTTTTTAATCACAATTTCACCTGCACCAAGTCCACGCTCAGCATCGTTAAAAACACACAAGCCTCGCTCGAATACTCGGGAAATATCGCTGCCTTTTTTGCCATCACCTCGCGTATAAAGCCGATGGCCATCATCAAATCCAGCAAAGCCGTCTAGTTTAGGCGTGGCTTTGATTTGAATGGCACTCAAATCTAGTCCAATCTGCATGGCTGATTTTTCTAAGCGTTCTATCCATTTGCTCACTTCATCCCATGAGTATGCCTTATCAATAGAAAGCATTGCCTCTGGTAATAAAACTTTTTCCTCAGAAAAAACCTGCCCTTCTGGCTCTATAGATTTGAGTAATGGATTGTCGGGGTCTCTATTTTTAAGTGCAGCAAGATAAATAAAATCATAATCTTGGTCGCTAATAATAGGCTTTCCAGCTCGATAAGCTAGATTGGCTATTTGGCAAAATTGTGCTAATTCTTCATCTAACAACTCAACCACCAATATCTCTTGGCGGATGAGTTTATCAACAATGTCTTGTGACAGCGTCACCCTTTATTTAACTAAAACTGCTTGGCAATATCGCCTAAGAATTGATAACTAAAGTCAATTGTTGCTTGCTTATTCTCTTCAGATAAATCATTAAAGTAAACTTCTGTTATATTGCTGTCAATCTGCCTAACAACAATTTGAAAAGACTTTTTAATCGCGTCATCGCCAAACATTCTTGAGAATATACCCTTGTCCTCTTCTTTAGCAATATTGATATAAAAACTACCTTCTTTAACATCTTTATCCTCAACATCAATACCAAGTTGGTCCAATGCCCAGCCGATATTATTCCAAGTTTCATATTGCGTTAATGAGAACACCAGCTTGGCATAACCACCAATACTTTTAGCAACCTTCACCGTTAACTCTTGTTGCTCTCTAGCAGCCATAATTTTCTCTCTAGCAAGAGTATGATCACTACCTAAAAAGGTCATTAATCGATATAGCATTTCTGTTTCAAGTGTGTGATCTTTGGCTTGAAATTGCCAAATGGTATTTTCATCATCACTGCCTTTATTGGTCAATACTTCTTGCATTGAAGTAAGTGATAAATAAACCTCGGTCTTATTGCCATTGTCAGTGGGCTCAATACGAAGTCGATATTTATCAGCAATCGGTAGTGTGTATCTAGTTTTTGTTGCCTTTCTGAGCATAGAGCGAATAAAACCCAAAGATTGGTCAGGAATTTCTGGATGATTTTCTAAAAAATCAGTCTCCATCACCCCAATTTTTTTATTAGCTTTCTTGATAATAAAACCGTGAGACTTAAAGAAGCCTTTAGCCAAACCCCATACTGCATCCGGTTTTTTATCAACCACCAACCAACGAAGACTGCCAGATTTCATCACCTCAACATTAGAAGGTGTTCTTAAAACATTTGAAGCCTCCTTGATGGTGCTGTCTTTTTCAGAGAAACTAATCAAATCCTCTTGAATATTGGCAACATACTCACTTAACTTTAAGGCGTTTTGGGCACTGGGTTTGGTTAAATCTGGTGGGACTTCTAGAGAAGTTAATGTTTTATTTAAATAATATTTAATGTCTCTTTCACCAAGCCCATCTTGTTTTTGTTTTTCTTTACCACCTAAAGAAATACAACCACCTAAAGAAATACAACCACCTAAAGAAAACACCAAAAGCAGTGTTGTTAATTTTCTGATTACCATTATTATATAACTCCTAAATTGGATAAATCTTGCTCTAGCATTGCTTGAGCTTGTTGTGATAGTGTTGTTAAGGGCAAGCGAATGCCATGATTGCACTTGCCCATTTTAAACATTGCCCATTTAACAGGGATTGGATTGGATTCAATGAACAAATGTTGATGCAAACCAGCCAGTGGTGCATTGGTTGATTCTGCTAATTCTCTGTCACTCTCAAGCGCGAATTGATAAGCACAAGCCACCTGCTTTGGTGCAACATTAGCCGTCACAGAAATGCCACCATGTCCACCCATTAAAATAAATTCAACCGCTGTTGCATCATCACCACTATAAAGCAAAAAGTCATCCGCACATTGTTCAATCAATGCCTTTGCAACATTCAAATCACCCGTTGCATCTTTAATGCCGATAATATTATCAATATTGGACAAACGAAGTGCTGTTTCTACGCAGAGATCAACCGCCGTTCTACTAGGCACATTATATAAAATTTGATCAATATCTACTGTTTCAGCAATCAACTTATAATGCTGATACAATCCCTCTTGAGTCGGCTTATTGTAATACGGCGTGACCAAAAGACAAGCATCCGCACCAATTGCTTTAGCAGCTTTAGTAAACTCAATAGCTTCAGAAGTCGAATTTGCACCCGTGCCAGCAATGACTGGAATGCGCGAATTGGCAAATTCAACCGTTGCCCGCATCACTTCAATATGCTCATCCTGATTAAGCGTTGCACTTTCGCCTGTGGTACCCATCGAGACAATTGCTTTAGTGCCAGCATCAATATGAAACGCCACCAATGATTTTAGCGTATCAAAATCTATCGACCCATCATCAAACATTGGGGTGATTAGGGCGACCATTGAGCCAGTTAGTGGATGATTTATACGCACTTTGATTACTTAATAAAACTAATTAGTGTGGATTATATACGAATCCGTTTTTATCAACATAAAAAACCTGCTAATGGTTTAACAATAAGCAGGTTCAATTAAGCTTAGTTTAGCTTACAAATCGTAGCCTTTTTCTTCATGAGAAACAATGTCCAAACCCTGTTGTTGTTCCTCTTCACCCACTCTTAACCCGTTATGACATCCACCACTTTAAGAATAAGATAAGTGGCAACAGCCGTATAAACAACCGTTGCCACTACACTTGTGAATTGAATTTGTAATTGGTCAGCAATTACAATTGCCTCACGATCCCAGCCACCTTTGTCCAGAAAAAATACCCAACTCTTTAGAAGCAAAAAAACCTGCCATTAAGGTGCCAATAATACCACCCACACCATGCACAGGAAATACATCTAATAAATCATCAATTTTAAATTTTTGCTTGATGATAATCACTGCATTAAAATACACAATACCCGCAATAAATCCAATTACTAAAGCACCTGTAGGGCCTACAAAACCTGAGGCTGGTATAATTTTGTCCCCAAGCCTGCGACCATGCCTGTTACTGTACCTAATTGCACCCGTTGCCGCTGAGATGTGCGTCACCAAAATAGCCGTCGCCGCATCCCCACCTGCTGTCAAAACAGAACCACCATTAAAACCAAACCAAACCAACCCACCCACAACACTGCTACACCCGTAATGGCCATGGTCATATTATGCGACGGTTGGGTTTTTTAAAAAACCTTTTCTAGGTCCTAAAACAATAGCCGCTACTAACGCTGAAATACCCGCAGTAATATGAACACCAGCATAGTCAAGCACATTGCCTAGCCAGCCACCACCCCACACCCAATGCGTGATAGGTGCATAAACCACTAATAACCAAATAGAGCTAAATAGAGCTAAATAATAACACCGCTGAAAATTTCATTCTTTCTGCATAGCCACTAATAATCAAAGCTGGGGTAATAATAGCGAATGTCATTTGAAACATGGCAAACAAAGATTCTGGAATTGAGCCATTGACCGTATTTATACTGACTTGCGCCAAAAGCACATTAGAAAAATCACCAAAGTAAGGATTATCACCTGAAAAAGCAATAGAATAACCCACTACAAACCACTGACAATGCCCGTAATGGAAAAACACTGTATTAATATTGATAAGATATTTTTAGTGCGAACCAAGCCACCATAAAATAACGCCAAACCTGGCAATGTCATAAACAACACCAAAGCCGTTGATGTCATTATCCAGGCCGTATCAGCACCATTAATCTCTTGTGCAAACACACCCATTGGCAAGCACGCCAATATTGCTAATATTTTCTTCACTACTAACTCCTCAAAGCGCGTCTTTATCGGTTTCGCCTGTACGAATACGAACCACTTTGTCTAAATTGGTCACAAAAATTTTGCCATCACCCACCTTGCCAGAATTAGCCACATTACTAATCACCTCAATCACTTCATCAAGTCTTGAAGCCTCAATCGCAATTTCTAATTTAATTTTAGGCAAAAAGTCAATTTGATACTCTGCTCCTCGATACAACTCTGTGTGTCCTTTTTGACGACCAAAACCTTTCACCTCAGTTACCGTTACGCCAGATACGCCAACCTCAGATAACGCCTCTCTAACATCGTCTAATTTATGCGGTCTTAAAATTGCTGTCACAAACTTCATATATCCCTCCTATTTTTGTCATTCATCTAGATAATCATGCAATTTTCATTGCCATACATCGCTTGATTATAGAAATTATTTAAAAAAAAGCAATAGCCCGTAGCGGTCTTTTATAGATATTTGAAGACATAATTAAACCATTTGTAACTGATATGTAATCATTGCCTTTATTTATTAACACTAAGAGCATAGTTTAAAAAACCACGGTTTGCATGGCTATTAGTATTACTATTAAAAACTACTTAATTTAATACAATACCATCAATCCCAAAATCATTTACCCTGCACTGATTCCTAAGCTTTTTAGCTCAAAAATATGTGCGCCACTAGATTCACTCACAAAGCCAACACTTTCTTGACGCCATCCCGCCGCCCGCTTGTGCTGAATAAACTGCGCCTGCCTTTTCTCCGTCAATATAAAGTTGTGTTTCAACTTTACGATTTGCATTAACCCAATAATCAAATTGATATTGCTGATTAGCACCTAACTCAATCTCTTGTTGCCAAAAAGCTTTAGCCTCGCCTAAAGTAGAGTCATCAACCATTAAAAACTTACCAGAGCTTCCCAAGCCAAAAGTATCACCCAAACCCCAGTTAGGTGGCGTATCAACAATCGCTAAAGTATCATGCCCTCGTGCTTGAGTAAGGATTTGATAATCTGTTTGAAAAGCTTGATTGCCGCTTTCAAAGTCACCATTTATAACCACACCAGTTGTATCTGTTAGTACAACTTCTTTTAGATTGATTTCATCAATACTAAAGTCATTAGGCTTTTAAGTTCAAATAGTGCTCTAACCTACTTGGACACATTTCAAGCCGCTTTTTTCAATTCAGCCATCTTTTGAGCAGGTGTTAAATACCCAATCGCTGAATGAATCCTTTTGTAATTATACAAGTAGATATAACCCTCTACATTTTGCACGACTTCACTATGATTTGCAAAACTTTGATAATTTAATCTCTCAGTCTTCAGACTTCTAAAGAAACGCTCCATGACCGCATTATCCCAACAATTACCTCGCCTGCTCATGCTTTGAGTAATGTTGTTCTTGTTGCAATAATCAATAAAAACTTTAGAAGAGTATTGAGTCCCTTGATCAGAGTGGAACATGTGTTTATTTGTATTGGGCTGGTGTCTAGACACAGCATTACTAAGCGCATCCTTTGCCAACTGAGCATTAGGCTGTTTTGACAATGCCCAACCAACAACTTGTCTTGAGCCTAAATCCAACACACTGGCTAAATAACTCCCACCTTGATAGGTTTTGATATAGGTAATATCACCAACCCAATGCGTATTAATTGATTGCTGCTCAAACACACGATTTAATAGGTTTTTTGCCTTTTTAAACATCAATCTAGTATTAGGGTAATAATGACGCTTTCTTGGGCGTATGGCAACTACATTGGCTTTTTTCATTAGCGTTGCAGTTTGGTAAATACCAATGTTATAACCTTGGTTATTCAAAACTACTCGCATTCTGCGTTTGCCATAGGTGTATCCAACTTCAATAGCAGTTTGTTTGATTAATTTAATCATAGCGTTGGTGTTGTTGTTTACTCGCTTATCTTTGACTTGATAGTAATAACTACTGTGAGGAAGTTTGAGTAATGCTCATAATTCTTTAGTATTGTATTGTTGGCAAGCCTTGTTTATCTTGATAATCATATCACTTGGTGATTGTCCACAGCGAACAAGGCTGTTGCCTTTTTTAAGATTTCATTGTCCCTTTGTGCGCGCCAAAGTTGTTTCTCAAGCAGTTGTATTGTTTGTTGTTCAGAAGTCAGCGCTTTGCCTGACTCTGGTGTTTGTCCACCAAGCTCTGCTAGGTATTGTTTTCTCCATCTGCTAACTGCTGAGGAGCAAGCTCCTGATATTATCATGATTTTTTTTATTGGTGTAATTCTCATGCACCATGAGTTTGGCATAATCTAGTGTTCCCCCCTCAAGGGGGTATTGAACAGAATGTTCAACGGTAAAAGTCACTCGTTGTTTTCTTGATTTATATTGTGTCATTACTGACCTCCTTATGGTTTGTATTATAAGGCTATCTTTGTGTCCAATAAAATTAGACTATTGCAATCAAGAAAATCATTAGCACTGTCAAACCACTCTTCATAGTCTATTATTGCCATTTTCTTACATGCTTTTTGGGTTAAGTTCCCCGGTACAGCCAACTCCCTCCTATTAAACTCATACAACACAATCCCCTGACCCTTAAATATCAGTAAAGAAGTATTGCCCTTCTTTAAGCGAATTATTAACCTCATCTAGCGTATGTATAGTCAAGTTACATTATCCTCAATCGTATTCCACAAATCAAGCTTTGCCACCAAGTCATACTGATTAACAATCACTAAAATATCATAATCACTAATATAACCAGTCTCTGGTTTATTCACCCACTTACCTGTAGCGTGCGAACCAAACAGAATAACCTTAATTAACTTACCTGTTTTCCTTTTTCCTGATGCTGCACTTACAACTGAATCAAACTCTTCGCGAATGACCTGGAGAATTCGCCTTAAATGGGTTTGCTTATTGCTAGGTAAATGGTCTAAAGAATCTTTCATTTAGTTTGGTTAAGGGTGTTTATTGGTTAGGTGTTAATGTTCATTGTTGACAAAGATTATACAGATACAGTGATAGGTATAAAGTAGAGGATAGAGCTTGATTATTGTTATGATCAAAGTAGTGAAAACTCCGCCTCCACTACTTCAAGAATAAAAAGATAAAACCCTTTGAAAGTGATACTACATGTATTGATTGCATAGTAATTGTATCAATACATTAAAAACATTACTTGGCTTCGAACTTTTTGCTGGCTTTTTCCATTTCACCTTTTAAAGTACCCATCTCAGCCATTTCAACAATAATATCCCCACCACCCACTAACTCTGAATTAAAATAAATTTGAGGAAATGTTGGCCAGTCTGCAAATGCAGACAGGTTTTGAAAGACTTCTTGATCTTCAAAAATATTAACATAGGCAAACTCAACACCTGTTGAGGCAAGCGTTTTCGCTGCTGTAGCAGAAAAACCACATTGTGGAAATTGTGGCGTGCCCTTCATATAAAGCACAACTGCTGCACTATCTACTTGCTGTTGAATTCTGTCCATTACGTCCATTGTATTACTCCTTTAATGTTTAATTGCTGAGTATTTTACTCATATATTATTATTTTACAAATATTTCTATTTAATCGCCTGAGAAATTGTGTATTTTTGCCCTTGTTTGAGTTTTTTATAATTATTAAATACAGATTTAAAATTGTCTTTAATAAAATGTCTTAAACCATTGATGGTTACAAATGTTATTTTACCGCCTGGTTTTAACGCATCATAAGCATCATGCAAAATAATACTAAGCTGTTCTCTGCCTACTTTTGCGGGTACGTTTGATAATATTTGATCAAAATAATTTATTTTGTTGACACTTAAAAACGCATCTGACAAATAAGCCTGAGCATTGTCAATATGGTTAAGTTTGGCATTGATGTTTGACAACTCAACAGCAACAAAATCTTTATCCACCATGTGCACCTCTGCTTGTGAACAAGACTTGGCAACTGCCAAGCCAATAGGACCATAACCACAGCCTAAATCAAGGCATTTGTCATTATTGGCAATTTTTAAATGCTTCATGAATAATTCAGTGCCATCATCAATAGAGCGAGGGCTAAATACACCCCAACGCGTTTTTAGAGTTAAACCAACCCCAAGTAACTTTGTTTGAATGGTTAGATCTTGCTTTAATCTTGGAATGTCTTTTTTTGTAAACATATCGCGCCCTATTATACATAAGGGTATTTAATAAACTGCTGCTGATAAAATACACGACCATGAACAGACCAGAACTACTCTCCCCTGCCGGTAGCCTTAAACATATGCGCTATGCTTATGCTTATGGTGCAGATGCTATCTATGCAGGGCAGCCAAGATATAGCCTTAGAGTGCGTAACAACTCATTTGATGCCAAAACTTTAGAACAAGGCATACTTGAGGCGCATGCAAATAATAAAAAATTCTTTGTTGCCTCAAACATAATTCCACACAATAGCAAGATTAAAACCTACATGAAGGATATTGAGCCTATTGTTAATCTTAATCCTGATGCTTTGATTATGGCAGACCCTGGTTTAATTATGATGGTGAAAGAAAAATTCCCCAATCAAGTGATTCATTTATCAGTTCAGGCAAATGCGGTTAACTACGCAACGGTGAAATTTTGGAAAAATGCAGGTATTAGTCGCATTATTCTTTCTCGTGAATTGTCGTTAGATGAAGTTAAAGAAATTCGCCAAGAATGCCCAGATATTGAACTAGAAGTATTTGTACATGGTGCACTGTGTATTGCCTATTCTGGTCGTTGCCTATTGTCAGGCTATTTTAATCACCGTGACCCAAACCAAGGTTCATGCACCAACTCTTGTCGTTGGAAATATGATGTTAAAGAAGCCGAAGAAACCCTTGAGGGTGATATTCAAGCAGTTGAAATTAAAACCCCTGAAAATCAAGTTGTGTTGCTTGAAGAGCAAGGTCGCCCTGGTGAGTTAATGCCAGCTTTTGAGGATGAGCATGGCACTTATATCATGAATTCCAAAGACTTACGCGCCGTTGAACACGTACACACACTTACAGCTATGGGCATTGATTCACTCAAAATCGAGGGCAGAACCAAATCACATTACTACGCTGCACGCACAGCACAAGTATATCGACAAGCCATTGATGATGCAGTTGCAGGTCGTGAGTTTGATAAAGATGCCTTTGGTGTGCTAGAAAATCTTGCCAATAGAGGGTATACCGATGGCTTTTATCAAAGACACCAGCCAGAAGAATTGCAAACTTATTTTGATAATTATTCACGCTCAAATAAGCAACAAGTGGTGGGGGAGATTCTAGATTATAAAGATGGTAAGGCGTTTATCGAAGCCAAAAATAAATTTAGTGTGTGTGATTCCATTGAAGTTATCTTGCCCGATGGTTGTTTTAATACCACGGTTGAATCAATGATAACTGAACATAACGAAGTGTTGGAGGTTGCTAAGGGTAGCGGCTATCGAGTATGGATTCCGATGCGTGAAATAAAGCCAGAACTTGGCTTTATCGCTAGAAATTTTGATGAAAAAATTAAAATTAAAAACAAAAATATTAAAAAAGACCCCTCGCTAAAAATTCGCCGCCCTTCTTGGTAGTTTACAAATAGCCTTATTATTACCAGTATAATGATGTCTTTTTAAGTTAAGTCTCTATTAGGTGTTAAATTCAATAACGTCCCCTGCAGATATTAAACAACTTGACATTGCACAATTGCAGTCTTTAGCTGAAGAAGTGCGTACATTTTTAATTGAGAACATTCAAAAAACAGGTGGCCACTTAGCGCCCAACCTTGGCACAATTGAGATGACCATTGCCATGCATTATGTGTTTGACACACCTTATGATAGCTTTGTCTTTGATGTTGGGCATCAGGCTTATACCCATAAAATCCTCACAGGTCGTCTTAACAAAATGCACACATTGCGTCAAAAAGACGGGTTGTCAGGTTTTACAAAACGTAGCGAAAGCGAGCACGATAGCTTTGGTGCTGGACATTCATCAACCTCAATTAGTGCCGCTTTAGGCATTGCTATTGGTAATGGCATTAATAATAGTGATGGTAAATCTATTGCTGTGATTGGCGATGGCGCACTCACAGGTGGCATGTCATTTGAAGCACTCAACCATGCAGGTGATAGTGATGCAGACTTGCTCATTATCCTAAATGACAATGATATGTCAATATCAAAAAATGTGGGTGCTATGAGTAAATACCTTACCAAGCTTATCTCTGGCAAGGTTTATTCAACCATGAAATCAAAGTCATTAGGATTTTTAGAAAAAATGCCTAAAATCCATGAATTTGCCAAACGCTCAGAAGAGCACCTTAAAGGCATGGTTTTGCCTAGCACTTTGTTTGAGGAATTAGGGCTTGATTATTTTGGACCTATTGATGGGCATGATTTACCAACCTTAATCCAAACGCTACAAAACCTAAAACAACAAACAAAACCAAGACTTTTACACATTATTACCAAAAAAGGTTACGGGCTTGAAACAGCAGAGAACGACCCATGCAAGTTTCATGGTGTAGCACCTGCTTCATTAAACGCTTCCAACCTACCCAGTTACAGTACTGTATTTGGTACTTGGCTAAATAACACCGCACTTCATCATAAAAATCTAATTGCGATTACACCCGCCATGTGCACTGGGTCTGGCATGAGCGAATTTGAAAAGAATTATCCTAAGCAATATTTTGATGTGGGCATTGCAGAGCAGCATGCCATTACTTTTGCAGGTGGGCTTGCCACCCAAGGCTTAAAGCCGATAGTGGCTATCTATTCTACTTTTTTACAACGTGGTTATGACCAACTCATTCATGATATTGCACTACAAAATCTAGGTGTTATTTTTGCAATTGACCGTGCTGGATTAGTGGGTAGCGATGGTGCAACCCATGCAGGCAGTTTTGATTTGAGTTTTTTAAGATGTATTCCCAACTTAACCATTATGGCACCAAGTAATGCAATGCAAATGTATCAAATGCTTAATACTGCATTTGAAACCAACAGCACTATTTGTATACGCTACCCTAGAGGCACATCAGACATTCAAAATTACATCACTGATAAAAAAATTCCACTAGGTAAAGCAAAAATTATACTTGAAGGCTCTAATGTAGCAATTTTTGCTTTTGGTATTATGGTTAAAAGTGCACTTGCTGCGGGTAAAAAATTAAGTGCAACGGTGGTTAATATGCGTTTTGTTAAGCCACTTGATGAAGCATTAATTATTAAATTAGCCAGTTCACACGCCAAACTTATCTCCATTGAGGATAATGCCATCACAGGTGGTGCAGGCAGTGCAATCAGTGAACTTCTACATCAAAAAAATATCAAAACACCTCTAAGCATTTTAGGTTTGCCAGACAAGTTCAGCGAGCAAGGCGAGCAACAAGAATTGTATGACTTGTATGGGTTAAATGAAACAGGTATTATCAATGCTGCACGTTCATGAAAAAACTATTAAAACGCTACAGTCCTAACACGAATGAGTTAAAAAATAACAAGCACTTAGGCTGGCTTGGTAAGCATTTTCACCATCCAAGCTTGTGGAATTTTAATAGAAAGTCTATCTCTAAAGCATTTGCAGTTGGATTGTTTTGTGCGTTTATTCCCATACCCTTCCAAATGCTATTGGCTGCACCAATTGCGGTCATATCTAGTGCAAACTTACCACTATCTATTGCACTGGTTTGGATCACCAACCCTATTACCATGCCAGTTATTTTTTATGGTTGCTATAAACTTGGTGCTTGGATTTTGGATGTTAGTATCGAGAATAGCTTTGTGATGTCACTTGAGCATGTTTGGCAAGTGTTTGATGTTATTTGGCAGCCTTTCTTGCTTGGATGCTTGATTGTCTCTATCACCAGCTCAGTACTTGGCTATTTATTGATACAATTTATTTACCGCTACAAAGTTTACAAAAGAATCAAAGGTCTCTAGGTTTTTTAGTCTAAATTTTCACCTCCTCATTTACCAAAAACCTTACTAGTCATTTGTCATATATTTTGATTAACTGCTGTAGAAAACACTCCTATTTATCATTGATTACAAATAATCATTACAAATGGTATAATCTCTGCAGGACCTTGAGAGAAAAAGGGTTATCAAGTAAAGGAGATAAATAAATGGATATAAATTTTCCATACCAAAAGCAATTGAACTATCATTAACTGATGCTTTATTAGAGCTAAAAAATACAATAGGTATAGACTTTCTAGCTATAGAAGAAAAAATTCATGGCACTTTTTTTGAAACTTTTGATTCGGGTGAGTCTTTTTCTGACAATTTTGGAGATGGCTATTCTGAAATACTAGAAAATTGGGGTTTTTTACCTTCAGATTATGATTTAGAAAGTGAGGAAATCGAAAATCTCTTAAATGATTTTTTATTAGCCAGTCTTAATCAAATAATAAAAGAAGAAAGGCAAAGTCTCATCAATCAAATGAGAAAAGGTGTAAGCATAGAAAAGGTTGAACGCTATGATACATCTTATTTAGAGTCCCAAGCAGAATGGGTAACTGAAAAATTATCTGAATTAACACAATAACTATAATATTAAAATGGATTCCATGAATACAAGTCTAAATCATATGCTCTATCTTTGTGTTGGTAGCAAAAAGAAAAGAACAATTCATATAGTGGGTTGTGAATATAAAAAACACCTTAATGAATACAATTCTTTCACTTTTAAAAGTGAAAAGGAGGCAATAGAACAAGGCTATCCTCATGCAGGATTATAAACTAATTCACTGCTTGTGACCAATTTCTAATTGGCATCGTCCATTTCTTACTGGCTGCTTCAATGGCCAAAAAGACAACTTTAAAAGCAGAATCATCGTGATTAAAAATCTTTCTATTCTTGATAGATTTACGAATCACTGAGTTTAAGGATTCAATGGCATTGGTGGTATAGACTGCCTTTCTAATGGCTTCAGGATAAGCAAATATTGTTGCTACATTATCCCAATGACGTCGCCATGATTTGGCAATGCTTGGGAACTGTTTACCCCACTGGTGTTCAAACTGCAATGCTCTAACCTACTTGGACACATTTCAAGCCGCTTTTTTCAATTCAGCCATCTTTTGAGCAGGTGTTAAATACCCAATCGCTGAATGAATCCTTTTGTAATTATACAAGTAGATATAACCCTCTACATTTTGCACGACTTCACTATGATTTGCAAAACTTTGATAATTTAATCTCTCAGTCTTCAGACTTCTAAAGAAACGCTCCATGACCGCATTATCCCAACAATTACCTCGCCTGCTCATGCTTTGAGTAATGTTGTTCTTGTTGCAATAATCAATAAAAACTTTAGAAGAGTATTGAGTCCCTTGATCAGAGTGGAACATGTGTTTATTTGTATTGGGCTGGTGTCTAGACACAGCATTACTAAGCGCATCCTTTGCCAACTGAGCATTAGGCTGTTTTGACAATGCCCAACCAACAACTTGTCTTGAGCCTAAATCCAACACACTGGCTAAATAACTCCCACCTTGATAGGTTTTGATATAGGTAATATCACCAACCCAATGCGTATTAATTGATTGCTGCTCAAACACACGATTTAATAGGTTTTTTGCCTTTTTAAACATCAATCTAGTATTAGGGTAATAATGACGCTTTCTTGGGCGTATGGCAACTACATTGGCTTTTTTCATTAGCGTTGCAGTTTGGTAAATACCAATGTTATAACCTTGGTTATTCAAAACTACTCGCATTCTGCGTTTGCCATAGGTGTATCCAACTTCAATAGCAGTTTGTTTGATTAATTTAATCATAGCGTTGGTGTTGTTGTTTACTCGCTTATCTTTGACTTGATAGTAATAACTACTGCGAGGAAGTTTGAGTAATGCTCATAATTCTTTAGTATTGTATTGTTGGCAAGCCTTGTTTATCTTGATAATCATATCACTTGGTGATTGTCCACAGCGAACAAGGCTGTTGCCTTTTTTAAGATTTCATTGTCCCTTTGTGCGCGCCAAAGTTGTTTCTCAAGCAGTTGTATTGTTTGTTGTTCAGAAGTCAGCGCTTTGCCTGACTCTGGTGTTTGTCCACCAAGCTCTGCTAGGTATTGTTTTCTCCATCTGCTAACTGCTGAGGAGCAAGCTCCTGATATTATCATGATTTTTTTTATTGGTGTAATTCTCATGCACCATGAGTTTGGCATAATCTAGTGTTTCCCCCTCAAGGGGGTATTGAACAGAATGTTCAACGGTGTATTGTGCATATGGTTAGAAACTCCCTTAAATATGTGGGTTACAAAGACAGAAAGCAGGTTGCCAGTAGTCTTAAACAAATTTACCAGTCCATCAGTGAAGATGAGGCTTTACTCGCATTAAATGAGTTTGAACACCAGTGGGGTAAACAGTTCCCAAGCATTGCCAAATCATGGCGACGTCATTGGGATAATGTAGCAACAATATTTGCTTATCCTGAAGCCATTAGAAAGGCAGTCTATACCACCAATGCCATTGAATCCTTAAACTCAGTGATTCGTAAATCTATCAAGAATAGAAAGATTTTTAATCACGATGATTCTGCTTTTAAAGTTGTCTTTTTGGCCATTGAAGCAGCCAGTAAGAAATGGACGATGCCAATTAGAAATTGGTCACAAGCAGTGAATTAGTTTATAATCCTGCATGAGGATAGATTAAAGGATTATGTCTGATTTTTAACGAGGGCTTTACACAATCTGGTTTACAGGGTCAAGAATCAGTGGAAGTAAATACTGATACCCACCATCTAGATACAATGAAGTCAAAGGTAGAACACCTAAGATTGAAACAACATTGGCTATATTTTTAAACAAAAAATAAAAAGAATGGAATTTTGGAGAGGGAATTATGAATTACGCAAAGGTCTCACTTAACAATAACTGTTAAAAAAAAAATAATGTATAAATTACTACCCATATTACTAATTTCTAGTGTGATTAGTGCTAATTCGTTGAACAACGATCTCTTTGATAATGGCTTTAAGCACAATGTTTGGCGCGATTTTGAGCAACTGTTCCAACAGTTTAATTATAAAATGAGCCAAATACAAAGCTCTAGTAACTTTGGCACAAAGGGTAGAAGGTACTTTGATAATCAAACAAACAACTACATTATTCAATTAAAAGTTAATGGGCTTAATAAAGAGAACCTTGATATTTCTACCAACAATGGTCGTATTTTTATCAAAGGGCGTGTTAAAAAAATTCAAAACACCGCTCACAGTTCAAGCACCTCGTCTGGCAGTTTTTCCCAATCATTTACACTGCCGTATGATGTTGATACTGATAATATCAATGCAAGTTTTAACAATAATATCTTAACTGTCTCTATTCCAAAACTTAAACAGCCAAAACTACAGATACGAAAAATCACTATTCAATAGTTACTTGCCTTTTTCATCACCCCAAAGTAGTTTATGCAATTGTAATTGCAGTCGTACATTTAGCTGTTGATCCAAAATCCAATCTGCCAATTGCGTTGGCGTAATATCGCCAAATACGGGTGAGAATAATACGCCTGCAGTGGTGGGATATTGGCTCAAAATAGCCACACTCCAATCAAAATCAGCACGTGACCCGATGACAAATTTAAGCTGGTCTTTGGTGGTTAATTTTTTAATATTTGTGTATTTATTTTGTTCAGATTCGCCAGAACTTGGGGTTTTAATATCCATAACTATTGACACTAAACCATTAACCTCTTGTATGTTAATACTACCACTGGTCTCTAAAGAGACTTGATAATTATTTTTAACCAATTCATCTAACAATAAATAGCAGTTTTTTTGTGCTAATGGCTCACCACCTGTCACACAAATGTAAAGGGTATCGTATCGCTTGATTTTTTTAATAATTTCATCAACTGCCATTAAGTTATTGCCCTTAAATGCATATTCAGTATCACAATATGTGCATCTAAGTGGGCAGCCTGTTAAGCGAATAAATACGCTAGGCAAGCCAACTTCACGCGCTTCACCTTGAAGGGAATAAAATATTTCATTAATGTTTAATTTAGTGTTAATCATAATGCTTTTTAAATTGAGTGTCTTTGAGCTGTTTAATCTGATTACGCACATCTGCTGCACGCTCAAACGCCAAATCGCTAGCAAAACCATACATTTTCTTTTCTAATATTTTAATTTCTTTTGCTAATTGCACGGGTAAAAGTTGGGTAAACACTTTCTGAGTACCATCTTCCTCGATCTGGTTACTGGTTAAATCTGTATCAAGGATATTAATAATAGGCTTATCAATGCCTTTAGGAGTGATGTTGTTTTTCAAATTATAAGCTTGCTGTTTAATCCGACGTCTTTTGGTTTCATCCATCGCTTTTTGCATCGATTTGGTTATGCGAGCAACGTATAAAATGACGTGTCCATTTATATTTCTAGCTGCTCGCCCCATGGTTTGAATTAATGAGCGTTCAGAGCGTAAAAAACCTTCTTTATCCGCATCTAAAATAGCCACCAAAGACACCTCAGGAATATCCAAACCTTCACGTAATAGATTAATACCAACCAGAACATCAAATATACCTAAGCGCAAATCGCGAATAATTTCCACCCTTTCAACCGTATCAATATCAGAATGTAAGTAACGAACTTTAACATGATGGTCGTTTAAGTAATCACTTAACTGCTCACTCATTTTTTTGGTCAAAGTTGTCACCAATACGCGTTCGCCCGCTTTAACGCGCATACGTATTTCACTCAGTAAATCATCCACCTGAGTATCCACAGGTCGAATGTCAATCTCAGGGTCTAACAATCCTGTTGGCCTTACTACTTGTTCAGCAATCACACTAGAAACTTCCAACTCATATTGTGCAGGCGTGGCAGACACCAAGATACATTGATGAACTCTGTCTTCAAATTCTGAAAATTTAAGTGGTCGATTATCCAACGCACTTGGTAGGCGAAAACCAAACTCAACAAGCGTTTTTTTGCGTGCCCTATCACCTTTATACATACCACCAATTTGGCTAACAGTCACATGCGATTCATCTAAAATTACCAATGCATTATCGGGCAAATAATCCAACAATGTTGAGGGTGGCTCGCCAGGGTTTTGATTGGATAAATAGCGCGAGTAATTCTCAATACCTGTGCAGTATCCTAACTCGCGCATCATTTCGATATCCATATGTACGCGTTGTGTTAAGCGCTGTTCCTCAACTAATTTATTCACAGACAATAACTCACTTCTGCGATCTTTTAGTTCTGCTTTAATATCATCTAACATATTCAAAATTTTAGATTTTGGTGTAACGTAGTGTGTTTGTGGATAGATGGTAATTCTTTGCAAAGACTTTAGTTTTTCCCCTGTTAAAGGATCAAACCAATAAAGTTGTTCAATTTCTTCATCAAACATTTCAATGCGTATGGCTTGTTCTTCAGAATCAGCAGGAAAAATATCAATCACTTCACCTTTAACTTGAAAATGACCACGTATTAAAGTAGCATTACTACGCGAATATTGCATTTGCGACAAACGTGAAAGTATCTCACGCTGATTAGTAATTTCCCCGACACTCAAATGCAGCAACATGGCCATATAACTTTCAGGGTTGCCCAGGCCATAAATAGCAGACACACTAGCAATAATAATAACATCATCACGCTCTAATAACGCCTTAGTGGCAGATAGGCGCATTTGCTTAATTTGCTCATTAATAGAAGAGTCTTTTTCGATATAAGTATCAGAGGCGGGTACATAAGCTTCTGGCTGATAATAATCATAATAAGAAACAAAATATTCCACTGAATTGTGTGGAAAAAACTCCTTCATCTCACTATACAATTGTGCTGCTAATGTTTTATTGGGTGCCATAATCAAACTGGGGCGCTTAGTCTGTTGAATAACATTGGCCAATGTAAAGGTTTTACCCGAGCCAGTTACGCCAAGCAAAGTTTGAAACTTAGCACCAGCATTCACACCATCAACCAAAGTTTTAATCGCTTCTGGCTGATCCCCACTAGGGGAAAATTTCGATATCAGTTGAAATTTATTGTCCACACGCAAGATTTTTTCATTAACATAAACACTCAATTTTAATCTATTTTCTTATTAATAACCATGTCAGCACATCTTTCCGATAGGGTTCAAAAAGTTAAACCTTCAGCCACGCTTGCTGTTACTGCAAAAGCCAATGAATTAAAATCTCAAGGTATTCAAATTGTATCCATGGGTTCTGGTGAGCCAGACTTTGACACCCCTGAAAACATTCAAAAAGCAGCTATACAGGCTATTAAAAATGGTCAAACTCGTTACACAGCGGTAGATGGTACACCTATATTAAAACAAGCGATTATTGACAAATTTAAACGAGAAAATAACTTAACTTACACCAATACTGAGGTCATGGTTTCATCAGGTGGCAAACAAGTATTTTATAATCTATGCCAAGCTGTGCTAAATCAAGGTGATGAAGTGATTATCCCTGCACCTTTTTGGGTAAGTTACCCAGATATGGCTCTTTTAGCTGATGCAACACCAATCATTATTGAAACAGGATTGGAGCAAGACTTTAAAATCACACCAGAGCAACTAGAGGCAAGCATTACTAGCAATACTAAATTATTTGTTATTAACAGCCCTTCTAACCCTACAGGTGCGGTTTATTCTCAAGCTGAGTTACAAGCACTAGCAAAGGTATTAAAAAAACACCCAAAAGTATTAATCATCACCGATGACATTTATGAGCATATTCGTTGGGGCAATGATGATGGCTTTGTTAATATTGTTATGGCTGATAAAACACTGAAGAATCACACCATTATTCTCAATGGCGTGTCTAAAGCCTATGCGATGACTGGTTGGCGCATTGGCTATAGCGCAGGTCCAGAAAATATTATTAAGGCCATGAAAAAAATCCAAGGTCAGTCCACCTCCAATCCTTGTTCAATTGCCCAAGCTGCCGCTTTAGAAGCTTTAAATGGCGATCAAAGCATTATTAATATAATGGTTTGCGCTTTTGAGAAAAGGCATGACTTTATTGTTGACGCATTAAATGCAATTGATGGCATTGAATGCCCCAAATCACAAGGTGCCTTTTATGCCTTCCCAAGAGTTAAAGGCTTAATTAGTCGCCTTGGTTTAAAAAACGATATTGAACTTTCTACTTACTGCTTAGAAGTGTTAAACATTGCATTAGTCCCAGGTTCAGCCTTTGGTGCACCAGACTATGTGCGTTTTTCGTTTGCCACGAGTATGGACAACATAAAGCAAGCCGTTGAAAAACTCAGCAAGGTCTAAAAACTACCATACTAAGCCAGTATTTTAAAATAAAAAAAATCCTATCATGTAGATAGGATTTTTTTGCATTAATGGCTCCTCGAGGTGGAGTGTAACTATCCCTAATATACCTTACTACAAGTACATTACAAACAATATAGGTAATTTTGTACTCACAAATGTACTCACAAATGAATTAGTTATTTATTATGGATTTACTAATAATAACTGGTAATTTATAGTTAATGAGAATGGTTCTCATCTAGTGATTGATAGACCCTCCCTCTAACTTTTATATTCAATTAGACCCACCCTGGGGGCCCCTAATGGCAGTACGGATGTATTAATAAACCATCACTTTTAGATGAAACAGGATTTCAAATTAATCATCCAGTATTTCATTTTGGTCTACAATTGACCTATGAAACTAAAAATATTATCAACTTTATTAATATCATTAGGGATAGCTATCAGCTACCCAGCTCTAGCTGATGAATCAACTCAAGCTAAGAAAGACCATTTAAATAAGGTTTATGAAAAATTTAAAAGTGAATGGAGAATCCCAAAAGCAAAAGATGGCTGGACTTGTGAAGTGTATATCTTGCAAGATAGAGATGGCAATGTATTGAAGAGTAATGTCAGTAAATGTAATACTGATGATAAGAGGTTTATTAGTCAAACTGAGAAGGCTGTCAAACTAGCATCACCTTTTCCTAGGGCATCAGACGAAGTATTTACCAGTGAGTTGATTCTAAACCCAACAATAAAGGGGTGACGTTGATGTTCTTAGAAAGATGCGGAAAAGAGTATTAGACGGAGACCTTAAGGCAATAAAGGCGGCTGAAGTACTTAAGAAGTATCTTGATAAGAAGATGGAGGATGACCCAGTCTTTCGCCAATCTATGGAAGACACAAAGGAGAGGCGACTTAACCAACTTAGAGATGCCGTTATCGCTCTAAAAAGTGGTGATTCTAAAACTGCCTTTAAGATTTGGCTGCCATTTGCTGAAAGAGGAAGTAGCACTATACAATGGAATATAGGTTCACTATATCAATTAGGCGAAGGCGTTGATAAGAACATAGATAAAGCTTTCTATTGGTACGAGAAATCAGCTGAAAAAGGGTATCACGCTGGTCAACACAGCCTAGGCAAAATGTATCAAAAAGGTACTGGGGTAACCCAAGATATTGATAAGGCTGTTTACTGGTATAAGAAAGCAGCTAAGCAAGGGAATAAGCAAGCACTTGAGGTACTTGATGAATATAATTTAAATTAAATTAAATTATATTATGATAATTAAACACCTTAGAACAGGATTTTTATTTATTGTTGGGATAATATGTTTTGGATCTATATATCACGTTGCTGGTCTTTATGCTCGGCACATTATTGATTCTGGTATACCTGGCTCAATAATTACCAGCTTGATTGGTGCTGCATTTGTAACATTCATTCCTATAATTGCTCATCTAGCAATTGTTGGGAATAAAGCTCCTGTTAAAGACCACGAACTAACTAGTAGAAGTATATTTCTAAATTTTGGTTTGTTTTGTTTTGTTGTAACTTTTTTAATTACTTTGTTAATTCGTTCTGATTTTTTAATCAGTTATTACAGTCTTGCAACTGTGTTGTTAGCAATATGGACGTTTTTTGGAATCGCTCAAATGATTGCTACACTTGATTTCGATAAAGAAGATTAAGTTAATCTATCAATTAGAAGAAGAATGGGCGATACAAAATTAAAAGGGAGCAATGAACTTTATTGATTTAAGAAATAATCGTATAAAGGAAATTTGCATAGCTTGCCTAGCTTAAATACTAATAAAGAATAATATTATGGCGGAGACAAAACATCTTATACCTGGACTATTCTGGAGACTCCTTGGATTCAAAGGTGGTTCTATTGATATTAGTGAAAAAGGGATAACATTACACAAAAGTGATAAAAGCTACTTTATTGATAACCATGCCTTTGTAAAGAAAGGATTTATTACAGGAGGATGGCCTAGTTTTCTTGTATTCAACACCACCCAAGGTGAAATTAAGTTTGGCCCCCTATCCCACGCTAAAGCCACACAGGCATACGAATGGCTACAAAGCTATTGGTATAAAGAAATCTTCCCTGAAATAAATAAAACATTCAAGAGCTTACAGCGAAGACTTACGAGTCGATATATTAGAAGTTCCCAGTGGCCTGAGATTATAAGTGATGCACAATCTGCATTAAATAGATTTGTAAAGCCACCTAACGAAGGTTTGGTGGATGACAAGATAAGACATCCTTTTATCAAGATAAACATCTATGCCCATATGGAAAGAGACAAATTGGATGATTATCGAAAAGAATATCTAACTCGAAAGAAGAAACAATTTAAGAAGTATTTTAAGAATATCGAATCTCACCCATTAACCGAAGACCAAATCGAAGCCTGCATCATAGATGAAGACAACAACCTAGTATTGGCTGGAGCTGGTACAGGTAAGACCAGCACCATGGTTGGTAGAGCTGGATTTCTGTTGGAAAGTAAACAAGCTAAACCTGAAGATATACTAATGCTTGCATTTACCAAAGAAGCATCCAAAGAAATGCAAGAAAGAATGCAGCAAAGGATAAATAGAGATGATGTAAGTATTAGCACCTTTCATAAACTAGGCATAAATATCCTCTCTGAAGTTGAAGGTGGTCAGCCTAATATTAGTAAATATGCTGAAGACAACAAATCTAAAAATAGCGTATTCAAACAAGATGTTAGCAAGTGGATTGACGAGCTATTAGAACAAGACAGTTATAAAGATAAAGTTATTAAGTATTTTGAAGATTACTTATATGTAGAAAAGAGTCCGTTCGATTTTAAAACTCAAGGTGAGTACTTTACTTATATCGAGGCTGATGAAATACGAACCTTTAAAGGTGTAAAAGTAAAAGGCCATGGTGAGCGAATTGTAGCAAATTTTCTTCTCAGGATGGGCATTGAGTACGAGTATGAAGCCAAATATAAATTTGATACAAAAACAATAGAGTACAGACAATATAAACCTGATTTTTATCTACCTGAACATGATGTTTATATTGAACATTTAGGAGTAGATAGAGACGAATCGACTGCTCCCTACATTGACAAAGATTTATACCATCAGGGAATACGGTGGAAGCGTAATATTCATAAAATCAATAAAACCAATCTAATCGAGACATTCTATTATGAGCATAAAGACGGAACATTAAGAAGCAACCTAACCAAAAAGCTTAATGACTTAGGTATTGAGTGTAATCCATTGCCAAACGATGCAATTATCGAAACCTTACGTGAACATGAGGAAATAACCAAGTTCTCCGATTTAATGGCTGAGATTATTAAGAGATATAAAGCCAACTGGTTTGATCAAGACAAGTTAAACAGCAAGATAAACGCTTCTCCGTATAAGAAACATTTAAATATTGCATTAGAGTTAATGATGCCATTGATGAATAGGTATGAAAAAATACTAAGGGATAACGACGAGATAGACTTCGAAGATATGATTGGTAAAGCTTTGGAGTATGTATTGGATGGTAGTTTTAAGCCACAATGGAAATTCATTATGGTTGATGAGTTCCAAGATATATCAGATCCTAGAGCTAGACTAGTACAAGCATTAAAAGAGAAATCAGTTGACTGCTCTTTGTTCTGTGTTGGGGATGATTGGCAGGCTATTTACAGGTTTAGTGGGAGTGATATTAGTTTTACAACAGGATTCTCAGAATACTTTGGAGCAACACAATTTACCAAGCTTAAAAAGACTTTCAGGTTTAATAATAGCATTGCAGAAGTGTCTTCACAATTTGTTCTAAAGAATCCTTTTCAAACCAAGAAATCAATAACCACCCTCAGCAAGGTTAAAAAACCAGCTATTTCTATACTTAGAGAAAGTAATAAAGTTGTTGCTGGAGATGACAAGGAACTAAATTTACTGTTAAGGAGGCTTGCCAAACAACCAGATAACAACAATTCTCCTTATTTATTAGGCAGATATATGCAGGTAGACAAAGTCCTGCAAGCTATTAATAAATTAGACCGAAAAGTTTCTGTATTAATCTTAGGGAGATATAAATATACAATACCTAGCCCTGCAGAAATGAAACTGCATAAGGAAAAGTTTCCTAATTTAGAATTGAATAAACACACAGTCCATGCTTCAAAAGGTAAAGAGGCAGATTACGTTATTGTTATGAGATTACAGTCTGGAAAAGATGGCTTTCCTTCGGAAAAAACAAATAATCCACTACTAGACGCCCTACTACCAACCCCTGAAGATTTTGAATTTGCAGAGGAAAGAAGATTGTTTTATGTGGCAATTACAAGAGCTAAAAAGCGTTCTTATTTAATAGCTGATATGTCTACCTCTTCAAGCTTTGTAAATGAACTTATCAATGAGGATTACGACATTGAGTTGAATGAGTTTGAAATCGCCCAAGAACAACGAATCTTTCAAAAGTTTCATTGTATCAAATGTGAAACTGGAGTTATGCAACACAAAGTCAGGCGTAAAGATAATGCCACCTTCTATGGCTGTTCTCACTGGTCCCTTTGTAAGCACACAGAAAATGAATGCAGTCACTGTGGAGGTGCAATGACAAGGGTTAATGAATCTAATAAATATAGAGTTTGTTTGCCTTGTAAGAATTGGGTGTTAGTTTGCCCTGATTGCGGTGACGATATGAAGTGCATTTCTGGTAAATACGGCCTATTCTGGAGAGGTTTGCGTTCACATAGTGACGACAAAACTACATGTCAATATACAGTCAACAATAATAAAGTTATTCCGCCAAAAGGATATCCAAATATTGAGCAATTAATGGGTAAAAAGTTTAGTAGTCGCAAAGATGCTAAACAATATGCAGAAAAAGTTACAACAGAATCCAAAAAAACAACGCATCTAGTAGAGAATGAGTTTGACTTTGAGGTTTTTTCTAACTGGGATGATGCAAGTGAGTACGCTCAAGAGAAGCCTGGTAAGAGGAGTATTGAAAGACTAGATGAAAGACTAGATAAAGGAAGAGGATTTACCGTTAAAGAGAAAAAGTAGTTTGTATTAATTGACGTTACTCTATTTATGTTGTATGATGTACAACAAACAACATAAAGTCAGATATGAACACAACAGGTTTTGGTTACTTTCTAAGAGATATTCGTGAAAACGGTAAGATTTCTTTGCGCAAGCTAGCCCAAGAAACTCAGCTTGATCCAGCATATCTTTCACGAATGGAACGTGAAATGAGTCCAGCTCCTAGAGTGGAAATTGTTCAACGACTCGCTAAAGCACTTTGTGGTCTGCAAAACTTATCAATGGCAGAATGTGAAAAACTGAAACGTGATTTACTAGATTCAGCAGGACAACTTACTGAGAGCGCTGATTTGATTGATGACCTAAAGCAGCGTTTTGCGGAACGATTAAGAGACCAAGGGATGGAGGAATCCTACATTGTTGATGCAGTCAGCAAGGTTAGCTTAGAAACTATGGACAGAATCTTAAGTGGCCTAGAGAATTTAGAAATTGGTTGTATCAGTCATTTTGTACCTGGTCCAGATTATTTACCGCTTGATGAAATTGAAGAGCGTAAATCAAAAGGCGAAGAAGTACACTTATTGAAAATGAAGGAAGTGCCTGCTTCTCCATCTCCTAGAAGAGCGAGCAAAGCTGTCAAAAAAACTAAGTTTCGAGCTGGCTCCCGTGCTTTTATTGAGGTCGATGGCGACCTGACCCCCTATCAAGAAGAGTTACTGAGGTCGATCACTAGTACGGTGCGACTCATACTAAAATAAAAATAAGATAAATAATAACAAAATAGGAGAACGAAAATGATTAGAAGATCAAAAGGCTACGCAGTGGTAGAAGTAATGAATGCTGATAGAGAAATTAGAGCATCATTCAGCAAACTTGTGGATGCAATGGCGTTTCATAATGATGACAAAATTGACATTGAAAAAGCAAGAATGCAATTTAAGAAAATAACCGATCGTGTGATTCGTGATTTTGAAGAAGATATGATGAATTTTCCTTCGCATAGCGATTCACAAAGACCAGTTGAAAGAAGAATTTATACACACCAGTAGATGTTAGAGAGTATACAACTTAGCGATTATCAACCTGACGAATTTAAGGAGTTGTACGTCTGTGCTTTAATACTGATGGCGCAAGATTCATCAATACAGGATGCACACAGTAGAGTGGAAACCTTGAGAGAGGGGTTAGAGTTTGAAGTAGAGGTCATACCAAATCGTGAAGAGACACACTAATGTCATGAAGATCAACTAAAAACAACCTTGGTATTTAGATGAAAAAACTAATATTATTATCTTTATTATTAAGCTTTAGTGCCTATAGCGACTGTTTAGACAACGCCATAACAACCACTGCTATGGTTGCTTGTTACGAGACACAGTTAGAAATAGAAGAGCAGAAACTAGATGATATGCTTAACAAGGCTTACAAGAAATCAGACTGGATTGCTTATGAGATTGAGCAGTCGCAGAAGTATTGGCTTCAATATAGGGACGCTCAATGCAGTGCTATATATTCTTTCTATGAGAGGGGCACAATGAGATTTATCGCTCATCCTTCTTGTATGGTTGAGTTGAGCAAGCAGAGGCAGAAGGAAATTTATACAAGTTTTGTTGAGGATTGGTAATAATTTTGTTGATAGATAAGTAGTAGCTAAGAAGATAAGAGTAAATAAGCTATGCACCCTATGCACATTGATTTAATGCATAGCTTGCATAGCTTTAATAGGTGATAATTAATACATAAATCATTATGAATATAACACAGATAGAACAAAACCTTAAAGGCCTAATCGATTCATTCGATAAGGATGAGTTTATCTATGATTTATTATTAGCTTACGGAAGGCCTAAGGCGTCCATTACTCGTCTTAAAAGTGGCAACTTAAACCTGTCTTCAGTAGAAGGTGAAGTATCCTGGAAGAAGCAATTATTCTTTAAAGAAGAATACAATGCTGACCTACACCTAACAGTTTCAGAGTTAGTTAAAACAATCAAGAATGACCAAAGGTTTGTCATCGTTACTGATTATGAAACTCTTCTAGCGATTGATGCCAAGACACTAGATAAGCTTGATATTAAACTAACTGATTTACCTAAGCATTATGATTTCTTCTTGCCTTGGGCTGGCATGGAGAAAACTCAGCATCAAGATGAAAATCCTGCCGATGTTAAAGCTGCTGAGAAGATGGCTAAGCTATTTGATAAGATTAAGGAAGATAATCCAGATGACTCACCTGAGTTTATTCATGGTCTAAATGTCTTCTTATCAAGGCTGTTGTTCTGTTTCTTTGCAGAAGACACTAATATCTTTACTGGGAATCAGTTTACTTCTAACATAAGCTCACACACACAGCCTGATGGCAGTGATTTACATAGTTACCTAGCAAGCTTGTTCAAGGTATTAAACACACCTGAATCGGACAGACAAGGCCTACCTGATTACTTAAAAGAGTTTCCTTATGTCAATGGTGAGCTGTTTAGTAAAGAGCATCAAATACCTGTATTTAAGACCAAATCAAGACAAGCGATTATCGATAGTGGTACGCTAGACTGGTCAAGCATTAACCCTGACATCTTTGGCTCAATGTTCCAAGCAGTAGTTGGAGAGACTGAACGGGGTAGCTTAGGCATGCACTACACCTCGGTGCCTAATATCATGAAGGTAATCAAGCCTTTATTCTTAGATGATTTGTATGAAGCCTTTGATAAGTCAATTGGAAATAATAAGAAGCTAATTAAGTTAGCTGATAGACTTAGTAAGATTAAGATATTCGACCCTGCTTGTGGCTCAGGGAACTTCCTGATTATTGCCTTTAAAGAGCTTAAGAGATTAGAGATGGAAATCTTTAAAGAGTTGAACTCTTTCACCTTTTCACAAATAACACCTTCACAGTTCTACGGTATTGAAATAGATGACTTTGCTCATGAAATAGCCAAACTGTCTTTATGGTTGACCGAACATCAAATGAATGTTGAGTTTAATAATGAGTTTGGCAGGGCTAATCCAACGCTACCACTTAAGAAAGCTGGCAATATTACTTGTGCAAATGCTACGAGAATTGATTGGGAAGAGGTTTGCCCTAAAGATCGAGATGATGAAATTTATGTTTTAGGAAATCCTCCCTATTTAGGTTCAAGAAATCAAAATCTTCATCAAAAAGATGATATGAAATTTGTATTTACAACTGGATACAAGAGTTTAGATTATATTTCTTGTTGGTTTTATCTGGGTGCGAACTACATAAGGGGTGTAAATATAAAGTGTGCATTTGTATCTACTAATTCAATATCTCAAGGCGAACAAGTGTCACTTACATGGCCAAGAGTTCTAAAAAAAGATGTAGAGATATTTTTTGCTTATCAGTCATTTAAGTGGAAAAACAATGCCATAAGCAATGCTAATGTAATAGTTGTTATTATTGGCATTGCAAACACCTCTAGTGATAAAAAATATATGTTTAAGGAAGCGATAAAGCATGAAGTTTCAAGTATAAATGCATATGTTATGGATGAGGGCTGTTGGAGGAAGGCTAAAAACAGATTATAGGTATTCAAAAAATGTTGTTTACAATACCTTTCCATTTCCAACAATGAGCAAGAGGCAAAAAGAAGAATTAACTCAACATGTTTTTAATATCCTGGGTGAGCGAGAAAAGCACCCTGAGAAGACATTAGCCCAACTCTACGATCCAGACAAAATGCCAGACGGTTTACGAGAAGCTCATCATCAAAATGATTTAGCGATTGAGAGTTGTTATCGTAGCAAGCCATTTGAAAATGATGAAGAAAGACTGGAGTATTTATTTAAACTATATGAAAAGATGATTGCCGAAGAGGAGACTAAGTAATATGCCAAATTTAATTGATGTTGAATACGCTCAAACGGGCCAAAGCACCAGTACCAATGAGATGGGTATGCGAGACATGCAGGTTCGTGCCTTTGATGGTCGTGATGCTCAATACATTCTACTAAAGTCTCCACCAGCCTCAGGCAAGTCTCGTGCTTTAATGTATATAGCGTTAGACAAGTTAATCAATCAAGGTGTTAAAAAGGTAATTGTTGCCGTGCCTGAACGCTCAATTGGTGGCTCGTTTGTGACAACTGATTTAAAGTCCAAAGGATTCTTTGAGGACTGGGAGCCAAGTGATCGATATAACCTTTGCACCCCAGGGGGAAGCAAGAGCAAGGTCAAGGCTTTCCATAACTTTCTAGATAGTGATGAACAGATACTAATTTGTACACACGCCACACTTCGCTTTGCATGTGAGGGGATAGATGAAAGTCAGTTTAACGATGTACTATTGGCAATTGATGAGTTCCATCACGTGTCGGCAGATGTAAATAGTCGATTAGGTGAACTATTAAGGCCAATCATGAATAGGTCTTCCGCACATATTTTTGCCATGACTGGTTCGTACTTTAGAGGAGATAGTGTTCCAATTCTATTGGCAGCAGATGAAGCTAAATTTACTAAGATCACTTATAACTATTATGAGCAGTTAAACGGCTATAAATACTTAAAGTCTTTAGGTATTGGCTATCACTTTTATCAAGGTAAATATACTTCTGCGATTATGGAAGTATTAGACACAGACAAGAAGACCATTCTTCACATTCCTAATGTCAACTCAGGTGAGTCAACCAAAGACAAGCATAATGAAGTTGATTTCATTCTAGATGCTATTGGCGATGTAGTGAGCCAGGATGCCGATACAGGCGTTATTCATGTCAAAAGACATGGTGATGACGGCAAGATGTTAAAAATAGCCGATTTAGTGGAGGATACCGCTCTTGAAAGGGATAAGATTGTGGCTTATTTGAGAGGTATGAATTCTGTTGATGACATGGATTTAATTATTGCTCTGGGTATGGCCAAAGAAGGATTTGACTGGCCATATTGTGAGCATGCATTAACCGTTGGTTACCGAAGTTCACTCACTGAAATCATTCAAATCATTGGCCGAGCCACTCGTGATAGTGACAATAAGAATCATGCCCAATTCACTAACTTAATTGCTCAGCCTGATGCAGATAATGATGAGGTTAAGATAGCTGTTAATAACATGCTTAAAGCTATTACTGCGTCACTATTAATGGAACAAGTTCTAGCCCCTAGCTTTAAATTTAAAACCAAATTATCAGATGATGACACATCAACAGGCAGGACAATAAAAGTTGGCGGCCTGAAAGAGCCTAGCTCTAAACGAGTTAAAGATATTGTTGAGTCTGACTTAAATGATTTAAAGGCTGCGATATTACAAGACCCTCAGATGCTCAAAGCCATGCCAGGCAATATAGACCCCAAGGTTATGAATGAGGTGTTAATCCCTAAAATCATTAGAACCAAATACCCTGATTTATCTGACCAAGAGTTAGAAGAAGTACGTCAGCATGTAGTGACTGATTCAGTGATTAAGAATGGTGAGATTAAAAAAGTAGGTGACAAACGATTCATTCGTATGGCGGATACTTTTATTGATATTGATGAGATAAACATAGACTTAATTGATTCTATTAACCCCTTTCAAAAAGCCTTTGAAATCATGTCTAAGTCAGTCACTAAACAGGTGCTTAAAGTTATTCAAGAAACTATCCAGGCTACAAGAATTAAGATGGATTGGGAGGAGGCAAAGATACTGTGGCCCAAGGTTAAAGAGTTTGTCAAAGCCAATAAAAGAGAACCAAGCATTGAATCTCGTAACCCTCAAGAGCAACGTTTGGCAGAATGTGTAATTTACCTTAAAGAAGAGAAAAGAAGGAATGCCCAGAATGGATAAAGAGCAAGCTCTATCCGCTATATTTGCAGATGACCCTTTAGGTATTCTTGTAATAAGGGCAGCTTCAGCACCGAGAACATCTGATGAGAGGCTAGTGTCTTCATTCCAAGAGATTACTGATTTTTATACAGCCAACGGGCGTGAGCCAGAAGCAAATCAGAGTGATATTGCAGAGTACCAATTACATGCAAGATTAAACAGTCTTAGAGAAGACACTGATAAAGCCGAATCGTTAGAAGAGTACGATCAGTTTGATTTACTTAAGGTTGAAGAAAAAGAAATTAATTCTATTGATGATATATTTGATGATGACTCCCTAAATATTCTTGGTGGAGATGATGAGGGTCTGTTTGATTTTGAACACACACCAAAGCAAAAAGATATTAATAAAGCTGACTTCGTTGCTCAAAGAAAACGATGCAAGGACTTTGATAAATATGAGCAGCAGTTCAAAGACATTCATCATGACTTAAAAGCAGGAAAAAGAAAGCTTATACCTTATCAAGAGAAGCAATTAAATGAGGCAGGCAATTACTTTGTTCACAATGGAATCTTGCTTTACCTTGAAACTATTAATGACCTAGCAAAGGATAGGTTTCATAAGGCTGATGGTAGAACTAAAATCATCTTTGAAAATGGCACTGAATCAAACATGAAGCTTCGTTCACTTGGTAAAAATTTACTAAAAAATAGCAAAGCAGTTACAGCTAATACAGAACAATACGATGAAGACTTCCTTAAAACCTTTAATAATGTAACTGATGAAGACGATGAAACAGGCTTTATCTATGTCTTAAAATCGAACAGCATGGACGAGACTATTGCATCAATTGCCAACCTGCATAAGATTGGATACTCAAAGAATGATGTTGCTGGACGAATTAAGAATGCAGAGCATGAGCCAACCTATCTAATGGCCTCAGTTTCAATTGTTGGTATTTGGCAATGTTTCAATATGAATCCGCAGAAGTTCGAGCAATTACTCCATAACTTCTTTGGCATGACATGTCTTGATCTAGATGTGTTTGATGACAATGGCAAACGTCATAGGCCGCAAGAGTGGTTTATTGTCCCAATTGAGGCAATCAATCAGGCGATTGAAATGATAATTAGTGGCGTTATTGTCAACTATAGATATGACCAGGAATCTGAATCTATTGTATTAAGATAGGCCCAATTAAAGCTAGGCAAGCTATGCACTTTGCATAACTTGCATAGTGTTATGTTGCTAGAACTTGTCTTTGAATGATTTTAAATCTATATGACTGTCATCAAAATCGTCATCCTCTGCTTCAAACTCATATTCAGTTGCTCTTTGATTGTGCTTACTAATCGTTACAAAGGTTTTGTTCGTCCTGTCTTTTGATTTTTCATAGTAAATACCAACAATCTCTAATGATTCTTGAAGCCTATCCAGGTAGTTAACCACGCCTTTGGCGGTAGTTGGCCATCTTTGTGACCTGATAACCTTTTCAGATACATAACATTTGTCTTCTAGCCTCTCCAGCAATTCAATCGGTCTGCCATAAAAGTTACTTTCTCTTTCAAACATCTTAACAATACCAGAAGCAAAGGTAGAGGACTCTAACGAATCGACATGGGTGTTCCTTATGTTGTCTTTATAGACTTTCATAAACTCACCTTCGAACCATCCATAGGCACCTGATGCTGCTGTAGACAGTCGACAGAAGTCGGCCATACGGGTTAAATCATCAACCTGTGTATGCGGCATGGCTTGAATTGACCAAGCCAGTCCATCTAGTAATGCACCAAAGATAGATGGAGCATCTGCCGTAAAGTCAGCCCAAACCTTTTTCTCAGTTTTCCTAGTCTTGATTTTTCTTAGCGGTAACTTAACGCTACGACTAACTAAATCACCACGCTTAGCTATCTCATCAATACCATTCATAAGACAAGGTTTCTTAATGGAGATGGTCATCTCATCGTTAGTGGTGTAGAGCTTTCTAACTGCCTGGTTGTCGCCTGTTGCAATCTTGCAAATAGCATCACTAAACTGAGGACTGATGCCACTCAAGTTGTCAAATGCTAGTACATGGTTGTTAGTTCCAATTACTCTCATGTCACTAATGCTTGGCTTGGTGAGCAAGTCAACTTTGTTAGGGTCTACAAGCTCTCTAAGCATCCTAGAAGCGGTTGTCTTACCTGTGCCAGCACTACCCCATTAAGAATCATAACAGGATAGGCTCCTGGTCCAGCTTGCAATGACATTAGCAACCACCCAACAGCAAGAGGTAAGTCTCTCTTCTCGATGTTAATATGATTAAGTAACAATGAAATATCACCACCCTCTATAGGAGCAGGCAATGGCCTCATGTTTCCAGTACGTGTAAAGCATACTGGAGATTTATCTAGCACTCTCCAGCCATTTATATCAACTTCAACAACCTGCCATGAGTCATTACACAGGTCAATGTACATGGAGTTATCTACTTGGGCTACCCTTAGATAAACATCTTTTCTATCGCCATCAAAATCTGCAATAGATTTAATGGTGTCAATAGCAGTATCTAGTGCCGCCTTAGAAACGCCTGTGAGTGTTTGATAATAATACTTCTTTCTTAACCAGCTCTTATATTTAACCGAATCTGCTCGATATATTTCCGTATGGCCATTGAGTTTAATTTCAGCGTATTCATTTTCTTGATTATCACAAAACAAAACGTTTTCCAACCTAGCAAAATCAATTAATATGTTCTCTGGTTTTTTGTTAGAATTATCATTGAGGTTATTATCCAATTTCTTCTGGCCAGTTAAGCTCTCTACAGTTTCACTGGCTTTTTTATTGTCATTCATTTCGTCACCGCCCTCTTCTCAATACATTTATCCAAATAGTCCATCACCTCTTGCTCAACCCAACCGCTTGAGCGTTCACTTAATTTGATTTGCTTTGGAAACTTTCCATCCGCTATTAAACGGTAGATAGTTGTACGACTAAGGGTGGTTATATTTAGTACCTGGTACAGTTTTATGATATTCATGTGCTTCATTAAGACTCCTTGTCTTGGTTAAAAAAGCGTTATTAGGTTGTAATAACTACTTGTGGAGTATTATGAAATATCGTGTGATTTATTGAAAAGGTGATTTTATAAAATAAAATAAATCACCTAAGAAGAATGTTGTTATGACTAGGGTTTCAGAGCGTTGAAGATATATTTCTTTATTGTATTATCTTTTAAATTCCGCTCTGCTTTATTTAAACAAAGCTTAACCAAGTTGAAGAACCTGCCCTCAATAAGCTCATCGTCAGTCTCATTGATATAGTAGCCGTCGTCCTTACCTTTGTGTGTTGTGGTGTATTTACCTTTAGAGCTTCCTGTGAAGATTTTATAGTTAATAAAAAGATTTCTAATGAAAGCCATATCAATATTCACTTTGCTTTGATTTGATTCTAACTCGATATAATTTGAATTATTCTTTTCAAGATTTTCTATTACACCTTGCAATAAAAGCAGTGAAGTAATAATATCTTCTCGTGATGTTGAGATTTCTTTTGCGATTGAACTGGTGTTGAGCTTTACAAGTTCACTATTGATAATATCTAACTTTTGACTGTGTGTACTTACAGGTGGTGGTGCAAATGCAGAGAAGTAGGTTATAGGGTCATCCTTGTTTGTAGTTTTGTATCGATTAACCTCATCCAGTGCCTTGGCTTTAAATTCACCAGCCCCTACTTCATTAGATAAAAGCAAGTTAACTAACGTATCAGCAGTCTCGTATATTTCACGTCCAGATGATTTCTTCCACGATTTAGCGCGAATATAAATCATTTGGTCAATATTTATATGCTGAACAAAGTCGCTCTCGATTTCATCAATAGATGAATTAGTGTATGACTTGTTATCAAATCCAATTTCAAGTAGGTCTTGCTCCGTAATTAGGTATGACTCTCTATCCATTGGAGTTGCCTTTTATATTATCTAAGTAATCAGACCACTGCTGCATCATATCCCTTCTCTTCTCAAGATACTCCGCATTGTTATAGGCATCTCGAGTCTTATTAGCTTCAACATGTGCTAATTGCATTTCAATCCAATCTGAATTAAATCCCATCTCATTTAACCTGGTGCTAGCCATGCTTCTAAAGCCATGAGTAGTGAACTTTTCTTTCGGAATGCCTAACCTTCTAATAGCTGCACGTAAACTTTCAGCACTTATTGGAGATGAGCTTTTCTTGGGACTTGGGAAGACGTATGTATCACTTAAACTTAAAGACTTAATCTCCTTAAGTTTAGAAAGCACTTGTTTACTTAAAAACACCAAATGCTCCCTACCCATCTTCATGTTTTCAGCCTTGATCCTGATAAGCTTCTCTTTAAAATTAACCTCTTTCCATGTAAGCTTAGAAACCTCACCAGGCCTTAAGAGCAAGTAAGGCGTTAAGTTCAATGCCTCTGCAATTTGATAGGTACCTCTGCCCTTGTAATTCTCTAGCGTTAACAGTAGCTCCTTAATATCATCTTCAGTAGTTACAGTGGCATGATGTTTAGTCTTATGCTTCTTAAAATGCTCGTTGGTAATATTGGCTATTGGGTCGTACTCGATCAATCCAGTAACAACACAATCTTTAAACACCCTGCTTGACCAACCCTTAACTTTCTTAAGAGCAATTGAAATACCTTTATCATCCATCTGTCTAAGAACATGCAACATATCTGGAGTCTTAATATCTTCAATTGGAGTATTGCCGATGTAAGGAAAGATGTGTTTTTCAAAAGTAGCAACTTGTTTCTGAGCAGTTCGTTTTGTCCATTCACTCTCATGCCTATTAAACCATCTGTCAAATGCTTCTCTAAAGGTAATCTTCTGCTGTTGCTTAATTTTTAACTGTTTCTTATAAGCGCTAGGATTAATACCTTGTGACAATAAGGCTTGGTTTTCATCTCTAAGCACTCTAGCTTGAGCTAATGATACTGCTGGATATTTTCCTAACGAAATCATTGAAGCTTTACCGTCATAACGATAACGAAACCTCCACTTCTTTGCACCTTTAGGAGTGATTCGTATAGACAAGCCGTTACTATCAGCGACTCCATACTCAAAGTCCTTAGTTTTTAGGTTTTTAATTTTAGTATTGTTAAGCATAGTTTTTATCTTATACTCACAATTGTACTCACTTTATATCAGGATGTCGCGGAATTTCATGGAACAGTAAAAACACACTATATTGTTAAATACCGCTATAGGTAGGTATTTAAGACATAAATCAAGACACCCTGGGGGTGTCTTGATTTACTTGTATGGCTCCTCGAGCTGGGCTCGAACCAGCGACAAATGGATTAACAGTCCATTGCTCTACCAACTGAGCTATCGAGGAATGAAGGTGAAATTATAATGATATATGCGTGTTAAAGCAATCTAAAAATCAGTTATTTTTATAGTTTTTTTAAATATGCCAAAAACTACACTGATACGTACTTATACACTAATTTTTTTTAAACAAAAAGGACGCAATTACACCCTTGATTAATCAAGATGACTAATTATTTTATCACAGGCGTTGAACCAAGCGGTTAGGTTAATACTGAAGTCGCTACAACTACTGTGGCCATTGCTACTATTTGTATTAATGTTTTCATACCTACCTCCATACTTTTTTTAATTATAACAAAAAAAATAAAATCTAAAAACATGGCAATATTTTGACTGATGCCGCCAAAAAAAAAATTCAGACAATAAAACCACCCAAAGGGTGGTTTTATTTAACCTTGCTGCTAGATTAATCTAGCAGTCAATTAGGTGTCTTACTTAGCAATCACTTGATCACGACTGTCAGCAGTTGCGTTAGCTTTAGCATAAGCATAACCTTTAGCATAAGCATCAGCTTGTGCTTTAGCGAATGCATCAGCTTGACCTTTGGCATAAGCGTCAGCAACACCTTTAGCGCTAGCATCAGCAGTACCTGCATATTTGCCATCGGCAGTTGCGCTAGAAACGTTCTTAGTCGTGTTCTTATTATTATAATGGAAACCCCAATCAGAATCGTTGTTCATATCGTTGTTGTTTGAAAAAGGACCCCAGTTGTTAGCGCCGTTGAAAGGACCCATGTTAGAACCACCATTCATTGGACCCCAGTTGTTACCACCTGAAAAAGGACCCCAGTTAGAACCACCATTCATTGGACCAAAGTTAGAACCACTATCAAATGGACCCCAGTTAGAAAGACCATTGCCAGTACCCCAGCCGTTGTTATTATTGCCATAACCGTTGTTGTTATTCCAAAATGCTGATGCAGATGTAGCAGCTACTAAAGTAGCAATTGCAATTATTTTTTTCATATTAATCTCCAAATTAAAAAGTATTAACGCTCTTATTGTTAAGCGGGTTTTTAAGTAATCAGACTTTGTGGTCTTGATGGGGGTATTATATGGTAAATATATTATAAGTCAATGGTATTCTAATATATATTAATAATGAAACCATAAGAACCCTTCTAGCCTCTCTATTAAAATATTTTACCAAAATAAAAAAATATTTAAAAAAATAAAATAACCAGAAAATATCACTAAAACTAATTAAATTAAGTGTGAAAAAAAGATAAGTTTTAGATAAAAAAATATTCAAAATTTAGCTAATATTTAATCATTAACCTGCATATAAATATAGCAGAAACAAAAAAGCCCCCCACCCCAAAGGCGGCTTTAATTTAATGCTGTCTGAATGTTACTGACCTCTACTGTCAGCATTTCCTGCAGACTTTCCATCTGCATAACCTTTAGCATAAGCGTCAGCTTGACCTTTGGCAAAACCATCAGCTGCACCTTTAACATAAGCATCAGCCTGTGCTTTGGCATTTGCAGAAACTACACCAGTTGCATTACCATCTACTGAGGCATTAGAAACGTTCTTAGTCGTGTTCTTATTATTATAATGGAAACCCCAATCAGAATCGTTGTTCATATCGTTGTTGTTTGAAAAAGGACCCCAGTTGTTAGCGCCGTTGAAAGGACCCATGTTAGAACCACCATTCATTGGACCCCAGTTGTTACCACCTGAAAAAGGACCCCAGTTAGAACCACCATTCATTGGACCAAAGTTAGAACCACTATCAAATGGACCCCAGTTAGAAAGACCATTGCCAGTACCCCAGCCGTTGTTATTATTGCCATAACCGTTGTTGTTATTCCAAAATGCTGATGCAGATGTAGCAGCTACTAAAGTAGCAATTGCCACTAGTTTTATTGCGTTTTTCATTTTATCTCCTAATTAAAATTATGTAGTATAAATAAGAAAATTAATATCTACCCGAATAATAATACACAACTAGAAAATAGAGTGCAACACTATTAGTAGACAATAATTTTATAATATAGAATCAATGATTGCATCACCGAACTCAGAGCATGACAATAATGTCGCACCATCCATAAGTCTTTCTAAATCATAAGTGACAGTTTTATTTTGAATAACCTTAGACATCGCCTCTAAAACCATATCAGCCGCCTGTGTCCAACCCATATGCCTAAGCATCATTTCTGCTGAAAGGATGATTGAACCTGGATTGACTTTATTAAGCCCTGCATACTTTGGCGCTGTGCCATGTGTTGCTTCAAATACAGCTGTTGTGCCTGAAAGATTCGCACCTGGCGCAATACCAATACCGCCCACTTGAGCAGCCAATGCATCTGAAATATAATCACCATTTAAATTAAGCGTAGCAATGACCGAATACTCTTCAGGACGCAAAAGAATTTGTTGTAAAAAAGCATCCGCAATGACATCCTTAATTGTAATTACTGTGCCTGTGTTTGGATTTTTAAACGACTTCCACGGTCCATCACCAAGGATAGTTGCACCAAATTCATCATGTGCTAACTGATAACCCCAATCTCTAAATCCGCCTTCAGTGAATTTCATAATATTGCCTTTGTGCACCAAAGTTACTGAATCTTTATCATTGTCAATGGCATATTGAATGGCGCTGCGCACTAAACGATCTGTACCCTCTTTAGAAACTGGTTTAATACCAATTCCTGAGGTATCAGGAAAACGAATTTTTGTTGTACCCATTTCATCTTGCAAAAAATCAATGATCTTTTTTACCTCAGCAGTGCCTGCCTGATATTCGATGCCTGCATAAATATCTTCAGAATTTTCTCTAAAAATAACCATATCAATCTTTTCAGGTGCTTTAACTGGCGAAGGCGTGCCTTTAAAATACTTAACTGGGCGCTGACAAATAAACAAATCCAACGTTTGACGAATGGCCACATTCAAAGAGCGCATACCACCGCCCACTGGTGTGGTTAGTGGGCCTTTAATAGACACTGAAAACTCTTCTATAGCGTCCAAGGTTTCTTGTGGTAAATATTCACCATAAATATCATTTGCTCTTTCGCCTGCATAAATATCCATCCATTGAATTGCTTTTGAGCCATTGTAGACTTTAGCAACAATGGCATCAATCACTTTTTTCATCACTGGCGAGACATCTGCGCCAATACCGTCCCCTTCAATATAAGTAATAATTGGATAATTTGGCACTTTGATAACACCCTTTTCAAAGCTAATTTTTTCACCATTTTTAGGTACTTGAATGTGTTGATAACTCATACTTTAGTTTGCAGTTGAAAACTGCATTATTTTAGCATCTTCCCCATTTGAATAGTATTTTTCTCGCTTTGGAAATTTGTTCAAATCCAAGTTTTTGATATAATTGACAGACCTTAAAATTATCCTCCCGAAGTTCTAAAATAATTGATTTATTTAATTGTTTTAACGTTTCAATCAACGCAGTTGCCACACCATGATTTTTAAAATCATGGTGTGTTGTAATGCGAAAAATTTCGACCACATCAGTCGTTTGATACACCACAGTTAAAGAAAGTATTGATAGGCTTTATTGTTGGTTTCATTTTGATAGAAATAGCCCAGTTCATCAAACTTTTGCTCAAGTTTGGGTGCATCACTGGCTTGTAAACCAATTAGTACACGACCAAAGTCAGCACTATGATTACGATAGTGGAATAATGAAATATTCCAATAACTACCAATTTTTTTTAGAAAATTAAGTAAAGCACCTGGTCGTTCAGGAAATTCAAAACGATAAATAACTTCATTTTTACAATTTGCACGACCACCTACCATGTAGCGAATATGCGTTTTTGCGATTGAATTATCACTCATATCTAGCACACCGAATGATTTTGATAGCTTATCCAACAAGGCTTTCTTTTCGCTCAACCCCTCATTCAAAGCCACACCAACAAAAATACGTGCTTGAGCATCCGACCCAAAACGATAATTAAACTCAGTGATTACGTGGTTATCTAGCATCTGGCAGAATGTTAAAAAACTCCCTGGTTTTTCGTCAATAGTAACAGCAATAATAGCCTCATTATGCCCGCCTAAATCAGCGCGTTCTGAAATATAACGTAAACGGTCAAAATTAACATTTGCACCTGACACAATTGAGACAATATTTTCATTTTTTATATTGTTATTTTCAATATATTTTTTCACCCCAGCAGTTGCCAATGCGCCTGCAGGTTCAGCGATTGAACGCACATCTTCATAAATATCTTTAATGGCAGCGCAAATCTCATCATTACTAACCAAAATTACTTCATCAACCACCTGCTTGGCAATAGGGTAAGTTTGCTCACCGATTTGTTTAACCGCCACGCCATCAGCAAAGCATCCTACATCTTTTAATACCACGCGCTTGTTGTTTTTCAATGCTTGGTAAAGTGTGGGCGAGTCTTCTGGCTCAACACCAATTACTTTAATATTAGGTGCATAATGCTTGATATAAGTTGCCATGCCAGCAATTAAGCCGCCACCACCAACAGGAATAAAAACCTTATCCATACTTGGCAGTTGCTCTAATAATTCCTTGGCAATGGTTGCCTGTCCTGCCATGACTTCAACATCATCAAAGGCGTGAATAAAGACCAAATCTTGGCTTTTTTCTAACTGTTTGGCATATTGGTAAGCATCATCATACACATCGCCATGCAGGACGACTTTTGCACCTGATTGCTCAACAGCGTTAACTTTAATCCTAGGTGTTGAAAACGGCATAACAATAATCGCACTAATACCTAATTTTTTAGCAGACAGGGCAACACCTTGCGCGTGATTACCTGCGCTGGACGCTACGACACCTTTAGAGGCTTGTTCGGCAGACAGGTTTGAAATTTTCTGATACGCACCTCGAAGTTTGAAGGTGTGAATAGCCAGTTTATCTTCTCTTTTAAGATAAATTCTATTGCAAACGCGCTTAGATAATTGAGACGCAAAAGACAATGGCGTAACACTTGCCACTTCATAAACACGTGTATCGTTTGCTAAATCAATAATGCGTTGCATGCAGTTCTCGTAGATACGCCACATCAACATAAGTTGCATTAGTCGCATCACCTTTGATTAAGTCAAAAGGCTTATCTTTATCACCTAAATGGTCAAGCACAACCAACGCACCATCAAATTCATACTTATCTGTATATTCATTAACTGTAATAACGGTCTTAAGTCCAGCTTGTGTTGCCGAAATAATGCCATTATGTGAATCTTCAAAGGCCAGGCATTGAGCAGGGCCTAAGTTCATTTGCTCTAGCACATAGGTATAAATATCACCAGCTGGCTTTAGCTTTGGCACAATATTACCAGCACCAATCACTTCAAACCAGTCTAGTGCTCCAGATCCTAATGTATTTGCAATCAAGGCATCAACATTAGCAGGGGTTGTGGTTGTGGCAATTGCCAACCTAAGATTGGTCTTTCTTACCTCATTAAACAAACGCTTAACGCCTGTTCTCAAAGGCACTGCACCTTCATCCATTAAACGTACATAAATTTTAGTTTTTAACTGATGGATAGAGGCAACAAAATCATCCAAATGTTGATGTTCAAACGCTGGGTTGTATTTTTTTAAATAATATTTAATCCGCAATTGTCCTCCTGTCACATTGAGTAGTTTGTGGTAAATCTCATTTGACCAATGCCAATCTAGACCCAACTCTTTAAATGCCAAATTAAAGGCCTTTAAATGCCCGTCACGCTCAGTATTTGCCAAAGTTCCGTCAACGTCAAAAATTAATGCTTCTAATGCCATAAAAAATTTATAATGAGAAATATAAAAAATAAATTGCTATTTTAAGGCAGTTTAGGTATAAACATACTTTTTTAATTAATCTAGTTATTATGCCACAACCAAACTACCAAGAAATTCCTAATTACCAGCCTAAAAAAAATGAAGAATTTATGAATGATGCTCAGCTTGAGCATTTCAAAAATAAATTAAATTCATGGAGGGAACAATTAGTTGATGATGCTGAATCAACCATTAATCATATCCAAGAAGATTCAAATCAGGTTGCTGATATTAACGATAGAGCTACCCTTGAAGAAGAATTTGCTCTAGAGTTAAGAACACGCGATCGTGAAAGAAAACTGATTGGTAAAATTGACAAAACTTTACACATTATTGAACTGGGCGATTATGGCTTTTGTAAAACCTGTGGTGCTGAAATTTCCTTGATACGACTAGAGGCGCGCCCCACTGCTGATGAATGTATTGATTGCAAAACCATTGCAGAGAAAAAAGAAGTTTAAAAATATATTTGACGAGCAGAAAATACCTACCCGTCAATTAAAAGTGTTGATAAGAACAACATGGCCTATCAAAAGACCCAATTTTGGTTAACACCATAGAATCGTTAATAATGCCAATTTGAGTGACTGTAATGTTGTTTTTATTTTGTAATGCTTTGAGTAAATTCATATTTTTAACTGGCACAGTAAAACACAATTCATAATCATCACCACCTGCAAGTATCAAACACCAATCATTGGTCTTTTTAATATAGGCTTTGACTTCATTGGTCAATGGAATATCATCAAGATTAATACTTGCACCCACGTTAGAACGAGTCAAAATGTGTGTTAAATCTTGCTCTAAACCATCAGAAATATCAATACAAGCATTGGCAATATCTGGCAATTGTCGCCCTAGAAATAGCTGGGGTTTTGGTCTATTAAATTGGTTAATAACGTGCTCAGAAGGCGCTTGGTTGTTTTGTAATTGCTTCCAAGCATAAGCCGCGTCACCAATCGTATTAGACACAAAAATCAAATCCCCTACTTGGGCAGATGAGCGCAATAAAGCTTTGTTCTTTTCAACCACACCAGTAACATTGATGGTGATGCTAAGTGCGCCTCTTGTGGTATCACCACCAACCAACACAATGCCAAATTCATCTGCTAAAGATTTAAGTGAGGTAGAAAACTGACTAAGCCATTTTTTGTTAGTATTTGGCAATGTTAAGGCAAGTGTCAAATATTTTGCACGTGCACCCATTGCTGCCAAATCACTTAAATTAACTGCCAGGGCTTTATAAGCAATATCACTGGCACTGGTATTTGAGGGAAAATGCACGCCTTCAATCAAAGTATCAACGCTGGTTACTAATTGGTAATTAGCATCTATATCAATAACAGCGCAATCATCACCGATACCTAAATTAACTAAATTTGAACTATCCCAATTAAAATAGGTTTCAATTAGAGAGAACTCATTCACTAACTTTGTGGGTATTTTTGTGCCAGTTTTTGATCAACCTCGCCACGACCCGCATTAAACATTGAACCAGAACCTAGCACGACAGACACCAAAATACAAAAAAATAATGGCACCACACCTAACAAACTCAAAATTGAGTCAATAATTCTTGTACCATCCATGCTTGCAGGTGCATCGTTTGAAATAATCAACGTTAACGAAGTGACTAAAAAATAAAAAATATAAGCACCAATCAATAATTTATAACGATTAAGTGAAAGCTGCCAGTGCAAATAAACCAGATACGGGTCATTGCTTTTGGCTTTTTTAGTCCGAAAATAAGTATAGATGATGATTATAAAGGAAATTAAAATAGACAAACCAATTGCGCTACTCATGTCAGTATTTAGCAATTTAATCAAACCTAAGGTAAGAAATAAATGGACAATAACTGTATTAATAGTGAACAATTCGTGCGCTACTTTGGCGTCTCTACGCTCTTTAGCACTGGCATCAATAGTAATAATCATAACCGCTAAGTTTACACCATATTATCCCAAACCCAGCAGAGTGTTACTTACATATAAGCGTTATCAGTATTGGAATGGTCTGTTACATCACGCACCGATTTAATCTCTGGAAAGCGTGTTTTAAGCTGTGTTTCAACACCTTGTTCTAAAGTGGATTTAACCGATGAACAGCCCTGACAACCACCGCCAAAATTAAGAATAACGTCCATCTGCTTAGTAATCTCGACCAGTTCAACAAAACCACCATGAGAGGCAAGTCCAGGACTGATGTCAGCAGCAATAACGTATTTTATTTTTTCTTCAAGAGGTGCGTCTTCTTTTGGTTCTTCGCCTTTGGTATTAGGTGCAGTGATGGTTAATTTCTTGCCAGTACCTGCATCTTTTAATGCCACTTCTGAATCCTTCAAATATTCAAAATTTAACTCATCAATATAGGCATAAAATCCTTCATATTCAAATTTTTGATACGTTTTACTTAACTCTTTAGGAAAGCAAAAATTAAAAGTAACTGCGGCGGCAGGTGTGCCGGCTTTTTCAACATCCACCTTTAAGCCAAGGTCTTTTTCATCTTGTTGAGCAAATAAATCAGCTACATAAACTTTTGCTTCATCGGTAATATCAAACATGATTATCCTTTTTTAAAAATTATATTGTCAATGAGTCGCACAGAACCTAAAAACACTGCAGATAATATAACAATTTGATGCGTATTACCAGTGATTTGCCTAAGGGTATTTGCGTCTAATGCCTCAAGATAGTCCAATTTAAAGTATTGCTTTAAGTCAAACTCTGCCAATTGCTTTAACACATCAACTTTTTTATTTTGTAAAATTTCATGCTTAAAATAAGACAAAATTCTGTACAAATTAGTGGCAATTTTAGCCTCATTCTCAGATAAATACTGGTTTCGAGCGCTCATTGCTAAGCCACTTTTTTCTCTAATAGTCTCGCCAGATTCTATGCATATATCCAATGATGAATTCTTGACCATTTGCTTAATGACCAACAATTGCTGATAATCTTTTTGACCAAAAACTGCAACATCAGGACGTACAATTCCAAACAATATTTCAACAACCTGAGCCACCCCATTAAAAAAATGCGGACGTGTTTTACCGCATAAAATCTGTCCAATCTTACCAACATCAGTATGTTTGCTTATACCCTTGGGGTAAATTTGTTTAACATCTGGAATAAAAACACCATCAACATTTACCTCTAATACTGTCAAATCAGCATTAAGCGTACGTGGATAACTGTCTAAATCTTCATTTTTACCAAATTGGGCGGGATTAACAAAAATACTAACAATGACTTTATCGGCTTTTTGTTTAGCAATGTCAATTAATGACAAATGTCCTTGGTGTAATCCACCCATTGTAGGCACAAATGCGACGGTTTTGCCTTGCGTGTGCCAGTCGTTAACTAGCTTGGTTATTTGAGTATTTTGATAACACAACTGCATTGCATTAATAACTGTGCTGTTCACCTGGAAAGGACTTATCTTTTACCGCTTTGATAAAAGCATTAACAGCAGACTTAACATCACCACTATCAATTAAGAAATTTTTAACAAATTTTGGCACGTGTCCTACATGAATGCCCAGCATATCATAGCTTACCAATACTTGCCCATCACAATTCACGCCAGCACCAATGCCAATAGTAGGAATACTTAAAGATTGTGACACTTGTTTAGCCAGATTGGCAGGGACGCATTCTAGCACGATTACTTTAACACCCCAAAATGCCAAAGCCAAAGCATTTTTAATAATTTTATCAGCGCTTTGCTTGTCCCTACCTTGCACCTTATAACCGCCCATTTCTATTACCGATTGCGGTTGCAAGCCTAAGTGACCACAAACGGGAATGCCATTATCTTGCAAGATTTTAAAAGATGCCTCATGTTCACACCCACCTTCAAATTTTATCATTTGTGCACCCGCTGTTATTAAGCGTTTGGCGTTTGTTAAAGTTTGTTCAGCATTGGTATAACTTTGATAAGGCATGTCCACAATCCTTAATGCATTTTGCGCACCTTTGGTAGCTGCTTGTGTATGATAAACCATATCACCCATACTTACATCTAATGTATTTTCACCGCCTTGGATAACGTTACCAAGTGAGTCTCCTATTAAAATAATGTCAATGCCACACGCGTCAAAAACTGATGCAAATGAAGCGTCATAAGCAGTTAAGCAAGCAATTTTCTCGCCAGATTGTTTAAAGCCCTTTAGCGCTTCAATGTTCATAATTTAACCAATTTAGTGATGTCTAGTTTAGCAATCAAATCTTGAATGGGCCCTAAAACTGGCACTTTCAAATTAGGCTCTAATTCTGCTAATGGTACCAATACAAACGCCCTATTCATCATTTGCGGATGTGGAACAATCAATTGCTTAGAGGCAATCACTTGCACACCATAAATAATAATATCCAAGTCAATGGTTCTTGCACCCCATTTTTTCTCGCGCACGCGATGCTGTCTAGTCTCAATATCTTGACAAACATACAGCAATTCTAATGCAGTTAAATGCGTATCAACCTGACACATGGCATTGATATAATTAGGCTGCTTTGAATCGTCAATCGGCTTGGATTGATACAAACTTGACAAACTCACCACTTTAACATCTTTAGTAGAATTAAGCGCAATTAGCGCATCTTTAATTTGCTGTTTTGGGTTGTTAAGGTTTGAACCCAGTCCGATATATGTTAACACTAATTTTATTCCTAATTCTTTGTTAATTTTGAACTTGTAAAGAGTCTTTACAAGTTATTTTTATCTAATTTTTCACTAGTAATCGATCTGTTTTTAGCTTGATAAATGGCAGTTGCTTAATTTTTCTTTAAGTTCTAGCTTGTCATCTAAAAATAGAGTTACTTCATTATGTTCTATTTCTGTTTTTACAACAATATCAATATTTTCACCATGTAAATTTTCAAGCCAGTTGATTAACTCCTCGGGTGTTTGTATTTGTGGTTTTATAGGCTCTTTTGGTTTTTTAAGTTTTAGCCAAAAATCTTCTTTGCTATCTACTTTAGTGCAATAGTTTAACCTACTTGGACACATTTCAAGCCGCTTTTTTCAATTCAGCCATCTCTTGAGCAGGTGTTAAATACCCAATCGCTGAATGAATCCTTTTGTAATTATACAAGTAGATATAACCCTCTACATTTTGCACGACTTCACTATGATTTGCAAAACTTTGATAATTTAATCTCTCAGTCTTCAGACTTCTAAAGAAACGCTCCATGACCGCATTATCCCAACAATTACCTCGCCTGCTCATGCTTTGAGTAATGTTGTTCTTGTTGCAATAATCAATAAAAACTTTAGAAGAGTATTGAGTCCCTTGATCAGAGTGGAACATGTGTTTATTTGTATTGGGCTGGTGTCTAGACACAGCATTACTAAGCGCATCCTTTGCCAACTGAGCATTAGGCTGTTTTGACAATGCCCAACCAACAACTTGTCTTGAGCCTAAATCCAACACACTGGCTAAATAACTCCCACCTTGATAGGTTTTGATATAGGTAATATCACCAACCCAATGCGTATTAATTGATTGCTGCTCAAACACACGATTTAATAGGTTTTTTGCCTTTTTAAACATCAATCTAGTATTAGGGTAATAATGACGCTTTCTTGGGCGTATGGCAACTACATTGGCTTTTTTCATTAGCGTTGCAGTTTGGTAAATACCAATGTTATAACCTTGGTTATTCAAAACTACTCGCATTCTGCGTTTGCCATAGGTGTATCCAACTTCAATAGCAGTTTGTTTGATTAATTTAATCATAGCGTTGGTGTTGTTGTTTACTCGCTTATCTTTGACTTGATAGTAATAACTACTGCGAGGAAGTTTGAGTAATGCTCATAATTCTTTAGTATTGTATTGTTGGCAAGCCTTGTTTATCTTGATAATCATATCACTTGGTGATTGTCCACAGCGAACAAGGCTGTTGCCTTTTTTAAGATTTCATTGTCCCTTTGTGCGCGCCAAAGTTGTTTCTCAAGCAGTTGTATTGTTTGTTGTTCAGAAGTCAGCGCTTTGCCTGACTCTGGTGTTTGTCCACCAAGCTCTGCTAGGTATTGTTTTCTCCATCTGCTAACTGCTGAGGAGCAAGCTCCTGATATTATCATGATTTTTTTTATTGGTGTAATTCTCATGCACCATGAGTTTGGCATAATCTAGTGTTCCCCCCTCAAGGGGGTATTGAACAGAATGTTCAACGGTAAAAGTCACTCGTTGTTTTCTTGATTTATATTGTGTCATTACTGACCTCCTTATGGTTTGTATTATAAGGCTATCTTTGTGTCCAATAAAATTAGACTATTGCAGTAAAATTAGACCATTACAGTTTGACTTTAACAATCATATCTGCAATGCTAAATATTTCTTCTGCATTCATTAGGCATGATGACAGCACCTGCTTTCTCATACACATCGTCACTCACATTGATACCAATGCCAGCATTTGTTTTTACCAACACTTTATGCCCTACTTTTGTTGCACTAAAAACCGACTCAGGTGGTCCCTACACGATATTCATTATTTTTAATTTCTTTTGAAACGCCAATAATCATTTTTTTATCCACCTATAAAAACAACACTAAAGATACCAAGTTGTCGTAACTTAAACTGCATTTTTCCATAAAGGATACCAATTATTACGGATGGTTTTAATAAAAAGATGCTATTTTTAGCAGTTTTTATATAACAAATCCTTGCGTTTTTCTTGGGTTTTTTTAATGGATTGTTCTGCTCGCCAAGTGTTAATATTAGCTTGGTATCCGCTTAGTAATACTTCAGGTACTGCTTGGTTATCAATAACTTCAGGGCGTGTGTAATGTGGGTAGTCTAGTAAATTATTTGCAAAGGAATCGTTTAATGAATCGGCATTGCCAAGTACGTTTGGAATTTGCCGGCTAACCGCATCAATAAGTACCATAGCTGCCAATTCACCACCGCTAATAACGTAATCGCCAATGGAGATTTCCATATCAATATCGTGCTCAATAATGCGCTCGTCTACACCTTCGTAGCGTCCGCATAATAGAGTGATTGAGTCAAACGTGGATAGTTCTTTAGCTAGTTTATGTTTGAGTGGTTGGCCTTGTGGTGATAGATAAATAACCTTAGTTTTTGGGTTTGATTGTTTGATTTTGTGAATGCAATCACGAATGGGCTTGACTTGCATCACCATACCAGCACCACCGCCATAGGGTTTATCATCAATATTTTTGTATTTGTTATTGCTAAACTCTCTGAGTTGCCAAGTGTGAATTGAGAGGTGTGATTTTTTGATGGCGCGTGCAATAACACCTTCATCCTTAATGGCATTAAACATATCAGGAAACAGAGTGATAACGTCAAAGCGCATGAGCTAGGTGAGTATATTTTTTAAAACGTGGTAATAGATATCGCTCAAATCTTCTAAATCCTGAATGGATACGCACTCATCAACCTGATGAATGGTGGCATTCAAAGGGCCTAGTTCCACTACTTGAGCCTCTAAAATTGGCGCAATAAAACGTCCATCAGAAGTGCCGCCTGAGGTGGATAGTTGGGTGTTTATATTTTTGACAGTTTTAATCGCATCAACACAAGCATTGACCAGTTCGCCCTTTGGGGTTAAAAATGGATAGCCAGAATGCTCCCAAGTGATTTGATATTCAAAATTGTGCTTGTCTAAAATTACGCAAACTCGGCTTTGCAATTGCTCGTGAGTGTTTTGTGTGGAATAACGAAAGTTAAAAACAATATCACTTTCACCCGGAATAACATTGGTCACTCCTGTGCCTGAGTGAATATTAGAGATTTGGAAACTGGTAGCTGGAAAATACTCATTACCCTCATCCCAAACTTCATTACACAAATCATTCAACGCTGGTATGACTAGGTGGATGGGATTATTTGCCAAATGTGGATAGGCAATGTGCCCTTGTTTACCAATGACTTTTAAAGTGCCATTTAAAGAACCGCGACGACCATTTTTAATCACATCTCCTAACTCACTAGTAGCTGATGGCTCACCCACTAAGCAATAATCAACGGTTTGATTGATTTCTTTTAAGTACTGCGCAACTTTAACAGTACCATCAGTAGCAGGACCTTCTTCGTCAGAAGTGATTAAATAGCCAATTGAACCTTTGTGATTAGGATAATCTTTAACAAATCTATCGGTTGCACTGAGCATGGCTGCCAAAGAGCCTTTCATATCAGCTGTTCCACGACCATGCAACATACCTTCTTTAACTTGGGCAGAAAAAGGTGGCACGTGCCATTTTGACTCATCGCCCACAGGTACGACATCGGTGTGCCCTGCAAATACAAACACAGGGGGTTGATGACCACGAACTGCCCAAAAATTATCAACCTCGCCAAATTTTAAATCAATGATTTCAAAATTAAGATGGCTCAAATGATTGGTCATAATAGACTGGCAGCCCTTGTCTTGTGGGGTGAGTGAGGCTATACTAACTAGCTTTTTTGCTAATTCTAAGGTTTTACTCATTAGATTATTTCACGCTCAAATGAACGGTCGAATTGTCAGCCACATTAATGACTTTGCTAAGCACTTGTATATCGCCCACACCTCGCATGGCAGAGCCAGTTGCACTAATACGCACTACCGCAATCACTTGGTCATGGCGTGATAGTTGATTACCTTGTATCACAGAGTCTTGGTCGGTTAAAACCACTTGACCAGTAAAATCTTTTAACTTAATTTTTTTAATTGCAATCGGCATCGGTCTGCCCTTGGCTGCTTTAACATAAATCATGATAAAGTCTTCGCTAGATCTTGACTTTAGTACCTCGTTAGACACATCAACACGCACACTAATAGAATGCTCAGGTGTATCCTTGCTTACTTCAACTGCTTTTAACTCAGATAGAATATTCACCAAGGCCACTCGGTCAATACTACCCTCTAGCAGAGCATTAAGTGCGCGTTGCCAAAGCCCTTTGGCTAAATTAAAATCTTGCTGGCTCACGGCAAACATGCCTGCTAAATACAAGGCGTCTGGTGCGTTCGGCTCAATCTCTAGGGCTTGTTTGATTAGCTTAACAGATTTATCTGAAAATTGATTATCACTAGCACTAATCATCATAGAGGCATACTCAACTAACAATCTTGGGTCTTCGGGATTAATTTGATAAGATTTCTCATAAGCCTCTATTGATAAATCTAATTTTCCCAACTCAAGGTACGTAAGCCCGAGCATTTTCCAAGCTTCAGAATCATCTTCGTTAGTTTGTAAATACTGCACAATTTTGTTAGCACTCTGTTCTAAACTTAGTGGCTTTTCTGCACTTTCAAGTGGCTGACTCATGTTACTTCTTGGTGTCAAATATTGATAAACACCGATGGACACGACAGGTAGTAACACCAATATTAATATCAAAACCCATGTGTTATTACTGGCATTATTTTGAATATTACTCACTTGTTGAAGCTCAATAGCCAGTGTTGTTGAAATCTCTTCTTTGGCTTGGTTAAATTGTTTTTCATCAATCAAATTTTGGTGTAAATCTTGTTCAAGTTCTAGTAATTTTTGTTTGCCTAAGGCGATATTAGAACCTTCAAGATTAATGTCATTAGATTTAAGGGGTCGATATAAAAACCAAATTATCCAAATAGAAGAGGCTATCACTATCAAAGCAAACCATAGATATAAACTCATCCTTTCACCCTCAATCGATATCTTTTATCAAATGCGGCTAATAACGCGCCTAATGCAATCAATAACCCCCCTAGCCAAATCCAACGTATGAGTGGCTTGTAATAAATTCTTAAACTCCATGAATCACCTTCTAAAGACTCGCCCAATGCAATATAAATATCACGATATAGTGATGGGTCAATAGCCACTTCGGTCATAGGCATGCCGGTGACGTATTGGCGTTTTTCAGGTCTCAAATCTGATATTTTCTTATCCTCAAAATAAACCTCTACATGACCTTTATTGCCTTGATAGTTTTGACCAGATAGGCGTGTCACACCTTTAAAAATAAAGTCATAACCTGCCATGGTGATTGGTTTATCAATGTCCATTTTTATATCCTTTTCAACACCGTACTGAGTTGTCACTGTAGCGCCTAATAAGAATACAGCAGTACCAATATGAGCAAAAATCATGCCAATAAAAGCAAGACTCATACTGCCTTTTTGGCTTAACCTTTGAAACAAAAGCACCAGTGAATGTGTCACTATCCAAATAAACAAAAAGACGGCTAATAAAACTGAGATATTATCAGCCAATAACGCACTAATAACAAACAACAAACCAACACCTACCCACACCCACTTTAATAAACCCGCTATCCTTTGCGTGGCGTCTTTCTTCCAACGCAAAAAGGGGACAATCACCATAACCAAGACTGCTGGAATCATAATAGGTACGAACACTGCACTAAAATAAGGCGCGCCTACTGAGATTTTACCCAAACCTAATGCATCTAATAGTAGCGGATAGAGCGTGCCTAAAAAGACACTTAACATTGCTGCCACTAATAAGATATTGTTAACTAGTAAACCGCTCTCTCTTGACAAAAGAGAAAAGGTATTATTACTTTGCATGAGTGAAGCTCGCCAAGCATATAACGCCAACGAACCACCAATCACAATCACTAAAAATATCAAAATAAACAAACCTCTAGCAGGGTCAGCAGCGAATGAGTGTACTGAAGTAAGAATGCCTGACCTGACTAGAAATGTGCCTAATAAACTTAACGAAAAACCAGAAATGGCTAATAGTACAGTCCAATGTTTAAATGCACCGCGCTTCTCGCTCACGCTTAAAGAGTGCACCAATGCTGTTGCCACCAACCATGGCATAAATGAGGCATTTTCCACCGGATCCCAAAACCACCAACCGCCCCAACCAAGCTCGTAATACGCCCACCAAGAACCAAGTGTAATGCCAAATGTTAAAAATGCCCATGCGATTAATGTCCAAGGGCGTGACCACCGTAACCAAGTAGAATCTAGCTGCCCACGAATAAGTGATGACAAGACAAAGGCAAATGGAACCGCCATCCCCACATAACCCATATATAACATGGGTGGGTGGATAATTAAGCCAAAATCTTGTAGCAAGGGATTAAGCTCTCGTCCTTGTATTGGCACGATATCTAGGCGCTCAAAAGGATTAGAGGTTAATAGCAAAAATAACAAAAAACCGATACTAATTAAACCAAGAATAATAAGAATATGGTTTAACACTTCAGCAGGTAAACGTTTAGAGAAGACAGATACTGCTACGCTCCAAGCGGCTAAAATCAAGGCCCACAGCAACAAAGAGCCTTCGTGTGCACCCCAAACGGCTGACATCTTAAAAATACTGGGTAGTTGTGTATTTGAATTATTTGCCACATATTTAACAGAAAAGTCATCAACCAAAAAGGCATTCATGAGAATGACAAAAGCGATTAAAATCCAGAAAAATTGCATCCATAACAAGGGTCTGGATAAGCCAGAAAGCGCGGCGTCGTGTTTAATTATGCCTATAGCGGGTAAAACAACTTGTAACAACGCAAACACCAAAGCAAACACTAATGCAAAATGTCCAATTTCAATTAACATAGATGGTTTGAGTTAAATAAACTCATTATAACGCAAAATGTCTAATTTCAATTAACATAGATGGTTATGGATTGAATAAATCTATTATTTTATTCAATCCACCGAAGTTAATGGCAATATTGGCATGTTTCATAACGCTAGGCTTGGCGTGATAAGCAACACTCAATCCAGCAATATGCATCATGTTTAAGTCATTAGCGCCATCACCCACTACAATAACCTGGTTATACAACAAGCCTTGTTTATCGCACAATTCCTTAATGAAATCCGCCTTAGCCTGTGCATTAATCATCAAGCCTTCTATAACGCCAGTTAATTGGTTATTTTCAACCGCTAGCACATTAGCACGTGCATAATCTAGTGCTAAATCTTGAGCCAAGCGATTGGTAAAATAAGTAAATCCACCTGAAACAACTGCCGTTTGAATAGACTTGGTTTTAAGAAATGAGATAAGCGCCCTACCACCAGGATTAACCGCTAAACGCTGAGTATAAACCTTGTCTAACACATCAGCACTAAGCCCTTTTAACAAAGCAACACGCTCGATTAAAGAGTCATCAAAATCCAATTTACCTTGCATGGCAAGCTCGGTAATGACAGCTACTTGTGATTTAATATTGGCAAAATCAGCAATTTCATCAATGCATTCAATATTAACCAAGGTTGAATCCATGTCACTAACAAACAATTTAATGTTAGAAAAATCAATCTCAGGCAAGTGGTTAAAATCAGTTTGATGTTGTTGTCTTAAATCATCAAGATTGACCAGTGCCATTTGATGGCGAATATGAGTGTTGAAAACTTGAAAATTGCTTGAAATTTGCTTAGCAATATTTTCATCTAGACTGTGTTGAATAGTAATTTGCATGCTCAAATTAACAACCTAATATTGGTGCGGAAGGAGAGACTCGAACTCTCACGTCTTTCAACACTGGAACCTAAATCCAGCGTGTCTACCAATTCCACCACTCCCGCATTTGAATCTAACACCCTCTCAGGGAGTTTGAAGATTTGAAATTATACCTAATTAGTGTTATAGTGACGACTTTTAAAACATGAAGGAGTAAGCATGACAGTTAATAACGTCGTATCAGCAATGGCTGGTGTTATTATTATGATTTCACTACTATTAGGTGCACAAGCAATCAGTCCATTTGCTTATAATTCTAATTGGTTGTGGTTAACTGCATTTGTTGGTTTTAACCTGTTTCAATCAGCGTTCACAGGGTTTTGCCCAGCAGCAATTATTGCAAAAAAATTGGGCGCTAAATAACCACACTTACGCGCAAGCCTTACTAAATAAGTAAGGCTTGTAATTTCTATTATTTTTTAGATGGTGCGACTTTTGGCATCAAACCAATTCAGTTTTTCTCTTAATGTCACCACCTCGCCAATAATAATCAAAGTGGGGGCGTGAATGGTTTCATTTTCTACTAAGTCTGGCAATTCTTTTAGGGTTGTGATGTAAACCTTTTGCTCAGGTGTTGTGCCTTTTTCAACCAATGCCACTGGCATATCTGGGCGCATGCCATGTGTGATTAATTGCTCTGATAAATGTCTAGCGCCATTAAGTGCCATATAAAATACAATGGTTTGTTGTTCAACCGCTAGCTCGTGCCAAGGCAGATTCATACTGCCATCTTTTAAGTGCCCCGTTACAAAACGACAAGATTGTGAATAATCTCTATGCGTTAATGGAATACCTGAATAAGTAGAACAGCCAGAAGCTGCTGTAATACCAGGTACTACTTGAAAAGGTATGCCGTTTTCAGCCAATGTTTCAATCTCTTCACCACCACGGCCAAAAATAAAAGGATCCCCCCCTTTAAGACGACAAACTCTTCTGCCCTGTTTAGCCAAATCTACCAACAATTGATTAATATCGCCTTGTGGCACAGCATGATTATCGCGCTCTTTGCCAACATAAATCAGTTGCGCATCGCGCCTAACCAGCTCCATAACACCTTCTGAAACCAAACGGTCATACAAAACAACATCTGCCTGCTGCATAAGGCGCAAAGCTCTGAAGGTTAACAAATCAGGGTCACCAGGGCCGCCACCCACCAAGTAAACTTCACCCACTTGGGCTTTAGTGGCGCTATCAAGTTGTGCTTGTAAATCTACTTTGGCTTCCGATACTTTACCTGAGAATACTTTTTCAGCAATAATGCCAGAAAAGGCTTTTTCCCAAAAGTATCTCCTGTCTTCAATGTTGTTAAACTTTGCTTTAACTTTGTCTCTAAAATCGCCCGCTAATTCTGCCAATTTACCATACGCATGTGGCAATGTGCTTTCTAGTTTTGCACGGATTAGACGCGCCAATACTGGCGCTTTTCCTGCTGATGAGATGGCAATCACGATAGGAGACCTGTCCACAATTGAAGGCATAATAAACGTGCATAAATCTGGAGAGTCGACCACATTAACGGGAATATTGTTTTGATTGGCCAGCTCAGACACTTGCTTATTAAGACTGGTGTTATCTGTCGCTGAGACAATTAAAACTTGCCTCTTAATATCAGCTAGCTCAAAGCTCTTTTCAAGATAAGTAATTTTGTTGTCACTGGCTAATTTAGCCACATTTTTACAACTCTTTTTTGCAATACAAGTTACCTGCCCATGGGCTTTTAACAAAAGATTGATTTTGCGATAAGCAATATCGCCACCACCAATAACCAAACAAGGTTTTTGTTTAATATCAATAAAAATAGGTAGATAATTCACAGATTGTTTAGTGCTACTAATGAGTTGGCACAAGTAAAATAAAAGTTTATATTATAATGTTTTAATAATCTATATAGACACAAAACACTTATTGTTATGCCTAGTAAACACTATACCTGTCCTTTTTCCAACCTAATACTTAGTGGTAGATGCGGCTGTAAATTTGGTGCAAAAGATTGCATTGCAGAAAAAGAATTTGGCGCTTGTTTGGATGGCTCGTCTTCCAAACAATGCCAATCGTTGTATGCTCATTTGCGCGATAATAGCGATTTTGTCTTAAACACACACCATCAAAATAATTTATCAGTCGGGCAGCAATCAAAAATTAAAATGGGTGGCTTGTTGGCTTTGCAAGAAATTCTTAACACTGAAAACAGCAATCAAATTGAAGACATATCTAATCTGGTAAAAATTATCGAAGAGACATATATGGATTTTAAAAACATTCCCTTCTCAAAACTCATGCCTAGAATTGCACAATTCAAATTTAGGAAAAAACCTTAAATACTCAATATTTGTTTAACAAAGGGGATGGAAATGTTACTTTTTCTCTGTAGTGATGCTTTATCTAAAATACTAATTACGTTCAAAACATCGTTCAAATCGCGTGAAAAAACTTTGAATAAATAACGATACACTTTACTGTTTATATTGATATCCACCATTTTGCGCTCAATAATAAGAATTTTTTGCTCATCATTGAGTGTTTCCAGTGTGAAAGTAACTGCCAAAGACAGGCGTGTTTTTAAATCTTTTAATAGATTTAACTCATTAGGCAAACCGCTTGCAGAAATAATCAACTTAGTGTTGGTTGGTTTAATCCTGTTATATAAATCGAATAACGCCTGTTGTTGGATGGTGCTTAAATAATCAACATTATCAATACACATCCAATCAATAGGCACTAAATCACTTATTACCCCCTCTGGCAGCTCTTGCTTTATATCAATATAAATAACATCTAATTGTTCATCTAGTGCACTAAAAGCGCAACCTTGCAATAGGTGGGTTTTACCACTAGATTTAACACCTGAAATAAAGACAACAGCTGAGCCTTTTTGAGTCAATAATTGATTAAAAAAATCTAGGACTTGTTGATTTTTCTTGCCAATAAAATTGGACAATAACATTTTTGAATTTAATGAAAGTGGCAATCCAAGTTGATTCATTGGGAGTTTTTTTTCTCTTGCAAGATAACTTGTTCAACCCAAATCCACACATAATCTGCACCGCTAAGTACGGTTGAAGTGGCTACAATAATAAAGAAAATAGTGCTATATTGCGACAAGACTGGATACATTTGCACCATCACCAAAAATAAAACCAGTGCAATTTGCAATACAGTATTAATTTTTGAAAGTTTTGAGGGTGATAATAAATCACTTTTAGATGTGCCTGAGCCGATAAAACACCCAACTGTGCCTGAAACAATCATAAAATCACGCAAAAAAACCAACACTAATAACCATAGTGGCAATAATCCAATCACGTATAAGACCACAAAACTACTGACTAATAGCAACTTGTCTGCCATCGGATCTAAAATAGAGCCTAATCTACTTTGAAAGGAGTAGCGCTTAGCAATCCATCCATCCAGTGCATCAGTAATGCCTGCAATAAAAAACAGCACCATTGCCAAAAAATATTGATGATTTAACAAAGTCATAACAACTGGCACTGTTAAAATAATGCGTAAAATTGAAAGCGCATTAGGCAATGAAGAAAAACTCATTTTTTTTATTTGCTGAAAAGAATTCAAAAGAAATTAATTATACGGAAAAACTGTCATGTCATCACTCTCATACCTTGACTCAGGCGTTGACATTACCAAAGGTAATGCACTAGTTGAACAAATCAAACCGATTGCTAAATCAACCTCCAGATCTGGAGTATTGGCTGGTCTTGGTGGTTTTGGTGCGATGTTTGAATTGCCCATTAATAAATATAAAAACCCAGTTCTAATTTCAGGTACAGATGGTGTTGGCACCAAACTTAAAGTGGCACAAATGTTAAATAAGCATGATACGATTGGCATCGATTTAGTTGCCATGTGCGTGAATGACTTAATTGTCCAAGGTGCTGAGCCGTTATTTTTCCTAGATTATTATGCAACAGGCAAGTTAAATACCAAGCTAGCCACATCTGTTATTCATGGCATTGGCGAAGGCTGCAAGCAATCAGGCTGTGCTTTAATTGGTGGTGAAACAGCTGAAATGCCAGGTATGTACCAAGGTGAAGAGTATGACCTTGCTGGTTTTTGTGTGGGCATTACTGATAAAGATAAAATAATTGATGGCACCAAAGTCACTAAAGGTAATCATATCATTGCCCTGGCATCTTCAGGTCCACACTCTAATGGTTATTCACTAATACGCAAAGTTCTGGCGCAATCAGACCCAACTGAGGCGCAATTAAGCGCGCTAATTGAGCCTACTAAAATTTATGTAAAATCAGTATTATCACTGATTGAAAAATTCTCAGTACATGCTATTTCACATATTACAGGTGGTGGCTTGTTGGAAAATATTCCTAGAGTATTGCCTGAAAACTTGAGTGCAAAACTTGACACTGACTCTTGGCAACTACCCAGTATTTTTCAGTTTTTACAAGACAATGGCAATATTGATATGATGGAGATGTATCGAGTATTTAACTGTGGCATAGGCATGGTTATTATTGTACCAGCGCAACAAAGCACTGACGCCATTCAACACTTAAACGAACTGGGCGAACATGCTTGGCTAGTGGGTGAAATTACGAACAATCAAGGCAGTCAAGTTATCATTTAACTTGTATATTAAATATGGATGGTGTTGTTTTAATTTCTGGTAACGGCTCAAACCTACAATCAATTATCGACCATTCCACTGCTATTGATTTAGACATTAAAGCAGTTATTAGTAACCACAGTAGTGCCTATGGCCTTAAACGTGCTGAACGTGCAAATATTTCTACCCACACACTGGATCACAAACAATTTTCATCTAGAGAGGAGTTTGACCAAGCGTTAAGCAACATTATTAATCAATACAATCCTGAAATTGTTATTCTTGCTGGCTTTATGCGCATACTAGGTGCTGAATTTACACACCAATATTCAGGAAAAATGCTCAACATTCATCCCTCGTTATTGCCAAAATTTCAAGGGCTTAATACCCATCAAAGAGTCATAGAAGCTAAAGAAAGTCAGCATGGTGTTAGTATTCACTTTGTGACTGAGCAACTTGATGGAGGCCCTATTATTGCCCAAGCTAGTGTTGATATCATTGATATCATTGATACAGATACAGCAGAATCTTTGGCAAAACGCGTTTTGCTTGAGGAGCATAAATTATTCCCTAAAGTCATTCATTGGTTTACACAAGGCAGGCTAAAACTTGAAAAAAATCACGCTATACTAGATGGAAAAGTCTTATGAGGGTGCTTGCCTTAATTATATTCACAATCTTAATTAACCCCACAACGTACGCCTTAAAAGCGCATACTGCCAACTATAAATTATCAATTAACGGTTTTAAAATAGCCGAGGAAGTGAGAACATTACACAAACTAGATAAACATTATTTTTATACTGCAAATGCCAGAACCTCAGGACTTGCAGCCTTTATAAAAGACTATTCCATAGCAGCAAGTTCTACCTTTTCTACTAATCGTCAAGGTGTTAATGCTATACATTACCAAATCATAGAACAAGAAGACGGGGAATTGGTTAAAAATTATGCTATTGATATCCATTCAAAAAATCATACTGTTGTGTCTATTCTCACTAAAACCCAGCCAAAAATTAAAACTTGGCACTCTAAAGATGGCAACATTGTTGATCCACTAAGTTTGTTTTTAGCTTTGTCAAATGATTTAGAGCACAACCCTAATCAATCAATATTTACCTACCAAGTGACCAATGGAAAATCAATCGAACAGCATCAATACAAAAGAACTAATGGACACTTGCTTAAAATCAACGACCAATCTGTTAAAGCCATTAAAGTTAGCAGAATAAATGCTAATAATAACAATATAAAAGCTTACTTTTTATCTAAATATCAATATTTACCTGTATTGATAGAACAAAATAAAGGCAACAAAAGATACACCTACACATTAACTAATTTGCAGATTAAAAATGAAGTTAAAGATAAACTACAAGTAAGCTTTTAAATATTCGCCTGTGTACGACCCTTTAACTTGAGCCACCTCTTCTGGCGTGCCGAATGCAATAATCTGCCCGCCTTTATTACCCCCTTCAGGGCCTAAATCAACAATCCAATCTGCAGTTTTAATAACATCAAGATTGTGCTCAATAATCACAATGGTATTGTTGCGCTCACGCAACCTATTAATAACTGACAGCAAAAGTTTAATATCATGAAAATGCAAGCCTGTTGTTGGTTCATCAAGAATATAGAGCGTTTGTCCAGTATCCATTTTTGACAACTCTTTTGCTAATTTGATGCGTTGCGCCTCACCACCAGATAAGGTGGTTGCATTTTGTCCAAGGGTGATATAAGAAAGCCCAACATCCATTAAAGTTTGTAATTTTTGTTTAATTTTAGGCATGGGTTGGAAAAATTCACAAGCCTGTTCTACGGTCATGTCAAGCACCTGTGCAATACTTTTCCCCTTGTAAAGCACTTCTAAAGTTTGTTGATTGTAACGCTGGCCTTTGCACACATCACATGACACATAAACATCTGGTAAAAAATGCATTTCTACCTTGATTAGCCCATCGCCCTTGCACGCTTCACATCTACCGCCTTTAACATTAAAACTAAAACGCCCTGCTTTATAACCACATGTTCTTGCTTCTAAAGTTTGTGAAAATAAATCACGAATTAATGAGAACACGCCTGTATAAGTGGCTGGATTAGAGCGTGGTGTGCGTCCAATTGGGCTTTGGTCAATATTGACAATTTTGTCAAAATAATCCAAACCTTCAACTGACTCATATTCAGCAGGCGTTGTTTGTGCGCGATTAAGCTCCCTGGCTGCTAAAGCATATAAAGTGTCGTTAATTAAAGTTGACTTTCCAGAGCCAGATACACCTGTCACACAAGTCAATACACCCACAGGGATAGACAAGTCAACCTTGTTAAGATTATTACCCCTAGCGCCTTTAATGCGCAACCACTGACTGGCACTTTTACGTTTAGCAGGCACTTCAATACTTTGACGACCACTTAAATAATCACCCGTTAAAGACTTAAGGTTGTTTTCAATGTCTTTAGGACTGCCCATTGCAACAATTTCACCACCATGAATACCAGCGCCAGGACCGATATCAATCACGTAATCAGCTTGTTTAATTGCCTCCTCATCATGCTCTACCACAATTACTGTATTGCCAATATCACGCAAATAAGTCAGTGTATTTAGTAACTTTTGATTGTCTCTTTGATGCAGACCGATTGATGGTTCATCAAGCACATACAACACCCCCATCAATCCTGCACCAATCTGACTAGCTAAGCGAATGCGCTGCGCCTCACCGCCTGACAAACTATTTGCTCTACGGTCAAGGCTTAAATATTCCAAACCCACGTTAATTAAAAACGCTAAACGTTGGACAATTTCTTTTAAAATCTTATCCGCAATTTGACCACGAGCTCCTTCCAACTTCAACTCTTTGAAAAAATCATAAATATCAGCAATGGAAAGTTTGGTGATGTTTGATAAGTTTTGCCCATCAATGAATACATTTCTAGCCGATTCATTCAACCTATCGCCATGGCATTGTCCGCAATCCTTGCTCACCACATAACGAGAAAGCTCTTCTCTAACACTACGAATCTCACTTTCTTCATAACGGCGCATCATTCTTGGAATAATGCCTTCAAATGGCTTGGCTTTATTAGACCAGCCTTTACGTCCTTTTATTTTAGAAAAGTCAATGTCATCTGTACCACTCCCGTAAAGGACAATTTTTTTGTGCTTATCACTTAATTGCTCATAAGGGGTTTCAATACTAAAGCCATAATACTTACCTACCAACATTAACATTTGATAAAAATAAGCATTTGAGCGTCCCCAGCCATAAACAGCGCCATCCGCCAAACTCATGCTAGGATTGACCACGACTTTTTGCTCATCAAATGTATCTTTTACACCCAATCCATCACAAGTTTGGCAAGCACCAACTGGATTGTTAAATGAAAAAAGTCTAGGCTCTAATTCACTTAATGAGTAGCCACACTCAACACAAGAAAATTTAGCAGAAAACACCTTTTCTTGCCAAGATGGTTCATCATCCATAGATGCAACTCGCACCAAACCTGCACTTAAATTAAGTGCAGTTTCTAACGATTCAGACAAGCGTGAAGCCATATCTTCTCGTATTTTTAAACGATCAATGATAATTTCAATAGTATGGTTAACCTTGCCATTAAGTACTTCCATTTCATCTATATACACGACTACACCATCAACTCTAGCTCTTAAAAAACCTTGGTGATTTAATTCTTCTAATAGTTTTATATGGCTGCCTTTGCGATTTTGCACAATAGGTGCTAGCAACATGATTTTCTCACCCGTTGGTAATTTGACAATGCCGTCCACCATTTGAGAAATGGTTTGAGATTCAAGATTAATTTGGTGCTTTGGACACTTAGGAATGCCTGCGCGAGCAAACAACAACCTTAAATAATCATAAATTTCTGTAATTGTGCCGACCGTTGAGCGTGGGTTGTGTGAGGTGGCTTTTTGCTCAATAGAGATGGCTGGAGAGAGTCCTTCAATATGGTCAACATCAGGTTTTTCCATGAGTGATAAAAACTGACGTGCATAAGCCGATAAAGACTCTACATAGCGACGCTGCCCTTCTGCATAAATGGTATCAAAAGCCAGTGAAGATTTACCCGAACCAGACAAGCCAGTAATCACAACTAACTTGTTTCTAGGAATATCAATATCGATATTTTTTAAATTGTGGACTCTGGCACCACGAATACTAATTTGATCCATATAAAATATGTCGGACAAAGGGTTAATTATAACCACCAAGACGGGTAAAATCAGCCCAATATTATGACTTTTTAGCGCATGTTAATGAGTAAATACAAACGCATCTTATTAAAACTCAGTGGTGAGGCCTTGGCCAGCACTGAAAATACAATTGACCCAGTAACACTAAACAAGGTTGTTGATATTATCAAATCAGTACTTAGTCAAAATATTGAAATAGCGATTGTTGTTGGTGGTGGTAATATTTTTAGAGGTGCAGCACTCGCACAAGCTGGTATGAATCGCATTACTGGTGACCATATGGGCATGTTGGCAACGGTTATGAATGCACTTGCTATTGCAGATACTTGTCAAAAAAATAAGGTTGATACACTGGTCATGTCTGGCTTTCCAATTGGTGGTGGTGTGTGTGATTCAATTAACCACGTGCGCGCTAAACAAGCTTTAAACAAGGGTAGGGTCGTCATTTTTTGTGCAGGCACAGGCAGTCCATGCTTTACTACTGACACTGGCGCAGCACTACGTGCTATTGAAATTGATGCAGACGCTGTATTTAAAGCCACCAAAGTGGATGGCATTTATACTAGCGACCCCATTAAAAATCCCGGTGCAAAACGTTATGATTCATTAAGTTTTGATGAAGCGATTGAGAAAAATCTTCAAATTATGGACGTATCCGCATTTGCACTATGTCGTGAACATGATATGGAAATTTGTGTATTCAGTATGCTAGAAAATACCAACACATTATCAGGTATTTTAAAAGGCGAGCCTTTAGGCACTATCGTAAGGAAATAAATTATGTTAAATGAAATACAACAAGACGCACAAAGCAGAATGAATAAAAGTGTCACCTCACTTGAGAATGCTTTTAGTAAAATTAGAGCAGGTCGCGCGCACCCATCACTACTTGAGCAAATTCATGTGGATTATTATGGCTCTATGGTGCCACTGTCCCAAGTAGCCAGTATCAGTGCAGAGGATTCACGCACACTTAAAGTGTCTCCATGGGAAAAGGACATGGTGGCTGTGATTGAAAAAGCCATTATGACATCAGATTTAGGACTTAATCCACAAACCATGGGGCAAGTTATGCGTATTCCTTTGCCACCACTTACCCAAGAGCGCCGAGGCGAATTAGTAAAAGTCGTCAAAGATGAAGCAGAACAAGCTAAAGTTGCTATTCGCAATATTCGTCGCGATGCCAATTCTGATTTTAAAGAACTGTTAAAAGAAAAAGAAATTTCAGAAGATGAGGCTAGAAAAGCAGAAGATGATATTCAAAAAATTACTGATACACACATTAAAGAAATAGAAACCAAATTTGGCGAAAAAGAAAACTCTCTGTTAGAAATTTAATCCAATCTTTAAACAACCAATTAATAAAAAAAGCCCGCTTTGTGTCGGGCTTCTTTTGATAACTTAATGAGTGCTACTCTTGATGATTTTCTACGCAGAAAAAATAATCTTCCCATCTCTTTGGTGAGAATAATGTACCCATTTCATCAAGTGGGCCTGTATTGTACAAGAACCCACTTGCAAGTGCTTGTTTGAATCTTTCTATGTTGGCATCAGATAAATTAAGTCTACCTTTGCAAGCTTCATGTGCTGCTATTGTCACTGGAGCACCAGTTGCAGTTTGGCCAATCACCTTGGAAGTGTCAGTCAATGTCATTGTATCAATATTGTGCTCACTCTTCACCACAACTTTATCAAAAATTGGCTCAACAGGCCCCATGTCACGATCATCTCCACCAGCCATTACACTACCCACTAATGCAAATGTTATGACAAGACCTAGTGTTTTATTTATCATTTTTCTATCTCCAAATTATTCAAAAAGTTGACTTACCTCCCCCCTTTGATTCTATATTTTATACTACTTATTATAGGATAGCCATCTTTACATAAATTTATGCTTAGTGATTTTTATAAATGCGCCACATCAACACAACTAGATTTGATATGCGCACAACTTATCAACTTATCAACCCGTGCATTTAATGCAAATAACGGCAATGTAGCTAAATGGGGGCAAGCCATTGAACAGATTAAAACTCAAAATACAGGTAGCCTTGATTTTATAACGCCTTATTTAAACATTAGTGCTAGTCATATTAATAATCTCACTTTGGAAAAATCTTTAAAACAGCTTATGCCTTGGCGTAAAGGGCCTTATCAAATTGGCGATCTGCAACTTGATAGCGAATGGCGTGGTGATATGAAATGGCATAGACTCGTTCCCCATATCAAACCACTTAAGGATAAAGTTGTGCTTGATGTCGGCTCTGGCAATGGCTACTTTACCTATCTTATGGCTATCTCAGGTGCTGAAATTGCACTGGGCATTGAGCCATTCTTATTATTTAATTATCAGTTCCAAGCCATCCGCACCTTAATTAACAATCCACCAAATGCATTTGTATTGCCATTACGCCTAGAAGAAATGCCTAAAAAACCTTTGTTTGACACGGTGTTTTCCATGGGTGTTTTATATCACCAAAAAGACCATAGGTCACATTTAAAACAACTAAAAGATGTTATGAGACCAGGTGGAGAGCTCATCTTAGAAACGCTTATTATTGATTTGGAAAAAGTTGAAAAAATCATTCCAAAAGGACGTTACGCTAAAATGCGAAACGTTTACTGCTTGCCATCAGAAAATACACTGCGTACTTGGCTTGAAAATGCAGAATTTAAGAACATTAAGTTGCTGGACATTACCAAAACCACATCAAAAGAACAACGAGCAACCCATTGGATTGGCAATAACACACAATCTCTTAAAGACTTTCTTGACCTAAACAATAGCGACTTAACCATCGAAGGATTACCAGCGCCTAGGCGTGCAATCTTTATTTGTCAAAAATAAATTAAGTAGTATAATTATTCTTTTCTTTAGAAAAAATAATTATGATTTTTCGTTCACCCTTAACAATAATAACACTGTTACTTTCTGCAAATATCTTTGCAGCACCAAATATTGTGGTTAGTATTAAGCCTATTCACTCTATTGTTAGCAGCCTAACTCAAGGAATAACAGAGCCAAAATTATTACTAAAAACCAATCAATCAGCGCACCACACTCATCTCAAACCTTCTCAATTATCTTTATTAAGCCATGCGGACTTAGCTATTTTTATTCACCCCACTTTTGAAGGTAGGCTTAAGAAAGTATTGGCTAATCTTGATGCCAATAAAAAACTAATTATTGGCATTGTGAAAAATATTCATCTTATTCACAATGAGGAGCATGAAAAAGGTGAAAAACACGAGGAGCATAAGGAGCATAACGAACATCAGGAGAAAGTCAATTATCACCTTTGGCTAGATGTAAATAATATGCAAATATTTGCAAAAACATTAATTGAAAGATTGATTAAAATTGATCCTGATAACCAATCAAATTACACAACTAATTTAGAAAAACTTAACAGAAATTTAGACAAACTCAAACAAGATATTAATCAAAAATTATCAGTTTACAAGCCTAAAGTACTTTCAAGTTATTCCAATACTTTTGATTATTTTACCAATGCCAATCAATTAAAAAAATCAATCAATATTACGAGTTACCACGATGAAAGGTTGAGTATATTTAAAATACTTGAGGCTAAAAAAATAATGAAGAATACACAAACAAAATGTTTGCTCACCACCATAGAGGTACCTAAAAAACGTATCAATTCACTGACCGAAGGTCTGAATATAAATTCAGCAAGCATTGACATTATAGGTTTTAATATTCAGCAAGGATCTGGCCATTATTTTAAACTAATGCACAATATTACCAATAAAATCGTCCAATGTCTCAGATAAGATTTGCCTTTAATAAAGCCTCAAATAATTATAATGATCATGCTTTTTTACAAAAAGAAATTGCTGTTAGGTTAGATCAAAAACTTAATGCTATTTCATCCAAAACTGACATCATTCTTGATCTTGGTGCAGGCACCGGTTTACTTAGCCAACAACTAACTAAGCGCTTTTCAAACTCAAAAATTATTTGTCTAGATTTTGCCCAACAACCCTTAAAATATAACCCATCTAGTAGCAAAATTTGTGCCAATGCTAATTATTTACCACTGCTGGACAATAGTGTTGATATGATTACTTCTAACTTGATGATGCAGTGGTGTCCAGACCTTAACACTTTGTTCTCGGAATGTTTTCGCGTACTTAAAAACAATGGGTTATTTTTATTCTCTACTTTTGGTCCAGATACGCTAAAAGAATTAAAAAAAAGCTGGTCAATTGTGGATGATAAAACACATGTCAATACTTTTATTGACATGCATGATATTGGCGATCAAATGCTACAAAATGGGTTTCAAAATCCCGTAATGGAAATGGAAACTTTAACACTTACCTATCAAACAGTCATTGATTTATTACGCGATCTTAAGGCCATTGGCGCTCAAACAGTTACTAAGCGCTCAAAGTCCCTAACTGGTAAAGACAAGTTCCAATTGATGATTAAAATGTATGACTCTTACAAAAGTAATGGGAAATTACCAGCCACTTACGAAGTTATTTATGGACATGCGTGGAAAAAAACGACTGGTGTTGGCAATATCACACTTGAAAGTCAATAAAAAAATTAATTAAAATATTTACTAATATTGAGTTCCTGTGCTTTTAATACAGAAGATTTAATCATGTCCTGGACTAAGCGCTCAAAGTCCCTAACTGGTAAAGACAAGTTCCAATTGATGATTAAAATGTATGACTCTTACAAAAGTAATGGGAAATTACCAGCCACTTACGAAGTTATTTATGGACATGCGTGGAAAAAAACGACTGGTGTTGGCAATATCACACTTGAAAGTCAATAAAAAAATTAATTAAAATATTTACTAATATTGAGTTCCTGTGCTTTTAATACAGAAGATTTAATCATGTCCTGATGTAATACCCCAAAAAACCACCATTCTAAAGTAGAAAATTCTATAATAAAAAATAAGGAGTTTTCACATGAAAAAATCAAGATATACAGAGTCATAAATAGTCAACATACTCAAACAAAACCAATCAGGCATATCTGTGGCTGATCTATGCCGTGAATACGCAATGTCTCAAGCCACATTTTACAAATGGAGATCTAAATACGGTGATACAGATTTTGTCTCTATGGTTAAACGCTTAAAAGAGCTAGAATCAGAAAATGCTCAATTCAAGCGTATGTATGCTGAGAGTGAGTTGAAACTGCAAATTACAAAGGATGCCTTAGCAAAAAAGTTCTAAAGCCATCCCAGTGGCGTGAGGATGGCTTTAAACATCAATGAACAAAATAAGAACACAAGTATCAAACTTATTTACGAAGTTTGTAGCATTAGTAAAAGCACTTATTATTATCAACCAAAACTCAGTGATGACAATGCTTTAATTGCCGATTGTCTACTGCGCTTAACCGCAACGCACAAGCGTTGGGGTTTTAAACTGTGCTATTTATATCTACGTAATGTTAAAGACTACAAATTTAACCATAAACGAGTGTATCGCATTTACCAAGAACTGGAGCTCAATCTAAGAATCAAGCCAAGAAGAAGAATCAAAAGAGATAAACCCGAAGCACTGAGTGTGCCAACAACTATTAACCAAACTTGGTCAATGGATTTTATGTCAGACTCACTCACTGATGGCAGGCACATTAGAACTTTTAATGTTGTCGATGATTACAATCGGGAAGGCTTGAATATTGATGTGGACTTGTCCATGCCAGCAAGACGAGTTATTCAATCATTAGAACGTTTGATTCAGTGGCGTGGCAAGCCCAAGGCTATCAGATGTGATAATGGTCCTGAATACATTAGCCAAGCATTAAGAGACTGGGTACAAGCCTTAGGTATTGAGTTAATGTACATCCAACCAGGTAAGCCAACTCAAAATGCCTACATTGAGAGATTTAACCGTACAGTAAGACAAGAGTGTTTAGATCTGCATTTGTTTGATTCTGTTGAGCAAGCACAAGATGCAACCACACAGTGGTTATGGGTTTATAATAACGAACGACCGCACTTTAAGAATCTTTAGTAGTAAATAATCCAAACCTGTTAATAAATCTAGTACACTTTTGTCATTTGCAATGGAAGGGCTAACCCAATCTGAATCATTTGGAAGTCCCATTGCTTACGTTAATTCCTCAACAACACAAGCAGGTAATAAGCCATAACGCATTGCATGATCAACAGGAATAATAACCAATGCATTGGTTAATTCAGATTTCTTGTTATGCTTGAAATGTAACAAACAGTTGCTTTGAGTATCGAGATCTTTTATTTTGGTGTTGGTATAACGACTAATCGCTGATTTATAATGCGCTTTTTTGGTTAATAGTATTTTAAAATTGGGATTTTTATCATCTTTATTAATAACCACTCTTGTGATTTTAGATAAATCCTGGAAATGGTCTTGGATAAGCGCTTCAGCAATACCAACAGACGCATCTAAGTTAAAATAATCAACCCGATATCTAATCGGTTGCTGCCAACGTCTTAATTTTGTTTGTCTTAACTGGTACTCATTTTTATAAGCAACTTCAAAAAATGCTCTTTTGATATAGCTCTTAGATTGCCATGGTGCCAATAAGTCAGCACATACAGTACTTGAGTAAAGACCAACTAATAATATCCATGCTCCGCTCAAAAAGCGACATCTGATTATTTCTCGTTAAGAGCGCCACTAAAGCCACGACTAATTGGCTTGGTTAAATAAGTAAATAAAGAACGCCTTCCGACTTTAACATCAATCGTACCCGACATACCCAATTTAACCTTAATCGCCTTGGATTTGACATTATCCTCATGTTCTGGACCTTCAATTTTGACATTTACTTGATAAAAAGTCACTTGCCTTCCCGAAGGATCTTTGTCCAATAAAGTGTCCGAACTGATGTAATTTAGTGTGCCTTTTAAACCACCGAAAATAGTATAATCAAATGCATCAAGTTTAATCACCACTGGCATACCCAGTTTTAGTCTACCAATATCAACAGGATTAATTTTTGCCTCTAAAATAACACCACCTTGAGAAGGGGATATTTCCATCAATTGTTCTCCAGCGCGTAAAACACCACCAACAGTGGTTACTTTTAGCTCTTTAACAATGCCTGACACGGGTGAATGAACATCAGTATATTCTAAAACACTTTTTTGTTTTTTAAGTTTATATAAATTTTTAGCCAACTCACCCTCTAACCTTTCAATCTCAGCACTGGTTTTTTCGTAATATTTATTTTTAACATCCACCACTTTACGCTTAAAATCTAATACTTTTTGCTTGGCTCTTAAAACTTCTAACTGACTAACATCGCCTGTTTTTTCTAAACTTTGAGTAATTTCCCACTCCTCAGTACTCATTGCAAGACCTTCCTCCAACATGGACACTTCTTGATTTAAAGAGCGTTTCTTTTGAATATACAAAGCTTTTTGTGCATTCATAAAATCAGGATAATCTTGGGTTAATTCATCAAATACAATGGGTTTTTCTAAAATTTCTGCATTGGCTCTTGCTAATGCTGACTTCAAATGTGCCACTTGAGACTTTACCTCGTAATAACCTGCTTGTGCGCGATCTTTTTCAAGTGTTGCTAGAAGCTGCCCCTGCTTAACATGATCACCTTCACTGACTAGTAATTTAGATAAAATACCGCCATCAGCTACTTGAATAATTTGGCTACTACCATTAGCAACTACTTTACCTTGAGAGCGAACCGTTTCATCAATATCAAGTAGTGATGCCCACAATATAAAGGCAATAAAGCCGCCTAATAAAACATAAACAATCGAAAATGAATGCTCAATTCTTAATAAAATTTTCTCTAAATTCATGACTTGGCCTCTTGTGTTTTGCCAGAGAGTTGGGCAATTACATCAGCCTTTGGTCCATCCATCACTATTTGATTTTTATTAACCACAATTAAACGCTCAACCAATTCTATCATTTCCATCTTGTGCGTTACCAATACCAACGTATCTTCTGCTTTTATTGTTTTCTTAAACATGTTAATTAACAAAGTTTCTAAGTTGCGATCAACAGATGCAGTTGGTTCGTCTAATAACCATATTTTTGGTGCTCGCAGAACTACCCGAGTTAAATTAAGTAATTGCTTTTGTCCACCAGATAAGCCCATTCCACCTTCAAATATTTCTTGCTCTAGCCCTTTTTCAGTAGTAGAGATAACACCATCTAATAAGCCTGTTAATTTAGATACCTCTAAAATTTTATCATCACCAGGATCAGCCAAACCTAAAATTAAATTTTCTCTAAGTGTGCCTTTGAACAGTCGACCTTCTTGTTGTAAAAATCCAATTTTTTCAGCCAAAATAGGTTTTGAGATATGGGCTAAATCAATGTCATCTAATAAAATCCGACCAACATTAGGCTTGTACATACCGCTTAAGAGGCGTAATAATGATGTTTTTCCAGAACCAATAGGTCCCAAAACACCAATTTTTTCACCCGGGTTGATTCTCATTTCTGGCAAAGCTAAAGCCGCCTTTTCGCCATAATTTATTTGTGTTTTCGCTTCAATATAGAATTCACCACGTAGATTTTCAGGCACAATAGGTGAATCTATGCCATCATGGTCACATTTTAAATCCCAAATCACATCTAGCGATCTAATTGCTGACTTAGTATTTGCCCATTGAACTAGGTGAGATGGAATTTGTGCAACAGGCGCCAAAATTCGACCTGACAAAATAGAGCAAGCAATTAACCCACCCATAGTCAAACCACCACCACCAATCAATAATGCACCTGATGCCACCATCAGCACAAACGAAGATTGTTGAAAAAATGCCACCATATACTGAGACTGATCAGTCATTCGCTTCATCTCTAAATCATAACCACGACCTTCGTCAGTGACATTCATCCAATTAGAAAGCATGCGCCAACCACCTTGACCCGATTTAATCGTTTCAGCGCCTTCAACTGACTCCACTAGTAAACCCACTTTAAGATTAACAGATTCGTTAATATTATCTGCTAACGCTTCTATCTTCTTATGGAAATATAACCCTGTTAAAGTCGCTATAATAAAAAATGTCATAGGTACCAAGGCTAAATAACCACCAATAGCAGAAATCAATAAAACATAGAACAGCACAAATGGAACGTCAACTACCAGATAAGTCGTAATAGCAGATAAAAAACTACGTACTGATTCATAACCTCGCATTTGCGAAGCCAAACTACCCACACTTTTTGGTAGTTGATCCATGCGTAATGCCAAAAATCGTTTGTATACATCTCTAGATAAACGTCTATCTATGTTATCAATCAACTTTTCGTATAACCCTGCACGCACCAACTTAGCAATAAAATCTAATACCGTTATTGCTAATACGCCTATTGTCAGCACTAATAAAGTTTGTTGAGCGCCTGTTGGCACAACGCGGTCATAAATCTGCATAGAATAAAAAGCACTAACCACGGCCACAATATTAATCAAAACTCCTGCTAAAGAAGCGTCAATTAGCCATTTCTTATGAGTAATTAGTTCGGTTTTAACCATTTGAAAAATTCGACTATTACCTGTGTCGAATTTTTTTTTCATTTTTATGGCAAAAATCTCATACTCGCTCAAATCATCAAGTATTACTTCTAGCCAGGCATTTTTCTCTTTAGAGAACCATTCTGCCACCCATTCGCCTTTGGCATTAAAAATTTTAAGGATACCCCATTGCTGAAATTCATCAAAAATTAATAAAGGCAACAAAGAGGGGTCGTTAATAGATTTTAATGCTTTAGGATTAGGAATTAATAATGCATGACATACATTACGTAACATTGCCAATTTTTCAATTGAGCCATTGCATTCATCCTCAATAACCTGTTGTAATTCTAATGCATCAAAACGAGACCTTTGCAACTGCGATAAACGTTGCAAACTGGATAATAAACTTTGCTCCATATATGTACTACTAAAGGTTACTTAGAAAATTTAGAAGTAATATTTTTTTGCACAGTACCTAGCACGGGTAAAGAGTTATCATTCTTTAAAAGTTGTGCTGGATAGACTTTATTTAAAAAGTCCGCACTAATTTTAGCAATAGATAAAGCCTTTCTACTTGTGTTAAATTCCAATACAGGAAAGGTTTGAGTAATATTAACTTTAAATAACTTAGCCTCTTCAAGTGGCAAATCAATTGCAACTAATTTATTAAAATTACTTTTCTTAGAAGATAGATATACAAACATTTTTTGAGTATCGGCATTGTATATTGGGTTAGAAAAATAAGGAGCGCCGAGTACATTAATAATGCTCGTGTTAACAAAGTCTAAATAAACATCTTCACTACGGCTTTGCCTTTGTTTTTTCTCATCAGAAAGAGAGGCATTATAAGAGTCCAATGCTTGATTATAAATAACCATTTTTTCCTTATGCCTCTGTTCTACAAGATAGTCCTTAACCTCAGTTTCTTTTTGGACTGAAATAACCCTTTTATCAAAAGCTTTACTGGTTTCAAATTCACGCTTGATTAAAGATAATGCTTGCGGATTATACTTAATATTTTCAGGTGGTTTCATATTAAATAATGGCACGTCTGATTTTATTGAGAGCCATTTGTTTAACTTAAAATTAGCCTCTTCTACAATATACTCTAAAGGTGTTGTTATTTTTTTAAGCAGTTGAGAGGCTAATTTATTGTCTGAATTGTTATCAGAAAAACTACTTAAATAACTCTCAGCACTTGATATATCACCACTATTATATAAACACAATGCGTATTCATAACCAACATAATACTTTTGTAAACACTCTTGTGCTTGAATGGTTAATTCCGTATATCGAAAAGATGTAATCTTAGGTGTTGAAACACGCTTAACAACTAGAGTGTTTTTAGCAGTTGGAGAGGCTGCTACCACTTCTTTATTTAAGTCATTCTTTTTCTGCTTGCCACTATCGGCAGCAAAAAACAATTCTTTTTCACCACTTGATTTTAATTGATTGCTTTGGTTTGGCCAAATTTTACCAAAAGAGCACCCTGAAAGCATTGTGACAACTATACCCAACGCTAAAATATATTTAACTAAACTCATATTCTTATCCGTATTATTTATAAATAAAAGCCACCAAAACGCGAGATGAATTATAACGCCATAACACTCGTTGGTGTATTTTTTTCACCTCTACATTCATTTCAAAAACAAGTCTCTTTATTAGTGCTGCCTCCTGCGTCATATAATCTTTTTAGTGGACTGTCCGCTATTAAGAAGAGTTTTTGTATTTAATTTAATTTTAAATATTTTTTCACTAAGGTTTTTTTGATTTTCTTCGTCTTTCTTAACGTTGTATATTTTGTCTTGAGTGCTTTTAGCACCTTTCAATTCAGCAATTTTATTAAGGTATTGATGCTGAGAGTTAACACTGTTTTTACGCCACACACTTTTACCAAAGGTATTGGATATGACTTTAACCACTTCATTTTGTTTTTTCTTGTAATTAATGTTTTTTCTTTTGATTGGTTTTTGTATGGTATTGCTTTGTTTTTTATCCCGCTCTTGCTTAATACTTATCTGCTCTTTTTGCGTAATGTCTCCTACTGGATTCATTTTTGTTGTCTTTTTTGAATAGCAGCTTTAGTTAATTTTTCACGACTAGGCTTTTCTTCTTTATCAAAAAAACTCTACAAATGTTACGAAATCTCTTTTCTTTAAAGACGATTTAAAGTTTTTAGTACTATCAATATCAAAGTACCAGATAATTTTTTCTACTGGCTTTTCATCAGGTATGACAAAATTTAGCATTTTATCAATGACACTTTGCTCTTATTTAGGACTCATTGTCGGATGCCACAATATCTTATCTGTTCGATTAAATGCCAAACTTTCATTAAAAGTTGTCCACAACGGCGCCAATATCTTCAACATAAACAAAAATACGCCAATTGGCTAGTATTATCTCGCCGTAAACACTAGCCAATTGAGACTCCAATTGAGAAACCTCACGAATGGAGTTCATAACATCTTGCCATGTTTTTCTACCTGCCAAGAATTGTCGATAATAGGACTTTCGTACTTTTTCTGTATTGACCAGTGATGACTCAAGCAATGCTTTTTGTTTTTTCAAAGAGATGGAGGACATCCAATCTAGCTCAATTTGCTGCGCGACTTTACTTTCTTCGTCTTTAATTTTTGCTTGTAGAGACTGATAGCGACTCTTAATTTGTCTAGTTTGTGAAAAATTAGACAAGCCTGCACCAAAACTACTGTTAAATTCAATAAAAACACGATCTTCAGTCTTGGCATCTTTATCAAAAAAACTACCCCACTGGCGTTCCAATTTAAGATTAACACCTGGATAAAGTTTGGCACGACTTTGATCTAGTTCAGCCTCAATCACCAAACTTTCCGCTCTAATTTGCTTAATTCTAGGATTGGTTAATAATGCCTTTTTACTTAATTTAGCTTGACTAGTTTCAAACTTAACAATACTAAAGTCTCTAATTAAATCTTTTGGATCTAGCGAAGTGCCCAATAGTTCTTCCAAATTAAGCAGACTATTTTCATGTTGAATAATAGCCGAATTAAGACCTGCTTCTGCCTGAGTTAAACGTGAATTTGCCAAATTTAAATCACTACTAGAAGACAAACCTTGTTTAATGCGACGCCTTAAACGGGCGCGTAATATGTCATGCTCCTCTTGACTCTTACTATACGACTTTTTTTTTAAATAACTGTCATACCATTTACTATAAGCATAGATTACTTTTAAAGCCAAATCTTGCTGTGCAACCTTGGTTAATGCCTGAGCTGATAAAAGCTGAGCTCTTGATTTTGCCAAGCCTGCATCAATAGATCCACCCGCCCAAAGTGGTTGCGTTAAACTGATAACTGAAACACGACTATCACCATTTTTATAACTAAGGTCTGTACTAGAACTGTCAACTTGGCTTACTGAAAACTTAGGGGTTGGAAAATATTGCCATTTAGCACTGGTAATCTCATTTTTAGCAGCTTCTTCTAAAAAAACATTACTTTTAATAGAGGGGTGATAGGTAATTGCCTTATTGATTAAATTAGATAAATTAAACCCACCTTTTGATTGCTCTTGTGCGCTCACACCGCCAAGGAAAAAGCCAAAAAATAATAATAGAACTGTTCTTTTAATCATTTTAACGGGTTTACAACACAATTAAATTATCTGCCTGCAAGTCGCTCAGGGTAATTGCCGTACTGCCTGTATTTTGCAAAGTAATAGAAATATCAGAAGCAAAAGTTCCACCACTGCCACTAGAATCACTGCCATTAGCATCAATATTTAAAGTAGTTGTGGTGCCTTTATCGTCACTATCATAAACAACAGCACTGCTTTCAAGAACTTTCCACCTATCGATATCCAAAATATATTCTACTTTAGCACCTTTTTCAATGTTGCCGATTATTATCGTCTCATTACTGGTAATGCCGTCCGCACTATTTACACCAGTATCCTCTTTTGAGGTGAGCGTTAATCCCTCAACATTACCATCAAAAGTGATTAAATACGTATCTGATAACACACCTTGATTACCTACTTGGTCAATAATTCTTACCTTAAAACCATAATCTTTATTAGCCTTATTATCACCTGTAGTCAAAGTTGACAATGTCACATCTTTCCAACCTTCCTCAATATCAGCTTCACTTAACTGTACATATTTGGAATGCGTATAACCTGTACCGTCATCTTTCATGAGCTGAATTCTATCACCTTTTTCCGCAATAATATCGTTATCGCTATTCTTTAAAGAAATCCGAATGCTTGGCGTGCCATCGTTGGCTGTTTTGCCGCTGGCAAGGTTGTTATTGTCAGGAGTGGGGCTAGTTGCTGCATTATCTGTAATAGCAAACTGAATGGCATTTTCACCTTCTTTTAAATCTATTGTCCAAGAAATGGCTAATGCTGTAACAGAACTGGTAGTAATATCAATCCAATTCTCTCCACCATCAATACCACCCCAAAGCTTTTCACTATCTAGTGCTTGTGTTAAAGTAGCTGTAATATCTTGAGATGTTGTTCTCGTAATATAATCTTCATCAGTGTCTCCATAAGCAGTATCGTCGCTAATATCGATATTACCAATTTGAGATTCAAAACTGCTAATGAAACTACTAGCCACATCTGCATTCTCATCCTGTTCATCTGATTTTTTCGCACCTGCAACTAAATCATTTGCTACATTTTGACTTAATTTACCATTGGTAATACCATTCACTAATTCACTTAACACTGTCCCAGTAGACTTACGATTTGCAATTGTAAGATCACCATTTTTATCCCTTGTTTCCATACCAGAAATAGCCGCCAAAACATAACCCAATGCTTGCTCGTCCTCAGTTGCATCAACATTAGTGAACTTATCATCTTTTTTAGTATTAACAAGTGCAGGCTTGGTGGTAATAATATCGCCATTCAAACCAAATGCTGTGGCAATATTCTCATTAGCAGTGATAATTTGAGCAGACGTAAAATCTGATAAATCAGTGTCTACATTACTACTATCTTGAAATAATTGACGTGTGGCTATTTCAGTTAACATATTAAGATTAATAGTCATGTTACTACCATTTGAGCTAGCAATAGCGCGCAAATATACGCTTAAATCTTTGTTTTGACCTTGTGTCTCCCCTTCATCTAAATAATCTACGCCTGTTCCTGTATCTTTCAAGCGAATAAGAATATTACCCGTATAAGCTTCATTGACTTTTATCGTAAACGAGCCATCATCTTTAAAACTAATTGTAGTTTTTAATATTTCTCCATCCTTATCATAAACCTCAATTGTATAGCTATTCACATCAAAAACTTTCCCTGCACTAATACTACCTTACATAGTAAATATAGTTGGATTGCCAATCAATATGATGCAACACCCCTGAAACAGGCAAAGGAACCACATAGCTCAAATCAATACAGGCTGAAAAATAACCATCAAAAACAACCGTGGTAGAGTCATCTAATAATAAAGTTAAATCATCACCTGCCTTCTTGGCAATAACATCAAAATCCACATCTAATACTTTAGTATTTTGTTGAAAATAATTTGATAAGCTTCACCGTGCTTAACCTGAATATACTTGTCTTTAGCCTGATTAACAACAATATTTTTCTGCTTTAGAGCGCCAGAATTAATTGCTTGTTGTGCTTTAATTTGTTGTTTATTTTCCACCATACTTCCTTATAAAAACTTTGGATAACTCTACTTAGAAAGTATTAATTTCATTAGAATTATGCACCCCAAATTTAGTAAAATACTAAATATCAGCATTATACACAATCAAAAGTTTATTTTTCCCATGAATTGCCAAACTCAATAATTTGATAAAAATGATTGTTTACATGGTATTGCAAATAACTTAGAGTATTAAATTTAACCAACATTAACAAAAAATGTTTGTCAGTTTTTTATAAAAAAAAAGTTTGATATATATATGTATTTAAAAAAGTTATATAAACAAGGTCATAATTAGAAAATGAGTATTGCGCCTCTCACACATCAACCAACATTCTTACTCTCTACCATGACTTTTTGAAAGTGTTCTGTAATGGTTAAATTTGTAGTCTTTAACATTACGTAGATATAAATAGCACAGTTTAAAACCCCAACGCTTGTGCGTTGCGGTTAAGCGCAGTAGACAATCGGCAATTAAAGCATTGTCATCACTGAGTTTTGGTTGATAATAATAAGTGCTTTTACTAATGCTACAAACTTCGTAAATAAGTTTGATACTTGTGTTCTTATTTTGTTCATTGATGTTTAAAGCCATCCTCACGCCACTGGGATGGCTTTAGAACTTTTTTGCTAAGGCATCCTTTGTAATTTGCAGTTTCAACTCACTCTCAGCATACATACGCTTGAATTGAGCATTTTCTGATTCTAGCTCTTTTAAGCGTTTAACCATAGAGACAAAATCTGTATCACCGTATTTAGATCTCCATTTGTAAAATGTGGCTTGAGACATTGCGTATTCACGGCATAGATCAGCCACAGATATGCCTGATTGGTTTTGTTTGAGTATGTTGACTATTTATGACTCTGTATATCTTGATTTTTTCATGTGAAAACTCCTTATTTTTTATTATAGAATTTTCTACTTTAGAATGGTGGTTTTTTGGGGTATTACATTAAGGCAAGGGTTTTAGTTCGATTCCAGCAAATGTAGTTATTTTTTTTACGCTTTAATCGTAAAAATAGAGCAACAAATAACAACTCAATAGAAATAGCAAGCCATGCTGATTTGGTTGCGGTATAAAAAATATAAATAATAATAACTGCCATTAAAAATCCAGCCAAAAAGGTTTGCATTGTATTGATTTTATTAGAAAAAATAATAAATAAAACCACTGGAAATATCAATACAAATGGATGTGCTGCTATATTTTTGTTGCCAAATGTGGAAGATGGTGCTGCTGATTGTAATAAAAGTTCGGTATCAGGTGATAAATATTGGAATATACCGATGATGGCAATAAGCCCACCTGCAACAGCCAAACCAAAAGCAAACTTTAAGAGGTTGGTATGTGTTTGTTTAATGCAATAAGCAACAAAAAATGCATAAAAGATAATTAACCATAGCAGCCATTTACCGATAAAAAAATCAACATTAACACTCCAAAAAATACTACCAGTGCCTAGTAAAAACAGCACCAATAAAGATATTTTTAAATCACTAAAGTGATAAGAAAAATGCTGACGATTTACCCCATAATGTACAAATAAACAAAAAACCAATGCCAAAAGTTACGGCATATAGTTTGGCAAAACTGGAATCATAAAAACCATAAGACCCAGCCCAAGGCGCTTGTAATGCAACACCGATAAGTACAACACTAAGCCAAATAATTAAACCGTTGTTCGCCAATTTCATAAATTCATATTACAATCCATTGGATTTATTTTCTTCTTTCATTGTCATGCTATAAAACATTAACTGTGTTTGTAAGGATTAAGTACACCAAGTATCACGTAAACCCGTCGTTTTGTTAAATACCAGTTCATCGCTTGATTGATTGTCTCGACAAAAATACCCTTCACGTTCAAATTGATAAGCGAATTCAGGCTTGCTATTAGCCATACTAGGCTCTACCACGCCATAAGTAGTGACTAGTGATTGTGGATTAAGCAATTGTTCAAAGTGGTCATTTTTGCCAGGGTTTTCAAGTGTGAATAATCGCTCATATAGTCTAAATTCTGCTTTGAGTGCCTTGGTAGCTTCAACAAAGTGAATCACGCCTTTGACTTTACGACCATCAATAGGATTTTTACCTAATGTATCTGGGTCGTATGTTGCATATACAGTAGTAATATTACCGTCAAAATCGGTATCAAAAGTAGTGGCATTAATGACATAAGCAAATCGCAGGCGCACCTCTTTATTGATTGCCAATCGTTTAAATTTTTTATTCGGTGCCACTTCTTTAAAGTCTGCTCTATCAATATATAATTCACGGGAGAAAAATATATCACGCTTACCCATCTCCTCATTTTGTGGATGAATAGGGGCTTTTAGGGTTTCAATTTTACCTTCAGGGTAATTTTTAATAATAACACGTATTGGATCAATGACACCCATTGTGCGTGGCGCTTTGATATTCAAATCATCACGTATAGTAGCTTCTAGAATTGCTATATCGGTCATGCTGTCCACTTTAGAAATGCCAATTCGATTGGTAAAGTCGCGAATACTAGCCGCAGTATAGCCACGACGACGAAGCCCTGAAAGTGTAGGCATGCGTGGATCATCCCAGCCAGATACTAGCCCATCTTCGACTATTTTTTGTAATTTACGCTTTGACATGACGGTGTATTCTAAATTTAGCCGTGAAAACTCATACTGATGTGGGCGATTAGGCTTATTAAAATCATTTAGGTTTTCCAATATCCAATCATATAAGCGACGATTGTCTTGGAATTCTAACGTGCATAAAGAGTGAGTTATCCCTTCAATTGCATCACTAATACAATGGGCAAAATCATACATGGGATAAATACGCCACTGATTGCCAGTTTGGTGATGTTTATCAAAGCGAATGCGGTACAGGGTCGGGTCGCGCATGCACATGAATGAACTGCTCATATCAATTTTGGCGCGCAGTACACATTCACCTTCTGAAAATTCACCTGCTTTCATTTTTGCAAGTAATTCTAGGTTTTCCACAATCGATGTATCTCGATAAGGGCTATTTTCCCCAGCCTCTTTTAAAGTACCTCTGTAGGTGCGAGTTTCACCTGCATTTAAAAAGCAAACGTAGGCTAGGTTTTTATGAATAAGCTCAATGGCACACTCATAAAATTGGTCAAAATAATGGGAACTATACTTAATATCACCATCCCACACAAACCCAAGCCACTTAATATCTGCCTTGATGGCATCTATAAATTCAATATCCTCTTTAGCAGGATTGGTATCATCAAATCGCAAATTACACTGTCCCTTATAATCTTTTGCTAAACCAAAATTTAGACAAATTGACTTAGCATGCCCAATATGCAAATAACCATTAGGCTCAGGCGGAAAGCGTGTTTGAATTGAGTTGTGTAGTCCCGAATCTAGATCATTATTAATTTGGTTACGGATAAAGTTTGTATGAGTGTCCTTGTTCATAAGTATCAAATTATAGTCAATATAAATGTAAAATGCGCTCTATGAGATTGCCGATTACTTATTCAAATATTGTTAATACATTATTATTATTATTCCCCATCGGAATACTTATTTTAAAAGGATTTGGAGATTTTGTTTTATTGAGTCTTGCAATATTGGGACTTTATACTGCTATTTCTGAAAAAAAATCCCCTTTTAAAATTAAAGAATTAAAACTATTTTCTTGGATAACAACTGTTTATTTTTTAGTTATGTTATTTTCCATCCTATATGCAGATGGTTGGAGCGCTGAGTTTCATCATTTGGGCAGAAAACTACATTTTTTATTAGCTCCATTGATTGCACTTGCAATTTTTCAAATAGACCTACCACTTAAGAAGCTATTATTAAGTATTAAAACAGGCTTGATTATTGCTGGTATTGTTGTTATCACTCAATTTTTACTAGGCTTAGTCAGACCATCAAGCGTGATTAATGCCAATATATTTGGCGATATTGTTGTTGCCATGTTGTTTTTATCAATCGTGCAAGTATTTAGTGAAAAACCAAAAGAGCGAGTGGTCACTTTTATTGCAATATTAGCAGGAATTAGTGCGATACTTTTATCAGCAAATCGTGGCTCTTGGATGTCATTTCTTATTCTATCTATCATTTATATTAGCCTAATTTATAAGCCATTTTTAAAAAATAACAGCAAGAGGCAATTGTTTTTAGTATTATTTTTCTCGATTATGTTTGGATTTATTAATACACAGACTAATGTAGGTAAAAGAATTAATGATACCGTTGCTAATGTCCAAAAATGGTATTCTGGAGGTGGGTCACCCACTTCTGTTGGACTTAGAATGGAAATGTGGAAAGCTGGATTGAGCGTATCAAAACAGTCATTATGGTTTGGTTACGGATATAAGAATGCAAACAAAGTTGTATCGGAGTATGCATCTAACAATAAAGATAGGATTAAAGTATTCACTCATCTGCATAATGAGTATATAACTAATTTATTATCTGCAGGGGTTGTTGGGTTGTTATCATTGCTCAGTTTATTATTTGCTCCTTTAAGAGTTTTTATAAAAAAACTAAGCAATAAAAATACTTACACCTATTCATTTATGGGAATTTTGCTTTGTATTGGATATGTGACGTTTGGCTTTACACATGTAGCATTTGGAGATAAATATGTGAATGCATTTTATGTACTATTTATGAGTTTTTTGTTGCCTAGGACCATAAAAAATAATGACACATCGTAAGAAGTATCATTAATGTTTTTTTAGATGAATACTATTTTAGCGTGTGGGTGGGTTTTTAGTTGATTTATAAAAAGGTCTCAAGATGTTTATTTATATGTTCATATACTCTTTTAGATGAATCCCCATCTTGATATAAGTGATATTTGTTTGCAAGCTTATTGTACTTATCATACGAATAAGTTTGTTGAATAGTGCTATCCATTGATTCTAATAAATTATCAAAAGTATTGATTCTATCAGAAGGGATATCTAAATCAAAATTCACGGCACTTCCTCCTGCGTCTATAAGTTCTTGATAGTCAGGCAAGTAGACCAAAACGGGTCTATTCGTAATTAAAAATTCATGTGTTAATGATGAATAGTCTGATATTAGCACATCTACCCCAATAAGTTCATCAACTACATCACTCCACTCTTGAGAATACGAACTAGATGCATAAATATTAGAATGGGTTTTATTTAGATGAATAGGGCTTTTTTCGGCACGATGTGATCGAATAATAAGTGCGCTATTATTGTGTAATAAAAACTCATTCATTTTTTTTAAATCAATATTATTATTCCATTTATGTCTTCTACCACTAGGCATATAGGCAAAAATTGTGCTAAATTTTTTTAGTGACGAACTTATATTTTTAATAATGTATTTTCTATCTGTTTGTTTAGAATGAAGTCTATCAAGTCTTGGTATGCCTACAATTGGCAATGTAGAGTGATTAACTCTAAATAACTGAGAGTACAACTGCCGTGTAAATTCTGAGGTGGCACATAAGAACAAATAGCGATTATACAGCTTTTGAAATTTTGCCTTATTTCTATTAAGTCTCCACTGTGGTTTATGCTGATTATGGTTAGGAGGGACGATGTTATTAGTCACTCGGTGAAGTCCATGGAAAAGATTTATAACTAAAGCTTTGTGACTTAGATATTTATTAAGGTCTTCTAATTTAGATTTACATATAATATGTACTTGTGCTCTTGAAATGTAATAACAGCCTAGAATACTAGATTGTTTAAATGCAATGATTCCTTCATTTCTCAATTTACTCACCTGAATGTCAAATGGGGTAATATAGATGTGTGTGTTTTTATCTTGTTTTTTTGAATACTTTAATAAAGGCAGAGAAGAGTTTGTAAACCCCTCAGAATATACCCATATATTCTTATCCCTAGGAAAAAGAGATACAATCCAAAATATTGGTAGAATAATTTTGTAGAGCTTTTCCCAATAACTTTTATTATTTTTTATCATGAGAAATCTTCCTTTCTTAATTTAATGTAACGTCTTTTTGATTTTACAATTAATGATAATTGATACAATCCTAACTTTAGCTGAGAGTAAGCCCTTTTAATTCGGAATGAAAGACCACCTTTTAGGTTATTTCGATTATCAATGGTTGAGGTAGATATTTTCTCTGAGTAAGTATTATTTAACCCGTAATAATCACATTGATCCAGTTGAATAATAGGTGCTGGTTCTATTTGATAGGCGCGAATACTATAGCAAGTGGTAATATGTGCATCAGCCAGTGCAATGCCTTTTTTTCTCTCACATTGAATAAGTTTTTCAGCACCTTCTGGCCAGAGTATGTATCCTGCTGCACCTGTCCTATCTTGATAAAGGCGAAGAAGTTTTGAGTTGCATTCGAGAGTTGTACCAGATTTTGAGATGAATTTTTTCCTGCCTCTATTTTCAAGATTGACTAAATCCATGCCTTTTTTGTCAGAAAGGCATGAAAGTAATTTTGGCACGCATTTTGATAGCAATGCATCATCTTCTAGTATTAAAGCTGGTTGATTGTTTTTAATAACCTTATACCATACTAGTCTATGTGAATAATAGCAGGCAACTTCAGTATTTTTTAGTGGTCTTTGCCAATCATAATGATGCTTTTGATAGGTATTATGATTAATATCTTTGATAGATACAGCATTGATTATTTGGTAATCTAATTGTAATGATGACAATTGCTTTTCTTGAAATTCTCGTCGTTTGATTGAACTTGTTAGATTGATAATAAAAATATCCATCACCACCAGCCAGTTTTTTCTCTTGTGTGCCTATTTTTTAGGCGTTTATAAATGGTATCAAATTTTTGTAATCTTACAAATACCTCAAGCAACATTTGACCTGCAATATTAATTTTTGCCATTTTATCAATACGCCAACGCATATTTCTAAGCGTATCATCAGTGCCGACTTTAAATACTGAGGTGCCATCAAAAAGCGCCACCCTCTCTTCATTATCTAGCCTGATGATTTTTTCTTTATCATCTTTGTAGTTCTGTGCATTGGTAATGAAGCGCTCACTTTCTTGTATTTTGACAGTATTTAATAGGCATGAGCATGCTATGGATAAACCTTTAAGCGCATCATTATCAGAGTAATCTGCAAAGGTGTCAGCTGCAGAAATTAGCCATCGTGTATTTAAACTCTTGAGTAGAAACTTTGCCTCTGTATGCCAAAGATTTTCAAAAAGAGCAAAATATTTTTTTATTTCAAAGTCCCGTCTAATTAAGACAATAATTTTTGCATGGGTGTAGCAAAGTTCACTTTGTCCAGAAAACTCATTTTTTAAAGCGTTAAGATGTTTTTCAATATTGTTGGAACTGCCATGTGTGTATATTATTTTATTATTAGTAGAGACCTTTGCGTAATTCATAACTCCCTCTCCAAAATTCCATTCTTTTTATTTTTTCTAAAAAATTTACCAGATTTTCTCATCTTTGCATAAAAATCTAACAAACCACCTTTTAAATAGATGCTTTTAGCATTTATTTTTCTTATTTTTTACACCATTCCAACCTTTAAACACAACAACCCCTCAGGCTTTGCATTCGTTTGAATATATTCATGCCAGTCTTTCAAGTTGTGACTCATGGCAATTAACTGAGCCCTGGTTTTATTTCTTTCTAAACCAAGGTATCTTACCTTGCCTAAACCATGATGAACTGCAATGCTCTAACCTACTTGGACACATTTCAAGCCGCTTTTTTCAATTCAGCCATCTTTTGAGCAGGTGTTAAATACCCAATCGCTGAATGAATCCTTTTGTAATTATACAAGTAGATATAACCCTCTACATTTTGCACGACTTCACTATGATTTGCAAAACTTTGATAATTTAATCTCTCAGTCTTCAGACTTCTAAAGAAACGCTCCATGACCGCATTATCCCAACAATTACCTCGCCTGCTCATGCTTTGAGTAATGTTGTTCTTGTTGCAATAATCAATAAAAACTTTAGAAGAGTATTGAGTCCCTTGATCAGAGTGGAACATGTGTTTATTTGTATTGGGCTGGTGTCTAGACACAGCATTACTAAGCGCATCCTTTGCCAACTGAGCATTAGGCTGTTTTGACAATGCCCAACCAACAACTTGTCTTGAGCCTAAATCCAACACACTGGCTAAATAACTCCCACCTTGATAGGTTTTGATATAGGTAATATCACCAACCCAATGCGTATTAATTGATTGCTGCTCAAACACACGATTTAATAGGTTTTTTGCCTTTTTAAACATCAATCTAGTATTAGGGTAATAATGACGCTTTCTTGGGCGTATGGCAACTACATTGGCTTTTTTCATTAGCGTTGCAGTTTGGTAAATACCAATGTTATAACCTTGGTTATTCAAAACTACTCGCATTCTGCGTTTGCCATAGGTGTATCCAACTTCAATAGCAGTTTGTTTGATTAATTTAATCATAGCGTTGGTGTTGTTGTTTACTCGCTTATCTTTGACTTGATAGTAATAACTACTGTGAGGAAGTTTGAGTAATGCTCATAATTCTTTAGTATTGTATTGTTGGCAAGCCTTGTTTATCTTGATAATCATATCACTTGGTGATTGTCCACAGCGAACAAGGCTGTTGCCTTTTTTAAGATTTCATTGTCCCTTTGTGCGCGCCAAAGTTGTTTCTCAAGCAGTTGTATTGTTTGTTGTTCAGAAGTCAGCGCTTTGCCTGACTCTGGTGTTTGTCCACCAAGCTCTGCTAGGTATTGTTTTCTCCATCTGCTAACTGCTGAGGAGCAAGCTCCTGATATTATCATGATTTTTTTTATTGGTGTAATTCTCATGCACCATGAGTTTGGCATAATCTAGTGTTCCCCCCTCAAGGGGGTATTGAACAGAATGTTCAACGGTAAAAGTCACTCGTTGTTTTCTTGATTTATATTGTGTCATTACTGACCTCCTTATGGTTTGTATTATAAGGCTATCTTTGTGTCCAAGTAGGTTAGAGCATTGCACACTCACCGAAACCCTACATTTCCCTAAATCATGCCTTCATTGTGAAGATCCGCCACTGAATCAAACGTTCTAATGATTGAATAACTCGTCTTGCTGGCATGGACAAGTCCACATCAATATTCAAGCCTTCCCGATTGTAATCATCGACAACATTAAAAGTTCTAATGTGCCTGCCATCAGTGAGTGAGTCTGACATAAAATCCATTGACCAAGTTTGGTTAAGTATGGACAGCTCTATTGGGCACACATCTGGGCAAGAGGTATGCCAAAATATAGCATTGTCCACTTATTTTTACTTATCCTCAGAGGGTGTTATTTTGTTGTTATTGTCATCAATTAATGCGCATCTTTATTAACAAAGGCAAGCAAAGGTTTTTGATTAAACAGTCTTTGCTTTTTTGCCTCTTTCAATGTTTGATTACGTGCAACCATCATGGCAATCATATTGGCATTACTCGATCCTGTTGTCATTTGTCCTTCGCCGTTTTTAAAACCCACTATGTCAAGCATCTGCCCAATCATATATTTTTCCATTAACGTCGCAACAGGTACAGATTCAAAAGTGCAGTTTGAAGTATTGCTTAGCGCAGTCACAATTTCACCCACAATGGAAGGTTGATTAGCGCCCGACCACATACGATTGGCAAAATTAGGATGGCTAGTATTGGGAGAATATTCTAGGCATTGCCCCACCCATACAAATACCCCTTCCCAACACTGTGAGCCTTGTTTGTTTAAATTTAGGGTTTTTCCAACTCATTAATAGTTTGATAATTAATAAGTTGATTGGATTTTTAAAAATTTGAAGTAGCTAAGACCTGGGCTATTTTTTGTAAGATATCCTGATCTTGCATCAATTAGGCTCGTCTATTTAGAATAACCATGACAATGCCTAAAACTAAAATAGACAAAGCTGCATTTGCCAAGCCTGAGTCAGTTTGTATTTGCCCATTTTCACTCCACTTAACCACCCAGTAAACAAATGGAAAAATACTACACCTGCCATCACTACTGATGCCATTAAGCCACCAATGCAATGCAATTTTTCTCTTCGATGCCACAAAACAAGAGGAGATAATAAAACCAAAGAAGTGATCAGCTCGAAACCGCCAACAATATAAGCGCCATATTGAGTGAACAATCCACCTATCGTATTGCCTAAAAAAACATACGATGCCCATAAAGCAATTAACCAACTAACAACAACTTTAATATTATTATTCATTTTTTCTATTCCCCTTTTGTTTTGTAATGATTTTTAAAGTTTAATTATAAACGATTCAATACTTTGCCAGAGTCCAAGGCTGCTCTTGTTATATCGGCAGCCCCAACTAATGAACTGGCTTTTTTAGTATGCCAAAGAATCAAGCTAGCAGCCAAGACCAAGCCATCATAAAACAGCCCTTTTTCACCTGATAAGGCAGATTTTCCTAATTTAACTGTGTAATCTGCCAAAGCTTTAATGTCATTATGTATATCCAGCTCACTAGGAAATGAAATAGTGCGCATATCTTGATTAATGCCCAACGACTTAGGATCAATATCCACTCTGTCTTGCTCAACCAAGCCTTGATAAGAAATCATTAAGCCTTTTTGACGAAGTGAGGGAATTACACCACCCTCAACGCCACGAACTAGTAACGATGTATCCATGCCTGAGGCAGTTACTAAGTGGGCATAAATAGGAGGGTAAGGCTTATGCACATAACCCAAAATAGAATGCGTTTTTTTGCCACGCAATGGTCCAATTAAGGTTTCTACTGTGTTAATCACACTGCGCTTAATAATTTGATTACGCAAAGGCACAAGGTTGTGTAAGCCTTGGCAGTAGTTTGCTTGATCAATATACGACCAACCAATATTGCCATCTTCAAGCCGAGCTTTTGCCTGTGCAGTTGAGTGATCAACCTCTAAACCCAAAGCCTCATTAATATGCCGATGAGTAAGCCCATATTTTGGCGATACACTGTCCAAGCCATGAATAACGGTAGGCAAACCAAGCTCAGCCAACAATGGTGGTAAAAATGATGAAATTGGGACAGAACGATTATAACCACTATAAGGGTCGCCCAAATCTACCAAATCATCAACCATCACCTGCTGCTGATCAGATTCACTAAGAATAGCAGCAAGAATGCCTTCATTCTCTTCATGTGTTTCATGTTTCATACGAAGTGCAATTAAAAAGATAGCTGATTGCACGTCATTAATCTCACCACGTAATATCCCTTGCATGCCTGCTTTAGCCTCTTCAAAATCAATATTTTTACTCAAATCAGGACCTGTTGCTATGCGTTGAATAATTGAGTGCATGAGTGTTTTAGATGTTTTCATAATTTTAAATATTAATATAGATTTTATTATTTTCTTGTTTGGTAGGATAAACGCGCAAATTATCAACATCTGCCTGTGCGCTATCTCCTGTGGTCAAATCAAAGCTGAATCCATGTAGTGAACACTTGATTCGATTACCTTTTAAACAACCTAGCGTCAATTTAATATCTTCATGTGGACAGCGGTTATCTACACAATGTAGCTCACCTTGATTAAGTGTAATCAATAAATCCTTACTTTTTACGACAACCTCAATCATCGTACCTTCTTTTGGCGCCTGATCTAAAACTTTTACCCACATAAAATCTAGAAGAGTCTCCGAACATTATTACCATCTAATTGGGAGGCGCATTGTTGGAGTTGTTGTTTATAACGCTGTGCATTGTCATCAACACTACGTGCTATTTTTATCAGCCACGGCTTAGCAGAATAAGTTTGTTTATTAAAACCACCATGCCCTTCATGATAAGCAAGGTATTGATTGTGAGTATCTGATTTATCAATACCAGAACGCTTACTGGACTGATTAATATACCAACCAATAAAGTCTATAGCATCATCAAAATCATCACGATCGGCATTTTGATTGCTTGTTTTTAGCTGGTACCATTCCCAAGTTGTGTCTTTAACTTGTGCAAAACCATAGGCACTACTTGATCTAAACCATGGTACGACACCAAACAGCTTATTTCTTGGCGGTTTTGCATCTGATGCAAAATGTGATTCTTGATACATAATAGCCAACTGCACATGCATAGGTGAGCCATACTTTTTCTCACTAGCTTTAACTGCTTGATACCAACTCACCTGCTCATCCATTAAATGGCAAATATTGTTCACTTGTACAGCAGGTGTTGAAAAACACCCACTAAATGTTAACGGGATTAACGCAATGAGTAAGTACTTTTTTATCATACAAATATTTTATAAACAACAATCGCTTGAATAATGAACAAAATGACAAACATGCCCTTAACAGCGCCATTTGATAACGACTTAGACTCAGAACTAGACGCCTTAGCACCTTTTTCTAGATTAACATCCATTGCCACCCAGCCCTTTTCAGAGTTTTGCGCACTAAACACAACGCGTGTATTAACTTTTAGACGAGATTTATTAAAAATATTTTTTTGATGAATGAAATATTTTTCACCATCATCACCCGTAATAAAACCATACCCCTTAGTGCCAAATTGTATCACCATTCCTTTTATTTTTTTTGCCATTTTTCCTCTTATTTTTTACGCAAACAATACGTTGCTTTTTCAATAAAATCAACATTTTCACGTTGAAACTTGGGCTCATTTTTAATATCATCAAAACATTGTAACTGCTGACATTCAAACCCTTTAAAAAGTGAAACCACCTCCGTCTTATTAACCGCATAAGGCGGTCCACTTACTTGTGATTGAGGATAATTTAAGGTTAATAATAGCATCCTGCAACCAGCGGGTATTATAGCGTATAAGTGAGATGCATATTTCGCTCTTAAAGCTAAAGGCAGTGCGATTAAAGACGCTCTATCATACACAGCACTAACATGATTCAAAACACTGGCATCAAGGTCAAAATAATCACCGCAATAAATATCAATATTTTCTGAAGAAAAAATCACAAATTTACCACTTTTCTTAGTTGAAAAATGCAACTCATTCTCTACAAAAAACTGCCGAGTAGCAAGCTCACTCAACTCAACACCCAGCACCTTAAAACCTTTTTCTAGAACATACAACATATCAACGCTTTTTCCACATAATGGCACAAATACACAAGCATTAGTACTTAATTTTAAACAATCAATAAATTCAATTAGTCTTGAGTTAGGTTGATTTTTATGCCAACCTATTTTTCCTTCTTGCCAGCGTGTTATCCAATCGGTCATATATAATAATAATCCATGAAAAAAAGAAAAATAATTTTACAATGGTTACTAATCATTATTGCTATTTTTAGTTTTCGTACTTATCAACAATATGACTTGAGTAGTGGTGTTGTACCAAGTTTTAATAGCAAAACTTTAAGTGGAGCGATTGTTTCATCACACTCAAATGAGGCGACTTTGATACATTTTTGGGCCACTTGGTGTGGTATCTGCCAACTTGAAAATGACAATATTCAAACTATAAGCCGTGATTATAGAGTGCTTAATATTGCCATGCAATCTGGCTCTGACGCTGATTTACAAGCCTATGCACAAGATCGTAACATGAAAACAGACAATATTATTAATGATAATTCTGGCTCTTTGGCAAGGTTGCTTGGCGTTAAAGCCACACCAACGAGTTTTTTCATCTCAAAAGACAACCAAATTAAATTTAGCGAGGTCGGTTATGTGAGTACGCTGGGTTATCGCTTAAGGTTATGGTGGACAAGTTTATGAACATACAAAACTGGCACCCAAGTATCAAAACATTGCTTGAAACACAATCAATGGTTGATTTAAAACGATTTTTACAACAGCAAAAACAAGCTAAAAAAGTTATTTTCCCCCATTCTAAAAACTGGTTTAAAGCCTTTGAATTAACTGCATTTGATAAAGTTAAAGTCATTATTCTTGGGCAAGATCCTTATCATGGATTAGGGCAGGCTCATGGTTTGAGTTTTTCAGTCGTCCAAGGCGTAAAAAAGCCACCATCTCTTGGTAATATCTTTAAAGAATTACATGGTGATTTAAACATTAAACCTAGCCAAAGTGGTGATTTAACACACTGGGCAACACAAGGTGTTTTACTACTTAATAGTGTTTTGACTGTTGAAGCTCATCAGGCAGCTTCTCATGCCAACCAAGGCTGGGAAGTATTTGCCGATGGCATTATTAAAACTCTAAGCGAACAAAGGCAACATTTAGTATTTATGCTTTGGGGTGCTTATGCACAGAAAAAAGCGACATTTATTGATAAAGATAAGCACTTAATCCTTACTACCACGCACCCCTCTCCTTTATCAGCACATCGTGGTTTTTTAGGGTGTCGGCATTTTTCAAAAGCCAATGATTATCTTAAAATGCACAATCAACAAGTGATTAACTGGTCATAATGAAACTGGTTATTGACGATGCTTGCTATGCCTATAAAGAAATTTTTGATCGTTTTGGTGAAATTACTGCTATTGCTGGTAGAGATATTAACGCCAACTCGGTTAAAGATGCAGATGTATTAATTGTACGTTCACGAACTAAAGTTAATCAGGCGTTATTGAACGGTAGCCGAGTAAAGTTTGTCGGCTCAACAGTTGCTGGGCTGGACCATATTGATCAAGACTATTTAAAGACCAAAGGCACTCAATTTTTCTCAGCCCAAGGCTGCAACTCAATGGCAGTAGCTGAGTTTGTGATAAGCACCATTGTTAATTTAGCAGATGAGTTGAATTTTAACTATCAAAAGAAAACTTTGGGTATTATTGGTGTCGGTAATGTTGGCACAAGATTGGCAGAAAAATCCAAGTTGATGGGCATTAAAACCTTGCTGAATGATCCACCACGCCAAATGCATGAAAATCTAGACAACTTTGTTGATTTAAATACAGCATTAAGCGCTGATATTGTCACTTTCCATACACCATTGACCGTTGATGGTAAGCATCCATCCTATCAACTGTTAAATGAAAATAATTTTCATCACATCACAAACAAAACCATTCTTTTTAATGCAGCACGTGGTGGTGTGATAAAAGAAGTAATATGGCAAAAGCATAAAACACTTGCTAATATTATTGACTGCTGGGAGGATGAACCTAACATCAACCCAAGTTTACAAAATACTGCTTATTTAGCCACGCCACACATTGCTGGGCACTCAGTTGATGCAAAATTTATGGGTAGTTTTATAATATATGAAGCATTGTGTACTTTTTTAGGCGAAAAACAAGATGAAAATATCAGAAATTTAATTAATGCTGATGAGTTATCCATCGATAGAAGTAATTTAAAAGACACTTTAAATGAAATTTATGATTTTCAACAAGATGCGAACGCTATTAAAGATGTTAATAACTTTGAAGACTATCGTAGAAACTACCCTATTCGTTATGAATGGCGCCATTTTAAAAGCAAAACTACCCTTCCGATTGTTTAACCTTTAAAGCAAGGTTGTTTAGAATATTTATCCAGTTCAACGGTTTTGTTTTTAAACAATTCAGAGTTAGTCACATGGTGAATAGAGATAACTTCATCAGGAGTCTTGGTCATTTTGTTAAGGGTTTTGCTTTTACCTGTCCGTGACATTGAGTGCCATTGGGTCAAAAGTCTGACGTTGTTAATTGAATCGTTATCAGTGCGATTAGTGACTTTAATAACTACCAGCTCTTCTTTAACTTGAATTCTAGGCTGCCAAGACTCATCAATATCCATCTGTTGCCAAATATCATCTACTGATTGATAATCAAATCCATCAAGTCCTAATTCTTTAGCAAGTAAGCAAATAATTTCCCAATCAGGTTTTGAGTTGCCAGCAGGTGGTAAAAAGGCGTTTTGCTTTAAGTATCTGCGTTCTGAGTTTTTTATGTGCCCTGTTTTTTCTGACCAACTGCATACTGGCAAAACGATATCTGCATCGTCAGTGGTTAGAGTTTTTGTAAAATCAGACACAATTAATGTTTCAAATTGTCGATAGTTAATCATACTATGTGCAGGATTTGTTGCCATTACCCATAAGATTTTAATTTGATTGCTGGAAAAAAATTCAGTGGCAGTTAAATCATTTGTTCGTATGCCAATTTCACGACCACCCATGGCGTTGCATTGCCCTGTTAAAGACAACACGCCACAGCCAGGTTTGTTGATATTTCCAGTGATAATATGTGCATTAATCAAAGCATTAACCTTATCAGTTGCATCGGTTGATTGGGTTAATCCTTGTGAGTAAACACTGAGTACCTTTTTGTCTTTAAACCAAGGTTGATGTGGCAGATTATTAATAATACCCATGTCTTTGCCAGGTTCAACTTGAATAAATAAATCAGATTTTTTGGCTGTGGTACTTTCATAGACATCAACACAAACTACAAAAGCCTTGGATTTTTTAATATGGTTAAACACAATAGGATGACAATCCGCAGTATTACTACCAATAATAAAAATAGTTTGTGCTTGATAAATATCATCAAATGACACAGGTACAATATCAGCACCATAGGCTCTTTTGTTGGCTTCAACAGTAGAGTACATGCACAACCTTGAATTGCTTTCAATATTGTCAATGCCGTAAGCCCCTGCAAATTGCTTAGCAACATAAAAATCTTCCATTAACATTTGCCCAGACAAATACAATGCTATTTGGTGTTTTGGTGTTGATTCAAATACTTTAGCCATGGCTTTAATGGTTTTATCCCAACTGCCTAACGATGGATTGATTAATCTTGCATTATCTGTACCTACCGTTTCTAATAAGGTCTGCCCTTTAATACAAAGCATACCTTGATTAACAGGAGAATCTTTATCCCCTGTTAATTTTAATATAGACCCCGTTCGGGTAATTTCAATGCCACACCCCACACCGCAGTAAGGGCAAGTTGTCTTAAAATTCATCATTCTTTTCTTTTACTTAATAGCCAACATTAACAACAAAATAAAATTTAATGCAAGCGATAGTGCGCTTAATAGCCAGTATTTAGTTAGCTTTGATTTTGGTTGCTTGTTCTTTTGAGGTAATAAAAATACTGAATTTGGATGTTCTAAGTCATATAAAAATTCTGATAAAGCCTCATACCTTTGTGCATAATCTAAGCAACACGCCTTGCGTATAGCACCATCAATCCACACAGGTAAATTTGGGTTGTATATCAACACTGGCTCATAAATTAATTTAGACAATTTCTTAGTGCTCAGACTCTTATCTAATTTATTTTGATAAGGCAGATGAGATGAAAACATCTCATACACAATCACACCTAAACTAAATTGATCAGAGGCTTGTGAAACACTTTCATTTAAAATGACCTCTGGTGCAGTATAACCTTGCGTGCCCTGATTAGCTATGAAATTAATAGGGTTAATCAATTCTGCCACGCCTGCAATTCTAGCTGAGCCAAAATCAATAATCTTAATTTGACCAATTTCATCAATCATGATATTTTCTGGCTTTAAATCACAATGCAACATTTCTTGACGGTGAAACGCCCGAAGCCCTTGAATAATTTGCTTCACAAAACTAACCACTACTTCAATATCAGGATGCTTATTTTCATCCATCCACGCCCGCAAAGTTTGCCCTTTAACATACACCATGGCATAAGCCAAAAAGTTAGCCTTTTTATGACTGTTATAAATTTTAACGACATTAGGGCTTTGCACTCGCCGCCCTACCCACTTTTCATACATAAAATGTTGTAAGTATTCTGGATCATCTTCAAAATTAACAGACGGGGTTTTAAGAGCGACTAATTGTCCAGTACTGATGTCTTTAGCTAGATACAGTTGCATTTTTGCACTTGAAATAATTAAAGATTCTATCTCGAAACCATTGATTTTCATGCCCTTGGTTAACTCAGGTGGTACAGGTTTTTGGGTTAATTCATCAAATGCTTCACCTAGATTTTTCTCTGGCAATTGCTCAATCGTTATAATCATAGCCGAGGCATTGTCTTGAGAATCTTGCTTAATTGCCTGCTTAACAATCTCATCAGCAGACGAGCTTTTATCCATTAATGTTGCTAATGATGTATGTTGTAAATAATCATGCACACCATCAGTTGTCATTAAAAATTGATCACCCAGTTCAAGATCAAAAGTTTGGTAATCAACATTAATGCTTAAATCAAAACCCATCGCCCTTGATAGGTAAGTTTTTTCCTTGTTAAGGTTTAAAGTATGGTCTTTGGTTAGTTGTGTCAACACGCCTTTTCTATAACGATAGATGCGTGAATCTCCTACATGAAAAATATGTGCGGTATTTGATTTAATAATAACCACACTAAGCGTGCATAACATGGATGAAATTTCACCAAAACGCATTGACTGGGAATACAGCCAATTATTAAGTGCTGAGATGACTTGACCGGCTGAATGTTCAACACTCCAAGATTCAGGGGTTGAATAATAATCACTCAAAAAACCTTTAACACAACAGCCACTTGCTTCTTTAGCTCGCTCGCAAGCACTTACACCATCGGCAATAACGCCTACAATCCCTTTGTATTCTAGTGTTTGAGGGCTGGGTATATAGTAGGCACAGGCATCTTGGTTTTCTGCCTTAACCCCTGCAATGCAATGTGAATTAACAATGACTTTTAATTGTTTCATAATTAATTTAGCTTGATTATTTCAACCGTACCATCGTCTAAAATCTCAGTCATGTGTCCTTTCGGTTCTTCTAAAAAGATAACAATCAGTACCAATATTACCGCACTAACCATGCCAATTAGCATAAAAAACTCATCATAATCTACCAAAGAATTTGCAGTTAAGAACAATACCGCACCCACATTGCCAAATGCACCTGCCATACCTGCAATCTGACCTGTTAGCCTTCTTTGGATCAGTGGCACCATGGCAAATACCGCACCTGAGCCTGCTTTAGAAAAAATACCACCAACAATTGTCAACACCACCACCAAATAGATAGACCAGCTTTTATCTACATTACCCAATGCTAAAAAACTTAAAGTAATGCCAGAGAAAAGCACAACTAATATTACCTTTCGACCGTATTTATCGCTCAAATAACCACCACCTGGTCTGGCAAATAAATTAATAAATGGGTACACACCTGCTAACAAAGCTGCTGTAATTTTAGGCAACTCAAACCAATCAACATAAAACATAGCCAGAACTGAAACCACAGCTAATTCAGTACCAAAAGTAACCAAATAAGCCCAATCTAAAATCGCCACCTGTTTAAATTTATATTGATGTTGCTTAGGCACAGAATTCTTTAAATGCTGTGCATTAACAGTCCAAGTTTTAAACACTTGAAAAACAAACACCAATGCCAAAACAATATATACGCCAAATTCCACACCTGATGAAATCATATTCATTTTTTCAGGTGATAATTTCCAAGTAAGTAGCGACAAAGCAAGATATAAGGGTATGTTCATTAAAATGTACAACACCAAATCTGAGTAGCTACTCACTTCCATTGCACCCATTTTTTTAGGCTTAAAATAAGTCGACCCTTTGGGCGTATTGGTGACATTAAAGTAATAAAAAATACCATAACCTATTGCCAACACACTAGCAATGGTAATCGCATAACGCCAACCATCAATCTCGCCAAAACTACTTGCGATAAAAGGTAATGACATGGCCGCACCTGCTGAACCAAAATTACCCCAGCCACCATAAACACCTTGTGCAGTACCCGTTTGTTTGGCTGGAAACCACTCAGAAATCATACGAATACCGACCACAAATCCAGCGCCAATAAAACCTGATAAGAATCTAAGCAGAGCAAGTTGTTCATAAGACTGCATCCAACTAAATGCAATTGAAACAAGCCCACCTAAAACTAAAATAGAAGAGAACATAATTTTAGGCCCGAATTTATCAACCAACATACCAACCACAATTCTTGCTGGAATGGTCATGGCAACATTAAGAATCAGCAGCACTTTTGCCTGTTGCTCGCTTAATGATAAGGCTTGTTGTATAAATGGCATCATCGGCCCAAGGCTAAGCCATACAACAAAGGTCATAAAAAAAGCAAACCAAGTTAAATGCAAAATGCGATACTTGCCCTTAAATGAAAATAGATTTAATTTATCTTTCATGATTAACTCCTTATATTATGCTAAATACCTATGGTCTGTTGTTTCCCATGGGTTTTTAATGGTTTTGGGCAACAAGTCTGCATAGTGTTTGATCATTGAAGGTGTCTTTAGTTTGGATTGAATATAGTCTAGACCCACGCGCTCCTCAAAATGCATCACTCGCTCAAGATAATTAGCCTCAATACGATATAACTGTACAAAAGCCTTAAGATATTCAATCACTTCTTCTTCGGTTTCAAAAAATCTATCTTTCAAACAGGCCTTGGTTCGAATCCCACAAGCACCTGCCACATGAATTTCATAACCTTTTTCAGTACAAATCACGCCAAAATCTTTAATCGTAACTTCAGCACAATTACGCGGGCAACCGCTCACACCCATTTTAAATTTGTGCGGCATGAAGTGCGACCAAACAGCGTCTTCCATTTTAATAGCAAGCCCCATAGAGTCTTGCGTGCCCATCATGCAATGATCTGTGCCAACACAGGATTTACACGTTCTAGTGGCTTTGCCATAAGCATAACCAGCTTCCATGCCTGCCTCGGTCATTTCATCCCACATATCGTTTAAGTTTTCCTTAGGAATGCCTAATAAATCAATGCGTTGGCCACCAGTGACTTTAATCGTGGGAACCTCATATTTAACAGCAATATCAGCCAATGCCTTAAGTTCTTTAGGTGTTGTCAATCCGCCTTGCATTTGTGGCACAATGGAATAAGTACCATCTCTTTGTTTATTGGCATGCATTTTTTCATTGTGCGGTCGTTCATCATCATTATGAACGTATGCTTCATTAAACTGTGACGATAAATAATAATTAATGGTAGCACCACAAGCCTCGCAAGTGTTGTCAAAATCAAGCGTACTTCGAACGTCATTAACACTAACAACTTCATCTAATGCTCTAATATATTGACGCACTTCTTCTGTTGAGTGTTTTGTACAATCACACAAAGCATCTTTGCTTAATATTTCAGCACCAGAAACAAAGCTAAATACTTGTTTAGCCACTGACGCGCAACCACCACAACCTGTTGCACAACCTGTTTCTTCTTGTAATGCCTCAAAAGTATTACAACCACCTGCCACTGCACTGACAATGTCGCCTTTAGTAACACCCATGCAGCCACATACTTGCTCATCCTCGGCCATCTTCTCAACACCTTTGGCACCTGCACTTGAGTTGTCAATATTAATATCACCAAATAGTAAAGTTTTACGAATGCTGGTAATATCTGTTTCTTTTTTGATTAAGTCAAAATAAAACAATCCATCTGTTGAATCACCAAATAAAACTGCACCAACCAATTTGTTGTCTCTAATAGACAATCTTTTACGAGTATTAAGCGCATGATCCTTAGAGTCCATAACCTCATCTTCAGGATTATCAAACTCCCCTGCTGAGAAGACATCCACACCTGAAATTTTTAGTTTAGTAGAAATATCTGAACCTGTGTACATATGATGCGACACCTCACACACCTGCTCAGCACACACGCGCGCCTGTTCAAACAGTGGTGCTACTAAACCATACGACATGCCTCGGTGTTTAATACACTCGCCTACTGAGTAAATAGCAGGATCAGAGGTCATCATTGTATCACCCACAATAATGCCCCTGTCTGTCTGCAACCCTGCAGCTTTGGCTAAAGAATCTTCAGGAATGATGCCTACCGACATAACAACCATATCAACATCCATTACCGTTCCATCCTCAAATTCCAAGGCTTTAACTGTATTTGTTCCAATAATTTTATTGGTGATTGCACCTAGCTTGAATTTAATATTTTTTTGTTCTAATACTTTTTGCAATAAGCCACCAGATGAAGCATCTAGTTGCATATTCATAATAGAGTCCATATTGCCAATCACGGTGACATCAAACCCTAACTCATTGAGCCCATTGGCAGCCTCAAGCCCCAATAAACCCGTACCAATTACGGCTACTTTTTTAGCTTGGCCAACTTTTGATTGCATATACTCAACATCATAAATATCTCTAAACGACACCACACCCTCTAACGTTTTACCTGGTAATGGCAAAATAAAAGGCCTTGATCCTGTGCAAATTACTAATCGATCGTATGCTACTGAATATGACGCCTTCTCATTGGTTAATAAAATACTTTTATTTAACCTATCAATAGATGACACCAAGCAACCTGGCTTAAAGGTAATGTTATTTTGAGAGAAATAAGACTCATCATGCGTTTTTATATCTTCAAAATCTTTCTCCCCTGCCAAAACAGGTGAGAGCATAATTCTGTTATATGGCAATACCTTTTCCTCGCCAATAATGGTAATTTGATACATCAGTGGGTCAATTTTTAACACCTCGTCAACCACCTTCATGGCGCTCATTCCCGATCCAACTATGACTAAATTTTTCATGCTATTTTCCTGCCTTGTTTTAATGTTTTATGCTTTTTATAAAGCAAAAAAAGCCAGTTATCGCATTTATATACATAGACATAAAAATACAATAACTGGCTTCAATACCCAATTGCCAACTCTACTTTGAAATTGACGAAAAAAACGCTTACTTAATAATCCCATCAAGAAAAATTAAGTAAACGTCTGTGTCTGTTGTTGCCCCTCATTGGGTAACTATGTGAAATTATATCAAAAAATTAAGTTCAAGTGTATTAAGTTATTATAATATTTTTATTATCAAGGTTTTTTAACATGGATAAAATAATTATACAACAACAAGATTTTGACTTATCAACAGAAATAGCAGTGGTCAAAAACAACAATTCTGATATTGGCGCAGTGGTCAGTTTTGTTGGCTTTGTACGTGATTTGGATGACGCTCCAATTCAAAAAATGACGTTAGAGCATTATCCTGGGATGACTGAAAAAGCACTAAAATCTATTGTTGATCAAGCCAAAAAACGCTGGTCTATTGGTAATATAGCTCTTATTCATCGCGTGGGTGATTTAGATATTAATGATCAAATTGTATTAGTGATTACAAGCAGCAAACATCGTCAATCTGCTTTTGAATCTTGCGAATTTATCATGGACTATTTAAAAACTCAAGCGCCCTTTTGGAAAAAAGAACACACTCAAAACAAAAGCGAGTGGGTTGAAGCCAAAAATAGTGACAAAAGCCAAAAAAATCGTTGGGAATAATCTTACTGCCTAATTTTAAAATCCTCAGGTGAATTTAGATTAATCAACATATCTGCTTGATCTGAAAAATCAACTTCTTGTGCATGATTACTCTTAAACCACATACCCATCTTGCGTTTGCCTTGTGCTAAAAATTCACTCAAATTATCTTTTAAATTAGCCCTAATTAATGAAAAAGTAGGATGCATTTTTTGCCCTTGCATTGCCACACAAATGCTGGCATCAGCCTGCTGCATATTTTCTAATAACCTAGCCACAAGAGTTTGATTAATAAACGGCCCATCACACGGCACAACCAATAAATATTTTGTCTTGACTTTAGTCAAAGCCGACAAAATACCAGCAAGTGGCCCTTGAAACCCAGGAAAACTATCAGTAATAACCTCACCAAATTTTTGATATGCATCAAGGTTTCTATTAGCACTCACCAATATACTATGGACATCTTGATGGATAATATCGACCACATAACTAATCAAAGGCTTGTCATTAAATAAAATTAAACCTTTATCTTGAGCATTCATACGTGTAGCTTGACCACCTGAAAGTATGACAGCGGTAATGTCACTTTTAATGATGCTTTTCATATGGGTATGTTGTTGTCGAATATATAGGCTGTATGATACAATCAAACAATGAACTTTAATTATAAACCGTAAAAATTTATCATGAACAACCAACAAGTTGATTGTAGATGTGACACAATACCACAACCCTTACTTTCTATTGATGAGGTTTTAAAAATATTAATAGATTCTGCTAAAGTTACCAATAACACTCAATTAATAGGGCTTGATGATGCATTAAACAGAATGCTAGCTATTGATATACATGCCAATATTTCTGTCCCTAGTTTTGATAATTCTGCCATGGATGGCTACGCCATTAATCTTAAAGAAAATCAAATAAACACACCTGGTGGATTTGCATTTGAAATTACCGACCGTATTCCTGCAGGCAGCACTGGAGATGCACTAGCACCAGGTTGTGCAGCACGTATATTTACAGGTGCGCCCATACCAAAAAATGCTAATACAGTGCTCATGCAAGAGGAATGCGAGTTGATTGAAAACAAATTAAAAATTGAAGTTTATCGACCCATTTCGCTGGGTGAAAACATCAGGCCTATGGGCAATGACATCCAATCAGGTGATGTTATCTTACCCAAAGGAAAACAACTACAACCACAAGATATTGCGCTGGTTGCCTCTGTGGGCATAGACAAACTTAGAGTATTTCATAAAATTAAAGTCGGTGTGTTTTTCACGGGTGATGAGCTGGTTAAACCTGGAGACGTATTACAACAAGGGCAAATTTTTAACTCTAATCGCTATTCATTAGTGGCACTACTAAACAAACTTGGTTGCGAAGTTGTCAACTTAGGCAACATTAAAGACACCTTTAATGCTACTTGTGATGCCCTAAAAGCATTAAAATCTGATTGTGATTTAATCATAACCACAGGTGGCGTATCTGTTGGTGAGGAAGATTATATTAAGCCTGCTATAGAACAACTAGGTCAATTAAACCTATGGCGCATTAAGATAAAACCAGGCAAGCCACTTGCTTTTGGCAACCTAGGACATTGCGCTTTTATTGGACTGCCGGGCAATCCAGTTTCTGCCATGGTAACTTTTTTACTCTTTGCTCGGCCTTTTATTAAAAAAATGCAAGGTGCAAGTTACTATCTAAATACTGCTTTTAAAGCTCAAGCAAACTTTGATTGGCACAAGCCAAAACCTAGACGTGAATTTGTACGTGTGCGCCTTGACCATACAACCTTCCCCACCAAGGCCAATCTGTATCCCAAACAAGGCTCTGACGTGCTGAGTTCCATGGTGTGGGCAGATGGATTGATAGAAATTCCAGAAAAAACCACTTTTAAACGAGGTAAAGTTCTAAACTTTTACCCACTAAATGAGATGTTATTATGAGTGACAAGCGACACACAGCGGTCCAAGTGGGTAAATTAACCCATATTAACCAAAAAGGTCATGCACAAATGGTTGATGTGTCTGATAAACAAGTTACCACGCGTGAAGCAACAGCCATGGCTGTGGTTAGTATGAAACAATCAACCCTTGAGTTGATATTATCTGGCTCAAATGCTAAAGGGGATGTACTTGCTGTAGCGCGTATTGCTGGCATCTGCGCTGCTAAAAAATGCTGGGATTTAATTCCACTTTGCCACCCTTTAATGCTGTCAAAAATAACGGTTGAGCTGATGCCTAATGAAAAAAATGCCACGATTGAAATTAAAACGCTTGTTAAACTTGACGGTAAAACTGGCGTAGAAATGGAAGCACTCACCGCAGCAAGTGTAGCAGCGCTAACTATTTATGATATGTGCAAAGCAGTAGATCGCTTTATCAAAATTGGAGACATTCAATTACTAGAAAAAAAGGGCGGAAAATCTGGCCATTGGATAAACGACACAGCAATCCAGACGGAAACTTGAAAATATCTAAGTTAATTGACAAATTTGGTAGAGAAATTAACTACCTAAGACTTTCAGTGACTGAACACTGCAACTATCGATGTTTTTATTGTCGTGATGATGAACACACACCAAATTGCAAACGTGAAGACATTCTAAGTTATGAAGATATTGAAAAAATTGTTCAACTTTTTGCACAATTAGGCATTACCAAAGTTAGATTAACAGGGGGCGAACCACTACTACGAAGAGGTATTTCTAAAATTGCTAAACTCATCAGTCATGTTGATGGCATTGATGATGTTCCCTTATCAACCAATGCACATTTATTAGAAAAATTTGCTGGAAAGCTTTATCAAAATGGCATCAATAGAGTAAACATTTCTATTGATTCACTCATCCCTAAAAGGTTTGAAGAAATTACTCGTGATGGCGATTTAACACAAGTTATTAAAGGCATTGATGCGGCAATACAGGTAGGCATGAACCCAATTAAACTTAATGTAGTAGCAATGCGTGGCGTTAATGACGATGAAATCGAATCAATGATTAATTTTGCCATTAATAAAGGCATTGATATCCGCTTTATTGAAACCATGCCAATCGGTTTGTCAGGCATAGAAGCACTCGCTCAACACGTTAGTGAAAAAGACATTCTTGCTAAAATCAACAAATACCTAAACAATCAATTAACCCCCATCACATCTAATAAAACTGCCGGCCCTGCTCATAATTTTAAAATTAAAGGCACAAACTCTACAGTAGGCATAATCAGTGCCATATCAAACCATTTTTGCCAAACTTGTAATCGTGTTAGGCTGACTGCCAAGGGTGATTTAATCTTATGTCTAGGGCAAGAAGATTCAATTTCTTTAAAAGATGCCGTACGTTCAAATTTAACGGATGATGAAATTAAACGCATGATCCTAAATGCAATCAATAAAAAACCTGAAAAGCATGAGTTTAACTCTGTTATTGACAATATCAGCAACCGGCAAATGGTAGAAATTGGCGGGTAAAACAATACCTAAAAAATCTTACTATAAATAAATTATGAAAATTTTATATTTTGCTTCACTTAAAGAATCCCTTAAACTGTCCAGTGAAGAGATTATTCTTGCTACTAACACCACAACAGCACAATTAAAAAAACAGCTTATTGATAAACATGGCGAGCATTATTTTCCAAACAATGTTCTTTGTGCGGTCAATCAAGAAATTGCTAATGATACGGTTATTATCAGTGAAACAGATGAAGTAGCCTTTTATCCACCGGTAACTGGTGGATAAATAATATCTTTAGTTTCTTATGAACAACCTGATTACAAATAATCTTCAAACGGATTTTTATCTCTAAAACTGCCTACCGCCATAGCAACTACAAGCAATATTAAGGAATTAAAAAAATAGGTGTGATAACAAACGCATAGCCCAATTGATGTATTGCCTCACCACCGATAATGGCAGTCACTGCCGTTGCACCACTAGGTGGATGCATACATTTCAAAAAATGCATGGCAACAAGTGCAAGTGGGATGGCAATTGATATCAGCAATCAAATAAAAACAAGCAACACCTACTGCAGCAGAAACACTATGCCCGCCAATTAAGTTCCATGGACGAGAAACTAAAGCGTGTAGCAAGCCAAATACCCAATCGCTGAATGAATCCTTTTGTAATTATACAAGTAGATATAACCCTCTACATTTTGCACGACTTCACTATGATTTGCAAAACTTTGATAATTTAATCTCTCAGTCTTCAGACTTCTAAAGAAACGCTCCATGACCGCATTATCCCAACAATTACCTCGCCTGCTCATGCTTTGAGTAATGTTGTTCTTGTTGCAATAATCAATAAAAACTTTAGAAGAGTATTGAGTCCCTTGATCAGAGTGGAACATGTGTTTATTTGTATTGGGCTGGTGTCTAGACACCAGCATTACTAAGCGCATCCTTTGCCAACTGAGCATTAGGCTGTTTTGACAATGCCCAACCAACAACTTGTCTTGAGCCTAAATCCAACACACTGGCTAAATAACTCCCACCTTGATAGGTTTTGATATAGGTAATATCACCAACCCAATGCGTATTAATTGATTGCTGCTCAAACACACGATTTAATAGGTTTTTTGCCTTTTTAAACATCAATCTAGTATTAGGGTAATAATGACGCTTTCTTGGGCGTATGGCAACTACATTGGCTTTTTTCATTAGCGTTGCAGTTTGGTAAATACCAATGTTATAACCTTGGTTATTCAAAACTACTCGCATTCTGCGTTTGCCATAGGTGTATCCAACTTCAATAGCAGTTTGTTTGATTAATTTAATCATAGCGTTGGTGTTGTTGTTTACTCGCTTATCTTTGACTTGATAGTAATAACTACTGCGAGGAAGTTTGAGTAATGCTCATAAACATGACTCATGGCGCGTTGAATGGATACAGAAGAGGATAAATCCAGTTGATAAGCATCAAGGCCTAAGTTTTTTAACTTCTCAACATCAATGTCACCTCTGGCAGTGGCAAATACTTGATAGCCTTTTTGCTTTAATCCTTTCGCCAAACACAAACCAATACCACTTGAACAGCCCGTAATTAAAACTGATTTCACTGTTGAGCTTTGGTCCAAAATTTAGCCACATCAACCAATTCTGAATTGGTACTCATAGAGCGCAATAATAAGAAATCGTATGCCATTCTAAAACGTGGATTGCTTAATAATGTTTTGACTTTTTTTGGTTGCATTTTTTCCAATCTTGGTTGCATTAGCCAAATATCTTTAATTCTAGTACTTAACCATCTGGGTAACGAGACTTGCTTAATTTGATTAATAATCACCTCTTCAGAAGCCTGAGTCATCGCTAAAGACGAACAACTTTGTTTGTTTTTAAGCGCAATAAAACGCTCATTGTAGGTCTGCCATAAAAATACAGCAAATAAAAACACAGGTGTGACAGATTGATTTTTTTTAATTCTATCTGATGTATTTAACAAGGCTTTTTTAATAAATTCATTCTTATGAGTTTGTTTAAACAAATATTTTAACAAACCATATTTTTCTAAGCGCTCATACACTTCAAACCCATATTCATTGTGAAACAATTTAATACACTCTTCATACAGGCGTGCTGCAGAAATATTACCAATAAGTGATGCTTGTTCAAAAATAGCCGATTTAATCTCATCACTCAGTTGAAACCCTAATTTAGTTTGAAACCTAATGGCTCTAATCATGCGCACTGGGTCTTGTTCAAACCTTATACCTGGATTACCAATAATATGCACTTCTTTCGCTTTTATATCTTCAAGTCCACCCACATAATCAATCACTTCTTGTGTTTTAATATCATAATAAAGCGCGTTAATATTAAAATCCCTACGCACGACATCGTCCTCAATATTACCATAGCAATTATCACGAATAACAACACCATTTTTAGCGGTTTGTATCTTGCCTGACCTAAAAGTAGCCACTTCAATAAATTTACGCGCTGAAAACATAACGTGCACTAAACGAAAGCGCCTACCAATTAAACGTGAGCGTTTAAATAATTTATGCACTTGTTCTGGTTTGGCATTGGTTGCAATATCAAAATCTTTTGGCTCTAAATTTAAGAGCAAATCTCTAACGCAACCACCCACTAAATAGGCTTTAAATCCCGCTTTATTAATAACATTAATAACTTTTAAAGCATCCTTGTCTAGAAGTTTTTTATCAAACTTAATGCTTTGACGAATGGCTTTCATAAAAAATACTAGCCCAAATGCTGTAAATCAACTTTGGCTTTAGGCGTCCAGTTTTTTTGCTGATATTCAGAAATTATGGTTGTATAAATACCGCCACGAACATTAAAAATTGCCTTTAAGCGCATGAATCTTGGATTGCTTGCTTGAACCAAATCATCAAGAATTTGGTTAGTGACCGCCTCATGGAATGCGCCCTCGTTTCGATACGACCAAATATACATTTTCAGTGATTTTAATTCTATACACGCTTTATCAGCAATGTACTCAAGATGTAATATGGCAAAATCAGGCTGCCCTGTTTTTGGACATAAGCACGTAAACTCTGGCATATCAATTTGAATGACAAAATCACGCTCAATATTAGGATTATCAAAAACCTCTAAGGCTTTACTGGGTTGAGATGACATTAAACTTTTTCCTTTAAAAAAACATGACTATTTTACACTTTAAAAGGTGTAACGCTTTTTATAAAAAATAAAAATCAACAATAGCATCGCTAAATGCACCCACCACAGCCCAATAATTGGCAAAAACTCTCCTCGCTCTAGGGCTGATTTTGCAATTAATAAAACATTGTTATACACAATAAATGCAACAACACCAACCAGTACGCCTAAATTTTTACCACTTCGTGGGGAGGTTTTTCCAAGTAATACGCCAAGCACTGATAATATTAAAATACTCAAGGGCTGAGATATTCTCCATTGAAACTCTGCTATTTCTGTCAATTTGTTAGAAAATAACAATTCAAACGTCGACTTTGATTCTACTTTAGTAACTGTGCTAATAGTTTTTTGTACCTCGCCATCAATAATTTGCAAATCATATAGTTTAAAATTTAAGATTTTTTTATTTTTATCCGAAGGAAAACCGTGATAACGCGTACCATTTTTAAGGCGTAAATACACGCTGTTGGTGTTTAAGTTGGTGTATTTTTGAGCTTGCTTTGCCAAGGTTATAACTGGCTCATTATTGACCAATGTATAAATAAAAATTTCTTCCATATTTTGCTCTTTAGCATTATCAGCATCACTGACCTTTGATGCGTAAAAAACAATATCACCATTTTTAAACTCTTGAAACTCACTCTCTTTAATAAAAGAAAATTCAGATGCATTTTCACTACGTTCCATAATCAAGCCTCTTTGTTGCTTAGACCAAGGCACCACAACTGTCGTTAAAAGCAAAACAAAGATAAAAACAAAGATAACAAGCGGCTGAATAAATATCATGAAATACTTATCACCTAAGCCTAATGAGTTCATCACAATAGCTTCTGAATCCTTATAAAGCTTGCTAATACTCAAAATAATAGCCAATAATAAAGATAAAGATAAAATTAGCGCAACATCTCTAATCATATTAAAACCGACCAGTGGCAATAAGTCTGCAACAGGTATGCCTTCTTTTAAACTTTCTTTAATCACCAGCACTAATTGGTTGCCAAAAACAACCAAAGCAATCACAATAAATACCGCACTCAAAAGCACCAATACGTTACGCATTAAATACCTAGCTAGAATACTATTTTGTAATTTAAGAGCTCTAGCTACTATAGGAGGAAGTTTCATACTTTAAGATGTTGCTACGCAACCCAGTGTAGTCTAGGAAATACACTCTTTTCAGTATTCTTTTGAGAGATGAAAAACGGTGTACTTTTTAAGAAAAAATGAGAACAACAGTCGGCTATTTGACGAATTTTTTCCTGAGGAAAATACTGTTTTATAGGCTTCATAAATTATATTGAGTTGGTATAGTCTCCTTGAGTATACTTAAAGCGATTAATGAGTGCTCAGAATAATTAGGCAATGATTTTTTAAATAAATTTGTTACTTTTTTTGCGACATTGAAGCGAAAAACTCATCATTGGTTTTGGTCAATTTTAAGCGATCAATTAAGAATTCAGCCGCCTCAACAGTGTCCATAGGATGCAGAATTTTGCGTAAAATCCACATTTTTTGTAATTCTTTTTCATCCGTAATTAACTCTTCACGGCGCGTACCAGAAGCATTAATATTAATTGCTGGGAAAATTCGCTTTTCACTCAAGCGCTTTTCTAAATGAAGCTCCATATTACCTGTGCCTTTAAATTCTTGATAAATAACTTCATCCATTTTTGAACCAGTGTCAATCAATGCGGTGGCAATAATGGTAATACTTCCACCATTTTCAATGTTTCTAGCTGCACCAAAAAAACGCTTAGGACGTTGTAGTGCATTAGCATCAACACCACCTGTTAGTACCTTGCCTGATGAAGGGACGATTGTATTATAAGCGCGCGCCAAACGTGTAATTGAATCTAGCAAAATAATCACATCTTTGCCTTGTTCTGCGCGTCGTTTGGCTTTTTGAATCACCATTTCAGCAACTTTCACATGACGTTTTGCTGACTCATCAAATGTTGAAGCGATTACCTCACCACGTACGGTGCGTGCCATTTCTGTTACTTCTTCAGGGCGTTCATCAATTAAAAGCACAATCAATTCACATTTTGGATGATTAACTGAAATAGAAGTGGCGATATTTTGCATAATCATGGTTTTACCTGCCTTAGGTGGTGCAACCAACAAGCCCCTTTGCCCTTTACCAAATGGCGTAACAAGATCAATCACTCTGGCAGTAATATCTTCGGTACCACCATTGCCAATTTCTAAATTGAGTCTTTCATTAGGATGAATGGGTGTAAGTGAGGCAAATGGCACTCTATTTCTAACATTGTCCGGGTCTTCACCGTTCACTTCTGATACTTTAATTAAAGCAAAATACTTTTCACCCTTTTTAGGTGCTCTAATTTTTCCTGCAACTAAATCACCGGTTGATAAATTAAAACGTCTAATTTGATTAGGTGAAATATAAATATCATCCGCACCCGAGGTATAAGAATCATCACTTGATCTTAAAAAACCATAACCATCTTGCAACACATCCAAAACACCATCGCCTAACACTTCCTCATCATTAGCCGCTTTAGCTTTAAGAATAATGAAAATTAGGGTTTGTTTTTTAGCTCTAGAAATATTTTCTGCACCTAGGGATTGTGCTAATTCTAATAACTCTTCTGGGCTAAATTTTTTGAGTTCTGATAATTTCATGAATGTGTCCATATTAAGGATAAGTATTTTTTTACTTAACAAGGGGTATACGTCTAAAGCGCTAGAAGGTTTTGTTAAACTGAGTAGTTAAGATAAAAACAATCAGTTATTTAGTTTTTTTAAATATTGGCATCAATAAATGCACTAAGTTCCGCTTTTGAAAGTGCGCCCATTTTGGTTGCTTGAACAGCGCCATCAGAAAATAACAACATCGTTGGAATGCCGCGAATACCATACTTTGGTGGTGTTTGCTCGTTCTCGTCTATATTAACTTTAGCAATAATGACTTTACCATCATATTCATCAGCAATCTCATCTAATACAGGTGCTAATGCCTTACATGGTCCGCACCACTCAGCCCAAAAATCTACCAATACCACTTGTGATGAGTTAACAACATCTGCTTCAAAAGAGGCGTCAGTCACTACTTTAATTTTATCGTTCATATTTTTTGTAATGTTAATCTGAAATGAAAAAAGAAACAGCAGAACTGCTGATTGCATAAAATTATATCATCATTTAACTTGCGTAATATCTTTTTACAATCTTTCTTCCAAGGCCTCTTTAAGCACTGATTGTTCTGTCACACTCAATGGCTGATTTTTAGCATTGCTAATAAAAAACACATCTTCAACTCTTTCCCCCATGGTGGCAATTCTAGCATTAATTAATGAAATGTCTAACTCGAAAAAAACATAGGCAATGTTAGAAAGTATGCCCTGCTTGTCAAGCACATTAATCTCTAATTGGGTTAAATTCCACTGTTCATTCGCACTAAAACTAACTTTCATTTTATGATCAAAGTATCGATGCGTGTATATACCATGGGTTGTTCTTACGCTTACATCTAAATCATCCAACTCATTTTTGATTTCTTGATTTATATTGATGTGCTCAAGCGCTTCATCTTGCAAAACACTAATCGTGTTATACACTTTTCTGTTCTTTGTGGTTAGGATTTTAGCATCCACAATATCAAGACCCAGCCTTTCAAGAATACTAATTAATTTAAAGAATAAACCTTTAAAATCATCACACAACACAAAAATATCAACCACATTGTGTTGTGAAATTTTAGAACTAACAATAATCTTATCATTGGTTATTTTGGTAGCAAGACTCAAATGCCATAAAATATCGTCAACCTCATAACGCACATAATAGTCTTTAGGCAAGGTTGACAATACCTTTTCAACATCACTCATTTGATAGCCCTGAGCAATAGAATTCTTAATAATGATTTGCTTAATGTCTTGTACTCTTTGGTCCACACTTGGGCGCTGACTATTACTGCTTTCTAGGTATTTTTTGGTATTATAAAATAGTTTTTTTAATAAGGAGTCTTTCCAGCTATTCCACAAATCATCTTTTGTTGCACGAATATCAGCATTTGTTAATAAATATAAAAATTCTAAAAATTCAACCGTGCCCACTTGTTTAGAAAAACGCTCAATCACTTCAAAATCACCAATATCTTGCTTTTGCGCAACCATTGACATAAGTAAATGCTTTTCAACTAACTTTGAAACCAAATCAGTATCACTTGTTTTTAATTGATGGTGCTGGCAAAACTCACGTGCATCAATGGCACCCAACTGGGCATGCTCCCCACCTCTACCTTTGGCGATATCATGAAAAAGCCCTGCCAATAATAGCAACTCTGGTTTTTGAATACCTTGTGCTATCTCGCTACAAAGCGCAAATTCCTTAGCAAACTCGGGTATAAAAAAACGCCTCAAATTACGAATCACAAACAACGTATGCTGGTCCACCGTGTAAGCATGAAATAAATCGTATTGCATTAGCCCCATAATCTTACCAAAAGCAGGAATGTAATGCTCTAAAATACCGTAACGATTCATGAGTTTTAACGCCTTATTAACCCCTTGATTTTGCTGTAACAACTCAATGAATAAGCGATTATTTTTGCGCTTTTTGTAATAATCAAAATCAATTAAATTAATGCTATTTTGCATTTGTCTAAGTGTTTTTGCACTAATACCCCGTACATAATTATGCTTGGCGATGAGCAAAAATATTTCAATAAAAGCAGATGGCGTTTGGATAAAAACCTGCTCATCAATTGAATGAATATAACCATGACTAATCATAAAGCGACTGTTCAAGTGCTGTGTGTTTAAAATCTCATCTTCTAATAATTGCAACAAAATATCATTAAGACGCGACACTCTAGTCACAGTTTGGTAATAATCCTTCATAAAAGCTTCAACCGCTAAAGAATCCCCATCAACATAACCCAGCATGGTTGCCACAGATTTTTGATATTGGAATGCAAGCCTGTCTTCACGCCGATTAGCGATAATATGCAGTGCAAATCTGACTTTGAATAGAAATAGTTGTGATGTTTTTAATAACCCATACTCAGTGGTTGTTAAATATTGCTTATCGACCAGTTCAAACAAAGTATTAACGTCAAAATACCACTTTGCTACCCACACAATTGTTTGAATGTCTCTAAGACCGCCAGGGCTTTGTTTGATGTTTGGTTCTAAGTTATAAGCAGTATTGGACAAATTTTGATGACGATTGTGTTGCTCTTTTTGCTTTTCAACTAAAAATGATTGGCTTGACCAAACGCTAGATTTAATCACAGCCTTCATCTTAAAAAACAAAGATGCTTTACCTAAAATAATGCGAGACTCTAATAAATTAGTCACTACACTAAGATCATCAATCACACTAATACAATCTTTCAAATCCCGAGTTGCATGCCCTACTTCCAAGTTCACATCCCATAAAAATATTAAAAAACTAGCAATACTTTGTTGATAGGTATCATGCGCACCATCAGGAATTAAAATCAACAAATCTATATCCGAATACGGATGCAACTCTCCCCTGCCATAACCACCAACAGCCACCAAACATAACTGGTCTAAAAGATTAAAACTTTGCCAAATATCTTTAAGTAATTGATCAACCCCTTCACTTCTAGCCAATACAAGTGTTTGAGCTGCCTCTGGATTATTTAAAAAATCCGCCTTGATTGAGTCTTGTAATGCTTGATATTGCGCTTTAAATATTGATAAATCCATGCCCTATTTTATCAAAATACAAGCTGGCTACTATTTTTATTCATCATAATAACACTCTATACCAAGTAAGGTTTAGTGTAGTTACAAGAATCCACTTGTTATCTGCTCTACAATTTATAATACTTGCCAATCATTCACACTATTGACCACCACAGCATTCATTAACACTGACTGACTCCACTGAGTACCATCAACAAAATCAATTCTATCAATAGCAATTTGACTGGCATTATCATTAGTCTCAAACCTTACTTTATCGCCTGTATCCAAAATCTCTAAGTAAATATAGGTGTCATCTTGATATAGTCCTATATCTTGCATATTAATACCCTGCCCAAATTTGAGCACATCATAACCATTCGCATCCATCACTTCTAACTGTCCATCGTCAAGGTTAAAGATATAGGTATCGTTGTCTGTGCCAGCGTTAAGGATGTCGTTGCCAGCATCACCGTCTAGGGTGTCATGACCTGAACCACCATCTAAAATATCAAACCCACTGCCGCTTGTCAAAATATCATTACCATTGGTACCTATTAGGTGTAAATCAGCATCTCTTGCTAAAGCTTGTAGTAGTTGATTGCCAGTTTCATCACCTGCTTGTTCTAGTACTGGTTGCAATGCTCTAACCTACTTGGACACATTTCAAGCCGCTTTTTTCAATTCAGCCATCTCTTGAGCAGGTGTTAAATACCCAATCGCTGAATGAATCCTTTTGTAATTATACAAGTAGATATAACCCTCTACATTTTGCACGACTTCACTATGATTTGCAAAACTTTGATAATTTAATCTCTCAGTCTTCAGACTTCTAAAGAAACGCTCCATGACCGCATTATCCCAACAATTACCTCGCCTGCTCATGCTTTGAGTAATGTTGTTCTTGTTGCAATAATCAATAAAAACTTTAGAAGAGTATTGAGTCCCTTGATCAGAGTGGAACATGTGTTTATTTGTATTGGGCTGGTGTCTAGACACAGCATTACTAAGCGCATCCTTTGCCAACTGAGCATTAGGCTGTTTTGACAATGCCCAACCAACAACTTGTCTTGAGCCTAAATCCAACACACTGGCTAAATAACTCCCACCTTGATAGGTTTTGATATAGGTAATATCACCAACCCAATGCGTATTAATTGATTGCTGCTCAAACACACGATTTAATAGGTTTTTTGCCTTTTTAAACATCAATCTAGTATTAGGGTAATAATGACGCTTTCTTGGGCGTATGGCAACTACATTGGCTTTTTTCATTAGCGTTGCAGTTTGGTAAATACCAATGTTATAACCTTGGTTATTCAAAACTACTCGCATTCTGCGTTTGCCATAGGTGTATCCAACTTCAATAGCAGTTTGTTTGATTAATTTAATCATAGCGTTGGTGTTGTTGTTTACTCGCTTATCTTTGACTTGATAGTAATAACTACTGCGAGGAAGTTTGAGTAATGCTCATAATTCTTTAGTATTGTATTGTTGGCAAGCCTTGTTTATCTTGATAATCATATCACTTGGTGATTGTCCACAGCGAACAAGGCTGTTGCCTTTTTTAAGATTTCATTGTCCCTTTGTGCGCGCCAAAGTTGTTTCTCAAGCAGTTGTATTGTTTGTTGTTCAGAAGTCAGCGCTTTGCCTGACTCTGGTGTTTGTCCACCAAGCTCTGCTAGGTATTGTTTTCTCCATCTGCTAACTGCTGAGGAGCAAGCTCCTGATATTATCATGATTTTTTTTATTGGTGTAATTCTCATGCACCATGAGTTTGGCATAATCTAGTGTTCCCCCCCCTCAAGGGGGTATTGAACAGAATGTTCAACGGTAAAAGTCACTCGTTGTTTTCTTGATTTATATTGTGTCATTACTGACCTCCTTATGGTTTGTATTATAAGGCTATCTTTGTGTCCAATAAAATTAGACTATTGCAGTAAAATTAAAAAGATAACTTAGTTTGTTAGAATTGGTGTTTATTCGTATTTTTTGATGTTCACTTTTTTAAGCCACGTTAATGTCTAGGCCTTTTAGGACTTCAAAGCCATTGGTGGCTTTATTGCCAAACAGTTCAAAACTATCGTCAATCTTGCCATTGTTGTCGTGGTCAAAATACCAATAAAATCTTTTTTATTGTTTTTGTCATAATCTTATGGTTAAATTATTTAATGATTTATTTTTACCGTGCAAACAAGCGAATATTTAAAAAATATTTTTGCACTATATTACCTTTGAAAACTTATTGGTAGTTAATAAATGGTCATTCTTTTAACCGATTTAATGATTTTTGTAAACACACTCAATGTTTAAAAAGCCATTTTTTAATCTTGGTTAAGCTGACTCTTTCTACACGATATGTGCTGAAAATGCCGATATAGACTTTAAATAGCCATTTCAAACTATTCGTTTTATTGGTGGTAAGGAGTGTGTTTATTTAATGACGGCTGTTTCTTTTAAAAACTAATCGCCATTTTTAGGCGTGATAGTGTTTTATCTTTACCAACCAGTTCAGCTACAATATCAATACTACCTGCATTGCCGTTGCCACTTAGTGCAAGCCTAAAAGGTTGGCCTACCTTGCCAAAACCGATGTTAAGCTCAAAGCACACCTCTTTAACGGCTTGTTTGACGTTGTTGGCTTGCCAAGTACTTAGGGCTTCTAGTTTTGTAAGTAAGTGCTTGAGTGGCGTTTTATCTTTAAAGTGTTTTTTGGCAAGTTTTTCGTCAAAAGTATCGAAATCTTGATAAAACATTTTCACTTCAGCTGCCATATCAACTAAGGTTTTACATCTATCTTGTAAATGTTGGACAACTGTTTTAATATCAGGCGTGTCTGTAGTGGTAATTGCTTGATTTTTCAGATGCCAAGTTAGGTTATTAAGTAAATTCTCAACACTGGAATTTTTAATGGTTTCTTGATTGAGCCATAAAAGCTTATCTTGATTAAAGCTTGCAGGCGCCTTGTTAATGTTTTTTAATTCAAACAGTTTAACAATTTCATCCATAGAAAATATTTCTTGATCGCCATGCGACCAACCTAAGCGAGCTAAATAATTAAGCAAGGCTTCGGGCAAAAAACCCGCATCTCGATAAGCCATGACACTCACAGCACCGTGGCGTTTTGAAAGACGCGCACCATCACTGCCTAAAATCATGGGCAAGTGTGCAAATTCTGGCAAATGCCAGCCTAATGCCTGATAAAGGTTAATTTGCTTAGGAGTGTTGTTAATATGGTCATCACCACGAATAACACAATCAATTTGCATGTCATGGTCATCAATCACCACGGTTAAATTATAAGTTGGTATGCCATCGCTACGAGCGATAATTAAATCATCCAACTCTTTATTATTGATTGAAATTCGTCCTTTAACTGCATCATTAAAAACCACTAATCCCTCTTCTGGGTTGTTAAAACGCACAACGCCGGTATTTAGGTTTTTATCTCGACAACAACCATCGTACTTGGCTTTTTTACCTTGCTTGATTAAATCTTCACGTAAGATTTGTAAGCGCTCTTTAGAACATTCGCAATAATAGGCTTTTTTTTTATCTAGTAGTTGCTGTACAACTTGCTTGTAGCGATCAAAACGATCTGTTTGATAAAAAGGGCCCTCGTCATAGTCAAGCCCAAGCCAATCCATGCCTTGTAAAATTGCATCAACGGATGCTTGGGTTGAGCGCTCTAAATCTGTATCTTCAATACGTAATACAAGTTTACCATGTTGCTTTTTAGCCCAAGCCCAAGCAAAAAGTGCAGTTCTAGCACCGCCGATATGTAGGTAGCCTGTTGGGGATGGGGCAAATCTTGATTTCATTATTATTATGGACTTACTTTATCGGCTTTATCAAACCAATATTTTGATTTTTCTAAATCTTGCTCAACCTCTTTACCATCTTCATACAGCATACCCAATGTATACATCGGACCAGGAATGCCAAATTCAGCGCCTTTTTCAAACCACTCAATAGACTTTGTAATGTCTTTTTCTACGCCTTCGCCAGTCATATACGCCACACCTAGCATGTGATGAGCAAATACATGATCTTGACTTGCTGCTTGTAAGAAGTTTTCAAACCCTAAAGGTTGGTTTTTAACCATGCCTAAGCCATTCATTTGCATCATGCCAACACGCCATAAGGCCTCAGCATTACCTTTTGTGGCAAGTGGGGCTAATAATTGATATGCCATGGTAAAATTCTTAGTATCAAATGCAGTAACACCGCTGGATAAATCTGCATCATATATGTCTGTATTGCTTGAATTTGACATCTGTTTCTCTAAAATAAAAAAGTAATTAATTTTACACTGTTATAATGTGCTTTTATTCACCAAATAGTCGCTGTAATACCATGGAATTTAACCAACAAGAGGCGAGCCCTAACAGTATTGTTTCTATCGAAGAACGCCATGTTAAATTAGCACACACACAGCTTAAAGTTCCTTGTTTTATTTCTTCTCGTTATCATTGTGAAATTGACATGACTCATCTTGATGATATTGATAAAGTTTCATTATTCCCCCTATCCAATCAAGATGATATTGATTTATTAATCATCGGCACAGGTGCAACACATCAATTTTTACACCCAAAACAACAAGTAGCCATTCGGCAAATGGGTATTGGCACTGAAAGTATGAATAATAAATCAGCTTGTCGAAGTTTTAACTTACTATTGTCCGATGCCAGATCGGTTGGTTTGTTATTATTATGAAATTATTAAGTATTGCACAAATACGCCACTATTGGCATTATTTTAAGATGGATACGCCTTTATTTTTACTGATTATGGCACTCAGTGGATTTGGACTTGTTGTGCTTTATTCAGCCTCAGCAGGCTCTATGCAAACTATTTACAAACAAGCGTTTCACTTTGTGCTTGCAATTAGTGCGATGCTGGTCATTGCTCAAATACCACCTTACCAACTTAGGCGCCTTTCTCCTTACTTAATGTTATTTGGTATCTTTTTACTGATTTTAGTCTTGATTTTTGGCTCAAGCAGTAGTGGCGCTCAACGCTGGCTTAATTTGGGTTTTATACGCTTTCAGCCTTCTGAAATTATGAAAGTAATTGTACCTATTGCCATTGCCTCAATTTTAAGTGAAAAAACCTTACCACCAAAACCACTACCTGTTTTCTTATCCATTGTTGCCATTATTTCAATCGTAATACTCATTGCCAAACAGCCAGATTTGGGTACTTCTCTATTAATTGGTGCTTCTGGCTTTTACGTGTTGTTTTTTTCAGGCATCCGTGTTCAAATTCTTAAAAATAATTGGTTAAATTTTGCACTAATTTCATCAATCATCACCTCAGGTGCCTATGTTGCATGGAGCTATCTATTAATGGGTTATCAAAAAAAACGCATCCTAACTTTGATTGACCCAAGTTCTGACCCGTTAGGTTCTGGCTATCATATCTTACAATCAAAAATTGCGATTGGATCTGGCGGCTTGGTTGGCAAGGGTTTGGAGCAAGGTTCCCAATCCCAACTTAATTTCCTGCCTGAGCATGCAACTGATTTTATCTTTGCTGTGATCGCTGAAGAGTTGGGCTTTATGGGTGTTATATTTTTATTTACCTTGTACGGGCTAATTATTTACCGATTATTGGTCATTTCTTTCCAGTCAGAAGATAATTTTTCAAAACTATTAGGTGCAAGTTTAACTCTTATCTTCTTTACTTATATTTTTGTTAATGTTAGCATGGTGTCTGGGCTATTACCTGTGGTGGGTGTGCCATTGCCACTGATTAGCTATGGCGGCTCATCACTCATCACTTTAATGTCTAGCTTTGGCATTATCATGGCAATTCGCAAACACAAAACACCAAGATATTTACAAAATTAATGCGCGTACTTTTACTTTTACTTGTTTGTTTTTCTAGCTCGATTGTTGCTAAAACTTTACCAGCAACCAACTTTCAAGCAACTCATGACTTTATTAATAGAATGGTGAAAAATCATCAATTTAACAAGGATGAGTTGCTGTTTATTTTTTCAAAAATTGAGCTAACACTTGCAGATAAAAACCAAAAAAAGAAAAAAAGAAAAAAAGAAAAAACCATGTCTTGGGATAAATACAAAGGTTTATTTATTACTGAGCAGCGCATTAAAGACGGCATCAACTTTTGGCAAGATAACTTAACAACGCTTAAACGCGCTGAAAGTAAATACAATGTACCTGCAGAAATCATAGTTGCTATTTTGGGTATTGAAACCAACTATGGCAACAAAAAAGGCACACATCCAACTTTGGAAACGCTAGCAAAACGAGCCTTTGGTAATTATAGAAGGAAAAAATTCTATCAAAAAGAGTTAAAAGAGTTCTTGCTTATGTCACGTGAAAACGTCATTCCACCTTTATCCATACAAGGTTCTTATGCAGGTGCAATGGGGTATCCACAGTTTATTGCCAGCTCTTATAGATACTACGCTGTTGATTTTAACCATGACGGTAAGATTGATTTATTCTCAAATCCTATTGACGCAATCGGCTCCATTGCTAATTATTTTGATCAACACCAGTGGCATGATGGGGGCGAATTTGCAAGACCCATTACACTTCAATTAAACCACTTAAAACACGCTAGATTAAGCACTAGTAAACCTAAAAAAAATACTCAGTACTGGCGTAATAAGGGTTTGGACATTCACCAAGATATTAAGAATAAAACCAAATTGGCATTTATCAGCCTGCCACAAGATGAAATCAATGAAACTTGGCTCACTTTTTGGAATTTTTACGTGCTAACGCGTTATAATCATGATAATAGATATGCGATGGCAGCTTATCAACTATCAAACAAGTTAAAACAAGCATTCAATCAACTAAACAACTAATACTTTATGCAATATCAATCATTTACTAAGCCCCTGGTTATCCTTATATCCTCTCTTACCTTAAACACTCAAGCGGCAATTTTTATCACTCCTAAAGCACCCGAAATATCTGCTGCTGCTTATAGTATTGTTGATTACAATTCCGGTAAGGTCATTGCAAGCAATAAGCAATTTGATAAACGCGCACCAGCAAGTCTAACCAAACTAATGACAGCTTATGTCGTTTTTCAACTTATTAACGACGGTCGTATCAGCTTAGAAGATGAAGTGCGTATCAGCAAAAAGGCGTGGAAAACAGGCGGTTCAAAAAGTTTTGTAGAAGTGGGCAAAACCATTAAACTTGAAACCTTACTTAAGGGCATGATTATTCAATCTGGTAATGATTCCGCTGTCGCCCTGGCTGAACACATTGCAGGAACTGAAGGCACGTTTGCCACTTATATGAATGAATATGCACGTCAACTTGGTATGAATAATTCTTGGTTTGAAAACGCTTCTGGCTTGCCAAATGATAATCAGTACACCACTGCTGCTGATATAACATTATTAGTAACAGCAACAATCAGAGACTTCCCCCAATTCTACCCATGGTACTCACAAAAAGAATTCACTTACCATGGCATTAAACAGCGCAATCGCAATAAACTACTATGGAGCGACCATACAGTAGATGGGCTGAAAACTGGATTTACTAAAAAAGCAGGTTATAACTTAGTGGTCAGTGCCAAACGCGTTGGTATGCGTTTGATTTCTGTTGTGTTAGGGTCTAGTAGTGTGAACGCTCGAACCTCACAAACACGAAAAATTCTTGACTACGGCTTTCGCTTTTTTGAAACTCAAACCATTAAAGATATCAAAAAAGAAGTGCCTATTACTAGCGCAACCAAAGACACACTAAAGGTAGGTACGTCAAAGGTAGTCAGCTTCACTCTAGCGCGTGGCCAGTTCAAACTTTCAGACCAAGTGATTCAACTTGATACAGCCTTGTCAGCACCTATCAATAAAGGTGATATTGTTGGCAAATTACTCATCCAGTTTGAAGGTAAAACCATGGTAAGCATTCCACTGGTTGCACTTGAAGATGCACAACAAGCGGACTTCTTCTCACGTATGCTTGAGGCTATTGGGTTTTAGTGGTATTTTTAAACGGCGAATTTATTGAAAAAAACCAAGCACATATTTCTGTGATGGATAGAGGGTTTTTGTTTGGCGATGGTGTTTATGAAGTCATTCCTGTTTATAACAACAAAATATTTCGCCTTAATAAACATCTATTGCGCTTACAAACAAGCCTTGATTCAGTCAAAATTAAAAACCCGTATAATTCAAAAGAATGGGGCGATATTCTAAGCAAACTTCTTGGCTTTTATAACAACCAAGAACAATCAATTTACTTACAAATAAGTCGTGGGGTGAGCGACAAACGTAAACACAGTTTTAATGATTTAACACCAACAGTTTATATTGAATCAAGTCCCTTGCTGACCAAAACTAAGCAAGCACTTCAAGCAGGTTTTGCAGCCATTACCCAGCCAGATATTCGCTGGCATCGATGCGACATTAAATCCACCTCTCTTTTAGTCAATGTTATGTATTCACAACAAGCAAAAGAAAAAAACGTTGAAGAGGTTATTCTTCATCGAGACAATCAAGTGACTGAAGGCGCGACTTCCAATGTATTTATAATCAAAAATGGCATGCTATTTACCCATCCAACTAGTATTCATATCCTGTCTGGTATTACTCGCGATTTAGTACTAGAAAGTGCAAAAGCATGCCATATTCCTATTAAAGAAACCTCATTTTCAATGAGTAAGCTAAACACTGCAGATGAACTGTGGATTTCTAGCTCCACGCGTGAAATCATGCCCATTACCCAAGTTGATGGCAAGTTAATCAACTGTGGCAATATTGGTAATGTCTGGGGCTGTGTTTATGATTATTACCAAAGTTTAAAAAATGCATGATGAGCGTCTAGATAAACTAGGCAATTGGCTTGAAAATTTCTTTGGTCATCAAAATTTTGCACTCACAAGTGCAAGTGATGATGCTAGTTTTCGTCGTTATTTTAGAGTCCAGTCTCAGCAAGAAACTTTTATTGCCATGGATGCTGCGCCACCCTCAAAGGAAAATACTGGGTCTTTTATCAAAATTGCTAAACTATTTAACCGGCATAATATTCATGCACCAAAAATCATCAGCATAGATTTAAAACAAGGTTTTTTATTGTTGGAGGATTTGGGTTCAACCACCTTTTTACAAACCTTAAATGGGAATTTTAATCTTGATTTATACAAAATAGCCATTAACGAACTCATCAAAATACAAGCCATTAACACTCAAAACCTAGTACTTAAAAAATACGACAAACAACTGCTCAACACTGAAATGCAGCTACTGACAGATTGGTACTTACCTAAAACGCTATCCAATACCCATCTTCAAAATTTACAAGCTATTTTTAGGTTATTGTCTGACAATGCGCTTAATTCAAAACAAGTGTTCGTACACCGTGATTATCATTGTCGCAACTTAATGACACTAAAAGACAATGATTTGGGCGTGATTGATTTTCAAGATGCACTAATTGGCTCAAATACTTATGATTTATGTTCACTACTTAAAGATGCTTACTTTGAATTGCAACCCCTTGAATTGCAAATGCTTTTACAATACTACTACGATCAGGCTAATATTGATACTGAATTTTCTCAATTTGAAAAACAGTTTGAATTGATGGGACTGCAACGTCATTTGAAAATATTAGGCATCTTTAAACGTCTGTCAATTAGAGACAACAAGCACCGATACTTAAACGACCTACCATTGGTTAAAAAGTACGCACAACAAACAGCTAATAAATACCCAGAACTTGCAGCACTTAAAGAGGTTTTATGTTTGGTATGATTCTAGCAGCAGGTCGAGGAAAGCGCATGATGCTACTGACTAAGAACACACCAAAACCTTTAATTAAGGTTCAAGGTTTAACACTCATTGAACATTCAATTAACGCCTTAAAAAATGCTGGCATCACCAAAATAGTCATTAACATTTCATATTTAGGCGAACAAATTAAGTCTCATCTTGGTAATGGCTCAAAATTTGGTGTCAATATTCACTATAGCGACGAGTCAAAAGGCGTGTTAGAAACTGCAGGCGGTATTATAAAAGCATTGCCCTTGTTAGGCATCAAGCCTTTTGTTGTCATTAACAGCGATGTGCTTTGTGATTATGATTTGTCAAACCTAACACTCCCAGAAAACTCACTAGCTCATCTTGTACTAATTGACAATCCTAAGCACAATCCAGCAGGTGATTTTTCATTAAACGATACTCAATTAACCCTAGCAGATACAAAAACCTACACCTTTTCTGGTGTTGGTATTTACCACCCCACTCTGTTCAAATCTTATTTATTTGAGAAAAAATTAGCACTCTCAAAGGTGCTAAAAGCAGCCATTGCTAAAAATCAAATTAGTGCAGAATACTACACTGGCTACTGGCAAGATATAGGCACACCAGAACGTTTAGAATTAGCCAACAAGTAAGCCAGACTAAATGTAAAATAACGACTTGATAGTATCAAGAGTGTGCCGACAATGAATGGTTATGAACCCCGCCAGATCTGGAAGGAAGCAACGGTAATAATTTTTTCATGTGTTGGATAATATTCTTGGTGCTATCACTTTTAATATAATCAGCCCTATTTTTGATGAGTGAGCACTATCAAGTTTTAGCTAGAAAATATCGCCCACATTCTTTTGCTGGATTAGTAGGTCAAACGCACACCAAAAAAACCCTAATCAATGCACTTGATGCTAATAATTTGCATCACGGTTTTTTATTCACAGGCACACGTGGTGTTGGCAAAACCACCATTGCTAGAATCTTTGCCAAATCTATTAATTGTGAACAAGGCATTAGCTCAAAACCTTGTGGCAAGTGTTCTACTTGTATTGAAATTGACCAAGGTCAATCAATTGATTTAATTGAGCTTGACGCTGCCTCACACACAGGGGTGGATAACATGCGCGATATTTTAGAAAATGCGCAATATATGCCAAGCAAAAATCGTTATAAGATTTATCTTATCGATGAGGTGCATATGCTTTCCAAAAGCAGTTTTAACGCCCTTTTAAAAACCCTTGAAGAGCCACCAGAACATATTAAATTCTTATTAGCAACCACAGATCCACAAAAATTACCCGTAACCATTTTATCACGTTGCTTACAATTCACATTACAGCAACTGACCCATGATGAAATTCTAGGTCAGTTAAAATTTATCATGGATGCTGAAGCGTTGAGCTATGAAGAATCAGCTCTTGGTCAAATTGCTGATTTTGGCAATGGCTCAATGCGTGATGCACTGAGCTTACTTGATCAATCAATTTCTTATGGCAAAGGCACGGTAACCAACGCTGACATTAAAGCCATGCTAGGCTTGGTGCATCATGACGATATTATTAAATTAGCAACACATTTATTCAGCCAAGATGCCAAAGCTGTGATTGATTTTATTAAAGATTTGTCCCATCGTGGTGAAAACCTTAGCAATGCACTTAAAGATTTAAGCTCATTATTTCACAAAATATCTATTGCGCAAATTGTTAATACTGAAAGCGACAAGACCATCCAAAACCTTGGCACACAAATATCAAACTTTGATTTACAAATTTTTTATCAAATGTCAATCAACGGCTCTAAAGACATGGCACTAGCCCCTAGTGAACAAATTGGATTTGAAATGACGCTACTTAGAATGCTGGCATTTCGTAGCGACACCCAACCTAACGCGGAAAAAAAAACGCTAAAAATCAAGCTTGAAGTTAAAACGCCAGCACCAGTTAAGGAAAAATCACAACCAAAAGCAGAAGAAAAACCAGACATTGCAAAACCCGCTACACTTGATATTAACAATCAGCAACAATGGGAAACACTTACCCAGACACTAAAATTTAAAGGCGGTGCGCAAATATTGGTAAAAAATACACTATTTGACAATGCTAATAATGCAACGTTAACACTAACCTTGGACAGTCAATTTGCTAATTTGCTAAGTGACCAGGTGCAAAAAAGCATACTAACAACACTTAGACAAAAATTTTCAACATTAAGTTTGGTGATTAATCTTGGTAAGCCTAATACTCAAGCATTAGCACAAAAACAAACTCAAGCACATAATGAAAAGATGGTAAAAATACAAACACAATTTTTGAATGATAAAGGCGTGCAAAAATTAGAAAAAACATTTGACACAAAAATTAACATTAACTCAATTAAGGAGATCAGTCATGTTTAAAGGTGGGATGGCTGGGATGATGAAAAAAGCCCAACAAATGCAAGACAATATGAAAAAAGCACAAGCAGAAATCAAAAATCTATCTGCCACCGGAAAAGCCGCCTCAGGTTCTGTTGAAATCACCTTAAATGGTGAACACATGATGACTGATATTAAAATCCTTGATGAGATAATGAATGATAAAGAATTACTTGAAGATTTAATCCTTAGCGCCATGAATGATGCTGTTAGACAAATCTCTGAGGCGTCGTCATCTGCCAAAATGAAAACTGCCACAGGTGGTATGAGCTTACCTTTCTAATGATTGAATCACTCAACAAAGCCTTCTGTACATTGCCTGGTGTAGGCAGTAAAACTGCACAACGCTTTGTTTATCATTTATTAGAACGCAATCGTGAAGGTGGCATGGATCTTGCCAAGGCGTTAGTTAATGCTATGGAGTACGTTAAACACTGCACTTCATGCCGAACATTAAGTGAAAAAACCTTGTGTCATATTTGTGCTAGTGAAGTGCGCGATGCTTCACAATTGTGTGTTGTAGAAACACCAACTGATATTCATGCCATTGAACAAAGTGGGGTTTATAAGGGTAAATATTTTGTTCTTAGTGGTTACCTATCTCCTATTGATGGTATTGGTGCAGCTGAATTAGGCTTAGACGAACTGGCACAAAAACTCACTAATCAAAATATAGAAGAAATTATTCTAGCAACCAATGCCACGGTAGAGGGCGAAGTAACCGCTCATTATATTAGCAATATGGCCAAACAATTTGATGTTCAAATTACTCGTATTGCTCATGGCATCCCAATTGGTGGTGAATTAGAATACACTGATATCAATACTATTGCTCACGCATTATTAGGTCGTAAACAATACGATTAGAGCATCTTTGATAAAAGCTCTGTTTCATACCCATCAGAGTCTTTTAAAAATACAATAGATTTTTCTAAACACCCCACTCGCAACATTGTGTGTAAAATTCTTATCATAACAGCACTAAATCAATGACAGACACCACCACTCATTAGGATAATATTTACCAAAATCAAGCACATGCTCAAGTGAGCTGGCATCAAGCCCAGTCAACCATTTCACTTGATTGGATTTTAGAATTTACAAATAAGAATGATGCAATCATTGATGTAGGTTGTGGCGTATCAGTTCTGGTTGATAATTTGATTGACAAGCGACTTAAAGATCATACTAAAAAAGTTTATTTTCACCATGAAAATATCCTAGAGTTTAACTCTAATCATCAATTTTCCCTTTGGCATGACCGCACTGTATTTCACTTTTTAACAGATGAAAAAGACCAAAAATCTTATATTAAAAAACTAACTAAACAAGTTAAAAAAGATGGTTATTTCTTACTATCCACATTCTCACCCAATGGTCCCAAATTGTGTTCAGAGCTTAATATTGTACAATATGATGTAAAAAAATCACGCAATTATTAAGTAATAACTTTAAATTAATAAAAACCACCTCTGAAATTCACCCTCGTCCAAATGGAAATACGCAAGATTTTAATTATTTCTTATTTCAAAAAAAATAGATTCACATCGTAACCTCGCTCTTAAAATCACTCTTTTATAGTAATTTTATCTACCCGTAATTCTTGTTCTACGCCCTGCTCATCTAAAAAAATTAAAAATTCTTCTGTGGATTTAGTGATGATATTTTTTGGCCTAATTACTTGAATAATCTCATCAATAAGAACTTTTATAGATTGTGAGCGCATGATGGCTAACTCATAAGTACTACGATCTTCACAGGAGATTTGTAAGTAGTTTTTCTTTGTTTTTCGACTAGTAACAGCTTATCAGCACGACTCATTTGCTTAATTTCGTATTCACGTTTAAGTGCTTGACTTTTGTTGCTCGCTTTTTCTTGGTAAACCAACTCACAAGGTGCATAGGCACGTGTGTATTTTGCGCCACCTTTTATCTCGCCATTATGCTGCCTGATACGCTTGGCAATATCATTACTAACACCGCAATAAAGCGAGTTGTTGGCACAATGAAGTAAATACACAAACCAAGCTTTATTAACCAATTTAATTTTGATGACATAGTATAATGACGAAGTTTAATCCATCTCGCTACTTTAATGGAAAAAACTTACAATCCCGAACAAATTGAAGCAAAATTTCGCTCACTTTGGGAAGACAAAAACCTATTCTCATCTGATTCAAACGCCATCAGCAAAAATGCCTACTGCATTATGCTACCACCCCCAAATGTTACAGGCTCGCTACACATGGGGCATGCTTTCCAGCATACGGTTATGGATATATTAACGCGTTATCATCGTGCAAATGGCGAGCAAACCCTTTGGCAGCCAGGTACAGACCATGCAGGCATTGCCACACAAATGGTGGTTGAGCGTCAATTAGCAACACAAGACATGACTCGTCATGAACTTGGTCGGGATAAATTTATTAATAAGGTTTGGGATTGGAAGGCACAATCTGGTGGCACAATCACGTCACAAATGCGCAGGCTTGGCTCGTCAGTTGATTGGAAAAAAGAGCGATTTACCATGGATGATGGCTTGTCTAACGCTGTTAAAAAAGTATTCATACAACTCTTTGAAGAAGGACTGATTTATCGTGGCAAGCGTTTGGTTAATTGGGACCCGGTATTACACACTGCCGTATCTGACCTTGAAGTCATTAGCATCGAAGAACAAGGCTCACTTTGGCACATGCGTTATCCTATTACCGATACTAATGAAGTGATGATTGTTGCAACCACACGCCCTGAAACCATGCTAGGCGATAGCGCTGTTGCTGTTCATCCTGATGATAAGCGTTATACGCATCTGATTGGTAAAACAATTGACTTACCCCTAACCAATCGAAAAATTCCAATCATTGCAGACGATTATGTCGATATGGCATTTAGTACAGGCTGCGTTAAAATCACCCCTGCTCATGACTTTAACGACTATGAAATGGGTTTGCGCCATCATTTAGAGGTTATTAACATCCTAACTGATGATGCTAAAATTAATAACGTGGTTGATAGTGCCTACATAGGCATGGATAGATTTAAAGCACGCAAGCACATCATTCAAGACTTAGACAATCAGGATTTACTAGAAAAAATCGAGCCACATAAGTTAATGATACCGCGTGGTGATAGAACAAATGCGGTTATTGAGCCTTATTTAACCGACCAGTGGTTTGTTAAAATCAGGCCATTAGCCCAGCCTGCCATTGATGCAGTTAAAAATGGGGACATTCGTTTTATTCCTGAAAACTGGAACAAAACTTATTTTAACTGGATGGACAATATTCAAGATTGGTGTATCTCTCGCCAAATTTGGTGGGGGCATCGCATTCCTGCGTGGTATGACGACAAAGGCAATATCTTTGTTGCAGACTCACTTGAACAAGCGCAAAAACAAGCAGGGAAAGGGGTAACACTCACTCAAGATGAAGATGTACTTGATACTTGGTTTTCCTCAGCTTTATGGCCATTTTCAGCCCTAGGCTGGCCTGAAAAAACACCTGATTTTTCACGTTTTTATCCAACTAATGTGTTGGTCACTGGCTTTGATATTATCTTTTTTTGGGTGGCTCGCATGATTATGTTTGGGCTTAAATTTACAGGTAAGGTACCCTTCAAAGACATTTATATCACTGGCTTAATCAAAGACGGACAAGGGCAAAAAATGTCCAAATCCAAAGGAAATGTGCTTGACCCAATTGATTTAATTGATGGCATTACTTTGCAAGATTTACTCAAAAAACGCACGCAAGGGTTAATTCAGCCCAAAATGGTAGAAAAAATCAAAAAGCAAACCAAAAAAGAGTTTGCTGATGGCGTTCCCGCCTTTGGCACTGATGCGCTACGCTTTACTTTTGCTGCCTTGGCTTCTTTTGGTCGTGATATTAAGTTTGATTTAAAGCGAGTTGAGGGCTATCGCAATTTTTGCAACAAACTTTGGAATGCTTCACGCTTCGTATTGATGAAACTTGAAGGGGAAACCATTGATATTAACGTACAATTATCAACCGCTGACGAATGGATTTTATCTCGCTTACAAAACACTAAAACTAACGTTGAAAAACATTTAAATGATTATCGCCTTGATTTAATGAGCCAAACCCTATATGAGTTTGTTTGGCACGACTATTGCGATTGGTATCTTGAATTGTCTAAGCCGTTATTACAAAATGATACGACCAAAGCAGGCACACAAGCCACTTTAATCAAAGTGCTAAATGAAATAGTAACACTGTTACACCCTATCATTCCATTTATCACTGAGGAAATCTTTGAACAATGTAATGTCATTACAAGCCATAATAGCACAAGTTTAATGACTCAATCTTATCCGCAAGTCATTAATAATTTAATTTCTACCAAAGCTGAGGTAGAAATTAAATGGCTACAAACCTTTATTTTAGGCATTCGCCAAATTCGTGGTGAAATGAACATTCCACCTTCAAAGCTACTACCTTGTTTTGTGCAAAACTTTAATGCTACAGATGAGCAATATCTAGCAAATAATATAAGCATCCTCAGCTCACTGGCAAAAATGGAAAGTATTGACAAGCTAACCACCACTGAGCAAGCGCCAGAATCAGCCACCGCCTTGGTTGGTGATATGAAAATTTTTATTCCATTGGCTGACCTGATTGATAAAAACCAAGAAATCGCGCGTCTTAATAAAGAAATTGACAAATTAGAAAAGCAAAAAAGTCAGTTTGAGGGTAAATTAAACAATGAAAATTTTATAAAAGGTGCGCCTGAAGCAATCATCAATATAGAAAAAGAAAGACTTGCTGTAACACTATCTGCTATTAATGATTTCAACAATCAACTTAAAAAAATATCCAGCTTATGAATTTAATTAAACATTTATTATTAACACTCATACTACTTGGCACACTTTCTAATGCCAGGTCATTTGTCTACATCACTGACCAAGTAGACATTCCAATGCGCGAAGATAAAACATTTAGTAACAACATAGTGCGTTCTTTATCTTCTGGTTCAAAACTCTCTATCCTACAAGCCACTAAAGATGGCTGGACTCAAGTTAAGTATGAGAACTCAACAGGCTGGGTCATTTCAAGATATCTGTCTAACAATCCACCCGCAAGAGTGCAACTAGAAAAACTTAGGCAAAGCCATAACGCTAACCAATTACTAACCACCAAACAAAGCAAAAGAAACACAGAACTTGAAAAACAAGTTAAAACACTAAAAAATAAAAATACCGGGCTTTCTATGCAAATTAACAAATCTCAAGCTGAAAAGCAACACGTTGAACAAATTTATAAAGACGCACTAAAACTTGAACATTCTAACGAAAGGCTTACCACGCAAGTATTACAACTAAAAACTGAGATTCAACTATTAGAAAGCAACAGCACCGCCACGCAAGAGTCCAGTTCTCGTAATTGGTTCATTGCAGGTGGCTTGGTGTTATTTTTTGGCATGATGATAGGTTTCATTTTTCCAAACTTTGTTAACCGCAGGAGATATTAATGAATTTACTAAAAACCGCATACACATTTGATGATGTATTACTAGTCCCCGCACACTCAAAAACTATGCCAAAAGAAGTGAGCCTAGCAACGCAATTAACTAAAAATATCACGCTTAATACGCCCATTCTTTCAGCAGCAATGGATACCGTCACTGAGTCTAAACTGGCCATTGCCATTGCCCAAGAAGGTGGTATTGGTATTATTCATAAAAACATGTCAGTGGCAGAGCAAGCCAATGAAGTGCGTCACGTCAAACGTTTTGAATCGGGCATTATCAGAGAGCCAATCACCATTTCACCAAAAGCAACCATTGCTGATGTCTTTAAAATGCAACAACAGCACAACATTTCTGCCTTGCCTGTGCTTGAGGGTAATATTATTGTTGGTCTAGTGACAGGTAGAGATGTAAGATTCGAAACCCGTTTGGGTGAATTGGTTGAAAACGTCATGACCCCACAAAACAAATTAATCACCGTTCAAGAAGACACAGATATGAGCGAGGTAAGGTCATTATTACAAAAACACCGCATTGAGCGCGTTGTCATAACCGATGATACCTTCAACCTTAAAGGTATGATTAATGTCAGCGACATTCAAAAATCAACAGACTTCCCCAATGCCTGCAAAGACTCAGAAGAGCATTTGCGCGTAGGTGCTGCTGTTGGTGTTGCTATTGGTACAAGCGAGCGTATCGACGCACTTGTTGAAGCAGGTGTGGACGTTATTGTTATTGACACTGCGCATGGGCACTCTCAAGGTGTGCTTGACAGAGTTTTAAAAACCAAAAGAAAACACCCAAACTTGGCTATTATTGCCGGCAATATCGCCACAGGTACAGCAGCACTAGATTTAGTCAAAGCAGGTGCAGACTGTGTAAAAGTGGGAATTGGTCCAGGTAGTATTTGCACCACTCGCATTGTTGCTGGTGTAGGTGTGCCACAAATCAGTGCCATTTCAGAAGTGGCAGATGCACTCAAAGGCACGGGCATACCAATTATTGCCGATGGTGGTATTCGCTATTCTGGCGACATTGCCAAAGCATTTGCTGCTGGCGCATACTGCGTTATGTTGGGCTCAATGTTAGCAGGCACTGAAGAATCTCCAGGCGAGGTTGAACTTTATCAAGGTCGTTCTTACAAATCCTATCGCGGCATGGGCTCACTAGCTGCAATGAACCAAGCACATGGCTCATCTGATCGCTATTTCCAGTCAGACTCTAAGGCTGACAAATTAGTACCAGAAGGCGTTGAAGGTCGCGTTCCATTTAAAGGCTCTATGCGTCCTATCATTCACCAAATGGTTGGTGGCGTTAGATCTTCTATGGGCTACACTGGTTGTGATACATTAGAAAAAATGCGTACAAATGCACAATTTGTACAAATCACCTCAGCAGGTATGATTGAGTCCCATGTTCACGATGTATCCATTACCAAAGAAGCGCCAAATTACCATCAATAATCATCAGGCTTTCTTGCTAAGTTTTCTTTTGCTTGTTTAGCCAAAAGTACCGCAAAGGTGATTTATTTTGGCGTAATCTCTGAGCAAGAATTTCTAACCAATTACTGGCAAAAAAGCCAGTGCTAATCAAACAGGCACTGCCTAATTTTATCTCGCCCATCACCCCTGATGAATTAGCTGGGCTTTCACTTGAAAAAAAATTTGAATCAAGATTAATTACTGGCTCAATCGCCAATCAAGAGTGGCCGCTAAGCAATGGCCCATTTTTTGAAAACACATTCGCCAATTTACCAAAACAAGACTGGACGCTATTAGTCCAAGGGGTTGATAGATACATCGATGAAGTGTACCTGTAATACCCCAATTTTCCATACAACTCTAAAGTAGAGGCTTGACTTGTTTACAGTCATCTTATCACGCCACCTTTGCCCTAGGTGGTATGCCACCTAGGGCAAAGGTGCGGTCGTTCGTTATTATAAACCCATAACCACTGTGTGGTTGCATCTTGTGCTTGCTCAACAGAATCAAACAAATGCAGATCTAAACACTCTTGTCTTACTGTACGGTTAAATCTCTCAATGTAGGCATTTTGAGTTGGCTTACCTGGTTGGATGTACATTAACTCAATACCTAAGGCTTGTACCCAGTCTCTTAATGCTTGGCTAATGTATTCAAACTGCAATGCTCTAACCTACTTGGACACATTTCAAGCCGCTTTTTTCAATTCAGCCATCTTTTGAGCAGGTGTTAAATACCCAATCGCTGAATGAATCCTTTTGTAATTATACAAGTAGATATAACCCTCTACATTTTGCACGACTTCACTATGATTTGCAAAACTTTGATAATTTAATCTCTCAGTCTTCAGACTTCTAAAGAAACGCTCCATGACCGCATTATCCCAACAATTACCTCGCCTGCTCATGCTTTGAGTAATGTTGTTCTTGTTGCAATAATCAATAAAAACTTTAGAAGAGTATTGAGTCCCTTGATCAGAGTGGAACATGTGTTTATTTGTATTGGGCTGGTGTCTAGACACAGCATTACTAAGCGCATCCTTTGCCAACTGAGCATTAGGCTGTTTTGACAATGCCCAACCAACAACTTGTCTTGAGCCTAAATCCAACACACTGGCTAAATAACTCCCACCTTGATAGGTTTTGATATAGGTAATATCACCAACCCAATGCGTATTAATTGATTGCTGCTCAAACACACGATTTAATAGGTTTTTTGCCTTTTTAAACATCAATCTAGTATTAGGGTAATAATGACGCTTTCTTGGGCGTATGGCAACTACATTGGCTTTTTTCATTAGCGTTGCGGTTTGGTAAATACCAATGTTATAACCTTGGTTATTCAAAACTACCCGCATTCTGCGTTTGCCATAGGTGTATCCAACTTCAATAGCAGTTTGTTTGATTAATTTAATCATAGCATTGGTGTTGTTGTTTACTCGCTTATCTTTGACTTGATAGTAATAACTACTGCGAGGAAGTTTGAGTAATGCTCATAATTCTTTAGTATTGTATTGTTGGCAAGCCTTGTTTATCTTGATAATCATATCACTTGGTGATTGTCCACAGCGAACAAGGCTGTTGCCTTTTTTAAGATTTCATTGTCCCTTTGTGCGCGCCAAAGTTGTTTCTCAAGCAGTTGTATTGTTTGTTGTTCAGAAGTCAGCGCTTTGCCTGACTCTGGTGTTTGTCCACCAAGCTCTGCTAGGTATTGTTTTCTTGATTTATATTGTGTCATTATTGACCTCCTTATGGTTTGTATTATAAGGCTATCTTTGTGTCCAATAAAATTAGACTATTGCACAATTCAGCTCGCGCAGCAACCAGTACTGCACTCATTGCGACAGGGCTTGGTTAGTTATTCTTATTCTCTGCCAGCAACGGCTATACGTCCGCCTAGTGCTTTGGCTGAGGATGAATTTAATACAGCTTGCATTCGCTGTGGTTTATGCGTGAATGACTGTCCTTATCCCACGCTAAATTTGGCAACATTAAAAGACAATGTTGCCTTGGGTACGCCTTTTTTACTGCTAGAAAAGCCGCTTGTGAAATGTGTGAGGACATTCCCTGTGTTGGTTACTTTGTCCAACAGGTGCATTAAGTAGGCAATTAACCAATATTAATGATGCTCAAATGGGATTTGGCTAGAATTGTGGATACTCAAGGTTATATTGCTTATCAAGGCTTACGTTGTGAGGTGTGTTTTAATGTTTGTCCAGCCCAAGGCAAAGCCATTACCATTGAGATGAAGCACAATGGTAATGGCAAACACGCATTGTTTATTCCAATGGTACATTATAACAGCTGTACAGGCTGTGGCAAGTGTAAACAAGCTTGTATTATGGAAGAAGCTGTTATTAAAGTATTACCCATTAAACTTGCAATGGGAAAACGCCAAGAACATTATAAATTGGGCTGGGAAGAGGAAGAAATCAGGAAACTCCCTAGTTAAGTAAGACATTAAACATCAATACAACCTGCCTAAGGGCAAGGACTATGATTACAATGGCAAAGGCTTGTTTGATATTGATGATTAAGCGCATTTTTAAAAAAGCATGAAAAGCCCAATATTTGTAAAAAAATAGGCTTAGATGCACAAGCTTCTAAAGGTTGGTTTGGAGCTAACAAATATCTGATATTGCGCCGTTTTAGCCAAGTTGTTATTTTTACTAGGACCTTGGTTTGATGTTTGGATTGTTAAAGGTAATTTAAGCTCAAGTTTAACGCTGAATATTGTGCCATTAACCGACCCTTATGTGTTGTTACAGTCTTTATTTGTAGGTTATTCACTGATATTGGATGCACTAATAGGTGCGTTGATTGTGTTATTGTTGTACGCTATTATTGGTGGGAGAATGTTTTGTTCTTGGGTATGTCCAGTTAATATTGTGACTGATGCTGCCAGTTAGCTACGTTGCCAATTAAACATACAAAACAAAAGTGGTGGCGTTTCTAACAAAATGCGTTACTGGCTGTTAGGAATGAGTTTGTTATTAGCATGGCTGACAGGCACACTTGTTTGGGAATTGGTCAATCCTGTTTCTATTTTGCATCGAAGCATGAGTTTTGACTGGGGGTTAATCGCACTGATTTTTTTATTTGATTTGTTTGTGCTTAAAAATGGCTGGTGTTCTCACTTGTGCCCAGTTGGTGCATTTTATAGTTTGCTTGGTAAGAAGTCATTGTTACGGGTTAATGCACTGGCAAGAGAAAATTGTACAGATTGTTTGGAATGTTTTGCAGTTTGTCCAGAGTCACAAGCGATTAAGCCTACACTTAAAGGCAATACAAGCAATATCATATTGGATAGTCATTGTACTAATTGTGGCCGTTGTATTGATATTTGCAAACCTAATGTTTTTGGTTTTACCAGTCGCTTTAAAAACACCATTAAATAAAACATAAAAACAATCTATGTTAATGAAAGTTGATTGCTAATGATTTAAAGTTGCTGTTATCTTTAAATAGATGAGTTTAGTTGATATTGGTATTGGTATTGGTATTGGTATTTTTTTTGAGGAGAGTAAATAAATGAGCATTACAAGAAGAGCGTTTATAAAAAATAGCGCAATAGCAGCTACTACAACAACTGCTGGGGTGATAATACCAGGCATTGCACTTGCTAATACAAGTAAAGATGAGGTGAAATGGGACAAAATCCCTTGTCGCTTTTGTGGTACGGGTTGTTCAGTTTTTGTAGAGGTTAAGGATGACAAAATTATTGCCTCACAAGGCGACCCTGACGCGTCAGTCAATAAAGGTCTTAATTGCATCAAGGGCTATTTTCTTTCAAAAATTATGTATGGCAAGGATCGTTTAACCCGGCCATTACTCAGAAAAACAAATGGCAAGTATGATAAAAACGGCCAATTTGAAGTCGTATTATGGGATGAGACTTTTGACATTATGGCAGATAAATTTAAAGCTGCCATCAAGCAATCCAACAAAGAAAACGAAGGTAAGCCTGTTGATAAAATGACCTCAGGTGTTGGTATGTTCGGCCCTGACCAATGGACGGTATGGGAAGGATATGCTGCTTACAAACTGTTTAAAGCTGGTTTTCGTTCAAACAATATTGACCCTAATGCACGCCATTGTATGGCGTCAGCTGTGGGTGCATTTATTCGCGCTTTTGGCTCAGATGAGCCAATGGGTTGTTATGATAATTTTGAACATGGTGATGCGTTTGTGTTGTGGGGTTCAAATATGGCTGAAATGCACCCCATTTTGTGGTCACGCATTTCAGACACGTGCCTAACCAAACCAAACACAGAAGTGCATGTTTTATCCACTTTTGAGCACCGCTCTTTTGAGTTGGCTGATAATGGCGTGATTATGCACCCACAATCAGATTTAGCCATTCTTAATTATATTATTGAGAATAAAGCTTACAACAAAGAATTTATTGAAAAGCATGTTAATTTCAAAAAAACACCTACTGATATTGGTTATGGCTTGCGTCCAGAACATCCCTTGCAAAAAGCAGCAAAAAATGCCAACAAGGGCAAGTTAAGTTCAATTACTTTTGAGCAATATGCTGAATCTGTTAAACCTTATACCTTAGAAAAAGCAGTAGAAATTTCTGGTGTGCCAGCGAAAAATTAGAACGCTTGGCAAAATTATATGCCGATCCAGATAAGAAAATCGTTTCATTATGGACAATGGGTTTTAACCAGCATACTCGTGGCGTATGGGTCAATGGACTTATGTATAACGTGCATTTGCTTACTGGGGAAATTCTGAGCCAGGTAATGATCCATTTTCATTTACAGGGCAGCCTTCTGCTTGTGGAACAGCAAGAGAAGTAGGTACTTTTGTGCATCGTTTGCCTGCAAATTATGTCGTTATGAAAAAATCACATCGTCAGTTTGCTGAAAAGATATGGAAATTACCTACAGAAACCATTCCTGGTAAAAAAGGTTACCATGCTGTTTTGCAAAAAAGAATGCTTAAAGATGGTAAGTTAAATGCGTATTGGATGATGTGTAATAATAATATGCAAGCAGGTCCAAATATCAATGACGAAATGCTACCTGGTTGGCGCAATCCGGCTAATTTTATTGTGGTGTCAGACCCCTATCCTACGGTGTCAGCACAAGCAGCGCAGCTGATTTAATTCTACCTACAGCAATGTGGACAGAAAAAGAGGGTACTTATGGTGATGCTGAACGGTATACTCAATTTTGGCGCTAGCAGTTGGATACACCTATGGCAAACGCAGAATGCGAGTAGTTTTGAATAACCAAGGTTATAACATTGGTATTTACCAAACTGCAACGCTAATGAAAAAAGCCAATGTAGTTGCCATACGCCCAAGAAAGCGTCATTATTACCCTAATACTAGATTGATGTTTAAAAAGGCAAAAAACCTATTAAATCGTGTGTTTGAGCAGCAATCAATTAATACGCATTGGGTTGGTGATATTACCTATATCAAAACCTATCAAGGTGGGAGTTATTTAGCCAGTGTGTTGGATTTAGGCTCAAGACAAGTTGTTGGTTGGGCATTGTCAAAACAGCCTAATGCTCAGTTGGCAAAGGATGCGCTTAGTAATGCTGTGTCTAGACACCAGCCCAATACAAATAAACACATGTTCCACTCTGATCAAGGGACTCAATACTCTTCTAAAGTTTTTATTGATTATTGCAACAAGAACAACATTACTCAAAGCATGAGCAGGCGAGGTAATTGTTGGGATAATGCGGTCATGGAGCGTTTCTTTAGAAGTCTGAAGACTGAGAGATTAAATTATCAAAGTTTTGCAAATCATAGTGAAGTCGTGCAAAATGTAGAGGGTTATATCTACTTGTATAATTACAAAAGGATTCATTCAGCGATTGGGTATTTAACACCTGCTCAAAAGATGGCTGAATTGAAAAAAGCGGCTTGAAATGTGTCCAAGTAGGTTAGAGCATTGCACACTCACCGAAACCCTACATTTCCCTAAATCATGCCTTCATTGTGAAGATCCGCCACTGAATCAAACGTTCTAATGATTGAATAACTCGTCTTGCTGGCATGGACAAGTCCACATCAATATTCAAGCCTTCCCGATTGTAATCATCGACAACATTAAAAGTTCTAATGTGCCTGCCATCAGTGAGTGAGTCTGACATAAAATCCATTGACCAAGTTTGGTTAATAGTTGTTGGCACACTCAGTGCTTCGGGTTTATCTCTTTTGATTCTTCTTCTTGGCTTGATTCTTAGATTGAGCTCCAGTTCTTGGTAAATGCGATACACTCGTTTATGGTTAAATTTGTAGTCTTTAACATTACGTAGATATAAATAGCACAGTTTAAAACCCCAACGCTTGTGCGTTGCGGTTAAGCGCAGTAGACAATCGGCAATTAAAGCATTGTCATCACTGAGTTTTGGTTGATAATAATAAGTGCTTTTACTAATGCTACAAACTTCGTAAATAAGTTTGATACTTGTGTTCTTATTTTGTTCATTGATGTTTAAAGCCATCCTCACGCCACTGGGATGGCTTTAGAACTTTTTTGCTAAGGCATCCTTTGTAATTTGCAGTTTCAACTCACTCTCAGCATACATACGCTTGAATTGAGCATTTTCTGATTCTAGCTCTTTTAAGCGTTTAACCATAGAGACAAAATCTGTATCACCGTATTTAGATCTCCATTTGTAAAATGTGGCTTGAGACATTGCGTATTCACGGCATAGATCAGCCACAGATATGCCTGATTGGTTTTGTTTGAGTATGTTGACTATTTATGACTCTGTATATCTTGATTTTTTCATGTGAAAACTCCTTATTTTTTATTATAGAATTTTCTACTTTAGAATGGTGGTTTTTTGGGGTATTACAGATGCCTCGCGAATATATTAAATTTAGAGTTCCTGCTAGTAATGGCATGTCCACACTCATGAGCAGCAAACATTAACAATTGAAGATAGGCTTTTATCATATCCTTTAGTAGGTAAAGCAGGTGTGTAATAAATACTATTGTTAGAGTGCGAAGCATTAAACTGAGGGCCTGGGTTAGGGTCAGTCTCAAGATGAGGAAGAGACCTTGAACAAAATAACAAAAGCACTAGGTGTTTATCACGAAGTGGCACAAACAAAACAAAGGTCTACTAAGGGAGCATAGTAGTCACAAGTCTATGAACATGAACAATCATTACTTAATTAATCACACTGCTAGTTATTTATTATTGAACCCCGACCTTAAATTAACTGGATTATTAACCAATTCACACCACGCTAAAAAAATGGCAGTTGCACTTGGTATCATTATTGAAACGCTTGACTAAGGCAATACCAACTTAACAGCCACTATTATTAAACCAATAAAAGCAAAGGTCATAATCAGTCCAACTATAATGTAGGCCCATGGACCTTGTTTTTCAGTACGCGCAAAGTCCTTAGCCAAGTCTTCTTTTTTACCCACACCAATCATGGCAGATGTTACCGCTTTAAATACTTGCCCCAACCCTTTCATTTAAAAACCTCCCAAGGCAATATTAGCCAATAGTGATCAAATAATAGTGCAACAAATAACAACATTAAATAATTAATTGAATACGTAAAGGTACGCCAAGCAATCCTTTTATCATCTGGATTGTTATAAATCTTAATCGCATACATCAAAAATCTAATACCCAGCGCTGTTGTTACTGCTAAATAAATAAGCCCTGACATGCCAGCCAAATAAGGCAACAAACTAACCAACAACAACAACACTGTGTATAACAAAATCTGTGTTCTGGTATAGGCCAGTCCGTGTGTGACTGGCAACATTGGCACGTCGACTTTTTTATACTCCTCAACCCGATGAATGGCCAATGCCCAAAAGTGTGGTGGCGTCCAGATAAAAACAATTAAAAACAACAAACAAGCATACTCAATACCTTGAATGCCAGACACTGCTGTCCAACCTAGCACTGGAGGTGCTGCACCTGCTGCACCGCCGATAACAATATTTTGTGGTGTTGCGCGTTTAAGATACAAGGTATAAATGATGGCGTAGCCAATCAGTGAAACGAACGTAAGCACCATAGTAATAGTATTAACAAACAATTGTAAAACGCCAAGACCAACAAGCCCCAAAAATACACCCCATACTAATGCTTGGTTTCGGCTTACTTTCCCTTGTGGCAAAGGGCGCTTGTTAGTACGAGACATTTGAGCGTCAATCTGTTCATCAACCACATGATTAAACACTGAAGCTGAAGCGGCTGCCATACTAATGCCAATTGAAGCACTCAGCACCAACAACCCGTTAGGTAAATACGGCGCAGGTACAGCTAAAAACATGCCCACCACTGCTGTTAGCAATATCAGTGCCACTACTTTAAGTTTACACAAAGCTAGTAAGTCACTGATTGAAGGCATTGTCATCTCCTGTTTAGCCAATGCGTGAATATTTAAATAAGCGTTTTAAATCTTTAATAACACGCTTAATCTCTAAATTTTTAGAATTGTAACGCAACATCACATTGCCAAGCGGGTCAATCAAAAATAAACTATTTTCTGGAAACTGATTCAGTTGTCGATTAAGCGCTTTACTAGCATGTCCAACTAATACATCTGCTTGTTGCGCTTTGGCTTTGTTTGTTATTAACAGCAAATTTTGAATACGGCGCATGTCTTCATTCATCAAAATACGAACAGTCTTCATATCTTGCAATGCCTTTATACAAGTATTACCACATTGCTTAGTTGTGTAGGTCAATGTCCACAAACCTTGCAAGCTACTTTGGGTGTCAATAAAAGTAATGTCTTGTTTTGTAGTGGTAATGATAGGGTTAACAAACTCACCATAATTAACCGTATGCTGAGTAAAAGAAGCAGGACTTAAGTAAAAGAAAGCCGTTCCAAAAGCAATTGGCAATACAAAGGATGCCAACAATATCCACAATTCTTTCTTAGAGTCCATAAAAATCTTATGCTTATAAAGCGCCTAATAATACACTTAAAAACACCAAGAAATTAAAAAACCAAGTATTATAGTCTGACTTCTATGCCGTTTTCTTGCATGGCTTGTTTGGCTTGTTGTATCGTATAGTCACCAAAATGAAAAATACTAGCTGCCAGCACTGCATCAGCACCACCTTGTAACACACCTTCAGACAAATGCTCTAAATTACCCACACCACCAGAGGCAATCACAGGCACATCCACCGCATCAGAAACTGCCTTAGTGAGTAACAAATCAAAGCCTGTCTTAACGCCATCACAATCCATTGAGGTAAGCAGCACCTCACCAGCACCATTATCACCTTGAGTCATGTTAACTGCCCACTCAATAGCGTCAATACCCGTTGGTTTGCGTCCGCCGTGAGTAAAAATTTCCCATTTCAATGGGCTCTCGGTCACTCTTTTAGCATCAATTGCAATCACAATACATTGCGAGCCAAATTCTTCACTTAACTGGTTAATTAGATTAGGATTAAAAATGGCAGCAGAATTAACAGCAACTTTATCCGCGCCTGCATTTAACATCGCGCGCACATCAGCCGACTTACGAATGCCGCCACCCACAGTCAGTGGAATAAATACTTGTTCAGCAATTGCCTCCACCATATGTACCATAGTGTCCCTACCCTCAATTGATGCAGTAATGTCTAAAAAAGTAATCTCATCAGCGCCCTCAAGATCATAACGCTTAGCCGCCTCAACTGGGTCGCCTGCATCCTTGATATCAACAAACTTAGTGCCTTTAACCACACGACCATCACGCACATCAAGACAAGGAATGATTCTTTTTGCTAAACTCATAAGCATGAATTTTACCGCACACACCAACTCTATATTAACTGTGTTTACTGATTGCTTGCAATGCTATGGGTATAATCCGACTTTGTTATGGGTACGCTTAAACACATCGCAATTATCATGGACGGCAATGGTCGTTGGGCATCAAAACGCTCTTTACCCCGCATTCTGGGACACCAACAAGGGATTAAAGCGGTGTGTGGTGTTGTTAAAGCTTGTGCAATACGCGGTATTAAAACACTGACCTTGTTTGCTTTTAGTAGCGAGAATAAAAACCGTTCGACTGAAGAAGTCTTTTTGTTATTTAAACTATTTCTTGGTGTGCTTAAACAAGGGGTTAAAAAACTCAATGAGCACAATATCAAACTAAAAATAATTGGGGATATGTCTTTATTTCCTGCCAAAATCCAACAAACAGCACTTGATGCACAGGCACTACTCGCTAGCAATACTGGTCTAACGCTAGTGATTGCAGCCAATTATGGTGGTCAATGGGACATTGCTCAAGCAGCAGCCAAGATCGCACAAGCAGCTATTGCTGGCAACATAAAAGCCAATAATATTAATGTGGATAGCTTCTCACAATATCTGTCATTAGCCAATGAGCCAACTGTTGATTTGTTAATTCGTACTAGTGGTGAACTTAGGATTAGTAATTTTTTACTGTGGGATATTGCTTATAGTGAGTTTTATTTCACAGAAACACTGTGGCCAGATTTTAGCGAGTCTGAATTAAACAAAGCCATCACCAACTTTAATAATTGTAATCGGCGTTTTGGCACAAGACTTAAAGAAAAACCATGCTAAGACAAAGAATCATCACCGCGCTCATTTTGGCACCATTATTTATTTGGGCAATATTCGCCATGCCCAGTCATTACTTCGCACAATTACTTTTGGTTTTTGTTGCACTTGGTGCATGGGAATTCTCACGTTTAATTAAATTTAAGCACTTAGTTGCTAGACTGTTATTGATGGTTGGTATTGTTGCCTGCGCACTCATCATTCAGAACAATGCCCAAATTATTGCGTTTGTGCTTTACTTGTCCATTTTATGGTGGATGGTTAATGTATATTGGGTACTAAGTTATCCCAATAAAACCAATCTGTGGTTTAATCCACTTATTGTTCGTATCATAAGTGGCGTATTGTTATTAGTGCCTATGTGGGTTGCATTAATTACTTTACAACAACAATACGGCGCTGATTATTTCTTACTACTCATGCTGATTATTTGGGGTGCTGATTCTGGTGCTTATTTTACTGGCAAGGCAATTGGCAAAAGAAAATTAGCACCAAAAGTAAGCCCAGGAAAATCAATCGAGGGTGTGATTGGTGGCATTGGCGCTGCCTTAATAGTGATGGTTGTGTTTTTACAATATCAAAATATAGCGACCAATCAATATTTGAGTTATTTACTATTAGCCATTGTTGTCGCTAGCGTATCAGTATTGGGCGATTTGCTTGAAAGCTTATTTAAACGCACCTCAAACATTAAAGACAGTGGACAAATTCTGCCTGGACATGGTGGCATTCTAGACCGAATTGATTCTCTCACAGCAGCAGCACCATTCTTTCTACTAGGGCTTGGCTTAATATGAAAAATATAACCCTGCTCGGTGCGACTGGCTCTATCGGTAAAAGCACTTTGTCGGTAGTAGATTTACACCCTGATCAATTTAACATTTTTGCTCTAAGTGCCAATACCAACTGGCAACAAATGCTTGAGTTGTGTAACAAATACCAGCCCAATTATGCAGTCATGGTAGACGAGCAGTCTGCTGAAAAATTATCAAATGCCATCACCACTGACACCCAAGTACTTAGTGGCACTCAAGCGCTAGATAAGGTTGCTGCCCATCAAGACACCGACTTTGTTATGGCTGCTATTGTAGGCGCTGCTGGCATGTCCTCAGCCCTTTGTGCCACCAAAGCAGGCAAGCGCATTATGCTTGCAAATAAAGAATCACTGGTATTGGCAGGTGATATTTTTATGCAGGCAGTGGCAGAATTTAATGCCGAACTGATTCCTGTTGATTCAGAGCACAGCGCAATTTTCCAGTGCCTACAAAGTGGCAGATCAGGCTTAAACAAAATCCAGTTAACTGCCAGTGGTGGCCCGTTTTTGCACACATCGATTAGCAAACTTAAATCCATTACCCCAGATCAGGCCTGTGCACATCCAAACTGGTCAATGGGGCGTAAAATTTCGGTTGATTCTGCCACCATGATGAACAAAGGATTGGAAGTGATTGAGGCGCATTACTTATTTTCACTTGCGCCAGAACAAATTGACGTGGTGGTACACCCGCAAAGCATTGTACACTCATCAGTCTATTATAAAGACGGCTCAACGCTGTCTCAATTAGGCAATCCAGATATGCGCACAGTCATCTCATATGCCATGAGCTATCCACAACGTATTAACTCTGGCGTTGCTGAACTTGACTTGACTAGCACTCCTGCCTTAGAATTTTACCAACCAGATTTTGAAAAATTTACTTGCCTTAAGCTGGCTTTTGAAGCGCTAAACAAAGGCGGCAATGCCATGATTACCATGAATGCAGCCAATGAAATTGCAGTTGAACATTTTCTTAACCATCAAATTGGTTTCTTAGACATACCAAAAATCATTGACCAAACACTAAGCACCATGAAACACACAACGCCTAACTCTTTAGATGGTGTTGTTAATAACGACCTTGTTGCTCGTGAAATGACCCGTGAAATCATCAAGCAGTATGGGTAAGCTTTATACAAGCATATTGCTAATATTGATGTCTTTTAGTATGGCATCTATGCCTGCTTATGCTGACAACAACACATATCACTTTACTGTTAAACGCGGTGACTCACTAATAAGCCAATATTTTTCCAAGCTTGGGCTGTCTAATCGATTGCTTGCTAATCTGCTTTTGCCAATAAAAACAATAAAAAACTCAACCAACTTACTATTGGTCATAAGCTAACCATTAGGTTGCGTAATAATCTACAGTTCAAATCCTTAACCTATCAGTTAAACCGTAAAACCAACCTAAACATTGTGCTTAACGGTAATTACTTCTCTACTATTCTCAACAGGCAATCTAAACAGACATCTAGTGATTTGTCCACAACAGTGGTTAATATTAGCCACTCCTTTGGTGCTGATACGCAAAAATCAGGGGTTGGTTTTAGCACTATTAACCTCATTGTTAAAGCGCTTTCATGGCAACTAAATTTTAATACTGACCTTAAAAAAAGGCGACCGATTTATCATTGTTAATGATGGTAGCACAAAACCAGTGGCCATCATTTACCAAAGTATTATCAAAAACAAATCCATTGAGGCGTTTGCTTATAAAAATAAACATGGGCATCTTGATTACTTTGATCGCTTTGGCCACTCTCTGAGTTCGTCTTTTTTAAAAGCGCCCTTGAAATACAAGCGCATTAGCTCCAAATTTCAACTCAGGCGCTACCGCCCAATCTTAAAAACTTGGCACCCCCATCGAGCCGTTGATTATGCAGCCAACTATGGTACGCCTGTTTATTCTACTGCTAATGGCATAATCACTACTAAAGGCAGAAAAGGCGCACTTGGCAAGACTATCATCATTCAACATGGCTTTGATCACACCACTGTTTATGCGCATTTATCAAGATATGCCAATAGCCTGTACAAAGGCAAAAAGGTTAAAAAAGTCAAATAATTGGTTATGTAGGCTCAACAGGTCGCTCAACAGAGGCCCGCACCTACATTATGAACTACACCACAAAGGAAAGAGAAGAGACCCGCTCACTTATAAACTGCCCGCACAAAAGAGCATCAGCCGTGCCAATTTGCAGGATTTTAAAATCAAGATTAATAAGATTTTATCTAGTTTATAGTTTGAGTATCAATCCAAATACGCCAACTGGGCGGATTAAGATCAGATAAATAATCTAACTTTATGTATTGCTCTTGATATGCCTGCGCCCCTGCGACATGGTTTAATATTGCAAACGTAATTAACTCATTAATATATTGTACTTTTTTAGTGCCTGGCACCAGCGACTCATTACGAATAATAGCTGCCATTAGTGCAGATTTTGCATTGCCATGCACTTTAAAAGACTCTTCAAATAAATTTAAGGCTAAAAATTCATTCTTAATAAAGCCGCTACTGCCATCAAGCAAATTTAAAGCATACTCATACAAAGCAGGGTCATAACTCTTTCTCACCAATTTAATCAAAATTTCATTGGCTTCACGCTCTAAAGGAGCGTATCCCATCAATTTACTGCCGTATCGAACTTGTTTTGAAGCCTCATACATGGCATCAAAATCGCCCAAATCAAAAGCACCTTTTAACAATAAAGACTGCCCTCTTAATGCCACATCGCGTGAACCAATTTCATGGCCAATTTTAATAAGTCGCAACGCGCCTTCTGACAACGTTGAGGCAATTGCCGAATGCTGCACAAGTACGCAAATAATGAGAATTTTTCTTAGCATCATAACTTAACAATCATTTTACCATGGCTTAAGTTGTCATAATTTGCAAGCCTAGCCGCACAATTGATTAAAATAACGCTTAAATTAAGCAATTTATACACACGTAAACTCATGGGAACACTATTTAGCACAAACCTAAGCCTGTCACTGATTCAAAAAGGCAAAGTTAGAGACATTTATGACATTGACGATAAACGCATGTTGATTGTTACCACCGACCGACTCAGTGCCTTTGATGTTGTTTTTGATGACCCTGTTGCCAACAAAGGTGTCATCTTAACTGAAGTGGCAAATTTTTGGTTTGAAAAAACCAGGCCTATTATTCCCAATCACTTAACCCTTGAGCCACTTGATAGCGTTCTAAATACCAAAGAGGTGGCTCTAATCAAAGGTCGTGGCATTATTGTCAAAAAACTCAAACCCCTTGCTGTTGAGGCCATTGTTCGTGGCTACATTATCGGCTCTGGCTGGAAAGACTACCAACAAACAGGCAAGGTTTGTGGCATCAAACTACCCACCAACCTACAACTGGCCGAAAAGCTGCCTAAAGCACTCTACACTCCCTCCACAAAAGAAAATTTAGGTGAATATGATGCCAATATTGATTTTGATAAAACGGTTGAAATTTTAGGTCAAAATCTAGCTGAACAAGTTAAGCAAGCAAGCCTTAAAATTTATCAATTTGCTACTGATTATGCTTTAGAGCGTGGCATTATTATCGCTGACACCAAGTTTGAATTTGGACTGGATGAACACAACCAATTAACCTTAATGGATGAAGTGCTAACGCCTGACTCATCACGTTTTTGGTCAAAGGCTGATTATCAAGTAGGCACTAGCCCCAAAAGTTTTGACAAGCAAATTGTGCGCGATTATCTAGAAACACTAGATTGGGACAAAACCCCGCCCGCCCCAATACTACCCCAATCCATTATTCAACAAACCGCTGATAAATACAAAGAAGTTCAACAACGATTAATGCAAGATTAAAAACCATGCAAATTAATGGACTTATTGCAAAAATACACGCCCACTTAAATAGTGGCGTGGCACAGTATCAACTGCCAATGGGTGATAAATTGCTAACTATGAATGATTTGGTAGGCGAACAAATCAGCCTTGAATTTAATGGTGAAATTGTGTGCTCAAATTGTAAAAAACGCACCAATAAAAGCTACTCTCAAGGGTTTTGCTATCCTTGCTGTCAACGTTTAGCCAGGTGTGATTTGTGCATTATGAGGCCTGAAACTTGCCACCATCACCTTGGCACATGTCGTGAACCACAATGGGGGTTGGATAATTGCTTTAACCCACATGTTGTTTATTTGGCTAATTCGTCTGGCGTAAAGGTTGGTATCACTCGTAAAAGCAACATTCCTAGCCGTTGGATTGATCAAGGTGCAATTGCTGCGCTACCAATACTTGAGGTCAGCAATCGACTCAAATCAGGGCAAATTGAAATAGCACTTAAAGATTATGTTAATGATAAAACCAACTGGCGAAAAATGCTCAAAAACGAAGTGGAATACATTGACTTAAGTACAACGCGCGATGCTTTGCTTAAAAAAATATCCCACTTAATCGATGCTTTAGGTGCAATCGTGCTAGACAATGAAGTTCTAGAGATTAACTACCCTGTGGTAGAATACCCTAGCAAAATTAACTCATTAAATTTTGATAAAACCCCTAAAATTGAAGGCGTTTTGCAAGGCATTAAAGGACAATACTTACTGCTTGATACAGGCGTGCTAAACATTAGAAAGTTTAGCTCGTATCATATTACATTAGCTTATTAGGAAAATACATGGCAGATTTAGAAATACAAGATTTAGAAACTGGCACAGGTACGACTTGCAAGGTCGGCGATTCTGTCTCAATGCATTACACTGGCTGGCTCACCAATGGCAAAAAGTTTGACTCTAGCGTTGATAGAAACGAACCTTTTGATTTTAAACTTGGCGTTGGGCAAGTCATTGCTGGCTGGGACCAAGGCATTGATGGCATGTGCGTTGGTGGTAAGCGCAAACTCACTATCCCTTCAAAACTGGCTTATAGCGAGATTGGCGCAGGCAGTCTTATTCCGCCAAATGCCACACTGGTTTTTGAGGTTGAATTATTAGCCATTCAATAGTTTGGATATTTTACTTGGGGGTAAAATTTGTTTGGTCAACAAATGAACGCCTACTAGTAGGCTCACCATATATATAGAAACATGGCGAAAATACCCTTTAAAGTATCAGCAAGAACGGCAAGGTTGATTGGCAGGGAAAATATCGCCTCATCAAAAGGTACGATTATCGAACTGGTTAAAAATGGAGAAGAGGCATCTATTTGGTGCGTTGATTGGAGAGATTTTGAAGGAGACTCGAAAACAATTGGCTCTGTTACGGCTGATTTATCAACCCAAGAAAATTTAAACTTAAGACAGTATCTCTTAGATGAAATTTTTGACAAAAAAGTACAAGAAATTATTAATCAATACTCTTTTGATCATGGCACAGTCTTAAAAATTTCGAGTCTTAGAGACGACTGGGATGATTATTTCGTTTCATCAAACGTTTGATGACCCAGAAGTACTTGTACCTCCTAAAGAACAAAATAGTTTTAAGTTATTTTTTTATAGCTATGATAAACCTAATGAATACGGTGAAATACTAGGCTCTATTTGTGATGATTATGATTATAAATTTTTTGCAAAAGCAGATGAAAATCAAAAGGTAGAAATTCAAATTTTTAGAAAAAAATACGACATGGAGACCATATCTCCAGAATTTTTTAAAAGAGATTTTCAAAACAAATGCCTTATACAGAAAATGATTTTAAGAAAGGAAAGTGGATAAAAGATACAACTTTTTCTGAACTTTTGCCAGGGTTTAAAGAAGTAGATAAGGATAACATTTTTGAAAAAATAGGGGGTTTAAATTTACATTTAATTTTATGAAAAGGACTTATTCAACCCCCTATTTAGAGAAGTCTCATTACAACAAATTTAATCCCAATGACAGGAAAGATTGGCTCAATAAATTTGGCGGTATTAAAGTTTTTAGGGATGACTTTAGAGTAAGACCTTATGGGGGGCTAAAGACAGTGCGTTTGACTGGGTGGTAGAAAGGCAAAAGTCCAGCTACACCTTCAAAACCTGGAGGCGGATGGAGGGTTACGCCTGACAATGTTGCAGGCGGGATAAATATTACAAGATTGGGAAATTTAGCATTTGAAGATAAATCTAGTAGAGAAGGATTACAAGAAAATAAAACCTTTCAAATTTTAAAACAAAAAATATTAAATATTCTTGAAATTGACAGAGCAATTATTGCAAAGAAAATGAAACTTTTTTATGACGATGTACACGCCGATGACAAAGTGAAAGAAGATGCTGACAAATTAGCAAAAAGAATAGAAGAAAAAGATGGAGAAAATGAGCAGAAAATTCTAAGAGGTATGGCGACTAGCGCCATTGTTACAGCATCATTTTCTCATGAATTAGGAAATTTAAGTAGTGTATTAAATAGTAGAATAAATAACTTAATTGAAATGTTAGAAGAAAATCAACCTCCTAATCTTTATCAAGATACGCCAGATTTTTTAAACCCATATGTATTAATTGAGGAAATGAGAGGGCAAGATGCCAAATTACAAAGCTGGCTAAAATTTTCATTAACATCGGCACGAAAAGATAAAAGAAGAAAAAAATTATATTAGACCAGTATTTTAAAAACCTTCAATCCACCTGGGAAAATGTCCTAGCAAATAGAATGATTTCTTTAGAATATAATCTGAATAATAAAGAATTAGACTTAAGGGCGTTAGAAATAGATTTAGATAGTATATTTAACAATCTAGTTGTTAACTCTATAGATTCTTTTATGAAAAACAAAAGCACTCAGAGGGATATTAAATTAAAAATTAGTAATAATTGTAATAGCGTTCTGTTGCTTTTGAAACATCTAGCATAATAGAAGTAAAGACTTTTAATATGGGAAGTGAGACAGCCAATTCAAGAATAATAGAGCCCGTGGTCGCACCTACAATCTTTATATCTTTTGCTGCCCCTTTATTAGCAATAGTTATACCGCTTCCAATCTTAAACCAAATAATCGCCCATTTTTTAAGACTTTCTATATCATCAATTGAAGCTTCGGATTTAAAGCCAACACGCATAAGTGCATTGTTTTCCAAATCATATTGCTCCTCATCAATATGCCCATCTAAATTAGAGCCAAGAATATCTAATTTTTTCATTCCTTGTTCCATTTTGTCAATTGCAAATTGATTTATATTTTGCAAAATATTTAATTTATCAAGAAATATTTTTTATTCTTTGCTTAATTTTTCTAACTCAATGTTTCTTAAAATGTCAAACAAGGCTTCTTTTGCACTTTCAAAAGATTCTTCATAATTAAGCCTGTCTAAAAGTTCATGATAGTTATTAAGAATGATATTAGTTTGGGTAGTAGTGTATCACGCAATTTTATTAGAACCTGAGTTTGTTTTTGGTTTAAAAGGTTTTGATTATTTATTAATTTTACTTTTAATTCCAAATATCCTAATATTTTTGTTGGTGGTTTAATGATTAAAATATTTTTCAGCATAGTGCTAGAAATTTCTGCAAATGTTGAACCTGTGGCAATGTTCTTTATTTGCTCTGTATTAAACTTTAGAAATTGAAATAAATATTCAGTAAGGATGCTTTTATTTGGCACTAAAGACTTAAAACCTTGATTAGTACATATTTCATTTTCTGCTATTGCCATATAGCCTATCGGTGCTCGTGATGAAAACAAAATTGTTCCTTTTGGCATTAATTTTGCACTACTTTTTTGCAATCCTAATCTTGTAATATCAACCCTGCCTTTTTCAATATACCTCCAACCATAATTAGATAAATCCTTAGGGGATAACCAAGCAATGCCGTTCTTACAATAATATTCCTCTATTTTCGTAGATGGAGTTCCACCACCAATAATGGTTGAAACCCCTTCAATGATTGTTACCTCCAAACCCCCAGGAATCCATTTTTTGAGTTTGTCGTTGAAAACAAAACGATTGGGGAATAAGTCTTGTGCGGTTTTGGGAGAATGGATTTTATGGTTTATGGTTTAATTATATATTGTGAATTTGTTCAATCATAAGTTGTAATGAAGTGCTACCTCGCCATTCATTAATGGACAGTTTGTAGGCAATTTGTACTTTCGTGTCCTTAACAGGTACTTGAAAAAATGCAATGCCGTCATATACAGTGTTATTGTTTGTAAGTTTTAATCGGCATTTTAAGTGTTTTTCACCAACCACTCTTTGCTCAACCAACTCAAACTCACCATAAAAAATTGGCTCGTCAAACCCTTGACCCCAAGGTCCAGCATCAACTAATAATTGTGCGTTGTCTAAAGACAAGTCAAATACTTCTAATTCGCCATCAGTTAATAATTCAACTTTGGGCATTTGATTGTCTAAATGGGCTTGAATAGCATTTGCAAAAGCTTGCTTAAAATCAGTGAAGTTTTCAGACTTGATACTTAACCCTGCTGCCATAGCATGGCCACCAAATTTTAAAATTAAATCAGGGTTTTGTCTATCTACTAAATCTAACAAATCTTTAATATGTACACTAGGAATAGAACGAATAGAGCCTTTTAAGTCACTACCTGATTGGGCAAATACCGCAACTGGACAATGATAATCCTCTTTAAGTTTGCCAGCGACAATGCCGACAATGCCCTCATGCCAAGAGGGGTCAAATAAACTAATGGCAAACCTATCACTGCTTGTGTCTTTTTGTGTACTAGATAATTCTTGCGCATCAACAATAGCTTGTGCTTGGTCTTGCATACGAGCTTGCTCTTGTTTGCGCTGTTGATTGAACACCTCTAACTCTTGAGCGTAGCGCCTAGCATCATTAATATCTTCAGTTAACAAGCATTTAATGCCACGGGAAATATCACTTAAACGCCCCATTGCATTTAGGCGAGGTGCGACTGAAAAACCTAAATCACTAGCGCGCAAAGTGGCACTTGGTCGATTTGAGATTTCCAGTAGTGCCAAAATACCAGGGGCGCATTTTTTTTGCTGGATACGCTTAATACCTTGGTCAACCAAAATTCTATTATTTTGGTCAAGTTTTACGACATCAGCGACTGTGCCAAGTGCAACTAAATCCAGCACATTTCGCAAATCTGGCAGGGTGATTTTATGATTGGTAAAATAATCACACTTAATCAAATGAGTTTTAAAAGCTGAAAACAAATAAAAACACACACCAACGCCTGCTAAATTTTTGCTTAAAAATTCGCAACCTTTAAGGTTAGGGTTGATAATGGCATCTGCTTGTGGCAGGGCTTTACTGGGCAAGTGATGATCAGTGATAATCACTTGAATATTTGATGATTTTGCCAGTTTTACTCCGTCAAAACTTGAAATGCCATTGTCAACCGTAATAATCAAATCTGGTTGTTTTTCTTGAATCGCTAATTTTACAATTTCCTCACTCAAACCATAACCATGCTCAAAACGATTAGGCACTAAGAAATCAACAAATTTTGCCCCCATCATGCGCAATGACTTAACTGCTACAACAGATGCAGTTGCTCCATCACAATCAAAATCGCCAACAATTAAAATACGTTTTTGATTAACTAAGGCTTGTTCAAGTAAAGTAAGTGCGACATCTAGTTGGAGAAAATTAGGTTTTAAAAGATGGTTAAGACTCAAAGACAAGTACGACTCATTAATACCACGAGCGGCGTAAATTTTCTTTAAAAAAGTAGGCATATCATCTGAATATGCATCAAATAAATCTTGGTCTATTGTTCTAGTAAGCATCGCTCACTGCTCGAATATGAGCATCAAAAGATTTGTCAGAACTTTTACTACCACCATAGAAAAATGGCACGTCAATTGCGATATCAACATCTTGCTCGTCTGCACTCCAGTAAGATTTACGCTTGGTGTTTGGAAAAAAATCCGGATTGATAAGCAAATCATCATCGCCATAAATCAATAAAGTTCTGAGTTCTGACTCGCTGGGTAAGCGCCAAGCACTTTGTTTACATAACTTAACTATATTTAACGCCTTAATAAACGCTTGAGTATTGCAATTTTTGCCCCAATGGCAATGATGGCTATAGTCACCATTATCAACCCCTGATTTAGCATCAAACCAAGTATAGGTGTTGTTCGTATCTTGCAATCCTTTATCGCTTAATTTAACCTCCCATACCAACTTAGATTGCTGATCAAGTACACACCGATGATTTTTAGCGTCGCTTTTAAGAATATTTCCTTGCGCTGAAACCTTAATTAACTGCGCATTGACAATTAAAGCACAAGCAAAGAATGACAAAAAAGTGATTATTTTATGCATTGATAATCAGTTGTTTAATTTTATCTGCACTGGCAGGTGCCATATTTAAGCCATTACGAAAATGCCCAGTATTTATTAATAAATGCTCAAATTGCTCATGCCTGCCCAGTATAACTTTACCAGAAAGGCTCGCTGGTCTAAAGCCAGCCCAGTGGTGTTCAATTTTTGCATTAAGTAGGGCTGGAAACCTTTGATAAGCAAATTCATGGAGTGATTTTTTCACACCAATATCAGTACGACCATCAAAACCAACATTTTCCATGGTAGAGCCCACCAATATCCTCCCATCTGCCCTTGGGATAATGTACCTGCCTTGATCTAGCACAATATTCTCTACCACGCCCTTGGTTGATTTTAGAACAATCATTTGCCCTTTCATCGGAAAAACCTCATCAGTAAGTTTTAGCCATTTTGAGCTCCATGCGCCAGAACAAACAACAACGTCCTGTGCAAAATAATCTTTATTTTTGGTTTTTACACCAATCACTTGGTTGTCTTTTATCAATAAATCATTTGCCTGAGCATGCTCAATGATATTCACGCCTTTATTTAAAATATCAACCTTCAAGGCTTGTAATAATCTTGGATTTCGAACCTGAGCGATATTGATAAACAATGCGCCATCAGCATGATGTTGGTAGTTAATGTTGTATTTATCCATCCATTGTGTCGCTAATAACGAGTCATATTCATTCATCATTAACAAGCCAGATTGAATATATTGCGGGTTAATGCCTGTATCTTCAAAAATTTGCAAACATAAATCTGCATACACTGCTTGTGAGGCAAAACTTAATTCATTGGTCAAATCATCATAATGCCAAGGGTACAGTGGGCTAATAATGCCACCACCCGCCCAAGATGACTCTTTGCCACACTCACGCTGGTCTAGCAAGGTGACACTAGCACCTGCCATTGCTAATGTTCTCGCACTCATCATGCCAATAACACCACCACCAATCACCAAACAATCACTCATTTTTTCAAATCCACTGTGATTAATAATATCACACCAATACTGATAAAAACATCAGCAAAATTAAAAATTGGATAATTAAATCCAGAGTAATGAAAATCAATAAAATCAACAACAAAGCCATTGGCAATTCGGTCAATCATATTGCCAATTGCGCCTGACAAAATTAGCACCAAACTGATAAGTTTAAACCGATGCTTTAAAGGGGTTTTTAATATCCAAACACTAATAACAATACTGGCAAGTGCAGAAACACTTGATAAAAAATAACGTTGCCAACCGCCACTATCAGCCAAAAAACTAAATGCTACACCATAATTATGAGCAAAAGTAAGTGACAAAAATTCATTAATAGCAATCGAGTTACCAATGCCTAAATATTCATAAGCCAACAATTTTGTTAATTGATCAAGAACAACTAGTAGAACAACTAATAAAAAATAATGTTTTGTTTTCACGCTTTATTTGGGTTAAATTTTAATATAACAGCAATGGGTATCACAAACCATGTACCAATAACAATCCAAAGCAAACCACCGAGCTCTGTGTAATTTTGTACACTAGTGACAACACCATCTGTAATAATTTTTCTACTGACAACAAAAAATTTGTTTAAGTATTTGGCGAGTAAACCACCAGCAGCAAGTGCAATACCACCACCAATAGCAGACAACTTAGCAAAAAAAGACTCATCAAAGCCAAGTACATCAATTTGCCACCAACTAAGACTAGTATCCACTGATGGCATGGCTCGATAAACAAAAATAACAATCATTGCCATTTTAATATGCCTAATGGTTCGAGTATCCAAATCATTAATTAACCCTCGAAGTAAATACAGAACCACGCCAAGAGAAACAATAAAGACAATTTCTTGCGAATAAGGCACATCGTTATATCCCATTAGCACAATAAAAATAGCAAATACCAAACCACCGAATAACACTTGTTTATTCACAGGTGAAATGGTAACTGTATTCAATTTAACCAAGCTCACACCTAAAATTGACAACAAAGGCACAAATAAGGCAATCATAAATACCGCTTCACGATTATCACTAAAAACATCGGCCAATTCACCGCCAATCCAACCCGTTAAAAAAATAGCCAATCCTAATGAAAGCCTTGATAAAACCTGAATCGTGGCAAGTTCTTGATTAATTTTATCCTGACTTTGAGATTTATCAACAACCTCTGTTGTCATGGTATCAGCAACCACATTTTGTATGACAAATCCTACAATGGCAATGATACTGGCAATCACATAAATAAACTTTTTAGAAAAACCCTGCACAATAGCGTAATCACCAACAACAGTAATCATAAGTACAGAACTCAGTGCAATTAGAATAGCGCCGATATAAACACAAGACTTTCGATTAGAGTCAAAAATTTTAATACTATCGACCATCTGCCCAAAAATCATCTTAACAGTCCACGGGACTGTCAGCCATACAGCAAGCTCGGCCAAGTCAGATGCTGACATGTCCAAAGCATCCTTCACCCAAAAATTCTCAGCAATAGCAGTAAAAACACTACTACCATAAGAAAAATAAATCAATAGTATAGGGATATAGCGCATTCTAAGCGCTCGAATAGGCGTTAAGAAAATATCTAACATTTGTAAAATAATAATAGCAAGAAACAGTTAGTCATTATAGGTGTTGTGTAGGTTATAATTTATTTTTTATAAATAACAAAATTGGAGATTTATGGGCTTCTTAACTGGAAAAAAAGCACTTGTTGTTGGTGTTGCATCAAATCGCTCTATTGCTTGGGGCATTGCACAAGCTATGGCTAATCAAGGCTGTGAGATCGCACTTACTTATCAAAGTGAAAGACTTAAAAAACGAGTTGATAAATGCGCTGTAGCTTGCCACTCAACCATTGTTATTGAATGTGATGTTGCTAGTGATGAAGGCATTGAAAAAACCTTTAAAGAATTAAAAACTTATTGGGATAATTTTGACATCATCATTCATTCAGTTGCCTTTGCACCACGTGAAGCATTAGATGGTAACTATATCCAAGCAACCACTCGTGAAAATTTTGCCACGGCGCATGATATTAGTTCATACAGCTTTACTGCACTTGCAAAAGCCGCTTATTCCATGCTTAATGACAATGGTGCTTTATTAACAGTCAGTTATTTAGGCAGTATTCGCGCCATTCTAAATTACAATGTAATGGGTGTGGCTAAGGCTTCACTTGAAGCTAATGTTCGTTACATGGCAGCAGCCTTAGGACCTGAAAAAGGCATTCGCGTTAATGCAGTCTCAGCAGGACCAATTAAAACTTTAGCGGCATCTGGTATTAAGGATTTTAACAAACTGCTTGATTATGCTGCAGACAGTTCTGCACTTAAACGCAACGTAACCACTGAAGAAGTGGGCAATGCTGCTGCATTCTTATGTTCTGATTTAGCCTCAGGCATCACTGGTGAAGTCACTTATATTGATTCTGGTTATAACTTTTATGATAAGGGTCCAAACTAATAAATAAAAACAAGTGCCCATCAAATAAACCCTTCCTCCTAAAAAAATACAGGGTTTTTTATTGTCTACTGATATCTCTAAAAACCTATAGAGACTAACAAAAGGTTGCTGTTTTAAAGATTCTTTAAATTATATTATAAGAATATAATTATGTTTAAAAAGTTAAAAAAAAAATTAAAGCAAATAACTAATTCTAGATTATAAATTTTTACTAAAAATTTTAATTTTTGCTTGAGATTTAAGCGTTTCAAGGATATTTGCAAATACCTCATTTGACTCAAAACTTAATAAAGACCTTTCAAGAGTAGTGTTAACTGCCTTTGCATCTGTCGTTTTAACACCTGATAATTTGATTACAACCGCATTACTCCCATCCAAGTCTTGAGCGCTATAGCTAGAATTGCCATTAGTTGGTTTAGCCAATGCAAACACTTTATTGATAATAACCCTCTCAACCTTGCTAGAATCTCGTTTCACCCAATTAACATGATGCCATTTAAGTTTGCTCTTATTCATTAATTTTTTAAGTGTGTCTTTATCATTATGAGCCAATAAATCAACAACATTCTTAGCAAGATTATCAACAAAAGTTTTGGCCAGTAGTGTCGTTAAATGTGCATTAATCTCATATTCAACTTCAATAAAGGGTTTTTGTCTTTGTGCTAATTTTTCTCGCACACGGATAACCATTAATTTATCTTTTGATAATTCTAAAATTTCTGAGTTTTCATTTTTGTTAAGAATCACATCACTAAATGCAGTAGCAACAATTTTTTGGTTTAATTGAGTGTTGGCTCTGTCAAAAAAATCACTCACCTGAAGCTTTAAATCCATTTGATCAACAATTTCCTCTAAACTTGCCTCGTAAGCCAAGTTGGCTAATTGTTCAGTTAAGCTGTAAAACACCTTTTGTGCCTGTGCTTGAGTGTATAAATCAAGTAATTCTGATTTAACTAAATCAAATGGTTTAAGTGTTTTAGCTTTAATATTGTTAAGTTTAATAATGTGATAACCAAACTCAGATTTAACCAAATCACTAACTTCACCAAGCTTCATAGCAAATACTTTTTTCTCAAATTCCGGCACCATAACACCACGAGTAAAAAAGCCTAAATCTCCCGCATCAGCTTTAGAGCCTGTGTCTTGAGAGTATTGTTCAGCAAGCTTGGCAAAATCATCACCACCGTTTAATAGGGTGATAACTTTTTGCGCAATTGATTCATCTTCAAGCAAAATATGTTGTGCTTGCCTTTCTTCTTCTGTGGTAAAGCGCTCTTGCTCATCTTCATAAAAAGCAAGTAATTCTTCATCGCTTACTTTAATATTTTTTGAAATTTCACTTAATGACAGTTCGATAAATTCTATTTTTACTTGCTCTGGTGCGAAAAATAACGCCTTTTTGTTATTGTAAAAATCTTTAACACTTTGTACGTCAACCTTAACTTCTTTAACATAATCATCAGCCCGAATAGTAATATAACTAAACTGTCTCTGTTGATCGTTCAATTTTTGTAATCTTACAAGCTGTGATGGCGTTACAAAAGCAGAATCTAATAAATTGTATTTGATTTGAGTTTGGGTTAATTCTTGTAACTTTATCGCCTCATATTTTGCTGTTGTATAGCCATTAAGCCTCAATAATTGCTTATACATTTCTAATGAAAACTGTCCTTCTTCTTTAAATAAATCATTGGCTTGAATAATAGCGTTAAGTTCACTGGCAGTTGTTTCGTACGACAATTCACTGGATAATTGCTCAAGTAAGCGCCTATCAATCATTTGATTAAGAATAGATTGCTTGAGCATAGCATCAAATTCTGTGTCATATTTTTTGTCTAGTTCTTGTTGCAGGCGTCTTTTTTGTGGGTTAAATTCTGCAAGAAATTCTTCCTTCGAGATATCAGTACCATCAACAGAAGCAATAATAATATTTGAAGCACCAATGAAGTATTCACTAATGCCGAATAAAGCAAAAGGAATGGTAATCAAACCAACGATTAAATAAGCGACCCAGCCCTTGGTTTTGTTTCTAATTGAACCTAGCATAATGATATGTATTAACGGCTAATCGATTAATAATCTAAAAAACCATTTTTTTAATAAAAAACAGGAATTATAAACGAAAACCTTTGTATTCTTACATGGGTTTTGTTATGTTTTTAAAATTCGAATGTTGGATAAATCGGAAGCCATAACAAAGAAAAGTTATGGCGGAGCGGACGGGATTCGAACCCGCGACGTCCTGCGTGACAGGCAGGCACTCTAACCAGCTGAGCTACCGCTCCGAATTTTTTTTTGGTGGGCGCTACAAGACTTGAACTTGTGACCCTCGCCTTGTAAGGGCGATGCTCTACCAACTGAGCTAAGCGCCCAAAAAAAAATACCCAGTACTGTGGAAGTACCGGGCACATTATACTTAAAAATCCTAAGAATTAACCGATTCTTTAAGTAATTTACCTGCTTTAAATGCAGGCACTTTAGAGGCCTTAATTTGGATTGCTTCGCCCGTTTGAGGATTGCGACCAGTACGTGCTGCACGATCACGAACAACAAAACTACCAAAACCTGTAATGGCTACATTATCACCACTGGCTAATGCTGAGGTAATTGCGCCTGTCATTGCATCCAATGCACGAGCTGCATCTGCTTTTGTTAAATTGGAAGTTTGTGCAATTGCTGCAACTAAATCTGACTTATTCATTGACTTTATTCTCCTGTGTGTGAATCTTATTTTGATTAAAAAAATATCAAGCTTTAAATTAAACTTCGGTTGAATTATCCATTAAATATCAGCACTGTCAATGGACTTTGATAAAAAATATACTAGATTTTATCTTGTGCTATTTTTTAGTTGGCTAATTAGTGGCAAAATTTGCCTTTCCCAAATTCGCAGCGTTAATTCACCAATACGCTTAAAACGAATAATGCCTTGTTGGTCAATGATAAAAGTTTCAGGCGTGGCATACACGCCTAACTCAAGGCCAAGTTTGCCTAATTGGTCAAATACAATTGAATCATACGGGTTGCCAAGTCTGGTTAAAAAAATGTTGCCATCCTTTTTGGTGTCTTTATAATTGATACCCAATATTTGCAATGAATTAGTTTTGGCTATTTGCATGAGCATTTCGTGCTCTGCTCTACAAGTAACGCACCAAGAGGCCCAAACATTAACCAGAGATATTTTTCCTTGTAATTTATCTTGAATAGCATAAATTTCAGCAGTATTAAAGTCTTCAACTTGTAAATTTGGAAATGTTTTACCAATCAAAGGCGAGGGCAATTTTTTAGGATCAAGCCCAAGACCTATATATAAAAATCCAGCCAATACAACAAATAAAACTAGAGGTAGAAATTTTTTCATTGTTTGTTTTTAGCTTTTTCTAATGCATCAGCCACTTCTGGTGGCATGTAGTTCTCATCGTGCTTGGCGAGCACTTCAGTTGCCATGAAAACACCATTAATTAAAGAACCGGTTGTAATAATACCTTGACCTTCTTTAAATAAATCAGGCAAAATCCCTGAATAATTAACACGAAAGGTGTTGGCATAATCGGTAACATCAAACGTAACTCTAATGCCGTCACGTTTAACACTATCCTTAGTAACCATACCGCCTAAACGAAAGCTTTTACCTTTTGGCGTCTTGCCTTCGGTAACATCAGTAGGGGAAAAAAAGTACAATAAATTTTCGTTAAAGGCTTTTAAGCCGAAATAACCTGCCAAGCTCACACCTATTACCAGTAAAGCAACCAATGTCATTCTATTTTGTCGTTTTGTCATAATTATCCTTCTCTTAAATATTTAATGCGCAACTGTTTGATTGCATTTTTGTGGATAGAACGTGTGCGTATAAATAAAGTTGCAATCACAATCAAGGTTGTCAAATAAGAAAACCAAATATAAAAGGCATACTTTCCATACGGGAGAAAAGAAAAATATTCTGCTAAGGTCACTGTTTATACTCCATAATTATTTTTTTAACCCAACTAGAGTTTTGCTCTGTCACCAACACCTCATCTCTAGCCCTCATCAACATAAGCGCACCATATAAAAACTTAAATGCCATACCCATTAATAATAGTGCGATCAACATATCAGCATCTTGAATGGTCACTTTACTAACACTGACTGACGCTCCTTGGTGTAATGTATTCCACCACTTAACCGAATAATGAATAATAGGCAAATTAACCAAGCCCACAATAGCCAACACTGAAGAGGCCTTAGATGCGGTTTTAGGGTTGTCAAATGCATTGTTAAGTGACATATAAGCCAAATACAAAAACAGCAAAATTAACTCTGAAGTTAAACGCGCGTCCCACACCCACCAAGTGCCCCACATCGGCTTGCCCCAAACTGCGCCAGTAACCAAAGCTAAAAAAGTAAACGCCGCCCCAATGGGTGCTGACACCTTGGCAACCACATATGCTAATTTAATTTGCCAAATCAGACCAATACCGCCCGAAATCGCCAATACCAAATAAATAAACGTACTCATCCATGCAGCAGGCACATGAATAAACATAATGCGATAACTCTCACCTTGCTGGTAATCAATGGGTGCCACAATCAATCCCCAGTACAAACCAACCAGAGCTAAAACAATAAAAGGAAATAAAAACCAAGGGATGATTTTTTGACTAATTTGATAGAAGTTTTTAGGCGAAGCAAACGCTTGAATCCATTTCCACATAAACCAATCCTGTTAGTTATTTAAACTTATAAAACACATTATTTTAGCGACTTATGTGCAACATTATTACGTAAATAAGTTGGCAATGCTAACTTATTGCTAAAATTGATGTTTTTGTTAACATAGATTAAGTAAAGCGCTATAAGGTTTTCAGCCTTTGGATAAAAATCGGCAATATAAGTGTTAATACCTGTTTGTTGAATAAGTTCATTTTCATAAGCACCCCATCCACTGCCCACACCAATAAAATCTTTTCCAAGTGTATCCACCTCATTAGGCTTTTGTAAGCTTTCTTTAGATAGGGCTTGATTTTGATAAATACCCCAATATATCTCGCTCATACGCGCGTCAAGTGCAATCGCAATCTTGTTAGTATTGTATTTTTTAAACGCACCAAATCCAAGCAACTCAAGTGTTGAAAACCCCATTGTCGGAATATTATGTGCCAATGATATACCCTGAACCACACTAACGCACATCCTTACTCCTGTAAAAGCACCAGGGCCTTTGGTGTAAATAATACCATCCAAGGCAGATGGTGATAATTGACCCAACTCAAAAATCTCATCACAAAGTGATAATATTAAACCTGAACTTTTCTCCACACCTTGAACCAAACGAGAAAATGTTTCACCTTGAGTATGTAGACTCACTGAGCACGTATTAGTACACGTATCAATTGCTAATAAATTCATCATTTTGCTATTTTACAATTTTCTCAAACTTATGATAGATAGATAAAACCAATTGCTTGCGTTTAAGCAGCCTTAACGAATGCCTAACTGGATGGTAGTAATCAGGGCCTTTAACCAAAGCCACAAGCATGACCATTTCTTCTAATGATAACAATACTAGATCTTTATTAAAATAAAACCGAGCAGCATTGGTAAAACTATGAATACTTATATTGCCTTTTTGACCTAAATACACAGTATTTATATAACGATTGAGTATGAATTTTTTATCAAACGAATGTTCCAATAATAATGCCATCAATGCTTCTTTGACTTTTCGCCCCAAACTTCGCTCTCTATTTAGTAAGGTATTTTTGATTAACTGCATCGTTATGGTACTCGCCCCGCGAAGCGGCTTGTCATAAAATATATAATCACGAACAACCCTGCTAATTTCTTTAAAATCTACACCAGAATGTTCAAAAAATGATTGGTCTTCCATCAGTAAAAGCATATTAATCATCACTTTCAGCTGCTGCTCAAAACTCAAAGTATCTGTGCTTACCTTGTCAGAAAACGCATCATCAAGTAACTGGCTTAAATGACTTAAATACACAGCAAAAATTACCGTACTTAGCAAAATTAAAATGATGAAAAATTTAGCAATGGTTAGTTGTTTAAACAAAATAAAAACACAAGATAATAAATTAACTGAGTTTTAACAAAATCCATCTGTAAAAGATTTTTTCATGCAATATATAACGTTAAACGATTGTTAAAAACAAATAACTAGTATAAAATATCCCTTCCTTGCTTGAGGGCGCGGTGTTCCAAGCTACTATAATAACCATAAGGAGATACAACTCATGAGACATTATGAGATTACACTTATTGTCCACCCTGACCAATCAGCTCAGGTAGGCACAATGATGGACAAGTACAAAGAAATTACCACCACTGGTGGTGGCAAAATTCACAGAGAGGAAGACTGGGGGCGTAAACATTTAGCCTATCCAATCAAAAAAATTTATAAAGCACATTACTTAATGATGAATATTGAGTGCGACCAAGAAGTGCTTAATAAACTTAATTATAATTTTCGTTTTAATGATGCTATTCTTAGAAATTTAGTCACTTCTGAAGATAAAGCAATCACCACACCTTCAATCATGATGGTTAATAAAGACAAAGAAAAGGGGAAATCATAATGGCCAAACAAGTAAAAAGAAAACGTAGACCTCAAATTAAAATTAACACTTTTTGTCGTTTTACGGCAGCAGGCGTTACAAGAATAGATTATAAAGATGTTGATACACTACTTAAAAACATTGATGAAAGTGGGAAAATCACACCATCAAGAATGACAGGCACCAGTGCTAAATTTCAACGCCAACTAACAACCGCCATTAAAAGAGCTAGATTTTTAGCCCTTATTCCTTATACTGACAAGCACAAGAAATAGGAGTCTATCATGCAAGTAATTTTATTAGAAAAAATCCAAAAATTAGGCAACTTAGGCAATTTAGCCAATGTTAAAGCGGGCTATGCTCGTAACTTTTTAATTCCTCAAGGTAAAGTTAAGCCTGCAACTAAAACAAACTTGGCTGAATTTGAATTGATTAAAGCCGGGCTACAAGCTAGCGAAGCTGAAACACTTAAAAATGCACAAGCGATTGAGGCTAAGATGACAGGTACTGTTTGTACCATTCAAGTTCATGCAGATGAAGAGGGCAAATTGTTTGGCTCTATCAATACCACTAACATTCAAACAAGCCTGGCAACAAGCGGTTTTGAAGTTGAAAGACGCAATATCAACATGCCTGAGGCAATTCGCCATACAGGTGAGTATGAAATTAGTGTTGATTTGCATACAGATATTACAGTGAGTATTAAAGTTGTTATTGAGGCCTCTCAAAAAGCGTAAAAAGCCAACTCATTGTTCATTGTGCGTTAAAATTAAAATCCAATGGATATCAAAAACGCCAAAATACCACCCAATTCAATCGAATCAGAGCAATCTGTTTTAGGTGGCTTATTGCTACACAATGAAGCATGGGATCGTGTTGCAGATATTTTAACCGAGGCAGATTTTTACAACGCCTCGCATAGAATTATTTTTAATGCCATTAGTACCCTATTGCAACACGACCAACCTGCTGACATTCTTACGGTTAAAGAGCAAGTTAAAAAAACAGGCTCTGAAGAAACCATTGGTGGCTTTGTTTATTTAGCCCAAATTGCTGAAAACACCCCCAGTATTTCTAACATTGAAGCCTATGCTAAACACGTACGTGAATTATCAGTTTATCGTCAACTGATTGTTGTTAGTCACGAAATTGCTGACACCGCCTATCACCCAAAAGAAATGGAGGTTCAGGAGCTTATTGATCTTTCTGAGAAAAAAATATTTGAAATTGCCGAACAGGTGACTCGTGGAAAACAAGACATTACCAATGTAAAAGACATTATTAAAGATGTTGTCAATCGCGTACACGAAATGCAAGAATCTAGTGGTATAAGTGGTTTAGAAACTGGCTTTAGCGAATTAGACAAATTAACTTCTGGCTTGCAAAATGGTGATTTAATTATCATCGCCGGACGCCCTTCTATGGGCAAAACTGCTCTTTCAATGAACATTATTGAGCACGTTGCTATTACTGCTAAAGAGCCTAAACCAGTTGCAGTATTTAGTTTAGAGATGCCAACCGAACAGTTAGTAATGCGTATGATTTCATCATTTGGCCACATTGAAGGCTCAAAACTACGCAACACCATGACTGAAACTGACTGGAACAGCTTTAATCATGCCGTATTAGCTTTGGAAAAATCCACTGTTCTTATTGATGAAACCCCTTCCATTACACCAACAGAAATTCGCGCAAAATGTCGGCGGCTAAAACGCCAATATCCTGACTTGGCACTAATTATGGTAGATTACTTACAACTGATGACCGTACATGGAAAAAGTGAAAATAGGGTGCAAGAAATCTCTGAAATTTCCCGTTCACTCAAAGCTTTGGCCAAAGAAATTAACGTACCTGTGCTTGCTTTGTCACAACTTAATCGTGCTGTTGAATCACGCCCTAAAGCTGGTAAAGGTCGTATGCCACAAATGTCTGATTTACGCGAATCAGGCTCAATTGAGCAAGATGCTGATATTATTGGTTTTATCTATCGCGACCAACAATATCATGATGACACCTATTCAAACCCAGAAGAGGTTGGCAAGGCAGATTTAAAAATTGTCAAACATAGAAACGGTGCTACCGGGCTAATTAAACTAGCTTTTATTGGCGAATATGCACGATTTGAAGATTTAGCTAACGAGGACCAATTTCACGACATGGTTGATGAGCAAATAGACACAGCTTATGCTCATAATATGGCTGATTTTGACCAAGAGCCTTTTTAATAAAGACCTTACCTATGCACGCCATTGCCTCAATTTCGCAATCAGCATTAAAACACAATCTCTCAATTGTAAAAAAAAATTCGCCTAATGCTAGAATAGTTTCTATGGTGAAATCCAATGCTTATGGTCACCATATTGATTTAATTAACCCAATTATTAATCAGTCTGATTTGTTAGGTGTTAGTGAAATCTTGGAAGCAGAAAAATTACGAAAAACAACAAGTAAGCCAATTTTACTTCTATCAGGCGTCATTAAAGACCAAGAACTACAACAAGCCATTAAACTAAATTGCCAAATTATGGTACACGACAAAACTCAACTGCCCGTTATTAGCAACACCAAACAAGCTATCAATATTTGGATAAAAATTAACACAGGCATGAATCGACTAGGCTTATCAACTAGTGAATACTTTGATTGTATAAAGTTACTAGAAAACAACCCACTGGTTAACATCCAATGTGTCATGAGTCATTTCGCTTGTGCTGATGAAATTAACCACCCAATGAATCAATTCCAACTCTTTGAGTTTAAAAAATCAACACGCCCTACTATCAAGCGTTCAATGGCAAATTCTGCTGCAATTTTGTCAAATCCAGCCTCACACTTTGATTATGTTCGCCCTGGCATTATGTTGTATGGTGTTTCTCCTTTTGACACTATTGATCACAATCTTAAACCAGTTATGCAACTATCAGCGCCAATTATGTCAATTAAAACCATCAAAGCTGGTGATTCAGTTGGCTATGGTGCTACTTGGATAACTGACAAACTAACAACCATAGCAACTATTGGCATTGGCTATGGCGATGGCTACCCGCGCCATGCTAAAAATGGCACACCTGTACTAGTTAATAACACCTTATGCCCACTTACAGGTCGCGTATCAATGGATTTAATTTGTGTTGATATAAGTAACGTTAATGTCAGTGTTGGAGATAATGTAATTCTCTGGGGTAATCAGCAGTTACGTATCGAAACCATTGCAAAACATAGCGCTACCATTGCTTATGAACTACTAACAGGTGTTAGTTCTCGAGTGACCTTTATCAATGCCCTATGAGCCACAGTTTTATTCAAATTAGTGATTGCCATATTGATGATGTTGAACACGCTATGGGTATTAATACCCATGTCAATTTAAAAAAAATTATCAATAAAATCATCAACATCAATACCGATGCCTTATTAATTAGTGGCGATCTTACCCACAATGGCACAATCACCGCTTACAAAACTTTACAACAAATACTCTCTCCTGTCCAAACAAGGTTGTTAGTTATATCTGGCAATCATGACATTAATAACAATCTGAATGCTATTTTTTCTAAAAATTTATTCAGCCAATTCACACTTGGAAAATGGGCAATTATCAGTGCAAATTCAGTGCAAACATCAAAAACCAGTGGATTTTTAACCAAAGATGAACTCATAAAACTAGACTTTAGTTTAGCGCAATCAACTGCCAAACATATACTCATTGTCTTGCATCACCCGATCGTACCAATGAATAGCGCTTGGGATGATTCACTGTCCTTAGAAAACCCAAAGGCATTGTTTAACATGCTTGATAAATACCCTAAAATACAAGCCATACTATTTGGTCATGCGCATCAAGCAGCTGAATTTAGCAGATTGGGAGTAAAAATTATTTCATGCCCATCAACTGCCTTACAATTTAACAATGAAACTAGGATTGGCTTTAACCATTACACGCTGCATGATAATGGACAACTAACAATTGACACACAATGGATATAGAACAACATTTTTTATAATCTTTATACAATCAGCAAGAGACAAAAAACTTACATCCAAGTTTCGCAGTTGTTTGAATTTAACTATCAAAAAAATTTAAAACTTATGCCACTATTAAAGCAAACCTCTGATGATTGTGTCATTAAGCACAATAGCGAAAACGACTTACACCTTATTGTAGAAGACAGGTGTTTTCACACTAACACACAAACCCAAATCTGACACTGGCAACATCAACAAACCAGACATCAAATTTAAAATCTACTTTGACGCACAATTATTAGAAGTCACCTCTGTATGCAATCAAACCACCCTTAATCGCGTTCACCCATATTTAGCACAATGCTATAATATGAATATACAATTGGAGTTAAATACTTTTATCGACAAATGGATGGATTATTGCTTAAATAAATACCAAGGAAAATCATGGCAAACACTGTAAAAAAAAATCAAACAAAAAACAAATTGGTCATTGCCATTTCGTCAAGGGCCTTATTTAATCTTGACGAATCGCACAAAATCTTTAAAGGGCAAGGGGTTGAGGCTTACGCCAAACATCAAGAAGAAAATGAAGAGGTTGTTTTACAACCTGGGGTTGGTTTTTCGCTAGTTAAAAAGTTACTCGCACTCAACACCAAAAAAAACCCCATTGATGTCATTCTGCTTTCACGCAATAGTGCTGACACGGGCCTGCGTATTTTTAATTCCATTGAACATTACGGCTTAAACATTTCAAAAGCAGCCTTCACTCGTGGTGAAAGTACGCACAATCTTGTGGGTGCATTTGAAGCAGATTTGTTCTTATCAAGCAATTATCAAGATGTACAAAAAGCCTTAGAATCAGGCTTTGCAGCAGCATCAATCATTGGCTCTGGCTCACAAGAATCACACGAAACTCAACTGCGCATTGCCTTTGATGGTGATGCCGTTATTTTCTCAGATGAATCAGAGAGAATTTTCCAAGAAAAAGGCTTAGAAGCCTTTGCAGAAAATGAAAAAAACTCAGCCAACATTGCACTCAAAGCTGGACCATTTAAGTGCTTTTTAATGTCATTACAAAAAATACAATCTGCCTTCCCAGCAGCAAACAACCCAATCAGAACCGCCCTAGTAACCGCACGCTCAGCACCATCACACAAACGCGTTATTCACACCATGCGTCAATGGGGCATTCGTATTGACGAATCCTTCTTTCTAGGCGGGCTAGACAAAGGCATATTTTTAAAAGAATTCGGCGCTGATATCTTTTTTGATGACCAGCACCAACACTGCCAATCAGCCTCCCAATACGTACCTACAGGACATGTTCCTAACGGTATTAGTAATCAATAAAATAAAAAATATCACCACCCCGATCCACAAAAAATCTATGTCTACAATTACAAGAAATTATAAGATTTGAGCTGGACCAAACAACTTTACTGTTTCAGCTATTTTTAATAGCACGATTTATATAAAAATCATACCGGTTTGCTAAGAAAATGGCTACCAGAAATATCCGCATAAATCAAAGAAATTAGCAGTTAAAAAGTTTAGTGTTAATTATTTCTTTTTTAGATTTTTCCTATTTTTATTTGTTTGCAGAAATAGGACTATAAGCTCACAAAGTGTTAGAATGACATCTTTACAAACGCTCAAAACTCAAGTGAAAAAATACATTCTAATACTGGTTATTGTAGCTTTAAACACTCTAAGTCCTACACAAGCCGAAAACACAAATAATAAAAATTTGACCTTAGCAGAAACGCCCATTACAAAAGCACTATACAAACCTTTTATAGAGCGATATATATTGGATGACCTTAAACTATTGCGCCAAGAGCAACAACAATTAAGGGTTGATTTTGTTGAAAAAGTCGCAAACGCAAGGCTAGATGTTTCTGACAGGGCACTTAGATACACAGCAGATACCACGACTAATATTTTCTACATCATCACCATTGCTGCTACCTTGTTAGTACTACTAGGATGGCGCTCATTACAAGATGTCAGAGATAATATTAAGACCATCACTTCAAAACAAATATCAGACTTAACAAAAAAATACGAAAAAAGACTAAGTGAAATAGAAGACAAAGCCAGAGTTCGCTCTGAACAAATCATCAGCACGCAACAAGATATTGCCAACACCAACCTGATTCATTCATTATGGGTGCGCTCAGGCATTACCAAAAGCGAACAAGAAAAAATCAATATTTTTGATGAAATTTTAGATCTAACCCCGGATGATATTGAGGCATTAACCTACAAAGCCGATACTTTGCTAGATATCGATGAGGATACTTGGTCGCTATCTCTATCTAACCGCGCTATAGAAATAAACGATAAATATGCATTGGCTTACTGGCAAAGAGCCTGTGCAAAAGCCAAATTAGGGCAACATGATGATGCGGTAGCGGACATAAAATTAGCCATTGATTTAACAGATTCACTGAAAGCAGAAGTTATGAATGAAATTTATTTCGAAAATTTAAAAAATAACAAGAAATTTCGAGTTTTGACTGGGAAAATTGAAAATAATTAGAGAATAAGGGAAGTAATGAAACAAGTTTTAACTGAATATAACAAAAATATTGCACTTGCAAGTTGAATTCAAGGCGTCCCTTTTATTACGAAAATTTATTTTTACTGTAAATAGAATTGAGACATTTTCTAACAGGGTTGTAATGTGATTTTCTATGCCGAAGAATATTATCTCCAGAATTTGTAACTATATGCTCAAACTCCTCATTTGATACTGGGCCACTTTCAAATAAATCTAAGTATGCCCCCATATCTTATCGTTTTTCTTGTGTATCCAATTTAATATATCTTTACGCATTATTTACTGAACAAACGGTCAGGTGGAATGATTTGTTATGTGCTTTTATAGTTGCTCCTTAATAGTTTTTGCTAAACAATAGGCTAAATTACAAGGAACTGCATTACCTACCATTTTATAGCCATCTGCTAAATTGCTATAATGAAATATATAATTATCTAGAAAAGTTTGAATTCTTGCACACTCTCTAATACTTAATCTTCTGTACAACTTCTCTTTTCCTTCAACAAAAACCCTTTTATTTTGATGAATAAATTGCATTTTTGGTGCCTGTGGATGTAGTGGTGCATGCCTACCACCTGCTTGAATAGTGAAAGATGATTCATCCCAACTTCTGACTCTATTTCTAGACATATAAATTGTTGAAAAACCTCCTATCATATATTCGTGATTAGGCAATAAGCAATTACCATTATTTGTTTTTTGTTTGTCTTTTGCAGGTAATACGCTTTCTTGAATATCCGAAATTATATCGTTTAAAACCCGCTTATTCTTTAATGGGCTAGGGAATATAAAGTTAAAATCCAAATCTTTTCTAATACCAATAAAAAACACTCTTTTTCTTGTTTGGGGAACACCATAATCAACAGCATTTAAAAGAGAAAAAGATAAGTTATAGCCGCTTTCACTGAATAGTTTTTTAATATTTTCTAATGCATCTTTATGTCGTATTGCCAACATTCCAGAAACATTTTCTGCTAAAAAAAAAACTTAGGTTTTTTACCTCTTAAGATTCTAATGAACTCAAAGAACAATTGCCCTCTCCTCTTTGGTCTTTAATTCCTCTTAATGCACCTGCTTCATTCCAACTTTGACAAGGAGGGCCACCGATAATCCCATAAATCTTTGAATTGTCAGAGCTGCTATTTGCATTTGCACACCAGACACTGTTAATCCTTGGGATATTTTCTCAGCTAAATCTGGCTTAATGCTTGAGCCAACTAGAAGCCTAATCCATTTTGGATCTAGAGAAATGTTTTTATCTAAAATATCAGGAAATTGCTCTATTATTTGATTTTTTCCAAGCAGATAATCTTCTAGTTGTTTTAAATGTATATTGCTTAACTCCCCAAGTTTAAGTTCAACTACGCCAATATATTCATTGGAATATGTCAAAAGAATGTCAATTCTTCCATCAGTATCTTTACTTGTTCGACTTTGCTTTAAAGTAAGTTCTTCTTGAATAATAGCAACATCTGAAAAAGTGTCCTTATCTAACGCTAACACGCCTTCGTTTTCTACTAAATATGACTCCATTGAAAGTTCCCGCCTAAAAGGAAAACTTTCGGGTCGCTCTTCATTTTCAGTTAGGTGTCTAAGTAATTTCATATTTTCCTGTACGGCTACTATTAGTATAAGGACATATTCTCTTATACACTCTATTAAAAATAAAACTATGTAAAAATAATGGCTTTCACCTCTATTTAAGATAAAAATACTATTTTTTATCTAATATGCTATATTATAATGAAAAAAATATTACTACAAAGATTCAGTTTTTAATCGTTTTACTAGGCACAAATTATAGCACCTTATTTAGCTGGTACAAACACCATCTGTCTATCGTCAAGATTAACAGAAGCGACTTGAATTTTAATGGTATCGCCTAGTTGATAAACTTTGCCAGTACGTTCGCCTTTGAGTTGATGGTGAATGTCATCAAAAATATAATAGTCATCTTTCATGTCACGCATGGCAATCATGCCTTCGACAAATACGTCGGTGAGCTCGATAAAGATACCAAAACCAGCAACGCCAGAAATAACACCATTAAAGGTATCGCCTACTTTGTCGCGCATGTATTCACATTTTAGCCATTGTTCAACATCGCGTGAGGCGTCGTCTGCTCGGCGTTCGGTCATAGATAAGTGCGCGCCAATTTCAGGCATTTTTTTGCTGGGTTTTCTGCTCTTTTTGTCTAAAACGCGTTTAATAGCGCGATGTACCAAAAGATCAGGATAACGCCTGATGGGTGAGGTGAAATGGGTGTAGTCTTCAAATGCCAAGCCAAAGTGTCCTTCGTTGGCAGGAGTGTAAACGGCTTGTTTCATGGTGTGTAAAACAACGGTTTTAATGATGTTTTCATCGTCTCTGCCTTTGGCACTTTCAAGTACTTTGGCAAAGTCTTTAGAATCTGGTTGCGCACCACCTTCAAGTGTTAAGCCAATGGCAGTTAAAAATTGGCGAGTGACCTCTGCTTTTTCTGCCGTGGGTTTGGGATGAATTCGGTATAAAAAGTCCTCATTATGATGGTTTAAAAATTTAGCACTTGATTGATTGGCCATTAACATGCACTCTTCAATCAGCTTGTGAGCATCGTTGCGAGAGCGGGCAACAATATTATCAATTTTGCCGTTATCATTAAATAAAATTTGTGATTCGATGCGATCAAAATCCATGACCCCACGCTTAATTCTGGCGTGCTTAAGGGCTTTGTATAAATCATACAATGCGTTTAAATTATCCATCACTGATGTGTACTGTTGAGTCAAGTCGACATCATGGTGTTCTAAAATTTGGTTCACCTTGGTGTAGGTTAATCGTGCGTGTGAGAACATAACGGCAGGATAAAACTTATAATCCAACAATTTGCCATGAGTATCAATATTCATCTCACAAGTCATGCACAAGCGCTCAACATCAGGGTTAATTGAACATAGGCCGTTTGACAAAGCCTCAGGTAACATTGGTACAACGCGGCGTGGAAAATATACCGAATTGCCACGATCTGTGGCATCTTTGTCTAAGTCTGAGCCTTCTTTTACGTAGTGTGATACATCGGCAATAGCAACAACCAATTTCCAGCCTTTGCTGGTGGCTTGTGCGTAAACGGCATCGTCAAAATCGCGAGAATCTTCACCATCAATCGTCACTAATCTCATTTTAGTGATGTCAATTCGACCTTTTTTATCGCTATCGGTTACTGTGCTTGGTAATTTATCGGTTTGCACAAGTGCTTCGGGTGAAAAATCAACTGGAATGCCATTGCGATAAAGGGCGGAATCTGTTTCTACGCCTTCATCCATGTAGCTGCCTAAAATTTGGACAATTTCGCCCACTGCTTGGCTTTCTAGAGTTGGGGACTTGGTGATTTTAACAATCACAATTTGCTCATCAAGATGTTCTTTATTAATATTTGAAATATTAATATTATGCTTAATACGCTTATCGTCAACCACAACATAAGCTTCTTCTTTTTCAAGATGTAGGCGCCCTACTACAGTTTCAATACTTTTGATAACTTTAACAATTTGTGCATCACCGCGCTGGTTAAGCAAGCGTGCTTTAACTCGGTCGCCATGAAAAACCAATTGCATTTGCTTTGATGATAGTCTTAAATCTTTACCACCTTCATCTAATGCAATAAAACCAAAGCCTTTTGGATTGGCAATTACTGTACCAGTCATCACCCCACTTTTTGCACTAAACTTGTGATACACGCCACGCTGATCACAATTTAGCTGTTGGTCACGAACCATGGCCTTAAGGCGGTGCGTTAAGGGTTTTTTTTGATGGTGGTCAATGGCCAACAAATCGTATAATTCATGTAACTTATGTGATTTTTTTTCAAAAAAACTAAGGATATGCTCTCTTGAAGGAATTGGGTTATCGTATTTTTCTGACTCTCTTTTATAATGGGGATCTGACATTTAATTACTCGAATGGATGGTTTAAAATTAGGGTTTGTGCGCGGTCTGGACCAGTGGATAAAATATCAACTGGAAGATTGGCTAATTGTTCAATTTTGCGAATGTAGCTTTGCGCTTCAACGGGCAATGAATCAAACGAATCGGTGCCAATGGTTGAGGTTTTCCAGCCGGGCATTTCAATATAGATTGGCTTGACTCTAGCATAGCCTTCGGCAGAAAATGGAGGGGTGATTGTTTCAACGCCATCAATTTCATAAGCTGTGCAAATTTTGATTGTTTCCAAGGTATCCATCACGTCAAGCTTGGTTAGGCAAATACCCGTCACTGCATTTAAGTTAAATGAGCGTTTGAGCGTTACCATATCTAACCAGCCACAACGGCGTTGACGACCTGTGGTTGCGCCAAATTCATGGCCAACCGTACCCAGCACTTTACCAATTTCATCGCCCTTATCAAGCTCAACATCATAAATCAACTCAGTTGGGAATGGGCCGCCACCCACACGTGTTGTATAGGCTTTAACAATGCCCAATACATAATCAATATCTGTTACGCCAACACCTGAGCCAGTGACTGCACCACCAGAGGTTGTATTTGAGGAGGTGACAAATGGGTAAGTGCCTTGGTCAATGTCTAATAATGCACCTTGTGCGCCTTCAAATAGTATGTTTTCATCATTAGCAATGTGTTTATGAATTTGCTCTGTTACATCAACAATCATATGTTTGATTTGCTCTGCTTGAGATAAGGCTTCATCTAATGTGGCTTGATAATCAACAGGGTCTGCATTATAGTAATGAGTCAGAGAAAAGTTATGATACTCCATCACCTCTTTAAGTTTTGAAGCAAACAGGGCTGAGTCTAATAAATCACTAACACGCAAACCACGACGGGCAACTTTGTCTTCATAAGCAGGACCAATGCCATTGCCTGTAGTGCCAATCGCAGCCTTGCCACGCTTTGCTTCACGGGCATTATCAAGTGCAATGTGATATGGCAAAATTAAAGGACAGCCTGGGCTAATTTTTAAGCGCTTTGTTGTATCAATATCAGCAGCTTTTAACTCCGCCATTTCTTTTAACAAAGCAGACATTGACAACACTACACCATGACCAATTAAACATTCGACATGGTTGCGTAAAATACCCGAAGGAATAAGGTGTAATACCGTTGTTTTACCATTAATTACCAAGGTATGACCTGCGTTGTGTCCGCCTTGAAAGCGCACTACGCTCGCTACTTTATCTGTGATTAAATCAACCGCTTTGCCTTTGCCTTCATCACCCCATTGGGTGCCAATAATGACTACATTTTTTGACATGCTAATTCCTAACTATACTAATGTTTTTTAAAATAAATTTACTCAAAGTCATTTACTAAAAATGACTTTGAGATAAAAATTTCAAATCAAATGAAAAACCAGTGGCTGCTCTTGATTTGCCAAAAGACTTGCCAATACCATTATAACGACCACCTTGTGCCAATGCTTTAGAGTAGTTTTCGTTATAAGCTGAAAACACAATGCCGGTGTGATACTCATGAACTTGCAATTCACTAAGGTCAAAAATGGCTTTAATACCTTTGGCATTAAGTTGTTTATCAATGGCAATTAAATCTTCAATGGCTACCTTGGCTTGATCAAGATGGCTAAATATTGTCAATGCCTCGCTTAAAATATCCGAACCCCCCTCTAGTTTTATCAAACGAATAAATAAATCAGCATTTTTAAGCGCATTATTGTTTAAAAATACTGATAAATCTGGGGTTGAACGGTGTGAAAAAATTGCTCGTAATTGTACAACAGTCTGTATTGAAATGTCCTCTTGTACTATCAGTGCATCAAAAATTGCAACATTGCCCAAACTAAGTACGATTGGATCAATTGATAATAACCTTAAGCTTTCCTGCATTAGCTCAATCACTTCAACATCAGCACTAATTTCATTTGATCCATATAATTCAGCACCCGCTTGAATAGGAGAGCGCGAGGCGTAAAAATCATCCGCCTTAGTTTTTAGGATTGAATTGATATAACAATATTTTTCAACTGAATTACTGCCACGTTTGGCATCAATGCGTGCAATTTGTGGGGTGATATCAGCATGCACACCTAACATCTTGCCACTGATAGGATCTAATAATTTAAAGGTTTTCTCATCAATAGCATCACTGGTTAGCAGTAGTGAATTAACATGCTCCACCATAGGTGGAATGACCAGACCAAAACCCTTATCAGCGTATAAGTCTAAAAGCCGACGGCGCAGAGATTCAAAAACTAATGCTTGATCGTTAGTGAATTCATCTATGCCTTCAGGTAGTTGCCATGCCCCCATTTTAATTATTTAATGGGCGGGTTGAAGTGACGGAAAAATTCCGTGTTTGGATCGAGTACTAAAATATTGTTTTGATTGGAAAATGACTTTTTATATGACTCTAGCGCACGATAAAAAGCGTAAAAATCTGTGTTCTTATTATAGGCTTGTGCGTAGTTATTTGCACTAACCGCATCGCCCTCACCTCGAATCTTCTCAGAATCACGATAAGCATTTGCTAAAATAATGGTACGTTTTTTGTCAGCTGCCGCTCTGATGATTTCAGCCTCTTCTGCACCTTTGGATCTAAACTCTTTAGCCACTCGTTGGCGCTCTGCCTGCATACGACGATAAACCGAATTAGACACCTCTTGTGATAAATCAATTCGCTTAATACGCACGTCAATAATTTCAATACCAAATTGAGCAATGTCTTTTTTAGCAAGCCTGACAATATTGGACATGATTTCACTACGTTCGCCAGAAACTACATCAGCAATCGTACGTTTTGAAAATTCACTTTTAAGACCAGTTTTAATAATCTGTGTTAAACGATTATTAGTTCTTGCTATATTACCACCCGTTGATTTGTAGAACTGCTCAGCATCAATAATGCGCCATTTAACATAAGAATCAACAATGACGTTTTTCTTCTCACCTGTTAAAAACCGCTCGGCTGGTGCATCCAAAGTTTGAATACGATTGTCAAATTTTACAATATTATTAACAAATGGCATTTTGAATTTAAGGCCTGGAGCTTTCTCAACAGTGACAATTTCACCTAAACGTAATTTAATAACGGTTTGGGTCTCGTTAACTGTGTAAAGTGTTGAACTTAATACTAAGAATAAAACAGCAATTATTGCTAAACCTATTTTTTGCATTATCTACCTCCTCTATTGCGGAAAATGTCTCTAACATTACCACCTTGATTGTTTTGTCGTATTGATGATTCTTGAGTCGTAGTCGTAACTTGGGTATTTGCTTGTCTAGCATTAATCAGTTTGTCAATAGGCAAGTACATCATACTATTAGCCTTAGAATCGACCACTACCTTACTGGTAGAGGCCAGTACATTTTCCATGGTTTCGCGATATAAACGTTCCCTAGTAACTTCAGGTGCTTTTTCATACTCGGCTAAAATTTGCTTAAAGCGTGATGCCTCACCTTCTGATTTAGAAACCACTTCAGATTTATAAGCCTTTGACTCCTCAAGCATACGCGCAGCTTTACCGCGAGATTTTGGCAAAATATCATTGGCATAAGTTTGTGCTTCGTTAATCAAACGTTGTTTGTCTTCACGAGCTTTAACTGCATCAGAAAAGGCAGATTGCACCTGCTCTGGTGGCTGTGCATCTTGCATATTAACGGTTGTTATCAACAAGCCAGTTTTATATCTGTTGAGTAAACTTTGAGATTTTTCTTTAATATCATCAGCGATATTCACTCGACCCTCAGTTAAGATGTAGTCCATAGTATTTTGACCAACAACTTGTCGAATAGCACTTTCAGAGACGTGGCGAAGTGTCATGTCTGGATTGGCAACATTAAATAAATAGGCTTGAACATCATTGATTTTATATTGAACCGCAAACTTAGCTTCAATCATATTTTCATCTTTAGTCAGCATTAAAGATTCGGATGAAACATTACCGCCAAAGCGTCGATTGCCGTTAATCACATTACGATAACCAATTTCAGATGTTCTAATTTGTTCAACATTAACTCTATTTAAAGTTTCAATCGGATAAGGGATGTGCCAATGAGGTCCTTGAGAAGTTTCTTCTTGGAATGCACCAAAGCGTAGCACAACGCCTTTTTCAGCTGGATCGATAATATAAATACCTGACAACAGCCAGACTAATAGAACCAAAATTAATATATATTTAAAGCCACCACTTGAGGGTATTTTGGATGTGCCAGCACCTGATGATTTTTTATTATTAAAGAAGCCATCAAATTTATTTTTAAAGTCTTTAATCACTTCCTCTAATTCTGGTGGTGTTTGATTACTACCAGCCCAAGGGTTTTTATTGTTGTTGTCATTCCAAGCCATTTTATTTACGTGTGTCCAAATTATAGTGAAAATCGGAGTTATTTTACCCAAACTAAAGCAAGCCTATGTAATTAATAAGCGGTATATTAATGTTAAAATAGCAAAATTTGAGAAAATATACAACCATCATGAAAAAGCAATTAGCTCTTTATTCATTATTCACCCTACTATCTAGCACTATTAGCGCCGAAAGCTTAGTGTTAAACTGCCAAAACAATGCCTTACTTTTTCCGAAACAAATCCTTTCAGACAAAACCAAAGATCTTGATGTTCAAGCAGATTATAGTGAAGTTGTTAAAGGCGGTAATTATCTTTTAAAAGGCAATGTTTCACTAAATTCAAGCGCATATTTTCTAAGTGCTGACGAAATCAGTATTAACAAGTCTAGTAAAATATCTAGCTCAACTGGCCATGTTAAATTTCAAGACAACGAACTTATGCTAATTGGTGATAAGGCTGTGGTTGAAAAACAAGGCGAAGTAACTCATACAACACTAAATCAGGTCAAATTTCATTACCCTAATTCAAGGATAAATGGTCGTGCTCAAGTTGTGACTAATGATGGCACTAAGCAAGTATTTAGCTCAGGTAGCTACAGTTTATGCCCGCTTGGTAATTCTGACTGGCAAATGAAGGCTGACAAAATCACATTAAATTCTTCAACAAACAAGGGCGTAGCAGAAAATGTTATTATTGAGTTTTTAGGGATGCCTATTTTTTATTCTCCCCATCATGAATGGGCATTGGAAGGTCGTGGTTCTGGATTTTTAGCGCCGGCATTTGGTAGTTACAATGAATCAGGTGTTAATAAGGACAACAACTACCAAGTTAGAATTCCTTATTACTTTAATATTGCTCCTGATCGCGATTTTCTTTTAACACTTAACCAGCTGTCAAGTCGTGGCAGTGTACTTGAAGGCAAATATCGTCAACTTATTACTAATAATAACTATCTAGGTGATGGGCATTTTGAAATTGAAGGTCATTATTTAAACAAAGATAAAATTACCAACAATAGGCGCTGGCTATTAAATTCAAAATTAGACTTATCACTTAATGCCAAAACTGATTTAAGCATTGTTACCAATCGAGTGTCAGATTCGGATTATTTTAAAGAAATTGCGCACAGTAATACTTCGGATTCAGAATTACAATCTCATGTTAATTTATCTTACCAAGATCAAAAGCAAAATTTAACAATGTCTTTATTTTCTGAGTCAGAGCAACTTATTAATAATGGCAGTGCCTCGTACACGCGCGCACCAGAATTATCTATTAACAAAGGCTATAAAGGCTTAGGTGGACGTCATGTTAATTTATCATTGGTTAGTACAAAATTTACACACAAAAACTCAAATACCACAGCCAACAAAACTGGAGTGCGCACTTACGCACAGGCAAAATTTAGCCGCTCATTAAGGACTAATAACTATTCGCTCACCCCAAGTTTGAATTTATCGATGACCGATTACACAATGGATGATGTTGCTAATCAAAAGCGTAATATTGCTAGTTTTAACCTTGATTCTAAATTATTTTTAGAAAGGAAAATATCCTCATTTGGTACGAATTTAACCCAAACTCTAACCCCAAGACTGGCTTACAATTACACACCTAAAAAAGACCAAAGCGCACTGCCTAATTTTGATTCAGATGATAAAAATGACTCATATGAAGGTCTGTTTTCAGGGCAAAAATTCACAGGTATTGATAGAATTGCCAGTGCCAACGATCTTACCTTTGGCCTTGAATCAGATTTTATCGATGAAGAAACGGGTGATACTTATTTAAGTTTAAAAATGGCTCAAGCATACCGATTTGATGACATAGGTATGAACAGCAATGGCGCCTTAGTTAGTCAAAGAAAATATTCTGATATTACCATGTCGACTAATTTAACGATGCGTGACTTTTCTTTTAATAATTCATTGCAATACAATCCAAAAACCAACAAAATAAGTAAGCGCAATAGTTCGGTTAGCTACATTCTAAACCCTAGAAGGTTTTTAACTTTAGCGCATCATGATGATAACGGCAAAAAATCAGCTGAATTATATGGCGCCTATCCACTAACGAAGAAAATACATGTGTTTGCTGGCATTAATCGATCCATTAGTGATTCAATTTCTAACAAAGAAACCACAGGCATTACTTATGAATCTTGCTGTTGGGCGGTGCGTTTAGCACACTTTAAAGAACATGTTAGTGGCAATGACTATGATTATGTGACCAAGTTTGAGTTAGTGCTCAAAGGATTGGCCACTACCTCTTCAAGCTTATACAAACGCCTAGAAGAAAACGTACCTAATTACTTAGCCAACCTTGATGATTTTTAAAATGAAAAAAACTTTACTACTAATCTGTGCATTTTCATTGAATGTATTTGCCACACCTAACAGTATTATTGCTATTGTTAATGATGATTTGGTCACTTTTGACCAAATTAGCGCTAACATTAAACCTAACCATACCAAAGTACAAAAATTAGCCTTGGTCAATCAAAAAATAGACTTAATTTTGCAATTACAAAAAATTAAGCAACTAAACATTACGCCAAAAGCAAATGCAATTAATAGTATGTTAAGCAACATTGCCTCAAATAATGATTTAAGCTTAATGCAATTACAGTCTCTACCTAATTTTGATGAAATTATTGACCATGTAAAACAGAGTTTATCGCTAGAAGGTCTTAGACAATTTATTGTTGAAAATCTTGATACTAAGCTTACTGAGACTGAAGTAACTAAGCAATTACTTAAAACCCCTAATCATTCAAACAAGTTAGAGCAACAAATAAAAATTGCACAAATCACCGTTAATTCTATTGATCAAGCAGACTCATTGTTGCGGTCAAAAGATGGTTTGATTAAAGACTTCTTAATTGACTTAAGCGAAAAAATTAACAAAGGTGATTCATTTTCTACTTTAGCAAAACTTCACTCGCAGGACGCTTCTTATAAAAATGGTGGCGAATCTGATTGGCTTAATCTATTAAAATTGCCGGAAATTTTTAAACAGAATTTAAAAGACCTTTCAGTAGGTGGTTTATCACCACCATTTAAAATAGGACAAGTTTGGAGAATTGTTAAAATTATTGATAAGCGTAGTGTTGATAACGACTTGTTTGAACTTAAAGCTAAATTAGTACGTCAAAAAGAAAATACCTATTTTAATGACTGGATAAAAAAATTAAGGAAAGAGGCTTATGTTGAAATTTTTGACAGTAAGCTATAGATGTCAAAATCAATTATTATCACTGGCTTTCACGCTATTCAAGCACAGTTAGAGTCCAATCCTGAATGTTTTATTAAGGTTTTTACATTAAGTAAACGATGTGATAAACGCTTAAATACCCTCACCTCCGAGCTTAACAATTTTAGCATTAGTGTTCAGCAGTGTGCCAAAATCCAACTAGATAAATTAAGCAATCATCAAACCCACCAAGGCGTTGCCGCTGAAATATTATTACCCGCCCTGCCCAACCAAGGCGAATTAATCTCTTATGTGTCTAAATTGGATAATACTGGTTTAATTTTAGTACTTGATTCTATTCAAGACCCTAGAAATTTGGGTGCTTGCTTGCGTAGCGCCAACGCAGCTGGGGTTGATTGTGTGGTCATTAACAAAGATGGATCAGCACCCATTAATGCACTGGTACACAAGACTTCCGCAGGTGCGCTGAACCAACTAAAAATTTTCCAAGTAACTAATTTATCTCGCACCATTAAAGCACTACAACAACAAAATATTTGGGTAATTGGCTTGGATGGCTCGACCAATACCTCCATTTATCAAATAGACTTAACCACGCCAAGTGCTATTATTATAGGTGCTGAAGGCTCTGGGCTTAGAAGGTTAACCAAACAATCTTGTGACCAATTGGCTAAAATTCCCATGCAAGGCAAGGTGGAGAGTTTAAACGTGTCTGTCGCCACAGGAGTGACACTCTTTGAGATAAATAGACAGCGCCTTTTATAGGCTCAAGGTATGTGAATATTACGCACATATTTGGGTTAGCAATGATAATAATTCTTTCTGCCTTATATCGCTAAAACGACTAATAGGTCCAGATACGGTAAAGCCCCCACAAAATGACCATTATCAGCAATAACTGGTATTGAAATTGCAAACAAAGAAATATTATGTTCATTAACTGAAACATAATAACCCTTATCACGAATATTTTTAAAAAAGCCGCTGGGGTCGTTTTTACGCTGACCATAGGCCAAAATTATTCGCCCTGAAGCGCCCCGATTAAGCTCTAATCTAGTGCCTTGGTCAATATTGTGACGAATTTTGTCAAAAGAATGAGCGCGATATAGACAAATACGGCGTAACTCGACAAAATCGAGTGGTTTTTTATGATTACGATGAAATGGCATCTGAACCTTGGTATTATGTAGGTCCAAATGATGTGTTTCTAGAAGAATTTAAAATTTTTATGTTTTCTAATCATAAAAACAGACAAATATTTAACCAGCATTATAAAAAATTACTAGATGTTAATTATTGGCAAACAATACAAAACAGTCTTAGACAAGGAAATACTAAGGGTTATTACCCTTGCAAACCTGAAGACAGAATGTCTGAAATCTACACTATAAAACAATGATGCAACTAGCAACAGCAGACATATCAGACAAATTACACTCTGAGATGCAATACGTAGAACCAATTTATAACACTTATGACGCTTTGACAAGCTTTTCAGGACAGGTTGAAACGGTTAAATGTTTTGAGGATAATTCACTGGTCAGGGAAATACTGGGTACTAGTGGTGAAAACAAAGTACTGGTTGTTGATGCTGGAGGCTCTAAACATTGTGCTATGCTTGACGATCAATTAGCAACCAAGACCATTAATAACCACTGGGAAGGTGTTGTTATTTATGGTCTTATTAGGGATTAGGGATGCTGAAGTGATTAGTTCAATGCCAATTGGCATACGCGTACTAGGAACACACCCTTTTAAAAGTGTTAAAAAAAATGTAGGGGAAGGCAGTTTTTCGGACGTTGATTTTATACCTGGTGCTTATTTATACGCCGACCAAGATGGTATCATTGTCATTAAGGAAGATATCGAATCATTCGCAATTTAAGCATTAATCAAGATTTATATCAATTTATAGACCAAGAAGTAATGCCAGGTTTGAGCATTAAAACTGATGATTTTTTTCATCATTGACTAATATTGTTGACAGTATGCAAGATGCAAATATACAATTATTGCAAACACGTGACAACCTTCAAAAGAAAATTGACCAGTGGCATATTAAATATCAATCCAATTTTGACTTTGCAACCTATAAACAATTCTTACAAGAGATTGACTATTTATTACCTGAGCCTGCTGATTTTTCGATTCAGGTGGACAATGTAGATGATGAAATTGCAATTAATGTTCGCTAGGGAAGTTTGTATGATGTATTGCTTTATTAGCAATGTTATTGCTAATAAAGATAAAACTGCTATTGGCTCTAGTTACAATCCAGTTCGCGCTCAATCTGTTGTTCAGTGGGCTAATGACTTTTTAGATAAAACAATACCCTTGACTGATGGTTCTTATTCACAGCTTAAATTCATCAACATACAACAAAACAAATTAGAATTTACACTGGTCAATGGAAATCATACATTGGTATAACAGAAGATGGAAACGCTTTAATTAAATAATAACAACTTACACATTGAGCTTGTGATTAATCAAGATACTCACACCATTAAAGACGTAGTATTAGAATCAGCAGTGACAACTATTATTGATTTTGAAGATTCTGTTGCCACCGCTTGCATTGAACGAATACCATGGTGGCAAATAAGTACCGTTTCTTCTGACTTATCCAAGGGGGGGTTATCTAGGCTGGTCATAATTTCCCCCATGGGCAGTAATCTTGCCTTGTCAAAATGACACTTGTCCCACTCCCATTGTTCGCGAACATCCAGCATTAATGGATGATTGTGTTTTAAATGTGTTTCTAACTCAGATGGCGTGAAGTCTTTCATGTGATTAATTTAATTGAATGCGATGACCCCACGGCACACTTTCCTTGCCTTTAACAAGCCACATGACTGGATAGCTTGGTTCAAATTCTGGAAACCTACCTTTGGCATCAGTAAAATAAATTAGCACACTGGAAGCAGTGTCTTGCGCATTAACATAATCAAACACAGGATTAAAGTTAGTACCTTTGCCACCACCTAATGATACTGGAAATGTTAGCTCGCCCCAAGCTTCAAAATGCCATATTAGTTCTTTACTGACTTTTTCATCACAAGCAATTAATATAATTGAGGCGCGTATGTTGCTTTTAATGGCATTAATTTCTGTTACAAACTCATCAATTTCATCTTTAGAGATTGAGCCAGAAGTGTCGATGGCAATAGTCATATCAATTTGGTTAGATCTAAGTGATGGCAATATTGCATTGCCACTACGACGTGATGGCCTAGCATAGGAGAAATCGTCACGTGCAAAACTAGACATATATTGCGATAACAAAGACTGCCAAGAAAACTGAGGTTGCAAGAAAAAATCAATTAATTTAACAAATTCGCCGTCTAATTTTCCTGCTCGTTGTGCAAGTTGTGCGCTTGAGGCAAGATTTTTTTGCCATTTGCTGCTTAATTGTTGAATTTCATCTGGTGTTAAAGGGCTAGGCTTATCTGCCAAGCTAGAAGAAGTTGTATTGTTTTTGTCATTGTCTTTTGCTGAATTATCTTGTAAGTCGTCCTCGCGTAATCCACCATCAGACTCACTCGCATCATCTTTTGGATTGTCATCATATAAATGCTGGTCCATAGGTTCAGTATCAATACTATCATCAATCATTGGGTAAATTTCTTCTGCAATCATGCCTTGATATTTATGAAAAATAGGCAAATCAAGGGGTGGATGAAATCCTTCTTTTACCAAAAGCGGATTAATGGCAAAATCACAAGCCAAATCCCACTTATGTTTAAGCCGATTGCCACGGCGAGAAAAATGCGTTAATGCACAATGCAGAGCCTCATGAATAAGCACAAACTTAACTTGATGATTATCAAGCTGGTCAATAAAACCTGGGTTGTAATAAAAACTTTTAGCGTCAGTTGCACTCGTCCTACACCAAGAGCCAGCGGCTTTAAGCGGTAGTCGAAGTACTAAATTACCCAGAAAAGGTTTGTCAAGAATAAGTTGTGTGCGTGCTTTAGTTAGCTTTGTCTCAACTGCTTGTAAGTCAATCTTGTCAATGTTATTTTCAATCACAACATCTTCGCCAATAACTCTTACCTGCGGCTCAAGTTCAATATTACTGTTTTGCCAAAATTGATAGTCTGATTTGCTCATATTTTAAGCATGGGTGTATAACATGAACTTGATTTAATAATAGTGAGTTTTTCACTGTCTGATAATAAATCAATCCTTGGAAATAGCTGCCTGTCTTCTAATCGAGAATGAGATTTTAACAAGCTACTAAAGGTTAATAAGTATTCTGGATGATTGGGTAAATCTTGCGCCAATTGGTACAACTGTTGATGCTCATCAATCAACTGGTTGCATAATTTCAAAAGCGGGTCTGATTTATATTTTAAAGGCATGAAAATTATTAGCTATTCTGTTTCAAAATGCTCAGAAAAAGTAGATTTAAATGTTTTTGATATCTGTTAAACACAAATCTTTAATATTAGAAGCATTGTTTGATTTTACCGTGTTAACGCACTTATTTGCTAACGATAGTGATACGTGATGTTCTTTAGTCAAGATTAAAAGTTCATCAGCTATTTTCATTATCCAAATTGGCCATCAATTCTGGGTTTAAAAAACAGTGGCATACAAATAAGTAAAAACCCCATAAAAGCACTAATCCATAAAGCTTGTGCTATCAAAATCCATTCATGATAATAGGTCATATTTAATACTGGGAAAATAACTCTAAATACAAAGGACAATGACAATAATACAAAAATTAAACTGTGAATGTCTAAATTAGGTGGCAAGGTTATAAAATAAGACAAACTCTTAAATCCAAAACCCGTAAGCCACATAAAGCCCCCACAATAGAGATTTTGTCCAAAATTTTAGCGTGGTGGTACCAGCACATCAGTCTGATACTATGAATGAGCAGTAAAGCTAAAGCAAGAACAGTACTAATAGGCGTGTTAAAAAATACTTCAATGGGTATAAATATCACCAATAAAATTAGGCTTGATAAATCTAAGAATTTAGAATTTTTTAACTCATGATCAAGCCCTAATCCACGTTCAATAAAAAAAGGAATCAGTCTTCTTATCATCATAAGAATAAGACTCAATACCAAGTAAAAACCCAAATACAAGCCCCAAGTCACGCCCTGCTCAACAATGCCCAACAAGCCTAGATAAAACAAGCTGTGTGCAATTGTCATTAACAATAACTTAGCAACAACACCAATGTGCTGCCATTGGTTTGATTTTAATAATAGGATAAGTTATTGCAACAAAGGCGAATAGTAAAAAGCCCACAATAACCGCCATTGTATAGGCAAAAATCATTTCATGTGCATGCCAAATAGTGCTATTAATGTGACTAGTCAATATTGACATGTGAAAAAATACATCCCACAACAGCATTGAAACAACACTAGCCAAGCCTGCTGCCATAAAAACACTCTAAACCCTGAGCGTAAAAATGGTGCTATTTTGATTAAGGTTAATCATTAGTTTTAATCAAATATAACATCAGCAATTTTATTTGCCCAATCAGCAAATTCAGGGATGGTAAAAATATCGCCACCAATGCTACGTTGCATATCTGATACCAGCATAACACCCAATTCTTTTTGGGGGAAATTTTTAGCAAAATTAAGAATATGGCCCCATACTTTTTCAGCACAATCAGTGCCTTTAACACCGATTGCTCTACCTGCTAGTGCTGCACAAATTGCATATTGCAAATCAAGCTCTTTGGGAATTGAGACATTTTTGCCATTAATAATAGCATCAAGATCAGGCAAATCAGCCATATGTTCAACAAATGTGGTAATTTCAACCCCTGCTACTTCGCCAACACAAGCACTAGCAGCTTGCCTAAATAAAGACAAATCAGTGCCAAATTTATTCAATGCCCGATGTACAAATTCCCAAGTTCTTGGCGAGGGAAAGGCAACTGGGTTATATTTAACATCAAACTCAAACAAATGCTCAGGACGATAGCGTAAAAAACCAATAATACGTTCATCAATGTTGTTTTTATATGCCCACGTCACCCAATCATCTAAGTTAACATCGAGCTCAAAATGCGAAAAGCGATTTGCCAAAGGTGCAGGCATGGAATAAGTAACACCCCGATCACCTTGACGATTACCTGCAGCAAATATCACCCAACCCTTAGGCACAATATAATCACCCAAACGACGATCAAGAATAAGCTGATAAGCCGCTGCTGATACAGTTGGTGGTGCTGAAGTAATTTCATCAAGAAACAAAATACCTTGCTTACCATGACGCTTTGAATCGGGTAATAATGAAGGCACTGACCAGTCAACCAAATCTCCATTTTTAAACGGTATACCACGAAGGTCACTAGGTTCCATTTGTGATAAACGAATATCAATAATATTAACCCCATTCTTAGTTGCCACTTGAGAGATGATTTGGGACTTGCCAATTCCTGGCGCACCCCATAACATAACGGGTGTATGATGGCCTTGCATCACTGATATTAACTCTTCATTAAGAATTTTACTGACTTGTTCTGGACGCATGAATACTTGAAATTATTAAAACAGACCCTATTTTACAGTAACAAAAGATAAAATCACTTGATATGACTACTACTAATCCCACTTCAGAAACACTGTTTAATTTTCCTTGCGATTATCCTATTAAAGTACTTGGTAAAGATTGCAAAGCACTTCAGCGTACTATTTGCAGTATTATTGAGCACCATGCTGACAAATTAAACCCCAATCAAATAACAAAAAAGCACAGCTCTAAAGGCAGTTATGTGTCTTTTACTATTCGTATTATTGCCAGTAGTAGAGTTCAACTGGATGCCATTAATCAAGATCTGCAAGACTGTCATCTAGTGTCTTATGTTTTATAAATTTTTATGCGTGTTATCAACCTAGGGCGTCAAGATTATTTAAACATTTGGGAACAGATGAAAATATTTACCAATGCTCGTGATAAAAACACCCAAGATGAGCTGTGGATTGTAGAACACAACCCTGTATTCACACAAGGTATTTCTAGTAAACCAGAACATGTTTTATCAAGTAGTGATATTCCTATTATTCAAACTGATCGTGGCGGACAAATTACTTATCATGGCCCTGGTCAAGTGGTTATTTATTGTTTAATTGACCTTAAGCGTCTTGGTATTGGGGTTAAAAAAATGATTGAAATCATTGAAAATTCAATCATTGATTTAGTAAAAACCCACGCTATTAAAGCACATCTAAAATTAGGCGCACCGGGCGTGTATGTTGATAATGCTAAAATTGCAGCACTAGGCTTAAAAGTTAAACAATCAAGAACTTATCATGGCTTGAGTCTTAATGTGGATATGGATTTGTCTCCGTTTATGCAAATTAACCCTTGTGGATATCAAGGCTTGAAAGTAACACAACTTTGTGATTTAACGGATAATAGCGATACCTTAAATACCGTTGCTGAGAAACTTAGCCAAATACTTATTAACCATGTTGCAAGAAATAGACATTAAAAGCCTAAAAGGTAAATCTAAAGTGGCACGTTTAAAAATTAAGCCCGATGCTGACAGGGCACCCATTAGAAAACCAAGTTGGATTCGCATTAAGCATGCTGCCGGTCCAAAAGTTGACCAATTAAAAAAAACACTTCGATCACAGAAGCTATTTACAGTTTGTGAAGAGGCACAATGCCCAAATTTGAGCGAGTGTTTTAACCATGGTACGGCCACTTTTATGATTATGGGGCAAATTTGCACGCGTCGCTGCCCATTTTGTGACGTTGCTCACGGTAAGCCTAAAGCACTTGATGTAGATGAGCCTAAACATTTGGCTGATACCATTAAAAAAATGCAGCTTAAGTATGTGGTAATCACTTCAGTAGATAGGGATGATTTACGTGATGGTGGCGCTCAACATTTTAAAATGTGTATTGATAGCATCAGGCTCAGTACTCCTAAAGTGAAAATTGAAATTCTAACACCAGACTTCAGAGGTAGGATTGATAAAGCACTTGAAGTCTTTAAATCTTGCCCGCCTGATGTGTTTAATCATAATCTAGAAACAGTGCCAAGCCTATACCCAAAAGTCCGCCCTGGTGCAAGTTATGAGTATTCATTGGGACTGCTTAAAGAATTTAAACAACAACACCCGTTTGTCATTACTAAATCAGGATTAATGTTAGGGGTGGGTGAAAGTGAAAAACAAGTGATTAATGTGTTAAAAGACTTACGCAAACACAATGTAGATATGCTGACCTTGGGTCAATACTTACAGCCAAGCAAACATCATTTAGCTGTTGAAGCGTATATTCATCCGAATCAATTTGATAAATACAAAAAAATTGCACTTAAATTAGGGTTTGCTCAAGTTGCTAGTGGGCCCATGGTGCGCTCTTCTTACCATGCTGATTTACAAGTCAAAGGCGAATTAATAAGTTAAAAATTAGTAGGAATGAAGATAGGAATATACACTGGATAGTAAGACACAATTGGTGTAGGAATTAGACAGGCAAATAAGCAATATGATTTATAGCATCTTTTCTGGATACCATTCTTTCTTTGTTAATAATCTTTCTCTTTCGTGCAACAAAGGGTGTGAATGTATGATCACCATCTATAAATTGAGCATTAGAGTATTTAACAAGTTCTGAGGCCCCAAAGAGCGCTAGCAGACTTAAATAAAAATAATAATAGCAACATTGCTATTATTATTTTAACGTTTCGAATCATAAATCGCTCTTATCTTCTTTCTTCAACAATTTGTTAGTGTCTATTTTTTTACTGCTAGCTTCTTTGGCTTGATTTTTTTTACCCAAAACCATTTTTATCCACTCCTTAGGATCTTTACCTATTTTTTTAAATTTTGATTTTTTAACTTTGACTGGTTTCTCAACATTGTATTTTGCATCTGCATCTGCATCACCAGGAAGAAGCCCCATGTTAACTGCGATATTTCTACAAGCAGCTTCACCAGCAGACAAAGTACCTAATGGGATTACAATTAGAGTAAGCACAGTAGAAATCAGCACACCGAATGATAACGAAATTGCCATACCTTGGAAAATGGGGTCTGATAAGATAACACTAGAACCACCAACCAATGCAAATGCAGTAATCATAATAGGTCGTGTACGTGAAGAGCATGAATTAATCACTGCGTCAAAAAACGGCATACCTTTGGCATATTCTTGAACAGTAAAGTCAACCAATAAAATAGAGTTTCGTACAATAATACCTGCCAGTGCAATCCAACCAATCATTGAAGTAGCTGTAAATTCTGCACCTAACAACCAATGACCCGGAACAATACCTAGCAATGTTAATGGAATTGGTGCCATAATAACAGCTGGGATAATAAAGTTACCAAACTGCCATACAACCAACATATAAATTACCACCAGTGCCACAGCAAATGCACTACCCATATCACGGAAAGTCTCATAAGTAATCGTCCATTCACCTGTCCATTCAAAACTTGGAACGGTTTGATCTGTTGGTGGTCCTAGATATTCACCTTGTAATTGCTTGCCATCAATCGTTTGGTATTTAAGTAGCAAGTCATCCACACCCATCATTGCATAAATTGGTGCGCTTAAGCGACCTTTGGGCTCGCCCAACACATATTCAACATCTGCTAAATCTTTGTGGAAAATTAAGTCATCTTGCTTTTTATAACTAAACGAACCCAACTCTGAAATTGGAATCATACCGCCATGTTGTGAAGGTACAGGCAATTGAGTTAAATAAGACAATTGAGAGCGTTTAGATAACGGTATTTGCAGACAAATATGCGAAGGTTCGAGTGCATTTTTTAATCGAATTGTACCTACATTAAAGCTACCCATGGCCATAGAAAGTGTTTCTTTAATGGTCATAACACTAACACCAAATCGAGAGGCTTTTGCTGTATCCACTTGAAAATCAATAACAGGATATTTATCACGCATTAGATTATCAACATCTGTCATTGTGCCAGATTCTTTAAATAATTCTGTCAAATCGTTTGCAAGTTTTCGACGCGTTTCTTTGTCTGGACCATATACTTCAGCAACTACGGGGCGCAACACTGGGGGACCTGGTGGCATTTCAACAATAGCATAATTAGCGCCTGCATCTTCCGCAATTTGCTTAACCAAAGTTCTTGCTTCTAAAGCAATCTCATGGCTAGAGCGGTCACGTTCTGACTTTTCAACCAGCTGAATTTGTAATTCACCTTCTGAAGGGGTTTGTCTTAAATAATAATGCCTTACCAAGCCGTTAAAATCAAAAGGCTTGGCAGTACCTGAATAAGATTGAATGGCAACCACTTCTGGCATATTACGCAACACTTGTGCCATTTTATGCAAGGTTGAAGCGGTATTCGCTAGTGCTGTACCATCAGGCATATCCAATACCACACCAAATTCAGACTTATTATCCAGTGGCAACATTTTTACAGGAACCGAAGTAGTGTAAAACATTGACATTGATATAAAAAAAGTAACCACTAATCCAATTAAGAAACTCCAACCATATATTTTTGTGTTGAACAATTTAGAAATGGTTGAATGAAAAAATGCAAACATAATCTTTGCTTCTTTTTTTTCTTTTTTATGCATTTTTCGCAACACATTTAAAGGTGGTGCAAACACCATAATAAAATAAGGCGTAAAAACGAATGCTGCAAATAATGAAAACATCATTGCAACCGATCCTAATACAGGAATTGGTGCCATATATGGACCCATCATGCCACTAACTGCCGCCATAGGTACTAAAGCCGCGACCACAGTAAAGGTTGCTAAAATTGTTGGGTTACCGACTTCACGCACTGCGTCAATTGCAGTACCAATGGTGATTTTATTATCAATCAACCATCGCCTATAAATATTCTCGGTAACAACAATGGCGTCATCCACCAAAATACCAATTGAGAAAATCAGGGCAAATAAACTCACCCTATCAATGGTCATACCCAACATCCATGCAGAAAAAATGGTCATCAATAATACAACTGGAATAACCAGTGTGACAACAATGGCTGGACGAATACCCAAAGCAAACCAAACAAGTACAGTTACTGCACCTGTGGCAATAAATAATTTTTTAATCAAAGCATTTACTTTGTTTTTTGCAGATTCTCCGTAGTTTCTAGTGACACTAACCTCTACATTATCAGGAATTAATCTACCCTTTAACGCTTCAACTTTAGCAAGAATATTTTGCGCTACTTCTACGCCATTAGTACCATATTTCTTTGCAATGGCAATGGTTACAGCTTGTTCTCCAGTCGCTTTTTTACCTGTTTTGTTTGCTTTTCCTGTGTAATAGCTAACCATGTGTTCAGCATCTTCTGGCGCATAATATACATCAGCCACATCACGCACATAAATTGGCTTACCATCGCTGACTGTAATAACTAAGTTTTCAATATCTTCAACTTTATTAAAAAAATCACCTGCATAGACCTCCATCTTAAAGCCATTTAGCTCAATATTACCTGTGTGCCCCCTGACATTAGCATTACCAACTGTACTGGCAATTTGTTGAATAGAAATGCCATATCCAGCTAAACGACCTGGATAAGCATCAATATGAAAAATTTCCTTACGCCCACCAACAATAAAACCGTTGTTAGTATCTTTAACCTTGGCAAGTTGTTGTAACAACTCCAAACCCAATGAGCGCAACTGCCCATCATCCAATGATTTTGACCACAGCGTTAAATTGATAATTGGTACGTCATCAATTTCTTTGGGCTTAATGAGTGGTTGTTTAGCACCTGGTGGCATAAAATCAAGATTTGCTAACATTTTGTCACGCACTTTGATAATAGAGGCGTTCATTTCCTGGCCCACATCAAACTCAACAGTAATAATACCCTGACTTTTATCACTAACAGAATAAACATGCTTAACGCCTAAAATATTTGATATTAAACGCTCTAAAGGCTTAACAATAATATTTGACACTTCCTCAGAAGAAGCGCCTGGATACTCGACAAATAAGTCAATAAGTGGCACAGAAATTTGAGGATCTTCTTGTCTTGGAGTTGAAATTAAACCAATAATACCCGCACCTAACATAGCGAAGAATATGATAATGGATAATGGCGAAGTAATGAAGGCTTTGGTAAGCTTTCCAGCAATACCTAACTCAAAATCTTTATAATCAATTTTTTCAAACTCTTTGTACGCCTCATCAATTTTTGTTTGATCAGCGTGATTTTTATTTGCCATAATTAAATTAAATACTCATGCCTGAAACCATTAAGATATTTGGATTGGCAACAATTTTTTCACCAATTTTCAAACCTGATAAAACACTTTTCTTATCCTTACCAACTTGTTCGCCTAAACGTATGAATCTTAACTCTGTTTTATTGGTTGATGAATTAATAACGAATACACTTGGCAGTGAAGAACGCCACATAATAGCCACTTCAGGAATGGTGGGTGTTAATACGCCAGAGTCTGTTTCAAAAATTTCTACTTCTGCATATGCGCCTGACAATACTGGCACATTAGCTGGCAAATCAAACTTAACTTTAACACTGTGTTTGGCATTATCTGCAATGGGATAAATTTGTGAAAGTTTGGCATTAACCACAATATTAGCAATGTCCAATTTAATACGGTATGTTTTGTTAAGTTTAAGACTTCTGACTAGTCTTGAAGGTACATTTACTTCAACTTGAAGATTTTTAATATTGGCAAATTTTAATAAAATTTGACCAGGCTGAACAACATCACCCTTACTAATACTTTTAGCCACAATCACACCATCAAATGGTGCGCTAATATTGGCATCTTTTAAACGTGCTTCAACTTGCTTTAAATGTAATTCGGCTTGCTTGAGTTTATTTTTAGCCTGCTGATAGTTTGTGTATCTAGAGGTTCTATTAGCAAACTTGTCAAAATCTGGATTACCTTGGCCTGATATCTTTAGCATAGGATCAGTAAACATTGAAAACATACCTGGTACGCTACCAAACATACCACCTGAGTTTGGGGATACGATTGATTGTGAATATTGAACACCCGCATTTCTAAGTGCTTCATTGGCTGAGGCAATTTCAGCATAAGCTGAATCTCTTTGCGCTTGAATGGATTCTTGTTCTAATTTGACTAAAATTGAACCTTGTTTAAACATATCACCTTCTTGACCGCCAATGCTTAATACATCGCCAGAGACCTGAGCAACTAAATTAACTTGTGAAGAAGAAATGACCGAACCACCCAATAGTGCTCTTTTGTCAAGTGACATACCACTCACAACTTGGACGTTATAAATAGATTCAAAATTATTAACACTTTGATTTACACCTCTCAAAGGCGCACCAAATGATGTGATTTGTGCCTGAGAAAACAACGAAAACATCAATAAAATTGATGTGAACAATAAGGAGACTAATGCATTCATAGTTGACCTGTTTTTAAAAATAAAAAAAATAAACTTTAGCGAGAATTTTATATGATTAAAATATACCATATTTATTTATTTTTTTAAATATGGGCAGCCTGCTTTTATCCTATTGGTACAAGTGTTTGTTTTTAAATAACTTTATTTACTTTCATGAACAAATTTCTCTTGTATAAAAATCTCACAATATTAACCTAATGACGAATATCGCTTTCACCGTTGGAGAACCATCAGGCATTGGACCTGATTTAGCTGTTATTTACGCTCAAAAAAAATCAAGTAAAAATCTTTTGTTATTTGCAGATCCAGATGTCTTATTAAATCGCGCAAAACAACTTAATTTAAACATAAAAATCGTTGAATCCGAACAAACCAGTTCAGCTTATGAACTGTCTGTCTATCCAATTAAAGTTAACGCTCCTGTAGAATGCGGCATTTTAAATAAAGACAATGCACAATATGTGTTAAATACACTTGATTGTGCAACTGGATATTGCCTTAACTCACGATGCAATGCCTTGGTTACTGGTCCGGTACATAAGGGCATTATTAACCAAGCAGGAATTGGTTTTACGGGGCATACTGAATATTTAGCCAACTTATCTAATACCGATAAAACAGTCATGATGTTGGCAACAAGTGACTTAAGGGTTGCACTAGCAACCACGCACATGCCGCTTTCAGAAGTGCCTCAAAGTATTACCACCCAATCTTTGCAAAAAACCATTAGTATTATTCATCAATTCTTATTAAATGATGGTATCTATACACCTAAGATTGTTGTATGTGGCTTAAATCCACATGCAGGCGAAGATGGCTATTTAGGCATGGAAGAGATTGAAATTATCAATCCTTTAATCAAAAAACTAAACAACCAAGGGTATAATCTTATCGGTAGTGTACCTGCTGATACAGCCTTTACACCTGATGCGCTGATTGGTGTTGACTGTGTACTTACCATGTATCATGACCAAGGCTTGCCAGTGCTAAAAACATTGGGATTTAAAAAAGCAGTTAACATTACACTGGGTTTGCCGTTTATCCGAACCTCAGTGGATCATGGTAGTGCGCTTAGTCTTGCTGGTACTGGGAATATTAACCTTGGTAGTTTAAATACTGCACTGAATTATGCACAAATACTAGTGCTCAATCATAAAAAACGTCAATCTTCACAAGTGGCATCATCTTATGCATAAAGCTCGTAAGCGTTTTGGACAAAACTTCCTTATTGATCATAGAATTATTGATCGCATTATTGCCACCATCGCTCCAAAGCGTGACGATAATTTACTAGAAATCGGCCCTGGGCAAGGCGCCATAACCCTGCCTTTATTAGATTATATTGAGCAATTAAACGTCATTGAAATTGATCGAAATTTAATTTCAATTTTAGAATCACTTGAACGCCCTAATTTAATCATTCATCAAGGCGATGTCCTTAAATTTGACTTAAACGCCCTACCCACACCAATTAGAATAGTTGGAAATTTACCTTATAATATTTCCTCTCCTGTTCTTTTTTATTTGCTTGAAAATTTAGATAAAATAAAAGACATGACCTTCATGCTGCAAAAAGAAGTTGTAGAAAGGATGGCAGCAAATAATGGCTCTAAAATATATGGACGTTTAAGTGTCATGATGCAGGCATTTTTTGATGTTCAGATGATTTTTATCGTACCACCAGAATCATTCAATCCTGCACCAAGAGTAGAATCTGCCATTGTGCATTTAAAACCTTTAAGACAACCAAAAACCAAAGACATTAAAGTACTTGAAAAAGTTGTAAAATTAGCATTTTCACAACGCAGAAAAACGCTAAGGAATTGCTTAAAATCAATACTAACTCAAGGGCAAACTGATATTGACTTATCTCAACGCGCCGAAATGCTAACAATTGATAATTTTATTACCTTAACACAAGACTATGAAAAACAACATTGAAATCAAGGTTAAAGTAGCTTATTTGGAGCATCAGTCAGATGTTTATGCAAGTCAGTACGCTTATACTTACACCATTACTATCACCAACAAAGGTCATGTTGGCGTGCAGCTTTTAACGCGTCATTGGCGCATTCAAGATGAAACTGGACATACTGAAGATGTTATTGGCGAAGGCGTGATTGGTCAACAACCTCATTTAGCGTCAGGAGAATCTTTTCAGTACGCTTCAGGTGCCATTATCAAAACCTTAACTGGCTCCATGAAAGGCTCTTATGGCATGATTGATGACCATGGCGAACGTTTTAATGTACAAGTTCCTGAATTTGTACTCAGTAAGCCTTATACGCTACATTAATGTCAGATTATTTAATTGGCGACATTCAAGGTTGCTTTGACGCCTTGCAAGCTTTGTTAAAAAAAATTAAATTCTCAAGCGACAAAGATCAGCTATTTTTTTTAGGCGATGTGGTCAACAGGGGTAAGAAATCTTTAGCTACATTGCGTTTTATTAAAGATTTAAAAAGTAATGCTTCGATGGTGTTGGGTAATCATGATTTTCACTTGTTAGCCTGTTCGCTAGGCAGCAAAAAACCCAATAAGAAAGACACGTTTATGGATGTTATCAATGCCAATGATGCAGATTCACTACTGGATTTTCTGCGCAACCAGCCTTTGATAATTAAACACAAAAATGTTCTTATGATTCATGCTGGCGTGCCACCAAATTGGGATGTTGACAGACTTTTTCAACAATCTAAGCAAGTTCAAAAACACCTTCAAGGTACTAACATTTCACAGTTTTTAGATAAAATATATGACAATAAGTCTAATATTTGGTCTAAAGGTTTAACTGAATTAGAGCAATGTCGATATACTATTAACGCCCTAATGCGGCTACGCTTTTGCAAAGCTAATGGTGAATTAGAATTTAGCCATAAAATGAATTATACGCATCCACCAAAAGGTTTTAAAGCTTGGTTTATGCACAAAAATAGAGTGTTAAAAAATACCGATATATTCTTTGGTCATTGGTCTAGTTTGTCAGGTGTTAATCAAACACGCATTTATCCTATGGATCATGGCTGTATTTGGCATGGGCGATTAAGTGCTATCAGACTAAAGGACAGACAAGTCTTTTCTGTCAATTGTTAAATGTCCACCTTGCCTTCAAATACAAATTGTGCAGGGCCTGATAAAAATACATGCCCACCCTGTGTGTATTCAATCAAAGCATCGCCACCACTTAAGTGAGCAATCACATTTTCTTTTAATAAGCCTTGATCAACACCATAAACCACTGCTGCACAGGCACCAGAGCCGCAAGCTAAAGTTTCACCAGAACCGCGTTCATAAACACGCAAATTAATTTCATGAGTATTCAAAATTTGTATAAAACCAATGTTAGCTTGGTTGGGCAGCAACTTACTTTGTTGAATTTTGGGTGCAATGCTACTAACATCAACGGCATTAACATCCTCAACTAGCATAACACAATGAGGATTGCCAATTGAAACAACACCTAAACCACATCCTTCAATTTGATAATGTGCGCTTTGTTGTGGCACGAGGAGTGGGATATCAACTGGATTAAGACTAGGCTTCCCCATATCAACACGTACTGTGTTGTCAGTATTCAAATGCAAACTAATAATGCTAGAGCGAGTTTCGACAACAATTGGGTTTTTATTACTTAAACCTTTTTCACTAACAAAACGCGCAAAACAACGCGCCCCATTGCCACATTGCTCCACTTCTAAACCGTCAGCATTATAGATAGCATAACGAAAATCAACATCTTTTGTGTTGCTAGTTTCAACCGTTAATAGTTGGTCAAAGCCAATGCCGAAATGTCGATTGGCTAAATTTGCTATTTGTTCAGCATTAAAAACAATATCACCAGCAAGATTGTCAACCACCATAAAGTCGTTACCAAGTCCGTGCATTTTTGTAAAATTAATCAACATATTTTATGTATTATCCACTTATAACTCTCAAGGTTAAGAATAATTGAATTCTGATAAAATATCACTTGATTTCCACATCCAGGCAACCAAATGCAAACACCAACTAATATTACCTTAAACAAAGAAAAAATCTTATTAACCGTCACCTTTGACAAGATTGATTATCCACTTAGCGCTGAATATTTAAGAGTTTATTCACCCTCAGCTGAAGTGGTTGGCCATGGCAAGGGGCAAGAAACTTTGCAACTTAATAAAGAAAACGTAACCATTCTACGCATTCAGCCAACAGGTAATTATGCCGTTATTTTATTTTTTAGCGATAATCATGACAGTGGTATTTACTCCTGGTCACACTTGCATAAACTTGCTTTGAATCATGACAAGCTTTGGCATGAATATTTACAAAAACTCAAAGATGCTGGACACACTCACCCACAATTATAAACCCCAATGGCGTTTATTTCTGCCCTAGGGTATTTCTTAATTACCATTGGTATTTTGGTAACTGTTCATGAATTGGGTCATTTTTTAGTTGCTAAAAAACTTAACGTCAAGGTCTTGCGTTTTTCGATTGGGTTTGGCAAGATTTTAAAATCATTTAAATATGGCGAAACTCAATACACGCTGTGCGTACTCCCTTTAGGTGGCTTTGTTAAAATGCTTGATGAAAACGAAGCACCAGTTGAAGCGTCAGAAAAACACCGTGCTTTTAATCAGCAAAGCGTTTATAAGCGCATTATGATTGTTGCAGCTGGACCGATTGCTAATTTTCTTTTAGCTATTATCCTCTACACTGTTGTTTTTGTTATCGGTGTTAATGGTGTTAAGCCTATTGTAGGCGCACTTGAAAGTCCTAGTATTGCTCAAAAGTCAGGCATTAAAACAGGCGACCAGCTACTGAGCATTAATGGCGTTTTAACACCAACCATCAGCGAATTTTCAATTAATTTTATTCAATCACTGGATGAGAATCCTCTTTATGTTAATGTCATTTCCAGCACTTCAAATCTTAAAAAATTAGAACTTAACTTATCTGGCGACTTCTTATCCAATCCAGAACAAGGTATTGAGCACTACTTAGGGTTTAAGTTTGCCATGCCTAAACTTGAGGTAATTATTGACCATGTTGTGCCTAATTCGCCCGCTTCAATAGCAGGCTTACAAACAAATGACAAAATCCTAAATGCAAACCAGATTCGTATCAATTCATGGCATGATTTTGTTAATGTCATTCAAAACAGCCCAAATAAAGAAATTAATTTGCAAGTTAAACGCAATGGTAATACTTTAAATACAATACTGACACCAAAAATTGAGAACGGTTTAGCCAAAGCGGGTATTAGCGTTTTGGTACCCACTGGTTATTTAGATAAGTGGCTCGTATTAGTTAAAAAAGATATATTTGGTGCTTTCATAGCAGCTAATGATAAAGTTTATCAACTCACCTTGCTTAACTTGAAAATGATTAAAAAAATGATTATGGGTGACGCATCACTTAATCAGATTAGCGGACCTATTAGCATTGCTAACTATGCCGGCAAAAGTGCCCAAGTTGGCTTTGTATCATTTTTATCTTTCTTGGCGCTCATTAGTATTGGCTTGGGTTTGCTTAATTTATTGCCCATTCCGCTATTAGATGGCGGGCATTTGTTTTTCTATTTAATAGAGCTCATTAAAGGTTCGGCTGTTAGCCAATCATTTCAACAAGTTTTAACAAAATTTGGCTTGCTTGTTATTATGTCACTAACAGTTGTTGCTCTGTATAATGATTTGTCACGTTTATTATAATTTATGAAAAAAATATGAGAAAAATATGAGAAAAATATGAGAAAAATATGAAAAAAATTATCACCTTATTTGTCTTAGTAGCAAGCATTTTTGCTTGTTCAGTTGCACTAGCAGCGCCTATTAAAAATATTGAAATTCTAGGTCTTAATGTTATTTCTAGGGGTACGGTCTTAGGCTATCTTCCAGTTGAAACAGGTGATGATTACAACAATCAAACATCAGGACAAATTATTCGTGCTCTGTATAAAACTAATTTTTTTAAAGACATTGAAGTTTCTCAAGAGGCTCAAATTTTGAAAATCAAGTTAACAGAAAACCCTCATATTAAATACATTGATGTGACTAATTATTCAAATAAAGTCATTGAAGAAAAGTCATTAAATCAAATTTTGAAAACTATGGGGCTTTCTCAAGGCAAAATTTTCAATAAAAGACAACTTGATAAATTAATTGCCCAACTAAAAGCTGTCTATGCATCAAAAGGTTATTACGGCATTAGCATCGCCAAAACTATTAAGATTGATACACAGAATAGAGTGGGTATTGAGCTTAATATTAGTGAAGGCAAAGTGGCAAAAATTAGCTCAATGAAAATTACTGGTAATCGTGTTTTTGATGAAAGCGAATTATTAAATTTATTTAAAATTGGGCAAGCTGACTTTTTTATTATCAATTATTTCACCGAAAAAGATCACCACTCCAAGGTGGCATTAGATGCCGGCATTGAATCTATGAAATCATTCTATATTAACGCCGGTTATCTTGATTTTAAAGTTAATGAAGTCAAAACAGATTTATCAGAAGACAAACAAAATATCAGCATTAACATTCAGATTAGTGAAGGCGCTGAATACAAAATTGGCACCATTCAATTTACAGGCGACTTGCTTAGTCATTCCATTGAAGATCTTAGAAAGTTATTGAGTTTTAAAAAAGGTGATGTGTTTGAACGCAAAAAAATGATACAGAGTTTGCAGGCTATTAACGACGTATTCGCCAATCAAGGCTATGCTTTTTCTGATGTCAAAGTTGCAACATTAGAAAACACAAGTGCACATACAATTGATTTAAATATTGACATAACGCCCAATAAAAAAGTTTACATTAACCGCATCACTATTGTTGGCAACACCCGTACTCAGGATGAAGTTATTCGTCGTGAAATTGACATTCATGAGGGGGGGGTGTACTCTAGTACTGAACTTAATGAATCTATCGAAAAAATCAAACGCTTAGGCTTTTTCTCCGATGTAAAAATGCAAGTTTCAAAACTTGAAGGCTTTAAAGATAAAATTAACCTACATTTTAGTGTTGAAGAAACCCAAACCGGTACTTTTTCAATTGGCTTATCACACTCTAATAGCACAGGTGCATCACTCAACTTAGGCGTACAAGAAAGAAATTTTTTAGGCACGGGTAATACACTAAATCTTTCCTTATCTAACTCTAAAGCAGCAAGAAATATTAGTTTTTATTTTTCTGATCCGTATTTTACTCAAAATGGGCACAGCATTAGTTACGGCGTATTTTCCAAAAAATTAGATGCATCTGAATTAGAGTTGGATAAATATAAGATTGATGAAAATGGCTTTAGTTTAGGTTATAGCATACCCGTAACAAAAGAAACAAGAATTGGCGCTGACTTAAGAGCTTCAAAGCGTGATATTACTTGTGGAACAACCTTTTCTAATAATGATCACGAGCCAACACAATGTGCCAGTAAAGATAAAACTGAACTGAAATTGGGCTTGAATTGGAGTAACAACACACTAAATGACTTTAATTTTCCAACCAAAGGGCAAAAAAATAGTTTAAATTTTAGTCTGGCCTTGCCTATGGCAGATTTTCATTATTATAAGCTAGATGCCTCTCATAAAAGTTACTACCCATTGAAAAATGATTTAACTCTTTCCTTGAAAAGTAATCTAGGCCTTGCTCAAGGTTATGATAACAAAGAACTGCCTTTCTTTAAACGCTACTATGGTGGCGGATCCTCGTCAGTGCGTGGGTTTGACTTTAACTCCTTAGGTGCAAAATATATAGGTAGTGACAAAGCCAAAGGTGGTGAACTTTCCTTCCTGACTAGTGCCTCAGTCATCTCGCCAATAAAATTTATAGATGATAGTAAAAACATGCGCATTAGTGCCTTTGTTGATTTGGGGTCAATTAGTGAAAAAGCCTCTGGGTTTGACTTAGATGAATTACGCCTTTCAATAGGTGTTGCATTTTCTTGGCTAACACCTATTGGACCATTAGGCTTTTATGTTGCCCAGCCTTTAATTAAAAAATTAGGTGATAAAACCAAAACATTTGACTTTACATTAGGCACTAGTTTCTAAATCAAGCACAGATATAACTACCTTTTGACTTAATCTGAATAATGCACACATTAGGGGAAATTGCTAAAATCATCAATGCTAAACTTGTAGGTGATGCTAATATTGAAATTACAGACATTGCCACGAGTCTATCGGCCAATCAAACACAACTAACTTATATCGATGGTAACAAGCACAAAAAAACGTTAATAAACTCCAAGGCCGGTGTTGTTATTCTTAATAATGATTTGTTAAAAAACTGCCCTACCAATGCTTTAGTGGTTGATGATGTCTACTTAGCATTTGCAAAAGCCACACACTTGTTTAAAAAACAAACTATGCATTATCAAGGCATCCATCCAAGTGCCAAAATCAATGATGCAAAAATAGCGCCAAACTGTACTATCGGTAAAAATGTTGTTATTGGCAATCACTGCGCCATTGCTTCAAATGTTGTTATTGAGGATAATGTTACTATTGGTAATCATGCTTTGATTCAGCCAAATGTGAGTATTTTGCAAGGCTGTTCAATTGGCAACAATGTTGTTATATCTCCTGGCGTAGTGATTGGCTCAGAAGGATTTGGCAATGCCCAAGATCAACAAAAACACTGGCATAGTATTGCCCACCTTGGTTATGTTGTTATTGGCAACAATGTGAGCATTGGTGCAAACACAACCATTGATAGAGGCACGATTGAAAACACTCAAATTCACAACGGTGTACGAATTGATAACTTAGTACATATTGCGCACAACGTTATTATTGGTCAAGACTCTGCCATTGCTGCCACAGTGACCATTGGTGGTAGTTGCACGCTAGGCAAAAGATGCATGGTGGGTGGCGGTGCAACCATTGCCAGCCACATCAGTTTAGCAGATGATATTATTGTAACAGGTGCCAGCACTGTTGATAAAAATCTATCTGAGCAAGGGCATTACACAGGCTTCACCTCTATTAGCAGGCATCAAAAATGGAAGAAAATACAAGTATGGCTGTTAAATCTTGATAAAATCGCTCATTATTTAAACATTAAACTTAAAGAATTAAAGGAAAAATAACATGGAAATGAACATTCAAGACGTCAAAAACTACCTACTCCATCGTTATCCTTTTTTGCTCATTGATAGAGTGCTAGAGCTAGAAATTGGCAAATCAATTGTGGCGTTAAAAAATGTGACCTTTAATGAACCTCAATTTACCGGACACTTCCCTAACCAGCCAATTATGCCTGGTGTTATGATCGTTGAAGCTTTAGCCCAAGCAACAGGCATTTTAGCCTTTAAATCTGAAGTAGGCAAACCAATTGATGGACAAATATACATGCTTGTTGGTATTGATAAAGTCAGATTTAAACGCATAGTTGAGCCTGGAGACCAGTTGCGTTTAGAGGTAGAAATCATAACAGTTAAGCGTGGTATTTGGAAGTTTAAATGCAAAGCAACTGTAGATAATCAAATTGTTACGAGTGCTGAACTAATGTGTACTCAAAAAGCAGCAGATTAATTAAAAAAAAAATTAAGGAGCGTAAGGTGGCTATAGATCCTAGTGCAATTATCGACCCTAGTGCAAAAATTCATAAAAATGCTGAAATATGCGCTTATGTTATTATCGGTGCTAATGTAGAAATTGATTCTGGCACAATTGTTGAAGCACACGCTGTTATTCAAGGTCCGACTAAAATTGGAAAGAATAACCATATTTATTCTTTCGCCTCAATAGGTGGAGACCCACAAGATATTACTTATGCAGAAGGTCAAGAATCTAGCTTAATTATTGGCAACGACAATCTCATTCGTGAATTTTGCACCATTAACCGTGGCACCGAAAAAGAAAATTCCATCACTCGAGTGGGTTCTAATAATATGTTAATGGCTTATGTTCATATTGCTCATGATTGTCAGGTAGGTGATCATATTATTATGTCTAACAACGCCTCTCTTGCAGGTCATGTTAGAATCCATGATTGGGCAATTTTAGGTGGCTTTACCCTAGTTAAACAATTCTGCATGATTGGCATGCATACCTATGTTGGCATGGGTTGTCAAATCAACAAAGACATTCCTGCTTATATGGTCGCCTCTGGTGTGCAAACTCAGGTTAGAAGTATTAACGCCGAAGGTATGAGACGACGAGGTTTTAGCCCTAATGCAATTGCCGCTATTAAACGCGCCTTTAAAGCTGTTTATCGTGAATCTGGCTTATTGGAGCAATCTCTTAAAGAATTAGAACAATCAGAATCTGGCCATCCAGAAGTGGTTCAATTTGTTAAATGCATTCGTAGTTCTAAAGTTGGTATTATGCGCGGCCCAACTGAGGAATGATATTTTAGAGATGTCCTTTGGATAAGTCTTTTTTAAAGTCCAGCAGCATTATCGCTGCCATGACTTTTCTTTCACGCATACTAGGCTTGGTACGTGATTATTTTATTGCCCGATATTTTGGTGCCAACGGTCTGACTGATGCCTTTTTAATTGCCTTTAGAATTCCCAATTTTTTTAGGCGTCTATTTGGCGAAGGTGCTTTTTCACAAGCTTTTGTGCCTATCTTAGCTGAGGCTAAAGCCAATAATACACAGGCCGAGGTTCAAAATATCATTAACCACATTGGCACAAAATTTCTTTTTGTGTTAATTGTAATCACACTCATTACAGTTATTATTGCGCCCATCATCATTTTTATGTTCGCTTGGGGTTTTTACTTTTCACCCGACCCAACGCAATTTAACCTGGCATCAGACATGCTAAGAATCACCTTTCCTTATTTGTTATTCATCTCTTTAACAGCTTTTTCTGGCGCTATTTTAAATACTTATGATCAGTTTGCAGTGCCTGCATTTACACCAGTTTTACTCAATATTTCTATGATTTTGAGTGCCGTATATTTATCTGAATATATGGACACCCCTATTATGGCACTGGCATGGGGGGTGTTTTTTGGTGGCATTGCACAACTTTTATTTCAGATACTTTTTTTATTAAAAATAAAAAAACTACCCAAATTAGCACTTGGCGACCATCAAGCAGTCAAGCTCTTAAAAAAACGCATGTTACCTGCTCTATTTGGCGTATCAGTATCACAAATCAATTTACTAATTGATACTATGATTGCCTCAGTTCTTGTCAGTGGTAGTGTTTCATGGCTATATTATTCAGACAGGCTATTAGAACTACCTCTAGCACTTATTGGTATTGCTTTAGCAACAGTGTCTTTAGCCAAACTAAGCCAGCATTTTGCTGATAAAAATGATGAGAAATTTGTACAAACAATTAATAATGCTTTAACAATTGGAGTGTTATTGGGGCTACCTGCCTGTGCTGGCTTGGTGTTGCTTGCTGAGCCTCTAATTATCACTTTGTTTCAATACGATCAATTTGATGCATTTGCTGCATTACAATCATCATCAAGCCTGATAGCTTATGGTTCAGGATTAATGGCTTTTATTTTTGTTAAGATTTTAGCGCCTATTTTTTTATCCAGAGGAGACACCAAAACACCCGTTAAAGTCGGGGTTATTGCTATGATATCTAATGTTTTCTTAAACATTGTTTTAGGTTTTTATTTTGCCCACGTGGGTCTGGCAATAGCCACTTCTATTTCTGCCTTACTTAATGCCGGCTTGCTCTATTACTATTTAAACAAGCAATCTATCTTCAATGTTTCTAGTAACTTATATCAAACTTTTTTTAAAGCCTTGGCTGCAAGCTTTATAATGGCTGTCTTTATTTTGATTTTTGGACCAGAAGTTGAGCTTTATTTTAAAGCTGATGTCAGTTCAAGAATAACATTACTTGGCACAACCATTGTGCTTGCAATTATTATATATTTTGCCAGCTTAAAACTGCTAAACATAGGAATGAAAAAACAATGAATACTGTAAAATGCATTAAATTAGACCAACAACTTGAAGCCTTAGATAGGGCGCCCTATCCTGGTGAATTGGGTCAAAGAATACTAAGCAATGTATCCAAACAAGGTTGGCAACTCTGGCTTGAGCACCAAACCATGTTAATCAATGAAAACAACTTAAATCTGATGGATTCAAACGCACAAAGTTATCTTAAAGAACAAATGGATAAGTTCTTCTTTTCAAAAGAAGGTGCAGATGATATTCAAGGTTACACACCCAGTGAGTAATGGCGTGTTGTTTGTGATTTCCGCCCCTTCAGGATGCGGAAAAACCTCATTAGTTAAAGCGCTTATTAAAAAAATTGACCATTTGTGTGTTTCAGTTTCACACACCACAAGAGCGACACGCTTAGGCGAAGTACAGGGCGAGAACTACTTTTTTGTCTCTAAAGATGAATTTAATAAAATAAAAAATAGAAACGGCTTTATCGAATCAGCACAAGTGTTTGATAATGACTATGGCAGTGCAAAACAATCAGTTCAAAATTTGTTAAATAATGGCTCTGACGTTATTTTAGAGATTGACTGGCAAGGTTTTAGACAGGTTAAACAAACCTTCAATCACTCAGTTGGTATTTTTATTCTCCCGCCTTCTCAAGCAGCATTAAAAGAACGTCTAACCAACAGAGGACAAGACAAACAAAGCATTATTGACAGAAGAATGCATGATGCAGCCAATGAAATGCAACATTTTAATGAATTTGACTATCTGGTTATTAATGATAATTTTGACGTGGCTCTGAATGATTTATCAACCATTGTGCAGGCCGAGCGCCTAACGTTAGCACAACAATCAAATAAGCATCGAGATTTGCTTAAAACATTGATATAGCCTATAATCTCAACCCTTACTAATATTTATCGTTAGTTATTTAACAAAATGAATCAAGAACTCGCATTATTACCTGCTAAAAAAGCCTCAAGTTTAGAGGTTCAAAAATACCCGCCCATCTTAAGCAGTGCACAAGAGCATGAGTTAGCCGTTCAATTATATGAAAATCACGATTTAAGCGCGGCCAGAAAATTAGTTTTGTCGCACATGCGTTTTGTCGCCTTTATTGCCCATGGTTACAAAGGCTATGGTCTTGAACAGGCCGATCTTGTGCAAGAAGGCACCATTGGGTTAATGAAGGCGGTTAAGCGTTTTAATCCAAATAGAAATGTACGCCTTGCCTCATTCGCGGTGTATTGGATTCGTGCGGAAATTCACGAATTTATTTTCAAGAATTGGAAAATCGTTAAAGTTGCCACAACCAAAGCGCAACGCAAATTATTTTTCAAACTTAAACAAGCCAAAGCGCATATTTATAGCTCATTGAACGAAGAGCAGGCGGATAAAATTGCCAACGATTTGGGCGTGCGTCGTAAGGATGTATTGGAGATGGAATCTCGCTTGCAATTCAACGACGTAACGTTTGAAGTATCTGATAATGAAGATTCTCACGCACCAGAACAATACTTAACCAATGAAAACGTCCAAACACCTGAGCAATTATTACTAATAGACGATTCAAAACAGAACCAGCAGCAGCAACTTTACAAAGCCTTATCATCCTTAGATGAAAGAAGTTTAGATATTTTACAATCTAGATACTTGAAAGAAGAAAAAACAACCCTACATACTTTAGCAGACAAGTATCGCATTTCAAAAGAAAGAGTGCGCCAACTTGAAACTAAAGCCATGCAAAAGCTTAAATCAAACTTACAAGAGCAAACTCTTTAAAGACTGACTTAAGCTTAAGGTATTAGCTTAAAAATTAATTATTTATTAACTAGGAGAAAAAAATGAATATTCGACCCCTTCACGATCGTGTGATCGTTCGTAGAACACAAGAGGAAAAAACCACTGAAAGTGGATTAATTATCCCAGATTCAGCTACAGAAAAACCTTCAAAGGGTGAAATTTTGGCAGTTGGTCATGGCAGAATTAACGACAATGATGATGTTATTGCATTGGACGTTAAAATTGGAGACCAAGTATTATTTGGACAATATGCGGGTAATAAAATTAAAGTAGATGGCGAAACATTGCTAGTGATGCGTGAAGACGACATTGTTGCAGTTATTGAATAAAGGAGATTAAAAATGTCAGCAAAAGATATAAAATTTGGCTCAGAAGCTAGAAATTTAATGTTAGATGGTGTTAATATGCTAGCTAACGCAGTTAAAGTAACACTAGGACCTAAAGGTAGAAACGTTGTATTGGATAAGTCGTTTGGCGGCCCTACAATTACTAAAGATGGTGTTTCTGTTGCTCAAGAAATTACCTTAGAAGGTAAATTTGAAAATATGGGTGCACAAATGGTCAAAGAAGTGGCATCAAAAACCAATGATATTGCTGGTGATGGTACCACAACAGCAACTGTACTTGCACAAGCCCTCGTTATTGAAGGTGTTAAATCAGTAGCAGCAGGCATGAACCCTATGGATCTTAAACGAGGTATTGATAAAGCAACAGAGGCTGCTGTTAATGCGTTGCGTGAGTTCTCACAACCTTGCAATGATACAAAAGCTATTGCCCAAGTTGGCACTATTTCTGCAAACTCTGATGTTTCTGTGGGTGATATTATTGCCGATGCCATGGAAAAAGTAGGTCAAGCTGGTGTTATTACAGTTGAAGAAGGCTCTGGTTTTGAAAATGAGCTTGATGTGGTCGAGGGTATGCAATTTGATCGTGGCTATTTATCACCTTACTTTGTCAACAATCAAGAAGCAATGACTGCTGATCTTGAGACACCTTTTGTATTATTACATGACGGTAAAATTTCAAATATTCGTGATTTATTGCCTGCACTAGAAGCAGTTCAAAAATCAGGCAAAGCTTTGTTAATCATCGCTGAAGATATTGATGGCGAAGCGCTGGCCACATTAGTGGTTAATAACATGCGTGGTATTGTTAAAGTTGCAGCAGTTAAAGCGCCTGGCTTTGGCGATCGTCGTAAAGCAGTTTTAGAAGACATTGCTGTACTAACAGGTGGCATGGTTATTTCAGAAGAAGTTGGTTTGTCTTTAGAAAAAGTAACTGAAGAACATCTTGGCACTGCTAAGCGCATTGAAATCGGCAAGGAAAACACAGTCATTGTTGATGGTGCTGGCAAAAAAGCTGATATTGATGGCCGTATTGCACAAATTAAAGCACAAATTGAAACCACAACGAGTGATTACGATAAAGAAAAATTACTTGAACGCTTGGCTAAATTATCAGGTGGTGTTGCTGTGATTAAAGTAGGTGCTGCTACTGAAGTTGAAATGAAAGAAAAGAAAAGCCGTGTTGATGATGCATTACACGCCACTCGCGCTGCTGTTGAAGAGGGCGTCGTTCCTGGTGGTGGTGTTGCCTTGGTTCGTGCCATTAAAGCTCTAGATGGATTAACGGGTGATAATCATGATCAAAATATTGGTATTGACATTGCTAAGCGCGCTATGGAAGCGCCATTACGCCAAATTGTAACAAATGGTGGTGGTGAGGCCTCTGTTATTCTTAACGAAGTTGCTAAAGGCAAAGGCAATTATGGCTACAATGCAGCAACAGAAGAATATGGTGATATGCTTAAAATGGGTATTTTAGACCCAACAAAAGTTGTTCGTGCAGCATTACAACATGCTGCCAGTATCTCGGGTCTTATGATTACAACCGAGGCAATGATTACTGACGCGCCTCAAGACGCGTCTGCTGCTGCACCTGATATGGGTGGCATGGGCGGTATGGGTGGTATGATGTAACCGTCATATTATTCAAGTAAATAAAAAGCTCCATTTTATGGAGCTTTTTTTGGTATGATACTTGCCAAATTATCACACTCAAACATTAAGACCACTGCATTAGCCCAGCATAACCCATGAAACATCACCCTTCTCACCCAAAAACTCGTCAAATAGCAATCTATTCTCCTTATTTTTGCATAGGTAATGCATAGCCTCATCATGAGTAACTACGATTCATCCTCTATTGAGGTTTTAACAGGCCTTGAACCAGTGCGCAAACGCCCAGGAATGTACACTGAAACTGAGCGCCCAAACCACCTTGCCCAAGAAGTTATTGATAATAGTGTTGATGAAGCAATTGCAGGATATGCTTCTAAAATTAGCGTTGTTTTATACAAAGATGGTTCTTTATCCGTTGAAGATAATGGTCGAGGTATGCCTGTAGATATTCACCCTAAGGAGGGCAAGTCAGGTGTTGAGGTTATTTTAACTAAACTCCATGCAGGCGGAAAATTTTCAAATGATGCATACCAATTTTCAGGCGGTTTACATGGTGTTGGTATTTCAGTGGTTAATGCCCTATCTACCTTGGTAGAAATTTGGATTAAAAGGGATGCTAAAGAATATTACATCACTTTTTCAAATGGTTTTAAACAAACAGAACTTGAAATAACTCGCAGTATTGGCAAGCGAAACACAGGTACTATTGTTAAATTCAAACCCGATGCACAGTTTTTTGACACCATTAAATTTTCTGCAAGCAGACTACGCCATAACTTACGCTCTAAAGCGATTTTATGCCCAAGTTTGGAAGTTAATTTTTATAATGAAGTAGATGAAACAACAGATAAATGGGTTTACAAAGAAGGCTTAAAAGATTATCTATCTATATCTTTAGATGGCTTAGATTGCCTACCACCCACCCCCTTTATTACTGATTACAAAACTGACGAACAACAACTTAATTGTTCGCTCGCATGGACGCAATACAACACCAATATTGTGGCTGAAAGCTATGTTAATCTCATTCCAACCATTGGTGGTGGCACACATGTTAATGGGTTAAGGTCAGGACTTACTGAAGCCTTAAAAGAATTTTGCGAATTTAGAAATTTAATTCCCAAAAACATCAAACTCACGCCTGATGATATCTGGCAAAAAATTGCTTATGTATTATCCATCAAAATATTAGATCCGCAATTTTCTGGACAAACCAAAGAAAGACTTTCCTCTAGAGAGTGTGCTAGTTTTGTTGCCAATGTTGTTAAAGATGCCTTTAGTCTTTGGCTAAATCAGCATACCAGCATTGCAGAGCAAATTGCTCAATTGGCTATTGTCAATGCACAGGCAAGACTTAAAACCAACAAAAAAGTCATTCGCAAGAAAATAGTTAGCGGTCCTGCCCTGCCTGGAAAATTATCAGATTGTACTAGCACTGATCTTAATCAAACAGAAGTATTTTTAGTTGAAGGTGACTCTGCAGGTGGTTCTGCCAAACAGGCAAGAGACAAAGAGTATCAGGCCATTTTGCCACTACGCGGTAAAATTTTAAACACTTGGGAGGTTGATTCTGATCAAGTATTGGCCAGTAACGAAATTCATGATATCAGCATTGCCATTGGTCTTGAACCTAATAGTGAAGACTTATCTGGCTTAAGATATGGCAAAATTTGTATTCTTGCCGATGCCGATTCAGATGGCGCACATATTGCCACGCTCATTTGCACTTTATTCGTAAAACACTTCCCAAAACTTATTAAAGAAGGTCATATATTTGTTGCAATGCCACCTTTATATCGTGTGGACGCAGGAAAACAAGTTCACTACGCTCTTGATGACAATGAACGAGACGCCATTATTAGAAAAATAGAAAGTGAAAACAAGCGTGTTAAAATTCAAGTTCAGCGCTTTAAAGGTTTGGGTGAAATGAACCCTTCTCAACTAAGAGAAACCACCATGTTGCCTGATACTAGGCGCTTAATTCAACTCACATTAGATGATCCACTGCAAGTTTTTCAAACCATGGATATGTTGTTAAGCAAAAAACGCGCAGCTGATCGAAAAAAATGGTTAGAAGAAAAGGGCAATTTAGCCAATGTCTAGCACTAACAATGATACCAAAGCAGTAATTCTTTCATCTGGCGGGTTAGATTCCACCACGACTTTAGCCATTGCTAAATTAAAAGGTTTCGAGTGTTACAGTCTTAGTTTTGATTACGGGCAAAAGCAAAAATCAGAGCTAAAATCTGCAAAAAATATTGCTAAAATTTTTGCCACCAGCGAACATAGAGTTATGAAAATATCCTTATCTGATATTGGCGGATCCGCCTTAACAGATGATAATATTGACGTACCAAGATTTTCTCAAAGCGATGACATTCCGATCACTTACGTACCTGCTCGCAATACCATTTTTTTATCCTATGCACTGGCATGGTCAGAGGTATTAGACTGTCAGCATGTATTTATTGGTGTTAATGCACTGGATTACTCAGGTTACCCCGATTGTAGAGAGGCTTATATCAAAGCATTTGAAGTAATGGCCAATCTTGCCACTAAACAAGGTGTTGAAGGAAAAAAGCTAACCATTCATACGCCACTAATTCATTTAAATAAAGCACAAATTATCAAAAAAGGACTTTCTCTTGGCATTGACTATTCACTAACAACAACGTGTTATCAGGCAGATAAAAACGGAAAAGCTTGCGGCATTTGTGATGCGTGTGAATATAGAAAATTAGGCTTTAAAGAGGCAAAAGTAGCAGACCCAACTCGATATCAAATCTAGAGCTATTTATATAGAACACTTTAATAAAAAAAATTAAATTTAGTCTTGTATAACCTCTTTTTGACGATAAAATAATGGTTTTAAAATAGTTAAGGAAATGGCAAATGAGTTTTGAGCAAAGAGTAAAAAAAGTTGTAGCTGAACAATTAGACGTAAGCGGTGATGTTGATAACAACGCTTCTTTTATTGATGATTTAGGTGCAGATTCTTTGGATACTGTTGAATTGGTCATGTCTCTTGAAGAAGAATTTGACTGTGAAATCCCTGACGATCAAGCCGAAAACATTACCACAGTGCAACAAGCAATTGACTACGTTAACAATAATTTGTAATTTCCGTTTATCAACTTAATACAAAAAAGGCGCTTAATTCAAAGAATTAAGCGCCTTTTTTGTATTAAATTTTAAAACATTATGAGTGAAAGAAGGGTTGTTATTACAGGTATGGGTATGGTTTGCCCAGTAGGTTTAAGTGTAGGTGAATCTTGGGATAATATTCTTAAAGGTCATTCCGGCATTGCCTCACTCACTAATATTGATACTAAAGGTCAATCAGTCACATTTGGCGGCTCGGTTAAAGGTTTTGAAATTACTGACTACTTAAGACCTAAAGATGCCAAAAAAATGGACACTTTTATCCATTACGGCATGGCCGCTGGTATTCAAGCTATTGAAGACAGTGGCATTAAAGTCACTGAGCAAAATGCCCACCGCATCGGTGTTGCCATCGGTGCTGGCATTGGTGGTCTTGGCACAATTGAAAAAACTGCAGATTTATTCAGAGAAAAGGGTGCAAAGCGCATTTCACCTTTTTTTGTCCCCTCTTCAATTATCAACATGATTTCAGGCAATCTTTCTATTAAATATGGACTAAAAGGTCCTAATTTTGCTATCACTACTGCTTGCACTACAGGCACCCACAACATTGGTACTGCTTCTCGTTTGATTGAATATGGCGATGCTGATGTAATGATTGCTGGTGGTGCTGAAATGTCAACCACCAACTGTGGTTTAGGTGGTTTTGCCGCGGCTCGTGCATTATCCACTCGTAATGACGACCCAGCAAGCGCTTCTCGCCCTTGGGATAAAGACAGAGATGGTTTTGTGCTTGGCGACGGTGCAGGTGTTGTGGTATTAGAAGAATTTGAACACGCCAAAGCACGTGGTGCAAAAATTTATGCGCAAGTTTCAGGCTATGGCATGAGTGGTGATGCTTATCACATGACACTACCCTCAAAAGGCGGAAAAGGTGCAGCCAGAAGCATGCAAAATGCGCTAAGAAACTCAGGTATTAACCCTGATCAAATTGATTATATTAATGCACATGGTACTTCCACGCCATCGGGTGATCAGGCAGAAACAGATGCTACTAAATTAGCCTTTGGCAAGCACGCTTATAACATTGTCATGAGTTCAACCAAATCTATGACTGGTCACTTATTAGGTGCTGCTGGTGGCATTGAAGCCATCTTTACTGCGCTTGCCATTCAAAACCAAGTTGCACCACCAACCATTAACATCATCAATCAAGACCCAAATTGTGATTTAGATTATTGCGCTAATGAAGCACGAGAAATGACCATCAATCATGCCATTTCTAACTCATTTGGATTTGGTGGTACCAATGGCTCAATTGTACTCAGCAAAATTTAACAGCCTTCACAAAAAACCTCCGTATTAACGAAGGTTTAAAAATTACTTGCAAGTGTTACTTGCTTTGTTGTTGTTAAGTCAACACCTTTGATTTTATCAGCATCAGAAATTAACGCCTCAATAAACTCATAGATTGCAATGACACCGTTTTGAATACTATTAAGTGCAACCTCCTTATTCATAACCAAAGACCAGCTTTCATCAGTTGCAACAAACTGTACAACACCACCAATCAATGCCAAAATAATAATAATACTGAGAATAAATTTAATCATGTTTTTCCTTAATTAAGTATACTAAAAAATACCATTTGCTTGTAATAAAGCATTAATCGAAGGCTCTTTACCTCTAAATTTTATGTATTGTTGCATAAAATCTAAACTGCCACCTATCTGCAAAATATTATACAAGAAATCTTTAGAGGCGTTAGAGCCAATACCGCCCTCCCCTTGTACATAATAATAAGCATCAGCCGCTAAAACCTCTGCCCATTTATAACTAAAATATCCTGCTGCGTAACCCCCTGAAAAAGTATGCCCAAAGGTGTTTAAAAATCGACTTTCGTCAATGCTATCCATCAGTGCTGTCTCTAATCGAACTTGGGTTAATACTTCATAGGTATCTACATTTGACATGTGTGTTTTAAGATCCCACAATGAAAACTCGCACTGTCGTAACATGGCCAGTGCTGAGTGGAAATTTTTAGAAGCAATGAGCTTATCAAACAAATCATCAGGTAAAGATTGCCCAGTTTTATAGTGCTTTGAAATCAAGGCGATGACTTGTTTTTCAAACGCATAAAATTCCATATATTGGCTAGGCAGTTCCACACCATCCCATGGCACACCAGATATGCCTGCAGCACAAGGATATTTAACCTTGGTTAATAGGTGATGTAGCGCATGTCCAAATTCATGAAATAAAGTAACAATTTCGTCAAATTCAAATAAGGCTGGTTTGTCTTTAGTAGGAGAATTAAGGTTACAAACCACAAAAGCAACAGGCTTATGAGGCTCAATTAAAGGTTGATAATCTGCCATCCACGCGCCAGAACGCTTGTTTTCCCTAGCATATAAATCAAGATAAATTCTACCAATGAGTCCATTTTTATCACTAACATTTAAAACTTTAGCATCAACGTGGTAGCTATCTTGCTGTATTTGTTCAATTTTAATCTGATATAAATTTTCAATGGTTGAAAACAGTCCGTTTAATACACTGCCCTCTGGAAAGTATGGCATTAAATCAGATTTTTTAAATCCAAATTTTTGTTCTTTAAGTTGTTCACTACAAAATCCTAAATCCCATGGTTTTAAATCAATACCTGAAAAATCTTTTAATTCTGCTAATTCTAATTGTGCCTGAAGCTTTGAACGCTCCACCAAATTAGATAAAAACTGTATTACCTCATCAACCTTATTGACCATTTTAGATGCAATAGACAACTGCGCATAATGCTCAAAACCTAAAATATGGGCCATCTCAGCACGTAATGATAAAATTTCATCCATAATTGGCTTGTTGTTATAGTCAGTTGAAGTGATGCCTAATTCTGAGGCTCTTGATACATAAGCCCTATACACCTCTTCTCGCAAGTCTCGGTTATCTAAATAAGTCATAACATCCATATAAACAGGCATTTGCAAACTTAACTCATAACCCTTATCAGTTTTAATTTTTGCCAGTTCATTATCACTATAGCCTTTTAACTCATCCTTATCTACAATTTTTTTCCACTCGTTGGTGGACTTTAAAACGTTTTTAGAAAATTCATTACTAAGCAAACTTAGTTTTTCCTTAATGACTTTAAATCTATGCGCAATTTTGCCTTCCAAACCTACACCTGAAAGCTCAAAGCTCTCTATAGCATCTTTAACTATGTGTTGTTGTTGCTTGTTAAGGCTGGTCTTTTTGAGTGCCTTGTAAGCTTGATATAAAGCTTTATTGGTAGATATATCAGAATAAAAATTAGTAATAATTGGCAGTGTTTTTTCATATTGTTGATTAAATTCATCACTAAACATCACTGCATTTAAGTGCGAGTTAACACTGGTGAACTTACCCAATTCAAATGCCATTTGATCAGTGGTTGCAACCACACTATCCCAGCTAGTGCCAAGGCTTGCTTTTTCTACTGCCTTAAGCCCATCTTGGGTTAATTTTTCAATGGTTTTGACAATATTTTTAGGTTGGAAATTTGGTTTCATAACATGCTAATATGGTGGAAGGAGTGGGATTCGAACCCACGGTACCCAAAGGTACACACACTTTCCAAGCGTGCTCATTCGGCCGCTCTGACATCCTTCCGAAAAAAAATTATTTTAATCAACAATAGCTAATATTTCAAGGCTAGTTGATTTTCATACCTGGCTTGGCATTAGAATCAACTGACAAAATATGTAGCGACTCACCATCGCCTGCTGCAAGCACCATACCTTGTGAAATACCAAAGCGCATTTTTCTAGGCGCTAGGTTTGCAACCATAATGGTGAGCCGCCCTTCTAACTCCTCGTTTGTATAATGCGCTTTAATGCCTGCAAATACATTGCGCGTTTCTTGTTCGCCAATATCTAGTGTTAATTGTAATAATTTATCAGCACCTTCTACATTTTGGGCTTTGATAATTTTAGCAACCCGTAAATCAATTTTAGTAAAATCATCAATTTGAATCATACTATCATCCTTGGGATTGTCCTGTGCAACTACTTGCATATTTTGTTTTGAAGCCTCAATAACTTGTTCAATTTTCTCATCTTCAATACGTGACATTAAAGGCTTGAATGCATTAATTTGATGCTTGGTTAAAGGGTGTTTTAAATCCTGCCAATTAAGCGTATCTATACTTAAAAACACCTCGGCTTGTTTTGCCATAACGGGCAATACTGGTTTAAGGTAGGTCATCAGTACCCTAAATAAATTAATAGCAAGTGAAGTCACGTCATGCACTTGTGCTTGCTTATCATCTTCTTTTACCAATTGCCACGGCTTATGCTCGTCGATATATTGATTGGCTTTATCGGCTAGTTTCATAATCTCGCGCATGGCTTGATTATAATTACGTGCCTCATAATGTTTTTTAATAACATCACCACAAGCAACAAACACCTGATAAAGCTCAGGTTCAATAGCATAGGCAGATAAAGTTTTGTTAAATTTCTTAACAATAAACCCTGCACTACGTGAGGCAATATTAACCACTTTACCCACCAAATCTGAGTTTACACGTTGCTTAAAGTCGGTCAAATTAAGGTCGATATCGTCAATTTTAGCAGACAGTTTATAGGCATAATAATAACGCAAACATTCAGGATTAAGATGATTAAGATAAGTTCTAGCTTGAATAAACGTGCCACGAGATTTACTCATTTTTTGACCGTGAACGGTTAAAAACCCATGTGCAAAAATCGCACTTGGCGTGCGATAATTCGCACCCATCAACATAGCCGGCCAAAAAAGCGCATGAAAATAAACAATATCTTTACCGATAAAATGATAAAGTTCGGTATTTGAGTCTTTGTTAAAGTACTCATCAAAATCTAACCCTTGCTCATCACAAAGCTTTTTAAAACTCGCCATATAACCAATCGGTGCATCTAACCAAACATAGAAATACTTGCCTTCCACGCCAGGAATTTGGAAACCAAAATACGGTGCATCACGAGAAATATCCCATTGTTGAAGACCTTGCTCAAACCATTCAGATAATTTATTATTCACTTCATTTTGCAAATGCCCTGCTTTGGTCCACGCTTTAAGTTGCGCTTCAAATTGAGGCAAGTCAAAGAAATAGTGCTCTGAGTCTTTAGTGATTGGGGTTGCGCCTGAAATGGCAGATTTGGCATTTTTCAGCCCTGTTGGCGAATAGGTTGCGCCACAAACTTCACAATTATCACCATATTGGTCATTAGCATCGCATTTAGGACAATCGCCTTTAATGAATCGATCGGGTAAAAACATTTGCTTTTCAGGGTCAAACGCCTGAGAAATGATACGTTTTTTAATAAAACCAGCATCATTTAACTTGTGATAAATATTAGCAGAAATGTCTTTATTTTCCTGACTATGGGTTGAGTGATATTGGCTAAAACCAATTGAAAATTCTTTAAAATCTGCCTGATGGCGCTCACTCACGCCTTTAATTAACGCCTCAGGCGTAATACCAAGCTCATCAGCTTTAAGCATAATGGGCGTGCCGTGTGCATCATCTGCACAAACATAATGACACTCATTACCCATCATTTTTTGAAAACGCACCCAAATATCAGTTTGAATGTATTCTAATAAATGCCCCAGATGAATTTCACCATTGGCATAAGGCAGTGCTGAGGTAACGAGAATTTTTCGCGATGTCATAGTAATAGGCTTGTTAATATTAAGGGTGGCTCATATCGTTATACGATAAAATATCGCTATTTTACTTAATTGGATACAACAAAGATGGCAGATTTAACCAACAAGAAAATTGAAGATATTTTATCCAAGGTTGTTGATGTTTATACTAAACAAGATATTGTTTCTTCAAATGTTATTAATGGTGATAAAGTTCAAGTTAACATTGAACTTAATTACCCTGCTAATAGTTACCACGCTACCTTATCCAAAGCCATTACCGATGCGCTAGCAACAAAGGATATTAACAATGTTAGCATTGATATTAAAACCAAAATTGTTAAGTACACAACCCAAAAAGGCGTTGACGTCCTACCGGAAGTTAAAAATATCATTGCAGTTGCCTCAGGTAAAGGTGGCGTTGGTAAATCAACCACTGCAGTTAATTTAGCATTAGCTTTACAAGCAGAAGGCGCCAAAGTTGCTATTTTAGATGCTGATATTTATGGCCCTTCTCAACCTAGAATGCTAGGCGTTAGCAAAGCAAAACCAGAATCCACTGCTGAGGGCAAATTATTACCTGTTTTGGGTCATGGCATGCAAAGCATGTCAATCGGCTACTTGGTGGATGAAGACAATCCTATGATTTGGCGTGGCCCTATGATAACCCAAGCTTTAGAGCAAATGCTAAGAGATACCTTATGGCGTGGCATTGATTATATGATCATTGACTTACCACCAGGCACAGGCGATACACAACTCACACTATCACAAAAAATCCCAGTCAGTGGCTCTGTGATTGTAACAACCCCACAAGACATTGCACTAATTGATGCCAAAAAAGGCTTAAAAATGTTTGAAAAAGTTAACATTCCTATTTTGGGCATTGTTGAGAATATGTCTTTGCATATTTGCTCTAAGTGCGGACACGAAGAGGCTATTTTCGGTACAGGTGGTGGCGAGACCATGGCCGCTGATGCAGGTGTTGAGTTTTTAGGCGCACTCCCTTTAGAGATAGACATTCGAACAGACGGTGACGAAGGCACACCAACCGTTGCCAAAAACCCAGAAGGCAGAATAGCTGAGATTTATAAAGAAATTGCCAAAAAAGTCAGTGCCAAACTGACCCAACAATCTCGTGCAACCAGTGCTTTCCCAAGTATTACCATTGAATAGCACTAAATAAGCAAATATGGATTATATAGAGCGGCTTAAAGGCAGGTTTATTGGCATCATGCAATGGGATGATTACCACGCACTGTTTGACAAGCTTAACAGCAATCCAAACGATTGGTATCTATACGATACCTTAAAAGTTGCACCAAAAGCGGTTGTCAATGCCAGTGAATTTATCGACACATTAAGTGATATTAAAAAAGTCATCAAAAGTGAACACCAAGAAAGATATTGCGGTATTGTTTATACCAATGATTTAGACAGCCCTGACTTTGTCAAAATATTTCACCCAAACAATCTAGGCAAAGTTTGTGGTAGTGGTGAAAATCCACCAATACCAAGGTGGTTATTATCTAAAGACAAGCCTATGGATATAGAAACAGAATTCGAGTCTAAAAAAGCACAAGGCTTTGTTTCTAAATATTTAAAATTCTAACATTTTAAAAACCAGCCATTACTTACTCTAAAACAGACTAGGTTTATTTCTTTTTAAATAAATATTCTTTTATTAAATAATCTCACTCTAATTAAATTCATACAAAAAAATCACTCAGCTTCGCCGAGCTATCAATACCTAAGTGCCACCCCAAACAAAGTGAGTAAACACCCTGAAAAGTGCGTCTAGGTAAAAATAGTCGAATAGTCGAATTAACACCCTCAAGGGATACCTAGTCCTTTAGGCACCAAACACTAAAGCCGAAACTCTTACTAAACGAATCACGACTCACTCGGGCACTGCCACTAAACAGAAAGCGGCCCCAAGCACTAGCCCCAACCTCAGTAGAGCTCCACAAGTTCGCAGTCGAGTCTCGATCGACAGAGCCACCAGTGGCGCGGACGCCCGCTAAGCGCGCCTCAAATCCACTGTCACCTCCTATTTTGAGTTGCGTGCCTTGGTCTGTGCCTCGGAATCCTGGATTGTCTTGGTCTGCTGTGCTCATGCCTAGTTCGCCTTCTAAAGTCTTCCAATCGCCATCCGAAGGAATGTGCCAACCTGTGGCACAAATGCCTTGTGCACCTTCGGCGGTTGAGCCATTCATAGCACCCTGCCCAATCGTACAGTTTGCCATAGCCGTTTGGCATCGTTACTAATATCGTTGTCATAACTACAAGCATTGCCAGTAGTGACTGTGTGTTTCATGTTTTCAGCAGTCCAGGTTTGAGTGCCAATGGTGACGGTACTACAAGTAATGCCACCTGCAATCATAGTCTCAACAACATTGCCATCACTATCTACCTTTTCAGTGCGAATTTTGTTGCTACACTCTACCCAAGTAAATGCACCTAAGTTCATCTTACTACTGGCTTTAAAAGGGGTGTCAGCAATGGCAAAATGGGTGAGTTGCTCGTTATCATCAAATGGCAACTTAAAGCTTAATTTGCCATAGCTTTTACTGCTTGTGTTATTGTCTTCCTGTCCAAATTCAAAACTGATTGAAGGGGTGAGTTTAACTTCTATACCAAGAACATTGCCTTTGATGTTATCACCGACTTTAGCGTCCCAAAAATAGTGCGTGCCTTTGATGGTTGCCCAAGGTAAGTAAGGGGCTTGTCCAGTCAGTTGGATGTCATAACCTGCTAAGGCTTCTTCAGTAGTAGTGGTGTCAGCGATTGTCTTTTTATCTGAGAGTGGGTGATAGACATTTGCACTAATACCAAAGTTTGTGCGTTGATATTCTAAGCCAAGGCTTAGGCGTTTGTGTGCAGATTTGGTTTCATAGTCGGTGAATAGGTTAATGCCTGTGATTGCCATGTCGTCTTCAACCAAAATACGATGACCAATACCTAAGTTAATAGTCTCACGGCGATTGCCTTGATTGTCACCAGAGGGTGATTTGAGCTTGGAAGAAGCTTAGGTCTTTGCTATTGTCGCTTAGCCCAGAGATGGGTTGAATGGTTTTAATGCTGTAGTCCAACTCTTTTGAGTTAATGCCATGAATGCTTATTTCAGTACGGCCAGAGCCAAACTGATTAAAAAACTGATTGGCTTTGTCATTAATTAAGCCTTCGGCTTTATTAATGGCTAGGGTTTTTAAGCCTGAGGTGACTTTATTACCTAATTCGTCAGCATTGTCTGAGTTTATAGAGCCTAGGGCGTTGCGTAGTGTGCCAATGGAGAATGAAAGACTAAAAAGAGCAAGTGCAAAGGCACTGGGTTTGAGGGGTTTAGGGCTTAGAGAAGACTCGGGGGAGGGTATTTTTGAATGTGCTTGTTGCTAGATTTTGTGGCATTGGATACTCCTTTGATTGGAAGTATTTTTAAAACTAGTGGTAGATTGTACTGATTTTGCAAGGAATGTTTTTTTAAATTATCTCGCAAGCCTCATCAAAATTTAAACGTGGCGATCTTGGGAAGATTTTATTATAGTCGCCATGACCAATGCCACATAAGAAAATAGATTTTGTTTTACCATTTGGGAAAAACTCATTATCCAAGGTTTCGTTGTTAAAGCCACCCATTGGACCACAATCTAGCCCAACAGCACGAGTTGCCATAATAAAATAGGCACCTTGCAAAGTGGCATTCATCTCCCCTGCTGACTTTATTTTTTCAGGTTTACCTTGGTACCAACTTTTGGCATCAGTATGGGGAAATAAAAGCGGCAATTTATTGTAAAATTCTATGTCATAGCTAATAATAGCAACAGCTGGTGCGCTCATACTTTTATCAATATTGCCTTCATCAAGATGTGGTTTTAAGCGTTGCTTAGCATCATCTGATTTAACAAAAGTAATACGCACAGGGCAATTGTTAGCTGCGGTTGGGGCAAATTTCATTAGTTCATAAATCTGATGAATTTGCGTCTCAGATATGTCTTGCTTCAACCAGCCATTGTGACTTCTTGCATGACGAAATAAAGTATCTAGTATGTCCTTATCAAGCATTAAAATACCCTCAACTGTTTATAAAAATAATAATATGTTAGATTATATATTTTTTGATGCCAAACTATCAAACAAATTCAAAGACCATTTAACAAAGGTGGGCATAGAATTTAAATATGAACAAGACAGTGCGTTTGGTTCTGTACAAGGTGAGATTGTTTCAATTACTGATGAAACCAGTGAGAATCTATTGGATGAATTGCAAAATTTATACGATGAGTTGCAACGCGAGTTGGAAAAAATTTTAGAACAAAATGACGAAGGCTTGGTCATGAGTGCAGCAGGTATGGAAGTGAAGCTAAAAGATGGTAAATTATGCACACTTAGGGTTGCGCCAGCTATTGTAGCGCGTATATTAACTGTATTAGAGTTTGATGAGCTACAAACGTTTGTTGACAATATTGCAAAAAGCGTGGAAGAGCCAGACAATGGGCATTTTTGTCATAACAAATAGGAGAATAAAATGAGTGAGCATTTTGTGATTATGTCATTTGAGTTAAATAATCAAGATTTAATGAATGATTGGAAGACTTTATCAAAAGAAATTGATGAGGATATTGCCAAAGCTGATGGGTTTATTTCACGTGATTCTGGGGTTGATGAAGATGGACGTGTGTATTGTTTGGTTAAATGGCAGAGTAAAGTGCATCATGCAAACTTTACCAAATTATTTGAAACCAGAGAGCAGTGGCCACAAATGATGGCGTATTTTTGCAATATTGCCAACATGGAAACAAGCACAACTCAAATATTGGAGATTTTTTAAGAATGAAAAAAATTACCATTATTGGGTCGGGCTTTGCAGGATTAACAGCTGTTAGAACTCTTAGAAAAAGCGACAAAAATGCACAAATCACTCTAATATCACCCAAAGCAGAACTGGTTTATATGCCAAGTTTAATCTGGGTGCCATCAGGTATAGCCAGTAAAAAAGACATTGTTATTCCGCTTGAGCGTTTTTTTAAGCGTATGAATATTCGCCATATTGCTAGCGAAGTTACAGGCTTGAAAAACCATGCTAGAACCGTGATTACCTCAACAGGTGACTATGAAAATAATGCACTTATTATCGCCTCAGGTGGGCAGTTTCTTAAGAAGTTGCCTGGTATTGAGCATGCCATTACGCCGTGTGAGGGGCTGAGTGCTGTTGAGCAGATACGTGATAGAATTCAGGCCATGGATAGTGGCAATATTGCCATTGGTTTTGCGAGCAATCCCAAGGAGCCAAGTGCCATGCGTGGTGGCCCAATGTTTGAGTTTTTGTTTGGCTTGGATACACAATTACGACAAGAAGGTCGGCGCGATAAATTTAATCTGACTTTTTTTACCCCTGCAAAAAAACCAGGTGCTCGCTTAGGTGAAAAGGCAGTTAAGGGTTTATTAAGTGAAATGAAAAAGCGCAATATTAACACGCACCTTGGGCATAAGATGAAAGCTTTTGAAGATGATAAAGTCATTACTGAAGGTGGTGAGTTTGCCACGGATTTGATTTTGTTTATGCCAGGCATGACAGGAAATCAGTGGTTTGATAACACTGAACTTGAGCGTAGTGAAGGCGGTTTACTTAAAGCGGATAAGCTTTGTCAAGTTCAGGGTGCTGAGAGAGTGTTTGTGGCAGGTGACTCTGGCTCTTTCTCAGGGCCAGAATGGATGCCAAAGCAAGCACATATGGCAGATTTACAAGCTGCTGCTGCTGCTAAAAATGTGCTAGATGTTCTGGATAATAAGCCTGCCAGCCATACTTTTAAGATTGAATTGATGTGTATTGTTGATTCAAATAATAAAGGTATGTACATATCACGCACACTCAAAGGCGGATTAATGCTACCAAATTGTCGTTTGATGCATTATGCCAAGCAGGTTTTTGGTTGGTGGTATTTGCGCCAATATAGAAGCTAAACTGTTTGATAGTAAATGTTTTGTGGATGATTTGCTTGTGCAAAAAAGAACCAACGTTCAGCGATGAGACCGATGTATTGGCTGATTGCGCAGATGAAAAGCAATTCATAGTCATCATTAATCATTGCACTGCTTAGTAGGAATAACGGCACAGCAAAAACCATCAATATAAAAATCCATTTGATGCTTTTTAGGAAAATAGCGCTTTTGCCGTGAAAATACTCGCGTGTATTATACGAGCCACCCATAACGCCCATTGACATTTGTTTAATTTTATCATGACACACACCAATGGCACTTTACAGGGTTGATTTTGGTTTGAGTTTTGCGTTTCTAACTAGGGAGATAAGACGCATAATAGCAGCAAGTAGGGTAAATATAATTGCCCAGCCTACGAATAATTTAACCAGATTTTCAGCTTGATAATGGGCAAAGACAGCAGCAATAGAAAATCCAGAAGCCATGCCGAATAAGGTATAGTTAATCACGGTGAGTGGCGACGCCCATTCTTGAATAAATTTAATGCAAGCATAAATCATACCTGTGCAGACAAATAAAACCAGCGATAGTAAGACGCCTATACTGCCCACAACAAGGTTGAGCGTGATTAAAATTTTGTCGTTAATACCAAATAGCACAGTGTCAATATTTAGATAGTGAATGAGTCCATAAACAAAGATGACACCCATCACACTTGGCAGTGCGATAACTTCTCTGGAAAGCCAAGAAGTTCGCCACATGGCAGCACTACGCCAAGCTCGCTCAGGATGACCTAGATGGAAAATTGATGCTATCAGTCCTAATAATAAACCCAGTGCAATCAATGCACCTAGACCATAAAATTGGATTGGATCATTAATGGGGACAATTTCAACGACTGAATAGGTTTGTGCGGTCATGAGTGCCATGAACAGCCCTTGTCCAGCGCCAATAAGTGTTGTTAGAAAAATAACTGAAAATGCTGGGTGCATAAAATCTCCTTACCAACTGGTGACATCATCAAGTGATGGTGCGTTTTTATCAATGTTAAAGTGTTCTTTTTTAAGTGGGTTGTCAGACCTTTCAAGCTTATCTTGGTGGCTGGTGAATTTTGATTTGCGTCGTGGTAAGTAATGATTGACTGGCTTGGTGTCCCATTCTGGCATCAGTTGATAGCCACCCTCTTTACGGATGATTTGTGACACTTCAGAGGTGTCATCATGCACATCACCAAAAAGCCTTGCACCTGTTGGGCAGACTAGTACACAAGAAGGTTTACGCCTATCTTCTGGTAATGATTCATCATAAATTCTATCCACACACAACGTACATTTTTTCATTACTTTTTGTTGCTCGTCTAGTTCGCGTGCACCGTATGGACATACCCAAGAGCAATACTTACAACCAATGCATTTGTCATAATCCACCAAAACAATGCCATCTTCTTTGCGCTTGTAACTTGCTCCTGTTGGGCAAACGGGTACGCATGGCGGATCTTCACAATGAAGGCATGATTTAGGGAAATGTAGGGTTTCGGTGAGTGTGCAATGCTCTAACCTACTTGGACACATTTCAAGCCGCTTTTTTCAATTCAGCCATCTTTTGAGCAGGTGTTAAATACCCAATCGCTGAATGAATCCTTTTGTAATTATACAAGTAGATATAACCCTCTACATTTTGCACGACTTCACTATGATTTGCAAAACTTTGATAATTTAATCTCTCAGTCTTCAGACTTCTAAAGAAACGCTCCATGACCGCATTATCCCAACAATTACCTCGCCTGCTCATGCTTTGAGTAATGTTGTTCTTGTTGCAATAATCAATAAAAACTTTAGAAGAGTATTGAGTCCCTTGATCAGAGTGGAACATGTGTTTATTTGTATTGGGCTGGTGTCTAGACACCAGCATTACTAAGCGCATCCTTTGCCAACTGAGCATTAGGCTGTTTTGACAATGCCCAACCAACAACTTGTCTTGAGCCTAAATCCAACACACTGGCTAAATAACTCCCACCTTGATAGGTTTTGATATAGGTAATATCACCAACCCAATGCGTATTAATTGATTGCTGCTCAAACACACGATTTAATAGGTTTTTTGCCTTTTTAAACATCAATCTAGTATTAGGGTAATAATGACGCTTTCTTGGGCGTATGGCAACTACATTGGCTTTTTTCATTAGCGTTGCAGTTTGGTAAATACCAATGTTATAACCTTGGTTATTCAAAACTACTCGCATTCTGCGTTTGCCATAGGTGTATCCAACTTCAATAGCAGTTTGTTTGATTAATTTAATCATAGCGTTGGTGTTGTTGTTTACTCGCTTATCTTTGACTTGATAGTAATAACTACTGCGAGGAAGTTTGAGTAATGCTCATAATTCTTTAGTATTGTATTGTTGGCAAGCCTTGTTTATCTTGATAATCATATCACTTGGTGATTGTCCACAGCGAACAAGGCTGTTGCCTTTTTTAAGATTTCATTGTCCCTTTGTGCGCGCCAAAGTTGTTTCTCAAGCAGTTGTATTGTTTGTTGTTCAGAAGTCAGCGCTTTGCCTGACTCTGGTGTTTGTCCACCAAGCTCTGCTAGGTATTGTTTTCTCCATCTGCTAACTGCTGAGGAGCAAGCTCCTGATATTATCATGATTTTTTTTATTGGTGTAATTCTCATGCACCATGAGTTTGGCATAATCTAGTGTTCCCCCCTCAAGGGGGTATTGAACAGAATGTTCAACGGTAAAAGTCACTCGTTGTTTTCTTGATTTATATTGTGTCATTACTGACCTCCTTATGGTTTGTATTATAAGGCTATCTTTGTGTCCAATAAAATTAGACTATTGCAGTATGGCAATTTAACAAATAACTCCGATGCACCGTTTTTAGAACAAGCCGTCAAAGTTGATGGCATTCACAAAGACAGCGCTAAATATTTGTCTAAACTTAGTGTTGATATTTGGAAAGAAGTTTATAAAAAAATCATTGATGAGGTGCAGCCCATTTCTGATAAAGAGGGCGGAAAACATAAAATAACCTTTGATGTTTACTGTTATTACGAGTAATATACCTTTAAAATTAAGTATGATAGGAGAGGTAAGTAAAAAAACAACAATAGGAAAAGATAATGAAAACTAACAGCACAAAAACAACGGCACAATTAAAAGCATTGCAAACTCAAGCACAAGCTCTTTCCCAAACGCTAAGTAAAGAAGTTGTTATTGTCACCAAAGGTGAGCAGCACATTAAGGTCATGCCAGGTCGTGCCTATGAGCTAAGCATCGAAGGTGGTAAAGACTTTGACCTAATTGCCAAAAAAGTAGGCGATGATTTGGAAGTGCTGTTACCTAATGATACCACTATTGTGTTTGATGGATATTTTGAAGTGTGCACAAGTGATTCGTCTTATTTGGTATCTTTACCAAGCGAAGGCGGCATTTATCATGTTGTTGAAGGTAATTCTATCACGCTTGCTGATGGCTCACAAATCATTCATTTTTATGGCGATGAGTCCGCATTATCAGCCATCGCTACTCATCAATCTGCGTTGTTTGCTGAAAGTTTTAACGACGTTTACCTTCTTACTGGTATGTTTTCATCTTTAAGTATAGGTAGTGGTGAAGTATTAGGTGGCTTGGCAGCAGTTGGCTTGGCAGGTGCAGGTGGTGGTGGCATTTCTTCTTTGGAGGGCGTCCTTCAGATGGTCGCTAGTGCAGGTAAGTTTATTGAAGATAATGGCGGATTTATTGAATTGTACAAATACATCAATGGAGAGTTGGTCCTTTTCAAGAGTGCGAGTCTTGATAGCTCAGGTGAGTACGATTTTTCTATTGGTGATTATAAGGGTATTATTGTTGCCAAATTAATTGATAAAAATGGTGACGAAGCCGACTTTAGAGACGAGGCAACAGGCGCCAAGACTGACATAACAGCTACATTATTAGCAGTTATTGACACCTCTCAAGGTGGCAATATTGCCGCTAATATTACACCATTAACAACCATAGCTGCACTTGTAATGGGTCTGACCGTTTCTGGTGAGTTACCTACAGGGGCAACACTTGAGACAAGCGCTATTAATGATGCTAATAAAGGCGTAGCCAAGGCCTTTGGTTTAGGCGATGATACTGACGTAGTCACCACTAAAGTACAAACAGTAACAACACAAGATGGCGAAACCTCTACTTCCAATGCTTATGGTAATGCTTTAGCAGCATTATCTGGTGTAGATTCAAGCAAAAACTCAGGCAATATGGCTGCAACTATTGCGCAGTTTAAAGAAGAGTTAACAGGTACAGGTGCTGATTTAAAACTAACCGAAGATGGTCAACAAGATTTGCTTGATGGCGCCTCTAAAGCCGAAACAAGCAACAGCAAGATTGCCTCAGGATTAACCGACATCATTAAGAGTACTGATGCTATTGATAGTACTACTGAGACTACGATTACGTTAGGTTTTGAAGATACAGGCACTAGTGCAACAGATGATATTGTTCAGGCTGTCGATGCTGATGGTAACCCGACTGCTGGCACTGCCGCTACTGGCAATATAAGAATTAATGTTGTTGGTGTAGAGTCAGATTGGGTTTACTCAATTAATGCTGGTGTAAATTGGTCTCTAGGCACTGGCACTGGCTTTAATTTAGCTGAAAAAGCAACTGCTTACAACAAAGCAGACATTATGGTTCGAAATGGTACAGGCTATCTTTTTGTCCCTGGCAATCCTAATGCTATAGCATTAGACACCGCAGGTACAATTTCTGTTGATGGAGAAACGCCTGATGGAGCCACCTCAACAGCACTAAGCTCGTCTAATTCATCTAGTGCCTCAGTGATAGATGTAGCAGGAATGGACGACGACAGTACTTGGCAGTATTCTACTGAAAATGGAGCCAACGGCACTTGGAAAGTAGGTGTGGGTTCTAGTTTTTCTTTGGCTGCTAATACTGTCTATGCAACAAATCAAATACATGTTAAAGAAATAGATGCTGCAGGCAATGAGTCTACAATACTTAAAAATACAGCAGAAATTACAGGATCAAGTTTAGCATTGAGTCTTAACAGCGATACAGGTAGTGATATACTTGATGGCAAAACAAACGATGCCACTATTAATGTAATTATTGGCTCTAACGTTACTTGGGAATATACAATTAATGGCAGCACAAGTTGGAATCCAGGTGGCACAGGCAATGGTAGTTTTGAATTATTAACTCCAGAACAAGAAACAGGTGATATTTTACTAAGCAAAATCAAGGTTAAAGTAGTAGGTCAAGATGTTTTAAGTGCCGTTACTCTTTCCCACCATCTTGTGTCATCAATAGATGTATCAACCGCTACTGCCGATGCTACATTAACACTTGCATCTGCTGGTGATAACATTACCAGCAATAAAGTAATTAATGTAACTGGTGGCGGTACTTGGGAGTACTCTACTGATGGTGGTGAAAATTGGAGAGCAGGCTCAGGCTCATCATTTGAACTATCAAGTCAATCTTACGCGCAAGATCAAGTGCAGGTTAAACAAGTAGATGTGCATGGTAACTATTCCGAGCCCACTCTATTCAATGCAATAACCATTGACTATATAGCCCCGACTGTCACCTCATTCACCTCAAGCACAGTTGGTGGCTCTTATGGTGTAGGTAGCAAGATTAATATTACTGCCACAGTGAGTGAAGAAATTAAAGCTGGCGGTCAAATTACCGTTACATTGGAAACTGGTTCAACAGACAGAATAGTTGTTTTAACAGCAGGCGTAGATGGTATATTAACAGGTATTTACACTGTTAAAAGTGGCGATACTAGTGGTGATTTAACTGTTGTAAGTTTTACAATTGGCGCAGGTGCTCAAGCACCAACAGACGCTGCAGGTAATGCAATAACTGCAGATACAGTACCTTCTAGTAGAAATATCGCAGATTCTAAAGCGATTGTTATTGATACAACAGCACCAACTGCAACATTGAGTAGCAATATTGCACCTACTTCAGATTTAACCATGACATTTTCAGAAACAGTCACTGCAGTTAGTGGCAAGAAGATTACGCTTTATAAGAGTGATGGCACTCAAATTGAGCAGTTTGACGCGGCTGATACATCTAAAGTAACATTTAGTGGTAATACAGTAAGTATCAATCCAGCAAGTAATTTAGACGCAAATGCTAACTACTATGTCCAAATAGACGCAGGTGCTTTCAAAGATACAGTTGGTAATGATTATGCAGGCATTAGTAATACAAGCTCTTGGAGCTTTACTGCTGCAGCACTCACAACAGATGCTGTTTGGGCTAATAGTTCAACTGATGTTGCAAGTAATGGTATTAATGCTAATGAACTAAGCAGTTTATCTATTACAGGTACACTTTCAAATTTAAACGATGTAGCTTCTGGCGTTACAATTTCTAGTATTGTTTTCAAAGCAGCAAGTGGAAGTGCAAATAATGTTTCTTATACTGGCACAATGCCAACATTGTCTGGTGATTCTAATGGAGCAACTTGGACTTTATCTAATGCAAATATGCCAACTTTGGTAAGCGGAGAAAGCTATACGATTGAGATAGGTTTGGCTACTAGTGGTAGCGTTACAGGTACTGGCGGTAGTAGTGTGCTACTAACAGTTGATACAACAGCACCAACTGTTAGTAGCACAACAATTAGTGCAACTGATAGTTCAAATACTGCTAAGACAAGCACACTTGTTGCGGGTGATAAGGTTGTTGTGACTGTTGCGATGAGTGAGGCTACTACGGTTACGGGTACGCCGACTTATACGATTGATGTTGGTGGCGTTAATAAGACTGCTAGTTATGTATCAGGTTCTGGTACCAGTAGTTTGAAGTTTAGCTACACCATTGCCACTGGTGATACGGATACTGCGGGTGGTATTACTTCAGGTACGGGTGCCCTAGTTTTAGCTGGTGGCACATTAAAGGATGGCGCAGGCAATGCTGCGGCTTTAACTACGGCAGTTGCAGCTAGTAATACATTAGCTGTTGATACGGTTGCACCAACTGTTAGTAGCACAACAATTAGTGCAACTGATAGTTCAAATACTGCTAAGACAAGCACACTTGTTGCGGGTGATAAGGTTGTTGTGACTGTTGCGATGAGTGAGGCTACTACGGTTACGGGTACGCCGACTTATACGATTGATGTTGGTGGCGTTAATAAGACTGCTAGTTATGTAACAGGTTCTGGTACCAGTAGTTTGAAGTTTAGCTACACCATTGCCACTGGTGATACGGATACTGCGGGTGGTATTACTTCAGGTACGGGTGCCCTAGTTTTAGCTGGTGGCACATTAAAGGATGGCGCAGGCAGTGCTGCGGCTTTAACTACGGCAGTTGCAGCTAGTAATACATTAGCTGTTGATACGGTTGCACCAACTGTTAGTAGCACAACAATTAGTGCAACTGATAGTTCAAATACTGCTAAGACAAGCACACTTGTTGCGGGTGATAAGGTTGTTGTGACTGTTGTCGATGAGTGAGGTCTACTACGGTTACGGGTACGCCGACTTATACGATTGATGTTGGTGGCGGTAGTAAGACTGCTAGTTATGTATCAGGTTCTGGTACCAGTAGTTTGAAGTTTAGCTACACCATTGCCACTGGTGATACGGATACTGCGGGTGGTATTACTTCAGGTACGGGTGCCCTAGTTTTAGCTGGTGGCACATTAAAGGATGGCGCAGGCAATGCTGCGGCTTTAACTACGGCAGTTGCAGCTAGTAATACATTAGCTGTTGATACGGTTGCGCCAGACGCAGTAGACCTAAATCCTGCTGGCGCAATAAACGCTACCAGTGCGGTAACTGTTAACAAAGCAAATATAGCAGCTGGTGTAGCTTTTGATGCAGATATTGCGACACCTAGTGCAGGAGATATAGCAAAAATTACAGTGACACTTGGCAATATTCAAACTGGTGATAATTTATTACTAGATGCAGATCGAGCGCTTAGTAGTAGTTTTAATGAAACTACCAGTGTAACACTTGGCATAGCTAACGTTAATTACACTTATGCTTCTAATGTGTTAACCGTTACTAAACATGGTGGTGGTAGCTTTAGTGCTGCTGAAGTGGAAAGTATTGTTGAAGCTATCAAGTTGAAAAACACCAATTCTGCTCCGGGTGATGTTGATCGCACAGCAGCCTTTGCTTATGTTGATGCTGCAGGAAATACGGGAACCTCTGCAGTTGCAACCATGACTGTCGTTGCAACTGCACCAACTGTTAGTAGCACAACAATTAGTGCAACTGATAGTTCAAATACTGCTAAGACAAGCACACTTGTTGCGGGTGATAAGGTTGTTGTGACTGTTGCGATGAGTGAGGCTACTACGGTTACGGGTACGCCGACTTATACGATTGATGTTGGTGGCGTTAGTAAGACTGCTAGTTATGTATCAGGTTCTGGTACCAGTAGTTTGAAGTTTAGCTACACCATTGCCACTGGTGATACGGATACTGCGGGTGGTATTACTTCAGGTACGGGTGCCCTAGTTTTAGCTGGTGGCACATTAAAGGATGGCGCAGGCAATGCTGCGGCTTTAACTACGGCAGTTGCAGCTAGTAATACATTAGCTGTTGATACAACAGCACCAACTGTTAGTAGCACAACAATTAGTGCAACTGATAGTTCAAATACTGCTAAGACAAGCACACTTGTTGCGGGTGATAAGGTTGTTGTGACTGTTGCGATGAGTGAGGCTACTACGGTTACGGGTACGCCGACTTATACGATTGATGTTGGTGGCGGCGTTAGTAAGACTGCTAGTTATGTATCAGGTTCTGGTACCAGTAGTTTGAAGTTTAGCTACACCATTGCCACTGGTGATACGGATACTGCGGGTGGTATTACTTCAGGTACGGGTGCCCTAGTTTTAGCTGGTGGCACATTAAAGGATGGCGCAGGCAATGCTGCGGCTTTAACTACGGCAGTTGCAGCTAGTAATACATTAGCTGTTGATACAACAGCACCAACTGTTAGTAGCACAACAATTAGTGCAACTGATAGTTCAAATACTGCTAAGACAAGCACACTTGTTGCGGGTGATAAGGTTGTTGTGACTGTTGCGATGAGTGAGGCTACTACGGTTACGGGTACGCCGACTTATACGATTGATGTTGGTGGCGTTAGTAAGACTGCTAGTTATGTATCAGGTTCTGGTACCAGTAGTTTGAAGTTTAGCTACACCATTGCCACTGGTGATACGGATACTGCGGGTGGTATTACTTCAGGTACGGGTGCCCTAGTTTTAGCTGGTGGCACATTAAAGGATGGCGCAGGCAATGCTGCGGCTTTAACTACGGCAGTTGCAGCTAGTAATACATTAGCTGTTGATACGGTTGCGCCAGACGCAGTAGACCTAAATCCTGCTGGCGCAATAAACGCTACCAGTGCGGTAACTGTTAACAAAGCAAATATAGCAGCTGGTGTAGCTTTTGATGCAGATATTGCGACACCTAGTGCAGGAGATATAGCAAAAATTACAGTGACACTTGGCAATATTCAAACTGGTGATAATTTATTACTAGATGCAGATCGAGCGCTTAGTAGTAGTTTTAATGAAACTACCAGTGTAACACTTGGCATAGCTAACGTTAATTACACTTATGCTTCTAATGTGTTAACCGTTACTAAACATGGTGGTGGTAGCTTTAGTGCTGCTGAAGTGGAAAGTATTGTTGAAGCTATCAAGTTGAAAAACACCAATTCTGCTCCGGGTGATGTTGATCGCACAGCAGCCTTTGCTTATGTTGATGCTGCAGGAAATACGGGAACCTCTGCAGTTGCAACCATGACTGTCGTTGCAACTGCACCGACTATAACCTCTGTTACCGATAATCATTCAGTTATTAATATTTCAGGTATTGATGCCGAAGTAAATGGTGTTTATACACTCGTTGCAGACCCTTCTAGTTTGACATTATCTGCAGATTTTAATCCTACTGCAGGCAATGGTGTAATAGACTCTAATAAACCTGTTTATTCATACCTTAATAGTGCTACAGGTGAAACTTGGTACCTTTGGGCTAGAGAAGATAGTGGTTATCATATTAGTAGACTGGATAGCACTACGAAGTGGTTCTGGGAAAGTGCTAGTCCGGCAAACTTTGAAACCGATCCAACTGCAGTAGCCAGCTGGATGCAAGTTTCTGGAAATGCTGGAGCGTTTACTTCAGAACCAACTCTTGTAACAACGGCTAGTTTGGAGGATTCTGCAAGTTCTGGAACAGTAATATACACCGTGACTTTCAGTCACGGTGTAGTCTCTAGTTTTACCTCAAATGATGTCGTTTTAGTAGATGCCTCAGGAGGAGAGGTAATAGACACCGCAAACTGGACCATAAGCGCCCCTACGGAAGTCTCAGGGAGCTTAGGTAAAAGCTGGACTGTTTCAGTCACCCCACCTTCTGGCATTAATGCAATAGATGTTACCGCAGTTCGCTTACAACTAAATGCAGGCGCAGTTGAAGATGCCAATGGCAATCTTTTGGCTGCACAATTCACTCAGACCCCTAGTTCGCAAAGCTTTGACACCCAGCCACCTTCTGTACCAACCCTTACCCTAAATACAGACACAGGTACAAGTGCTGCTGATGGCATTACTAATAATGGGATGATAGATGTTACTGATCTTGCTATAGATTTAGCTTCATGGCAATACAGTGTTAATGGTGGTGTGAGTTGGACGACCGTTTCAGACAGTGCTGTAACTAGCTTCACTTTAGAGCCTGGTACTTATGGTGCTAATCTCATTCGAGTCAGACAAACAGACAATGCAGGACAAACCAGCAACATTACTAAATACATTACTGATATTACAGTTGATACTATCATTGACACACCAACCCTTTCTCCTGCGGACGGTGGTGCAATGTCTAATGCAGATAACTTTGTTTTAACCTTTGCAGAAAGTATGACAGCTGTTACAGGTAAGAATATTGTAATCAAAAGATTTAGTGATGACTTTATTGTAGAAACCATTGCAGCAGATAATGGCACACAAGTCAGTATTAATGCTACAGGTGTGGTAATGATTGACCCAACAGATATTAACTTAATAGCAAGGACAAGCTACTATATTGAAGTAGAGGTAGGTGCTTTTAAAGACACTGTAGGGAATGAATCAGCTGCCATTACCGGTAATACTGCTTGGAACATCACTGTGAATGAGATGAATGCTACCATTGCAGTTGCTACAGACAACAAGGTTAACGCGATAGAAAATGCCACTGACATTACCATTGCAGTAACCATTGGTAGTACACCTGCTATCTTAGGAGATTTATCAGTAGGTGACTTTAGTGTAACAGTGACTAAGGTTTCTGATAGTAGCAATGTCGCATTTACAAGTGCTATTTACAATAATGGCATATGGACAGCCATCATCACTGGTGGTGGACTCACCAATGGGGACAGTTACACCATACAAGCCAACGTCACAGGTAGTGTAGGTAGTGCAGATACACTCACAACATCAAGCACACAAACAGTCACAGTTAACACTGACGCACCAACGCTGACTTTAGCTGATAATAACGCCATCGTTGGTAGTGACAATGTGGTTAACATTGTTGAGTCTGCCAGTGGCTTTAGTATCACAGGTGCTTCTACAGGCTTAGCCATAGGCAGTGAAGTGAGTGTTGTGTTTAACGCCATCGCTTACACAACAATAGTAACAGATGCTAGCGGCAATTGGAATGTTAGCATTCCTTCAACAGACACAAGCGTGCTAATTGAAGGCACAATTTATGCAGTCACTGTTGATGCTAGTGATGACCATGGCAACCCTGCCACGCCGCAACTATCACAAGATATTACTGTGGATAAGAGCGCACCTGTTAGCACTGTGGTGATTGATGAAGTCATCACTGATTTACCAACCATTACAGGGCAAACCTCAGCCAATATCTCAGTTGAGATTAAACTAGATACAGACAATGACAGTAGCTATGATGATGCAACTTATACGGTTACTAGTGATGCCAGTGGTAACTGGACACTAGACTTAAACAGTACTACCTCACTGACCTCAGGTAGTGCACCTACCTTTGCAAGTATTGATACACAGTTAGGTGTTCAAGTCAACATCACCGATGCTGCAGGCAACATGACAAGCAGAACAGAAACAGCAACCAAGCAAGACTCTTCTTACTCTATCTCTGACTCAAGAGTGATTGAAGGCACTTTAGGAACAAAGACCATGGCCTTTATGGTGACTAGAGGGGGGGATTTGTCTGATGTTGGTACGGTTGATTATGCGGTGGATACGACATTAAGTTTGGCTAAGTCAGGAGGTACTGCCGATGGTATTGATGATGACTATAGTGGTAGTACAAGTGGCACTGCCACCTTTGCAGCAGGCGAAAGCTTTAAAGAGATTACCTTTACAGTGAATGGTGATTACTATAAAGAAGTGAATCAGAACATTATTGTTGATCTAACCAATCCAACAGAGGGTGCAATCTCTAAGGCAACGGGTATTGGTGAGATTAGTGAGGTGGATGTCTCCGTCATGAGTGGTGCTTTTAGTTTAAAAGATATAAATGCAGACCTGGTAAGCAACGCAATTAGAGTCAGGCGTTCAAGTGATGATGCTGAGTTAGATATTGGCTTTGACAAGTATGGTAATCTGGATACACAAGTGCTACTAGATTTTGTTGGCACAGGCATAGGTGATACGGGTTATGTGACGACTTGGTATGATCAGTCGGCTAGAGGGGAAAGCCTAACGCAAACTATCAATGGCAAACAGGGTGTGATTGTTAATAATGGACAACTCGTCACCACATCAGATGGGTTGACAACGATTAGTTTTAACCAAGGGTTGAATGGGAATGATGATACTATGTCTATGACAGGTACCGGTGGTACAGCTACTAATTTAGAAATCTATGTAACCTATCAATATCAATCTGCTGCACAAGGAGTATTATTTTCCCTTGGCTCTGATGGAGGTAATAATCGTATCGGAGCCCACGCACCTTGGAGGGATAAAGAAACTTATTGGGATGTAGAAGATGGTGCAACCCATGTTAGATTGAAAACTAAAAATGCACAAACAGCAAATCAAGTACAACAGCTAGTCTTTATAGCGAATTTTAATCATAGTGGTACTGGAACTACTGCTCAAAATAAAGTAGATGCTGAACAAGCCTTCTTTATTGATGGTGTGGTAAAAGGTGCAGGAACACTTGGCAGTACTGATACAGATGTGGGTTCTACTTGGTATATTATGGCTACTACTGGTGGAAATAGTGGCTATCAAGCAGGGATGATGAGCGAGTTTTTAGTTTATACCGATAATTCCAATACAGTGATATCAGACCCAGGTGCATTTGTTGGTTCTGCTGTTAATAATACTTTCACCTACGCAGGTGAAGGCGGGCTAACAAGCGTTGATGGCAAGGGCGGTTATGACACAGTCTACTTATCAGGTACTTCAACCAACTTAGATACAACAGTTGTGATACTTAAATCTATCGAACTCATCCATATGCAAAATGGTGAGACTAATATACTGACCATTAATGATGCTCAGTTAACGGCCAACAGCTTTATCCTAAGTGTGCTAATGGACACTGGTGATAGCATCATCTATGAAGGTGCCACCCTTGCCTACGATGCTAACGCTCAAGAACTTATTGTCTTCGGAAGTACAGGCAATGATACTATTAACATGTCTTCATTCAATGAAACTGTTTATGGCAGAGGCGGCAACGACACCTTTGTCTATAAATCCTGGAGTGATGCCGCAGCAAGTAGCAGTGCTGACACCATTGCTGACTTTATCATAGCTGCAGGTACCAACAAAGACATTCTTGATTTGAAAGACTTACTCAGCGGTTATAGTGCTGGCTCATTTACTGATTTTATAGAACTCAATGAGGTTGGTGGCAACACAGTTACTAGTGTAGATGCTAACGGCGCTATAGATAACTCAGGGGTATTTACAGCAGACCTGAGCATTACCTTAACAGGCGTAACTGGGGCCAATCTAGCAACTATGATTAGTGATGGTAACTTGGTGCTTGAGTAAGGCTAGGCTAAAGTTAACTCACTCTGTTATTTAACAGATGAGTTAAAGCAAAGCACTTGCTGAACCAATAAACACAAACATCCATCACGGTAATAACTGACCCTGTAAACCAGATTGTGTAAACCCTCATATTTTATAATCCCCGAAAAGGAGAAAAAACATGAGTAACACAATACCAAGAAACAAAAAAAAGCAACTTAACAACACAGGCATCAACCAGAAAAAGCTCCGTGCTTTTGCTGATGAACTTGCCAAAGACATCCACACCCAAGATGATTTAGCAGATCTATCTGCTTCACTGGTTAAAATGACCATTGAAGCAGCATTAGGTGCTGAGATGGAACATCATCTTGGTTATCCAAAATATGGGCAAAATAGCAGCGAGCTTAATACAGACAGCAATGCTCGTAATGGCTATTACCCTAAAACCGTCAAAGGCAATCATGGTGAAGTTGAACTTGCTATCCCAAGAGACCGCAGAGGTAGCTTTGAACCTTTAATTATTGAAAAAGGTCAAACGCCGATTGGGTGCTTTTGATAGTCAGATATTAAGCCTATATGCCAAAGGCATAGGTACCCGTGATTGCAATAGTCTAATTTTATTGGACACAAAGATAGCCTTATAATACAAACCATAAGGAGGTCAGTAATGACACAATATAAATCAAGAAAACAACGAGTGACTTTTACCGTTGAACATTCTGTTCAATACCCCCTTGAGGGGGGAACACTAGATTATGCCAAACTCATGGTGCATGAGAATTACACCAATAAAAAAAATCATGATAATATCAGGAGCTTGCTCCTCAGCAGTTAGCAGATGGAGAAAACAATACCTAGCAGAGCTTGGTGGACAAACACCAGAGTCAGGCAAAGCGCTGACTTCTGAACAACAAACAATACAACTGCTTGAGAAACAACTTTGGCGCGCACAAAGGGACAATGAAATCTTAAAAAAGGCAACAGCCTTGTTCGCTGTGGACAATCACCAAGTGATATGATTATCAAGATAAACAAGGCTTGCCAACAATACAATACTAAAGAATTATGAGCATTACTCAAACTTCCTCGCAGTAGTTATTACTATCAAGTCAAAGATAAGCGAGTAAACAACAACACCAACGCTATGATTAAATTAATCAAACAAACTGCTATTGAAGTTGGATACACCTATGGCAAACGCAGAATGCGAGTAGTTTTGAATAACCAAGGTTATAACATTGGTATTTACCAAACTGCAACGCTAATGAAAAAAGCCAATGTAGTTGCCATACGCCCAAGAAAGCGTCATTATTACCCTAATACTAGATTGATGTTTAAAAAGGCAAAAAACCTATTAAATCGTGTGTTTGAGCAGCAATCAATTAATACGCATTGGGTTGGTGATATTACCTATATCAAAACCTATCAAGGTGGGAGTTATTTAGCCAGTGTGTTGGATTTAGGCTCAAGACAAGTTGTTGGTTGGGCATTGTCAAAACAGCCTAATGCTCAGTTGGCAAAGGATGCGCTTAGTAATGCTGTGTCTAGACACCAGCCCAATACAAATAAACACATGTTCCACTCTGATCAAGGGACTCAATACTCTTCTAAAGTTTTTATTGATTATTGCAACAAGAACAACATTACTCAAAGCATGAGCAGGCGAGGTAATTGTTGGGATAATGCGGTCATGGAGCGTTTCTTTAGAAGTCTGAAGACTGAGAGATTAAATTATCAAAGTTTTGCAAATCATAGTGAAGTCGTGCAAAATGTAGAGGGTTATATCTACTTGTATAATTACAAAAGGATTCATTCAGCGATTGGGTATTTAACACCTGCTCAAAAGATGGCTGAATTGAAAAAAGCGGCTTGAAATGTGTCCAAGTAGGTTAGAGCATTGCACACTCACAATAGGAGAAAAATATGAAAGTTGATAATAATATTAATCAATCGTTAAACCAAGTGCTTAAAGAATCTGACAGCATGATTAAACGTATTTTGTTTTTAGAAGGCTTGCCAAATTTACAAGATTTAGGCGGGCTCAACAATAGAAAACCCTGGTAAACCGCCTGAAATATACACTTCAATGGTTACCAATGGCGCATCAAGCCCTGTTGATGCACGGGTAAATAATTTGCTTAGTTTATTCAATTTGGCTTAATTCCTCTAAATTCCATCTGGGTTTGATGTCAATTTCATAGTGGGTGTCACGCTGTCCATGGCTTAAACGAAAATGCCCAACTAGGGCTATCATAGCACCGTTGTCAGTACAAAATTCTTGCCTTGGGTAAAAGACATTTGCGCCTACTTTTTTACCCATTTGATTAAGCTCTTTACGTAAAGATAAATTTGCACTAACTCCGCCTGCAACCACAAGTGTTGTGTATTTAGTTTGTTCTAACGCCCTTCTGCATTTAATCATGAGCGTTTGTGCAGCAGCCACTTCAAATGCTTTAGCAATGTCTGCTTTTTTGTTAGGATGTTTAGCAAAAGTATTACGTGCAAACGTTTTAAGGCCACTAAAACTAAAATCAAGACCGGGACGGTCAACCATAGGGCGTGGAAACTTAAACGCATCAGGGTTGCCTTGCTCGGCAAGCATCGCTAAAGCAGGACCGCCAGGATAACCTAAGCCCAAAATCTTTGCTGTTTTATCAAATGCCTCGCCCACCGCATCATCTAAAGACTCGCCCAAAATTTTGTATTGACCAATGGCTTTAACATCAATCAGCATGGTGTGACCACCTGAAACCAGCAAAGCCACAAAGGGAAATTCGGGCTGAGGCTCTTCCATCAAAGGGGCCAACAAATGCCCCTCCATATGGTGTACAGCTAAAGACGGAATATCCAAACTCCAAGCCAAAGATTTAGCCACTGCAGCCCCTACCAAAAGTGCACCTGCCAAACCGGGTCCAGCTGTATAAGCAATACCACTTAAATCTTGTAGAGTAAATTTTGCCTCTGCTAAAACTACTTTAATTAAAGGCAACACCCTTTGGATATGATCACGTGATGCTAATTCAGGAACCACACCACCATATTCAGCGTGAATTTTAACAGATGAAAATAATTGATGCCCAATAAGACCAAATTCAGAATGGTACAAGCCAATGCCCGTCTCATCACAAGAACTTTCTATGCCTAACGTAATGAAACCAAATTGGGTAGCCTGTTGCTCCTGATGATTATGCATTGTAGAGACAGAACTAGTCATACTCGCCTAAATAAACCTCGCGAACTTTTTCATTGTAAAGAATTTGCTCTTTATTACCTTGTGCAATAATCGCACCATTATGCAGCACATAAGAGTGGTCACAAGTATCCAGCATTTCACGATAATTATGATCCGTAATTAAGATGCCAATACCTTTGTCTTTTAAGTGGTAAATAATTTTTTGAATATCCCCAACAGAAATTGGATCAACACCTGCAAATGGCTCATCAAGTAGTACAAATTTTGGATTCGTTGCCAGTGCTCTAGCAATTTCTACTCTTCTTCTTTCACCGCCAGACAGACTAATACCCTTAATATGGCGAATATGTCCAATACTAAATTCTGCCAATAACTCTTCTAACCGATGAACTCTTTGCTTTTTATCAAGACTAGAGTTTAACTCCAACACTGCCATAATGTTGTTTTCCGCTGAAAGCTTGCGAAAAATAGAAGGCTCTTGGGGTAAATAACCAAGCCCTAAATCAGCACGTTTGTGCATGGGCAAATGGTCAATTCTTTTTTTGTTTAAAGATACTTTGCCTGAATTTGCTCTAACCAAACCACAAGCAATATAAAAACAAGTGGTTTTCCCCGCGCCATTTGGACCTAACAATCCAACCACCTCGCCACCTTGTACAAAAAATGAAACATCGTTAACCACATCCCTACCTGCGTAAGATTTACTAATATTTTGTATGCTTAGAGCGTTACTAGACATAGTGATTGATATTGATTATAATTAACGATTTTAACAGTTAACCAGCTATTATGTTTAATACTAAAAAACCCGAACCAAATAACAATCAAGAACAAACAAGTGTTAGCACACAAAGAACTGTTGTTAGTGCCGAACAAAAAACCCAATCTAAGACAATCATATCTAAAGGATATCATATTAAAGGCGATGTGTCTGGTGTGGCGATGATATGAGTATCTTTGGAAAGATTGAAGGCACAATAACCCTAAAAACAACTCAGTTACAATTGAAAAATTAGCTAAAATTAACGCAGATGTGTTTGCTAAAATTGTTAATGTTGAAGCAAGTGAAAAAATTGTCATTACTGACAGTGGTAACGTTACTGGCGATATGAGTGCGCCAAAAGTTATTCTAAAAGACGGCTCTTACTTTAAAAAGCATTGTTTCAATGACAGACACCAAAGTAAACACCACGCCAATCAACACTAACAAAGATGTAAAAACTCAGATGAATAAATCGGTTTAACACCGCATTGAGTTTCAACCAACAAAACGCCTTGGTGATTGACCCCAAGGCAAGTACCGCTAAATAACTGTGCTTTGCTTGTATGCTTAACTTGCTTACCTAGTAAATAATCTACTTTTGCCCACTTAGCGTAAAACTTATCAAAACCACTTGATTCAAAAATATCAAAATATTCTAAAATTTTGTTAATTAAATTTTTACTCAAATTGAGCTTATCAATCGGCGTTAAAATTATTTGTTTCAAATCTATCCAAGGTGTTTCGCACTGAAAATTTTGATTAAAATCAACATTCAGCCCCAAACCAATAATGACTGATTGATAATCACCTTGTAGTGAATTCTCAATCAAAATACCTGCCAATTTCTTACCTTTAAAATAAACATCATTTGGCCATTTGAGTTTCAAACCAGAGATACCGTATTTTTCTAACACATCAACCAATACCAAACCAACCACCAAACTTAGCCCGTTCAATGCAATATTACTAGGAAAAACATAGCGAATTGATAAAATAATGCTTGTGTCTTTCTGACTCAGCCATTTTCTATCGTATTGACCCTTGCCGCGCGTTTGTTCAGAAGTAATGCAAACTTGGGTTTTTGTGCAAAAGGCTAACTGCGCTAGATAGTCATTGGTGCTGGGTATTGAATCAAAAGCAAAGCACTCAATATCATCACTCAAATAATTAGCTAGATTAGAATAATTAACCATGATATAATAAGTAACATTAATGACAACCACACCGCTGCAGAGCCCATATCCTTTGCAGCGCCCGATAATACGTGATATTCATCACTGATTCTATCAACCATTGATTCAATGGCTGAGTTTAAAACTTCAACAATTAAAACCAAAAATATAGGCACAATTAATAACACCCTATCAACGGACGCCCCCCCCAACCAAAATGCCAAAGGAATTAACACAGCACTTAACCACAGCTCTTGCCTAAAAGCTGCTTCAGATTGATAGCAAAACTTTAATCCCTTCATAGAAAAGACAAAAGCATTGATAATTCTGCCCAACCCTGTTCGTTCATTTTTCATATAAACTCATTTAAATAGTTAAAATAGTTAAAATAGTTGACTTAATTTTACCCAAAAGTTGAATCATGAAAATAGCATTAGGTGTTGCATACTTAGGCACAAACTTCCACGGCTGGCAGTGTCAAAAACCTAACATTCGCACTGTGCAGCAAGTGGTTGAACAAGCCCTATCAAGCGTTGCCAATCACCCTGTTAAGGTGTTTTGTTCTGGTAGAACCGATGCAGGCGTGCATGCCACTTGCCAAGTTATTCATTTTGAAACCAACATTAAACGTGAAAATAAGGCTTGGCTATTTGGTGGCAATGTTAACCTACCAAGCGATGTTAATTTCACTTGGGCAAAACACGTTGATGATAATTTCCACGCACGATTTAGTGCCACTGCTAGACAATACAACTACAAAATACACAACACAAAAATTCGCTGCGCCATCATAACAGCCCATTCATTATGGGAGTCAAGAAAGCTGGACATAATGGCAATGGACAAAGCCAGCAAATATTTGATTGGTGAACATGACTTTTCAGCCTTCCGAGGAAGTTTGTGTCAAGCAAAATCCTCCATTAAAACCATTGAATTTATAAAACTAACCAAGTGTGATGACAACATTTTACTAGACATAAAGTCCAGCGCCTTTTTACACCACATGGTGCGCAATATTGTTGGTACACTGCTCAAAGTAGGCAAAGGCGAAAAACCTATTGAATGGGTCAAGGAGGTGCTGGATAGTAAGCAACGCCAGCAAGCTGGCCCCACCGCCCCACCCCAAGGGCTTTATTTTATTAAAACTTTTTACCCTAATTTATAAATCAATTTTTTCGGAGTTGTTGGCTGGCCAGTACCATATTAGTCAATGCAAGATTTACCTCATCCCAATGTCTAGTTTTTAAACCACAATCAGGATTGACCCATAGCCTTTTAGAAGGAATGTGCTTGGTCGCTTTTTGCATGAGTTCAACCATAGAATCAACCGAAGGGATGTTAGGAGAGTGAATATCATAAACACCTGGGCCTATTCCATTAGAATAATCAAACTTATCGAATATATCCAATAATTCCATGTCCGAGCGAGAGGTTTCAATAGTGATGACATCAGCATCCATCCGTGCAATTGCCTCAATAATATCATTAAATTTTGAATAGCACATATGGGTGTGGATTTGGGTTTCATCACTCACGCCATTAGCACTAATTCGATAAGCCTTAATTGCCCAATCAAGATAAGTTTGCCACTGAGATTTTCGCAGTGGCAAACCCTCTCTTAATGCCGCCTCATCAATTTGGATAATATCTATATTAGACTTTTCAAGGTCTAATACCTCATCTCTAATAGCCAAAGATAACTGTAGGCATGTTGTTGCTCTTGGCTGGTCATCTCGCACAAATGACCAATTAAGCATCGTAACAGGACCTGTAAGCATACCTTTCATGGGTTTATTAGTGAGTGATTGGGCGTAAGTTATCCAATCTAGTGTCATGGGATTTGGACGAGAAATATCACCAAAAATAATCGGCGGCTTAACACAACGAGAACCATAAGATTGCACCCAGCCAAATTGGCTAAATGCGTAGCCGCTGAGTTGTTGCCCAAAATATTCCACCATATCGTTACGCTCAAGCTCACCATGCACCAAAACATCCAAACCTAAATCTTCTTGCACTTGCACACAGTGCCTAATTTCAGAACGTATCGCTTGCGTATATTTTTCTGCTGATAATTTGCCCAATTTATAATCGCGTCTGGCTTGTCTAATCTCTAGCGTTTGTGGAAATGAACCAATGGTCGTGGTTGGGTATAAAGGCAGATTAAATTTTTCACTTTGTACTTTTGCCCTGCTCTTATAATTAGACTGGCGATTGCCCAGTTTATCATTCACTTTAGCAATACGCTCTTTAACGGCGCTATTATGTACAAGTGATGAATATTTTCTGGCATTAATGGCATTAATATTGCTCGCTATTTCTTTAGTTACACTTGCTTGCCCTTGATTAAGTGCTTGTGCTAATAATCTTAACTCTTCTAATTTTTGCACAGCAAACCCAAGCCATGATTTAATGTCTCCGTCTAGTTCTTGCTCGCTGTCTAAATCCACAGGTACATGCAATAGTGAACAAGACGGGGCTAACCACAGTCTATCTTGTAATTGTTGGTGAATGGGCTTTAACCACAACAAGGTTGCACTTAGATCTGTTTTCCAAATATTACGACCATTCACCACACCTAAGGATAAAATCTTGTCATCTGACAGACTGTCAATCACTAATTGAACCTCATCTTTTGCATTGATCGCATCAATATGCAAGCCATCAATAGGCAAGCTACAAGCAAGGCTTAAATTATCCTGCAAAGTGCCAAAATAGCTAGCAAGTAGTAATTTAATTGATTTGTTCGCTAATGTGTCGTAAGCTTTCCTAAACGCCACTTGCCAATCTGTTTCCAATTCTGTGACTAAAATAGGTTCATCAACTTGTATCCACCCTATACCTAACTTTACCAATTCATCAAACAGTTGCACATATACTTTAACCAGTGAATCCAATAAATCCAGTTTGTTGGTTTTATCTTTGGACTTGCCTAGCCATAAATAAGTAACTGGACCAATAATAACAGGTTTGGTCTTAACGCCTTGTTGTTGTGCTTCGGTAATTTGTGCAATCAAATGCCGAGCCTGGAGTTCAAAATTTGTTTCTTGACTAAATTCTGGCACAATGTAGTGATAATTGGTATCAAACCATTTTGTCATCTCGCCTGCTTGAATACAAGTGCAATCGGATTCATTAGCAAAGGCTCGCCCACGTGCTACTCGAAAATAATTATCTAACTCATTGTCTGATAAATTTTTAGCGCGTTTTGGAACATTGCCTAATAAAAAACTCATGTCCAAAACCTGATCATAAAAAGAAAAATCGCCCACAGGCACTAAATCTAATTTATTTTGATTTTGCCAGTGCTGCTTGCGTAATGTATCAGCAGTTTGCAATAATTCATCTTGAGAAATAGCGTTTGACCAATATTTTTCTAATACAAATTTTAACTCTCGATGTTTACCAATACGTGGAAAACCCAGATTGTGTGTTGTGACCATAATAGTTCCTTAATGTTGGAAATCGACTATTCTATAAGGGCTATAATATGAAGTAAAATGATTATTTTTAACCTAATGATGAACTATATTCATATATGATAACGCTTAAACATTTGAAAATCATACAAGCATTACATGAAAATAGCACTTTAACACGCGCTGCAAATGTGTTGTATTTGAGTCAATCTGCTTTATCCCACCAAATTCGTTACTTGGAGGAAAAACTAGGCATTGCGCTTTGGGAGCGAGAAGGTAGAAATTTACGCCTTACAAAAGCAGGTGAATTGCTATTACAAACTGCACAACAATTATTACCCATTTTAGAACAAACTGAGAAAACCCTTAAAGCCTATGCACAAGGTCACCAAGGTATTTTGCGCATAGGCGTTGAATACTATCCTTGCTATGAATGGCTAACAAAGGTCATTGGTGTGTTTTTGCAAGAAATACCTAATGTTGAAGTAGAAATTATCAACAAATTTCAATTTTCTGGGCACGAAGGACTGCTCAATTACCATATTGATATTTTAATTACACCTGATATAGAGAAAAAAGCAGACATTCATATTGAAACACTCGCCCAATATAATTTGGTACTTTTAGTTGCTGATGAGCACCTATTAGCGCATAAAACAATAATTACACCAAAAGACTTAACTCATGAAACTTTACTAACTTTTCCTGTGCCATTAGAACGACTTGACATTTTGACGCAATTTTTAAACCCAGCGCACACCAAGCCCAAACATATTAAAAAAATCGAATCTATTGAGCTCATGCTACAAATGACAGTACTTGGACGTGGCGTTTGTGTATTGCCAGAATGGCTGGCAGATGAGTTTATTAAAAAAATGCTTGTTAAAAAAATCCGCATAAGTGCCAATGGACTTAGTCAAAAATTATTTGCAATTTTACGCAAACAAGACAGAGAAATTAATTATGTTCAACGCTTTGTTAAAATTAGCAAGAGAATAGTCAATACCACATAAAAGTTACTCAGTCTAAAAACAGATGTTTTAATCAGTAAAGCTTGTTAGCGATGATTAGCAATGTTGTGATTATGGTATAATTTTGCCTACTGTTTTTTATGCTTGATAAAATCAAAACCATGTTCAATAAAAAAAATATTTCAGCAATTATTTTTGCTATTTTTGCCGTGTGGCTTTCAACAACTGCACCAACTATCCCTATTGCTTGGATGTTAGGTATTCTTGTATTAACAATTTACTTGTTTGCTTTTGAAGTGCTAGAGGTTGACGAGGCTGCCATCACTATTATGATTATTCTAGGGCTAAGTTCTTTGCCGTGGATTCATACTTTGATGGGGCTAGAAGAAGGTTTGGTTGATAATCAAAGACTGTTTGATGGATTCTCCTCTAATGCGGTTATGTCAATTATTGCGGTGATGATTATTGGCGCAGGTTTAGATAAAACAGGGTTAATGGGCAAAGTTGCTACTTTTATTCTTAAAGTAGGTGGCACCTCTGAGTCAAGAGTGATTCCAATTATTTCTTCTACCGTTGGATTTATTTCATCCTTTATGCAAAATGTAGGTGCAGCTGCACTGTTTATCCCTGTTGTGAGTCGCATTTCATCACGCTCAGGCATTCCAATGTCGCGACTGCTCATGCCAATGGGCTTTACGGCAATTTTAGGTGGCACAATAACCATGGTAGGTTCTAGCCCTTTAATCTTACTCAATGATTTAATTTTAGCCACTAATCAGGGACTAGAAGTTGGTCAACAAATGGACACATGGGGGTTATTTTCCGTAACACCGATAGGTATTGCACTGGTCATAACAGGCATTATATATTTCGTGATTGCTGGAAGATTTGTCTTACCTACAACCAAAAAGGAACAGCCAGAATCTGTGTCTGCCATTGAGCATTTTCATCAAGTTTACAATATAAATTATGATTTATTTGAGGTCAATGTCCTTAAAGACTCCAACCTGATTGGCATGACGCTTGATGATATTGAAACGGCTGCTAAAATTAGAATCGTCGCCATACAAACCATTGAGGGAGAAACATTTATTGGGCATCACTCAGTTGAGCGTAGCACCACAATTAAACCGCAAATGACCTTAGGCGTGTTGACAACAAAAGAACATTTGGATGCTTTTGTTCAAGGCTTTCATCTTGAACTGTCAGACACTATTGAAAAATTCTCTAACTTACTGTCTACGCAAGAATGTGGTACAGCAGAAATTGTTATTCCACCTAACTCTTCACTAATTAACCAAAGTGCTAGAGATGTATGGTTACGCAAAACTTATGGCATTGCTATGGTCGCCCTACATCGTGGCGGTGAAACCATGCAAGAAGGCGAAGGTATTCGCAACATACCTTTTCAATCAGGCGACACCTTAATTGTCCATACACGCTGGATTGACCTTGATAGACTACAATCCAATACTGACTTTATTGTCATCACCTCTGAATACCCAAGACAAGAAGAATACCGACCTGAAAAAATCAAATGGGCAAGTATTTTCTTTGCAATTGCACTTTTCCTAGTATTGTTTACCGATATTAAACTCTCCATTGCGCTTATGACTGGTGCTTTGGGTATGATTTTGTCTGGCGTTATTAAAATAGAAGAAGCCTATCGTGCGGTTTCTTGGAAAACAGTATTCTTATTAGCAAGTCTTATTCCACTAGGCATGGCAGTCTCAAAAACTGGCACTGCCTTATGGATTGCACAAGAAACGGTTAAAGTGGTTGGCGATATGGCGCCTTGGGTGATACTGACCTCAATTGTGATATTGGCAACTTTCTTTACTTTGGTAATGTCCAATGTAGGCGCGACTATTCTCTTAGTGCCTATTGCTGTTAATATTGCCATCCAAGTAGGAGAAGACCCTGCAGTTTATGCATTGGCAGTCGCCATTGCAACTTCAAACTCATTTTTAATTCCCACCCATCAAGTAAATGCTTTAATTATGAGCCCTGGTGGCTATAAAGTAGCAGATTTTATTAAAGCAGGTGGTTTTATGACAGTGCTGTTCATCATCGTTATGATGTCAATGATGAACATTATCTTTTAAAATAGCTTTAGTGTCTTTGACTATTTTCCACAAGGATAAATCGTTTTTAACCACATGAAACATTTAAATTCAGCGCAAGCAAAAAAAAGATTGGTTGATGGTAATCAACGCTTTGTTGATGGCACTGCATTACATCATGAATTTCATCCACATAGACATACCAAGGACATACAGGATCAAGCGCCTTTTGCGATTGTATTAGGTTGTTCTGATTCGCGAGTGCCCATTGAGACTATCTTTGATCAAAGTTTTGGCGACTTGTTTATTATCCGCATTGCAGGAAATATAGTTGCCCTATCACAAATGGGTAGTGTTGAGTTTGCAATCTCGAAATTTAAGACTTCCTTGATTGTGGTATTAGGACATTCTAACTGTGGAGCTATTAGTGCTACCATTGATGAGTGTATCAATAAAACAAACTTATCAGGCAGCCTTCACTCTATTACTGATAGGATAAAACCATCAATCCTACCCCTGATCAACCTAAATTTACCAAACCATGAGTTAATGGACAAGGCTGTTGAAGTCAATATTATTAATTCTGTCAAACAATTACAAAGCCAATCGCCAATCATTAAAGAAGCCATCGACAATAATAAACTAGCGGTTATAGGCGCTAACTACTCTTTAAAATCAGGCGCAGTTCAGTTTTTGGCTTAACTTTTTTGGGCTTTTAGATTGAGTCAATTTATTTAAAAGTTCTCATCCCAATCAACCAAAATGGTTTGATTAATCATATCCACTTTAATTAAAAACGGTGAAATATAAGGCACCCAATGCTCTTTCTCGCCATTAACCACAAGCACATTGTTCGAGCCAGTATCAACCAGATTAGACACCTTGCCAAGCACAATTTGTGCCTTATTAATTACTTCTAAACCAATTAAATCGTCCCAATAATACTCACCCGGTTTGAGTTGTGGTAATTGTGATTTTTCAATGTACAAATCAGTGCCTATATAAGCTCTAGACTGCTCTTTATCAAAAACATCTTTGATTTGCGCCACAATGGTTTTACCTTGCACGCGACCTTGAATAATCTCCAAGGTTTGCCAATTGCCATCAACATTGACATGCCACGGCTGATAAGATAAGATATTTTTTCTTGGATGAGTGTGGGAGAAAATTTTCACCCAGCCTTGAACGCCAAAAAGGCCATTAATCTGCCCAACTAATAGCCTTTTGTTGTCAGACATAGATGGGGGTACTAAATTACTCAGTAGCCTTCTCCTCTTCTGTTGATGGCGCTTCTTGCTCGGTAGTTTCTGCCACTTCCTTTGCTGCCCCCCCTTTTCTTCTTCTACTTTAGCTTGTGTTGCTAGCTTTGGCTGCCACCAAAGCTGCTTTTGCTTGCTGAGTAGCAACACGCTTTTCACGAATTGAAGGGTCTTTGAACTCCTTAACAAGCTGCTTAACACGATCAGAAATTTGTGCACCTTTTGATGTCCAGTACGCCAATCTATCTTCATCGACGGTCAGCCTAATTTCTTGTCCACGGGCAACTGGATTAAAATATCCAAGTCGCTCAATGTAACCACTATCTCTGCGCTTTCTAGAGTCTGTTGCTACAATTGAATAAAAAGGTTTTTTCTTGGCTCCACCTCGGGCTAATCTAATTTTAACCATAGGTTTTTTGCTCCTTTTATATTATAAATTACTTACACCAAAAAGGTATAAGACGCGATATTATATCAGTTTTTTGATTGCGTTTGCTAGTTTTTGTGCATCCCCTGTGTAAGTCATAGGCGTTAGCTCAGACAAGGCTGTTTTTACTTCGTCTGGTATCTCAAGATCTTTGACAAACTCTGCTAGTACTTGTGCATTAATCGTTTGACCACGGGTGAGATCTTTGAGTTTCTCATATGGATTATCAATGCCGTAGCGGCGCATCACTGTTTGAATTGGTTCGGCTAATACTTCCCACGAACTGTCTAAATCTTGAGTTAGTTTTACCTCATTAGTTTGCAACTTACTAATGCCTTTAGCAATGGATGCATACGCCACCAAGCAATGTGCACAACTCACACCTAGATTTCTAAGTACAGTTGAGTCGGACAAGTCCCTCTGCCAGCGTGAAATTGCCAGCTTACCTGCTAAATACGTATTGAGTGCATTGGCAATGCCTAAATTACCTTCGCCATTTTCAAAATCAATCGGATTGACTTTATGTGGCATGGTGGACGAACCAACTTCGCCAGCAATGGTTTTTTGCTTGAAATAACCCAGTGAAACATAGCCCCAAATATCACGACAAAAATCAATCAAAACCGTATTAAAGCGATTAACTGAATGGAAATACTCCGCAATATAATCATGAGGCTCAATTTGCGTGGTGTACATAGCGTAATTAACACCCAAACTTTCAATAAAATTCTGAGAAATTTGCTGCCAATCTAAATCTGGATAAGCACAAATATGTGCATTAAAATTACCCACAGCACCATTAAATTTGCCCATAATTTTGACACTTTCTAGCTGCTTGATTTGTCTTTTCAAACGAAAAGCAAAGTTAGCCATCTCTTTACCTACAGTAGTTGGAGAAGCGGTTTGCCCATGTGTACGAGACAACATTGAAACTGAAGCGTTGTCTTGCGCCAATTTAGCAATGAGTGATAATAACCCATGCATCTTAGTCAGCATGACATTACGTCCTTCTAACAATATAAGTGCATGTGATAGATTGTTAATATCTTCAGATGTGCAAGCAAAATGAAAAAACTCACTCACAGCTTCAAGCTCGCTATTACCTTTGATTTTATCTTTCAAAAAATATTCAACCGCTTTAACATCGTGATTGGTTGTACGCTCAATCGTCTTAACCGCTTGAGCATCAACTAATGAAAAATTAGCAATAATATCATCTAAAAACTTAACCGCTGCTTGGCTAAAGGTCGGCACTTCTGTTATACCAGCATTATCCGCCATGGTTTTCAGCCACTTAACCTCAATTAGAACACGATATTTAATTAAGCCAAACTCACTAAAGATAGCGTTCAATGCTTGGGTTTTATCAAAATAGCGCCCATCAATGGGAGATATAGCAGTTAGTTCGGTTAATTTCATGGGATTGTTTTGTAAAAACTGTACAAATTTTTCACCATATGAAAAATAAGATTATGATACGAAAAAAGAGACAGAAATAAAATGATAAAATTATACACTTTATTATTTTGCACAGGGACTCAGATGAAATCAGCCTACCTTCAACATGTTAATGAACGTCAGCAAGATAATTTGCCGCCACTTGCCTTAAATGCACAACAAACCAAATCAGTGGTTGAACATTTAATCAAAGATGACGATGCGTCCTTCTATCTTGATTTATTGACCCATCGAATACCACCTGGTGTTGACGAGGCATCCTATGTAAAGGTCAGCTTTTTAAGCAGTGTTGCTAAAGGCAAGCAAGCCTGTCCTAGCATTTCTCAAGCGCACGCTACTTTCCTTTTAGGCACTATGATGGGTGGTTACAACATTGAGCCTCTGATTGAACTACTGGATATTGATGCCACAAGAGAAAGCGCACAAACAGCACTGGCAAATACCTTATTGATTTATGAGGCATATCAAGCTATTGTTGATAAATCTCAAACCAACCCTTACGCTAAGAGCGTTGTAGATAGCTGGGCAGATGCACAATGGTTTAACAAAAAAGCATCTTTGCCTCAAAAAATCAAATTAAGCGTTTTTCGTGTTGAGGGTGAAATCAATACGGATGATTTATCACCTGCAACACAAGCTTGGTCACGCCCAGACATTCCTTTGCATGCAAAATCCATGTTGATTAAAAAAATGAATAAACCACTTGAGATGATTGAAAAACTCAAGCAAAAAGGTCTACCATTAGTCTTTGTGGGTGATATTGTTGGCACAGGCTCTTCACGTAAATCTGCCATTAACTCAGTACTTTGGCACATGGGTCACGATATTGATTACGTGCCCAATAAGCACAGTGGTGGTGTTGTGTTGGGTGGCAAAATCGCACCGATATTTTTTAACACTGCCCAAGATTCTGGTGCCCTGCCAATTGAGTGCGACGTTACCAAAATGCAAATGGGTGATGAAATCACAATTTATCCATTTGAAGGAAAAATTACCAACAGCAGTGGCGAAACCATTTCAACTTTTAAACTCTCACCAACCACTCTATCTGATGAAGTACGTGCAGGAGGGCGAATTCCACTTATTATTGGCAGGGGCTTAACCGATAGAACTCGCCAAGACCTCGGCTTGCCTGTCTCAACTACTTTCTTGCGCCCACAAGACGTTAGTCAGAGTAATGCTGGCTACACATTAGCACAAAAAATTGTCGGCAAAGCTTGTGGTGTAGATGGCATTCACCCAGGCACTTATTGCGAGCCACGTATGTCTAGCGTAGGCTCACAGGACACCACAGGGGCAATGACACGCGATGAATTAAAAGAATTAGCCTGTCTTGGATTTTCAGCCGATTTAGTCATGCAAAGCTTTTGCCATACAGCTGCTTATCCCAAGCCTGTTGATTTAGAACTACAACATTCACTGCCTGATTTTATGCACTCACGTGGAGGCGTATCACTCAAACCGGGTGATGGCATTATCCATTCATGGCTTAATCGCATGCTATTGCCTGACACAGTAGGCACAGGTGGCGATTCCCATACACGTTTTCCTATTGGCATTAGTTTTCCAGCCGGGTCTGGACTGGTTGCTTTTGGCGCTTCACTTGGTGTATTACCATTAAACATGCCTGAATCTGTTTTGGTATGCTTTACTGGCACAATGCAACCAGGTATTACCTTAAGAGATTTGGTCAATGCAATCCCGTATATAGCCATACAAAAAGGCTTATTAACGGTTGAAAAATCTACCAAGAAGAACATCTTTTCAGGTCGTATTTTAGAGATTGAAGGCCTGAGTGATTTAAAAGTAGAGCAAGCATTTGAACTGGCTGATGCTTCGGCTGAGCGCTCTGCCAATGGTTGTACAATTAAGCTAAATAAAGAGCCTGTGATAGAATATCTAAACTCTAATATTGCTTTATTATCTTCAATGATTAATAAGGGCTATGAGGATAAAAAAACCCTCGCCAGACGAATTCAAGCTATGAAAAAATGGCTAGATACGCCCGAATTACTAGTAGCAGATGCAGATTGTGAATATGCCGCAATGATTGACATTAACCTTAATGAAATTAAAGAGCCAATCTTAGCGTGTCCAAACGACCCAGATGATGTCAAACTACTTTCAGAAGTAGCCAATACCAAAATTGATGAAGTCTTTATTGGTTCTTGCATGACCAATATTGGTCACTTTAGAGTGGCTGCACAATTATTAAAGGACAAGTCAGAGCTGACAACTGAATTGTGGATTGCACCACCCACCCGAATGGATGAAGCGCAACTTAAGGCAGAAGGTGTATACGATATATTTGACAAACTAACTAAACATACCGAAATCCCTGGTTGTTCTTTATGCATGGGCAACCAAGCACGAGTCAAAGACAATGCTACAGTGGTATCCACCTCAACACGTAACTTCCCTAATCGTTTAGGCGACAATGCTGACGTTTATCTATCCTCTGCCGAAGTAGCAGCAATCACTGCCAAACTTGGACACATTCCAACAAACACAGAATATCAACAAGCAATAAAGAACATCAAGCCAATGGAGGTGCAAATTTATCAAAATCTAAATTTTGACCAACTAAACGAATATAAAAATGAGGCAGATAGTGTACCACTAGAAACCATCTTAAATTCATAGCCAATAAAAAAGCCGCTTTTGCGGCTTTTTTATTAAAATTTTATATAAGCGAACTACTTAATCTTCGCTTCTTTGTACATCACGTGTTTTCTAGCAACTGGATCAAACTTTTTAACTTCTACCTTTTCTGGATGAAGACGTTTGTTTTTAGTGGTTGTATAAAAATGGCCTGTTTTGGCTGATGATACTAATCTAATTTTCTCTCTCATAACTTACCCCTAAACCTTTTCGCCACGTGTACGAATTTCTGCTAATACAGTGTCAATACCTTTTTTGTCAATAATGCGCAATCCTTTCGCTGATAATTTTAACTTAACAAAACGATTCTCACTTCCCACCCAAAAACGGTGTGTATGAAGATTTGGATAAAAACGACGACGCGTTCTATTGTTCGCATAAGATACATTGTTACCACTCATTGGTCGCTTACCCGTAACCACACATACCTTCGCCATAACCCACCTATCAAAAAATCTAAAAGAAATGGATTATACTTAAAATTATTCAACTTTCAAAGCTAAATTATACAAAAACCCTATTTACTATTGCCTGAACAGACTGTATCATACTCTGACATTGGAGGGATGGCAGAGCGGCTGAATGCACCGGTCTTGAAAACCGGCAAGGGCTAATACCCTTCTAGGGTTCAAATCCCTATCCCTCCACCATATTATCATTATAAACATAGGCTTTTAAGCCTATTACCAAAAAACTTTAACCATATTTAAACCACATATATTTGGCAATTACTTTAATGTATCGTTTAAATGGTTAGGGCTAAGGTGTGCATAACGCATTGTCATAGCTAATGATGAATGCCCTAAAATCTTTTGAAGTGTTAAAACATCGCCACCGTTCATAATGAAGTGGCTGGCGAAAGTGTGCCGTAGAATATGAGTGCTTTGCCCTTGTATTTTTTTAATGCCTGCCCTTTTATACGCCAACGCAAAACCATTTTTTGATGGTTTTAGTGGTAATTCTAGTTTGTCCGCTAATTCTTTATGAATGGGTATGTATCGGTTTTTGCCACTTTTAGTGTTAAACAGGCTAATTTTGCCGTTTTTAAGGTGTTCAGGTTCTAGTGCCTTGGCTTCGCCCCAGCGTGTACCACAGTTAATACAAATTAACGCACATAGGTAGGTATCTTTGTGTGGTTTTAATTCTGCCAGTAGTTTTTTAATGTCGTCAGTATCGAGGTAGGACAATTCACGCTCTGGTATTTTGATTGTGCGTAGTTCACTCAGTGGGTTGTGGTAATCAATCTCACTAAGTCGCCTAAGTTCATTGCAAACGCTTGATAAATAACTCGTCATTGTCCACAAACACCCAAAGACCGTCCCTAAAGTCAATATCACCAGTATCCCCCAACCAGTATTACAATCTTTGTCGTTATAGGTTGGCTTCATACTATCGCCACTGGCACTAATGACCTTGAGACTATCCTCATAAGTGGTATTGTAGTATTGCTTTAATTTGTCAATATTTATCTGTATGTTCTCTATTACCCTTTCATCAAAGATTGTAATACCAGTGCCAGTCAGCATAATTTGGAAACGCTTTTGAAATTTTTTCTAATGTTTTTTTGCTAGGCTTTTCAATTACACCACTTTCATATTTTTTTATGATAAAAACAGTTAAAAAATCAACATCAAGGTCTTGCAATAATCCTTTCCTAGGATTTATTGCATTTGCTAAAAGCGTTGATAGTAAGGTAAGTAACGGTTTATCTGTATCTTGCTACCTTCCATCAACATTTGGCTACCTTTCATCAACATTTGACTACCCTTTCAAGTCTAAAAGTGTTGCTACAACAGGAAAAATAGGACAGCCCCTTAAACTACTAAAATTCCTTAAAAAATTAGTAGTAAACCTTAGGGTGATTTTATGAGCAATAAAAAAATACTAACATTAAATCATAAAGAAAGAGCATATTATCAAATCCTTATTTCATTTTGAAAAACCAATCACATCTTTGGTTATTAATTTAGGCATTCAAAAAGTAAGAAATTTGGAAAGCAAAAAGGTTCGGTGATTATTAGCAGAAGTGAAATTAAATCTTTGGCAACAGGAAAAGACTCGGTATTAGGAATTAATAAGCTGATAAAAAACCTTATCAAAGACATAGAGGATCATAATAATTTTGATTTTTATCACCCAAATTCAGGGCTGAAGAATACTAGACAAGTATTAACTAGAAGAACAGCAATAACAGATGATATGTTTGAAGATTTGCTTATTAAATTTGATGAAGATCTGTTTGAAACCTTTACCACTAAAAAGAATTACAGCATTCAATCAATTGAACAATTAAGAAAGTGTGGTACCAATCAAAGAACTAGACTTTATGAGCTCACTCAGCCCTATGCTCAACCTTATGAAAAATTAGATAAAGAGTCAAACACATGTTATAAATTAAGCGTCCAAGACATGAAGAATAATTTATGGATTGACAAGGATTCTTACTCAACACCAAAATCATTAACACTAAGAATTAAAAGATTATGCGAACAAATATCAAAAATTACCGATATAAATCTTACTGTAACACCAATAAAAATAAGCGGAAAAACAACCGAGTACCAGTTCCACTCTGAATTTAAAAAACAAAAAAACAGCACCAAAAAAATTGAAAGCACAAAAACAATTGATTCAAAACCAACAAGCATTCGCCAACAACTCACCATCTGGGGTGTAGGAAAAAAACAAATTGACACATGGCTGGCTAATCTAGGCAAAAAACAATCAACGATGCAATCAAGCAAACGCTCAACCGTCCAGAACGTAGAAGCAAGACATCTAATGCTGGCGGATATATTTATTCAATACTGGGTAAATGGCAAGCAACTTCAATTAACAACACAGATTAAGGCAGATGAAGTGCTAGATTGCCTCAAAAAGTTTGGGTTAAGTGCTGCTGATATTAAAAGCGCACAGGAGAAATTAAATAAATATAACGGCGCACTAACTGCCGTTGTTAATAAATGTTTACGAGAATTATCAAATGATGCTGCTGACACGGAAGACATGCGCCAGTTTTTTATTGATCAATTAGATGAGATAATGCACTAGAGAGAGGGCATTATATTGAGCCATACGCAGGAGGGTGCGGCTTGGCGCTTTCTTTATTATTTCAAGGATATGTCCACGAACTTCATTTAAACGATATTGACAAGTCTATATGGAGTTTTTGGAACGCCATTGTTAATAACACCGATAAGTTTGTTAGTACAATTGAAAACACGCCTATAGCAATGGAAGAATGGCACAAACAAAAGGACATTCAAAAGAATAGTAAGCGTGTTAGTAATTTTGACTTAGGGTTTTCTACATTTTTTTAAATAGAACAAATCGGTCTGGAATTATTTTAAAAGCTGGAGTAATTGGCGGTTTAAAACAAACCGGAAACTATAAATTAGATTGCCGATTTAACAAGCCTAAGCTAATAGAAAAAATTAGACGTATTGAAAAATACAAGCATCGGATACATTTGTACAATCAAGACGCTGTTAAATTCATGACTAACATGGATAAAACACTACCGAGCAACAGTATTTTTTGTATTGACCCTCCTTATTACAACAAAGGTTCGACTTTATATACCAACTTCTACCAACCAAAAGACCATGCAGAACTGTCTAACACCGTAATGAAATTAAAAACACCTTGGATTTTGACATATGACAATGCAAATGAAATACGTGAATTGTACAAAACACTAACACACTACAATTTTTATTTAAATTACAGTGCAGCACAAAAAAGAATTGGAACTGAGCTTTTTATTGCCAGCCCTAAAGTTAGAATAACAAGCGACTTAGGCTTAGAAAAAATTGCTTAAGAATAGAGTCTAAGTTTAGGTGTAACTGCTACATAATACCGGAAGGAAGCAAGGGCACATACCAGCAAACTGGCAAAAACAATCATACCTTAACAAAAAGAACTTCGCGTCTTAGATTGGATTTATGAGCAAACAATCAGGGGATTAACAGCAACCGCCTTTGATAGTTTCAGCCAGAACAAAGACACAAGCTTCAGGTCTCATGTTTCAGTACTTTGCCATAAATACGGGTTAGAAATACCACGTCAAATAGTCAAGAACTCCAATACAGGCAGTTATTATAAAAAGTATTGGCTCAGTGACATTGAGAAAGTCAAAACAATACTAAATAAATAACTGCTTGAGTAGTTGCGTTCACCAAATTAAGTGGGCGCGATTGTTTGTATTTTGGTGATGAAAATATCCCTAAAAAGCGAAAGCGGTTTTCCGAAAGCGGTTTTCAGACACGAAACCATTGGAAGTCTCTACTACTACAATAAAACCACTATTCAAAAATTGGTCATAAGGCGCGGTATTTTCTATTATCTAATAGAGCTTTACCAGTGAATAGAGTTAATAGAAAGTGTGTGGTTTTTGATGATAAGTTTCAATACAAAGATGAGACCATAATCATTCAACAAGGTAAGCAAGGTGCGTATGTGGAAATACTAAATTCCATGTTTGAACAATTTGATACAGCCCTGAACATCCATAAAAGAATATTGGTTCACCGTTTTGACTTACACCCTGCTTACAACACACCCACCAATGAGATTATTCACCCTGCTTACAACACACCCACCAATGAGATTATTCACCCTGCTTACAACACACCCACCAATGAGATTATTTCAAAGTTTATGGACAATTTAAAAAAATGGATTGGCAGACATTACGGCATTAAACATATTGGTTATGGCTGGGCAAGAGAACAAGAACGAGCCAAAAACCAACACTACCATTTAGTTCTTTTATTAGATGGCGATAAAATTCAACACCCAAAGAAGTTAAATGTTCAAATTATAGAAAAGTGGACACCATACGGACATTGCCCAGTAGTATTAAACCCTTACTATTTTGTAGATAAAAACAATCAAGCAAAAAGACTGGAAGCACTATACAGAGCCTCGTATCTTGCCAAGGTGAGGGGCAAAGGACATAGAGACAGCCAAAAACCAAAGATTATTCAGCAAGTAGGCTTAAAAGAAGCAAGGATATGTCTTATCTCTCTTAAAAAGGTCTTTAGACCCGCTCCGAGGTCTTTAGACCCGCTCCTGAGTCTCGGAACGAGAAAACAACCTCTAGGGCGTTAGATGTAGTGAGCATGTCTTTCAACTGAAGCATGCTCTTAATGAAAAAAGCTAAAGAATTGAAAGAGGAAAAAGACCTAGACCAATTGTAGTGTTATAGATTTAACGGTCGAATTTATCAAGCCTTAAAGCAGAGGCACTTTGAATAAAGTGAGTAGTAAAGTGCGTAGTATTTTTTAACGATAATTTTTTATCTATAAATATCAATTACTTATAAGCTAAATTACATTCCCTATCCCTCCACCATTATTCTCACCATCTCATGCACAAAACACACACTACTCACTAAGTGTCGCGACGTTGTCGCTGTTCGTGCCATCAGAATAACTTTGATAGCATTTATAATTCTTTATTTTGAGGTTAATTTAGCTTATGTTTGACAGTGTTCATCTACTGCCTACTTTGAAAGGTACGGTTAGATAATTTTAAAAAACCGCTTCAATACGCAAACATTTCTTGTAAACACTGGCATAAAATTTGCTGAGTTGTTTGATTAATGACACCTAATTTTTTAATCAGTCTTGACTTGTCAATCGCTCTCATTTGGTCTATTAAAATTAGACCCTTCTTTTCCTGAAATTTTACGGATACTCGGCAAGGGTACTCAAACCCTTTAGTTGTCATTGGAGCAATAATAATCGTTGATAAGGCTGAAAGTTCATTTGGTGAAACCACAACACAAGGCCTAGTTTTATTAATTTCTCTACCTTTTGTTGGGTTAAGACTAACCAGCCACACGTCAAATCTATTAACTGTTTTATCGTTCACTATTCTAGGTCACTATCGTCAACCAAAGTAGCGTCCAACCATTCACTATCAATTTGCTCCTTGCCGAATAATTTTATATGGTTTTTTATACTTTCTTGCCAGCCATCTCTAGCTGTTATACTTTTATGAGGTTTTATTAATAATCCCTCATTTACTACTTTTAGCTCAAGTTCAAGACCACTTAAATGTGCCTGTTCTATAATTGGCTTAGGAATTCTAATACCCTGTGAGTTGCCAATTTGAATTAAATATGTCATTATATTTCTCTCTTAATAAATATTTCTTATGTAATTATAACGTAATTACTTTTATTAATAAGTGCACTCGAAAATTAGGAAACGGTATCAGGGATGACAAACAACACTCTATGTTAAAATTCATATCTTTTGCAATAGTCTAATTTTATTGGACACAAAGATAGCCTTATAATACAAACCATAAGGAGGTCAGTAATGACACAATATAAATCAAGAAAACAACGAGTGACTTTTACCGTTGAACATTCTGTTCAATACCCCCTTGAGGGGGGAACACTAGATTATGCCAAACTCATGGTGCATGAGAATTACACCAATAAAAAAAATCATGATAATATCAGGAGCTTGCTCCTCAGCAGTTAGCAGATGGAGAAAACAATACCTAGCAGAGCTTGGTGGACAAACACCAGAGTCAGGCAAAGCGCTGACTTCTGAACAACAAACAATACAACTGCTTGAGAAACAACTTTGGCGCGCACAAAGGGACAATGAAATCTTAAAAAAGGCAACAGCCTTGTTCGCTGTGGACAATCACCAAGTGATATGATTATCAAGATAAACAAGGCTTGCCAACAATACAATACTAAAGAATTATGAGCATTACTCAAACTTCCTCGCAGTAGTTATTACTATCAAGTCAAAGATAAGCGAGTAAACAACAACACCAACGCTATGATTAAATTAATCAAACAAACTGCTATTGAAGTTGGATACACCTATGGCAAACGCAGAATGCGAGTAGTTTTGAATAACCAAGGTTATAACATTGGTATTTACCAAACTGCAACGCTAATGAAAAAAGCCAATGTAGTTGCCATACGCCCAAGAAAGCGTCATTATTACCCTAATACTAGATTGATGTTTAAAAAGGCAAAAAACCTATTAAATCGTGTGTTTGAGCAGCAATCAATTAATACGCATTGGGTTGGTGATATTACCTATATCAAAACCTATCAAGGTGGGAGTTATTTAGCCAGTGTGTTGGATTTAGGCTCAAGACAAGTTGTTGGTTGGGCATTGTCAAAACAGCCTAATGCTCAGTTGGCAAAGGATGCGCTTAGTAATGCTGGTGTCTAGACACCAGCCCAATACAAATAAACACATGTTTCACTCTGATCAAGGGACTCAATACTCTTCTAAAGTTTTTATTGATTATTGCAACAAGAACAACATTACTCAAAGCATGAGCAGGCGAGGTAATTGTTGGGATAATGCGGTCATGGAGCGTTTCTTTAGAAGTCTGAAGACTGAGAGATTAAATTATCAAAGTTTTGCAAATCATAGTGAAGTCGTGCAAAATGTAGAGGGTTATATCTACTTGTATAATTACAAAAGGATTCATTCAGCGATTGGGTATTTAACACCTGCTCAAAAGATGGCTGAATTGAAAAAAGCGGCTTGAAATGTGTCCAAGTAGGTTAGAGCATTGCAATATTTTGGCAGTATCATTTTAAGATTACTTCCAATTAATTTATAGTACTTTATATGCTGTAACGCCCTATAAAACAATCCTTTATTTTACATTACTTATTTTGCAAGTCAAGAAATTAAAGCATTCGCTTGTCTTCTTAGTTGTTATACTAAAGTTTTCGTCTATCAAGTTGAACAAGTAAATCAATGACTTGATGAGGGTCAATTTCTAAAGCTTTGCAATATTCAATTACCGCTACAATGTCTAAGCGTCTATCGTCCTGTTTCAACTTTACTAATAAGAGAGCGGGGTACTTGTAACCTTGCTGCTAAGGCTCTTTGAGACAAGCCTAACTTATCATCTCTTTGCTTAAGCCAAAACTGACGTAAAGCAGTATGCACCTTGGAATGAACTGACTGTCTAAGTTTAATGTGTTTCATTATTCCTATTTTAGAAACAATATATAATGCGCCTATTCTAGGAGCAAACAAAACAACACAAAATGAAAACACATAAGCACAATCCACTAATGGCAGTTGGCCTGTCTGGTGCTAGTGCTGGTATTATTCACGACTCGAAAAAGCCAAGAAAAAAAGAAAAAGGGCGTTAAAAGAAGGGTGCCACTCTTGGCTTTACTTTAAATAAGTTTCCAACTAAGTATTTTGGTTGCCATAAATGGCACAATATCGCTATGAGCAAAAGGATAGCTTGCTGGTACAGTCCAATCTTGCTTTTTGAGTGTAATGGTCTGTGTATTATGAGGCAAGTTATAAAAATCTGCACCGAATTTTGAGGCAAACCCTTCCAACTTATCTAGTGCATTTTGGTGTTCAAAAACCGTCGCATAAAGTTCAATGGCGCAATGTGCGGTAAAAATACCAGCACAACCGCGGACAGATTCTTTATCCGTCTTAGCATGTGGCGCAGAATCTGTACCTAAGAAAAATTTAGTATTGCCACTGGTTGCAGCGTCTAATAGTGCCAATTGATGCGGATTTTTACGCTTTAAGACTGGTAAACAAAAGTAATGTGGCTTGATACCACCTACCAACATATCGTTCCTATTGGCCAAAAGATGGTGTGGTGTAATAGTTGCTGCTATTTTATGATGACTTGCCAAAACAAAATCAACAGCGTCTTTAGTGGTAATGTGTTCAAACACGACTTTCAACTCAGGAAAATTACTCACCACTCGAGTCAACACCTCATCAATAAACACCGCCTCGCGGTCGAAAATATCCACCTCGCTACGCGTTACTTCACCGTGCACCAAAAATGGCATGCCTAATTTTTGCATACTCTCCAGCGTTGGATACAGTTTGGCAATATCAGTCACGCCACTATCTGAATTGGTCGTTGTCCCTGCAGGATACAACTTAGTTGCTACAACGCCATTATCAATCGCCTCTTGAATATCTTTAGGCGTGGTGTTGTCGGTCAAATATAAGACCATCAATGGATTAAATTTGCTGCCTTTTGGCAAAGCAGATAAAATTTCTTCTTTATAAGCACGCGCCTGAGTAGCGTTAGTCACAGGCGGGTTTAAATTAGGCATAATAATTGCTCTGCCCATTTGCGCCGCCGTCATGCCAATAATTGATTTTAATGCTGCGCCTGAGCGCACGTGTAAATGCCAGTCATCCGGCTGAATCATTTTAAATTGCATAAATCGCTCCTAGCACTCTTTCACCCTTAGCGCCTGTTACTGATGGTAAATTTGACGGCAGACCTGCTAAAGTTCGTTGGGCAAAAAAACCAAATGCAGTAGCTTCTACATAATCCACAAATACGCCCAAATCATTAGTCAGTGTAACCTTGTTATCAGGGTTTTGACAAGCCAAACGCTCAAACAAAAATAAATTGTGTACACCACCACCACACAAATATACATCTACACCTAAGGGAATGTTTGCAGAAATGCTCATTACTGTGAGCTCTATTAGAGTTCTTTGCACATCTTCAGGTGGCTCAGTGCCATTTAAATGTTGCGATAACCAGTCTAAATTAAAATATTCTGGGCCTGTGCTTTTAGGGTGTTCTTGATGGAAATAATCATCTGAAAGCATTGAGTTTAATAAGGATTGATTCACTAACCCAGAACGCGACCAAATACCGTCTCGATCATAATCTAATCCTTTGTTCTTTTTTATCCAGTTGTCTAGTAATGTATTAGCAGGACCTGTGTCAAACCCGATTACCTCGCCATTAAAGCTGTGGGTGATATTAGCAATGCCACCCAAATTAATAATGACACCGTCTTTGCCACTAAGCATGTGCTGATGATAAAGCGGTGTGAGTGGCGCACCTTGCCCACCAGCAGCCACATCTTGCATACGAAAATCAGCCACTGTGGTAATACTCGTCTGCTCAGCAATCAATGCACCGTGGCCAATTTGCATTGAATACTTGCTACCTTGGTGGAAAATGCTTTGCCCATGTGAGCCGATTGCTTTAATATTCTTTGCCTCAAGCCCCGCTTGTTGCAATAATAAATGTACTGTGTCAGCAAAGTAACCCGCCACTTGAATGTCAATATTAGCCAGGTTTTCTAATGAGGTTTTTGAATTTTGGGTAAGCTCTAATAGGCTTTGTTTTAGCTTGTCAGAGTAGGGTAGATAGGCTTGAGTTAATATTTTCCTGCCCGTCTCATCGATAATAACGCCATCAACGCCATCAAGACTGGTGCCTGACATTAAGCCAATGTAGTTAGCCATGACACTTTTTATATTTTTTGCCTGAGCCACAAGGGCAGGGGTCGTTTCGCCCTACTTTTTTCTCTTCTCTTTGGTATGTGTTTTGTTGGGCGGTCTCTACTTCGGCATCATCAACACCCAACGTTCCAACTTCTTCATGCTGAGCCTGCGCACCTTCATTGTTTTGCTGTTCAACATCTGAGGCGTCAGTATTTTCATTAATGGTGACGCTTGATAGAGATTTAACAATTTCAATATTAATGGTGTCTAGCAGCGAGGTAAACATAGCAAACGATTCGCGCTTATATTCTTGCGTTGGGTTTTTTTGCGCATAACCACGTAGATTAACACTTTGGCGTAAATAATCCATGGCTGCCAAATGCTCTTTCCAATAGTGATCGAGGGTCTGCAACATAACTGCTTTTTCAAATTCACGCATAGGCTCAGTACCAACCATGTCTTCTTTGTGGTCACAAATTGTGCTGAGTCCTTGGATAATTCTTGATTGCAATTCATCAATATCAATACCCTCATCAAGCCATTGTTGTAATGGAAAATCGGCTGAATAGTCTGATTTTAGTGCATTATGCAAGCCTTCAACATCCCAATCCTCTTCCATCAATTCGGCTGAAATATAGTCTGCAAAAAGCTGCTCAATAACTTTTTCTCTAATACTGATAAAATGGTCTTGAACATCGCTAACACTCATCAAATCATCACGTAACTTATAGATAACTTTTCTTTGGTCATTGGCATCATCATCATATTCTAAAAGGTGTTTACGTGCATCATAGTTCATACCTTCTACTTTTCTTTGGGCATTTTCAATGGCTCGATTGACCATTTTGTGCTCAATCGCCTCGCCTTTTTCCATGCCCAATCTTTGCATCATAGAGGCCATTTTTTCGCTGGCAAAAATACGCATTAAATTATCTTCTAACGACAAATAAAAACGCGTTGAACCCACATCCCCCTGACGTGCAGAACGACCTCGTAATTGATTATCCACTCGGCGTGACTCGTTACGCTCTGTGCCTACAATATGCAAACCACCTGCCTTAATAACGTCATCATGCTGAATTTGCCAATCGATTTTTTGCTTATCCGTTGCCTCTTCAGGCAACTTACCACCGAGCACAATATCCGTACCTCGACCTGCCATATTGGTCGCAATGGTCACTGCACCAATACTACCGGCATTGGCAATAATAACTGCCTCTCGTTCGTGTTGTTTGGCATTTAAAACTTCGTGTTTAATGTTATTTTTTTCTAATAAGGCGGAAATTAATTCTGAATTTTCAATACTACTAGTGCCCACCAAAACTGGCTGTCCAGTTTGCTGACAATTAGCAACATCAAGCGCAATGGCTTCAAATTTTTCTTGCGTTGTTAAATAAATTTGGTCTGATTTGTCTGCGCGTGCAGACGGCTTGTTAGGTGGAACAACCACAGTTTCCAGTCCGTAAATATCTTGAAATTCTACAGCTTCAGTATCGGCAGTGCCTGTCATGCCTGAAAGTGTTGCGTAAAGTCTAAAATAGTTTTGAAAAGTAATTGAGGCGAGCGTTTGGTTTTCCTTTTTAATGCTCACCCCTTCTTTGGCTTCAATGGCCTGATGTAGCCCTTCTGACCAACGACGACCTGGCATAGTCCTGCCAGTAAATTCATCAACAATCACAACCTCGTCATCTTGCACAATATAGTCCACATCTTTTTGGAATAAAATATGTGCACGTAATGCTGAGTTAATATGCTGCATTAGCAAAATATTGTTCGCATCATAAAGACTAGCACCCTCTGGTAAGGCATCAGCATCAATTAACAAACGCTCGGCTTTGCCGTGGCCATCGTCAGTCAAAAATACTTGCTTGTGCTTTTCATCAACGGTGTAATCACCTGCCACTTCGATGACTATTTCCTTGCCTTCGCCACTTTCTGTCTGCTTGGTAAAATTAGGAATCATATGATTAATGGCCTGATAAATTTGCGCATAATCATCTGCTGGGCCAGAAATAATCAAAGGCGTTCTAGCCTCGTCAATTAAAATCGAATCCACCTCGTCCACAATGGCAAAATTAAGCACGCGTTGCACTTTTTGCTCAGAAGTAAATGCCATATTGTCACGAAGATAATCAAAACCTAGCTCATTATTAGTTGCATAGGCAATGTCACACAGATAAGCGGCTTGCTTATCTTCATGTGCCATATTTGAGGTAATAATGCCTACGCTCATGCCTAAAAAATCAAACACCTTACCCATCCACTGCGCATCACGAGTTGCTAAGTAATCATTCACAGTAACTATGTGTACGCCTTTGCCACTAAGCGCATTAAGATAAGCAGGCAAAGTTGCCACTAAAGTTTTACCTTCGCCTGTACCCATCTCTGCGATGTTGCCATCATTAAGCACCATACCGCCAATGAGTTGCACATCATGGTGTCTAAGGCCTAGTACACGTATTGATGCTTCGCGAATTACGGCAAATGCCTCAACAAGGATTGAATCTAGGGGTTCTTGATTGTTAATTCTGTCTTTAAATTCTTGGGTTTTAGACTTAAGTTGCTCGTCACTAAGCGCTTGCATGTTTGGTTCTAATTCAGTAATTTGACCAACAGTTTTGTATAATACCTTGATGAGTCGATCGTTTCTAGAACCAACAATCTTTGATAAAACTTTATTTATAATACTCATATAGAATATATTTAAATTAATTTAAAAAACCTATTTTCTCATAGATATATAAATGTGTCAGTATAAAACCCTAACAAATCTTGCAAGTTTTACACCCAGTGGTCAACTTGGTCAACTATTTACCCAAGCAAAGGCCTATAACCAAATCAATATTGATCTTGCTAAGCTTTTACCGAGCACATTAAAACCACTTGAATTGTGCTTAATTAAGAACAATACAGCAATATTAATAACTCACAATCAAGCCATTGCCTTTAGAGCTCAAAAGCAATTAGTGACATTGCTAGAACTTTTGATACAAATACCAGCGCTTGAGTCTATAACACACATAGAAATCAAAATTAATATCAACAAATAGCGCTCATAACAATTATCTATTACATAAAGCTGATATACATTATAATGATTGGGGTCTAAAATTAGATTTTATTTCGAATTTTCAAAATAAAGGATTGAGCCCTATGTCAGAACAAGAGATAGACTTAAAGAAAAGGCGTTTTTTAACGGGCGCTACAAGCGTGGTTGGTGCGGTAGGTGTTGGTTTTGTACTGGTGCCCTTTTTATCATCATGGATGCCTTCAGCAAGAGCAAAAGCTGCTGGTGCGCCCGTTGATGTTGATATTAGCAAGTTAGACAATGGACAATTGGTTAGAGTTCTATGGCGGAAAAAGCCCGTTTGGATTTTTAAGCGTGACAAAATAACCATTGAAAATTTAAGCACGCTGGACAGTGTCTTAACCGACCCTGATAGTAATGAGCTCTCTCAACAACCAGAATACGCTAAAAATCTTTATCGCTCAATCAATCCTGATATTGCCGTTATTGTTGGCGTTTGCACCCATTTAGGCTGTTCGCCAACCTATAGACCTGAACTGGGTGCTGCCGATCTTGGTGGAGATTCATGGAAAGGTGGTTTTTACTGCCCTTGCCATGGCTCTAAGTTTGACTTAGCAGGCAGAGTTTATGCGGGCGTTCCAGCACCAACAAATTTGGTCATTCCGCCTTATCATTTTGTCGCCGATTCTCTCATTCGAATTGGCATTGACCCAAAAGCATAATCAGGAGAATAGGATGGATAACAACAAAAACTGGATTGATCAAAGATTCCCACTAACCAAAGTTTGGAACGAGCATTTAGCAGAATATTACACCCCTAGAAATTTTAATTTTTGGTATTTTTTTGGCTCGTTAGCCATGCTGGTATTGGTCATGCAGATTGTAACAGGCATTTTCTTAACTATGCATTTTAAGCCTGATGCGGCGTATGCCTTTGCTTCAGTTGAATACATTATGCGTGATGTTGACTGGGGTTGGCTCATTCGCTACCTACACTCAACAGGCGCCTCTGCTTTTTTTATTGTTATTTATTTACACATGTATCGTGGCTTGCTTTATGGTTCATATAAAGCCCCACGTGAGTTGATTTGGATTTTAGGCATGGTGCTATATATTGCATTAATGGCGGAAGCCTTTATGGGCTATGTATTGCCGTGGGGACAAATGTCATATTGGGGTGCACAAGTTATTATCTCTTTATTTGGCTCAGTGCCTGTATTTGGTCCAGACATCCTAACTTTTATCTTAGGTGACTATGCGGTTGGCGACCCTGCTCTAAACCGCTTCTTTTCATTACACGTGATTGCTTTACCGTTGATTTTAGTTATTTTGGTGTTTTTGCACATTGTGGCATTACACACAGTAGGCTCAAACAATCCAGACGGGATAGAAATCAAGAAAAATAAAGACAAAGATGGCACTCCTAAAGATGGCATTCCGTTTCACCCATACTATAGTGTTAAGGATATTGTGGGCGTGGTGGTATTTTTAATGATTTTCTCAGCTGTTGTGTTTTTCGCTCCAGCAATGAATGGCTACTTCTTAGAAAATGCCAATTTTATTGAGGCAAACCCACTTAAAACACCTGATCATATTGCACCACTTTGGTACTTAACGCCTTTTTACTCAGTATTAAGAGCTATTCCACCCATGTTCGGTTCACAATTCCCAGGCGTTGTTGGTATGTTTGCAGCACTATTAATTTTAATTGCACTACCGTGGTTAGACAGATCTAGCGTAAAGTCAATCCGCTATCGCTCATGGCCTTATAAAGTCGCCCTAGGGATTTTTGTGATTAGTTTTGTCGCACTTGGCTACTTAGGTATGCAGCCAGTAACACCCATTAATGTGCTACTAGCAAGAGTATTTACAGTCACTTATTTTGGATTCTTTATCTTAATGCCTTGGTTTACCTCCATTGGAAAAACCAAACCAGTGCCAACAAGAGTAACGGAGTAAATGATGAAAAAACAATTACACACAGCACTAGTAGCAGTTGCGATTTTAACTTTCTCTTTTAATGTATTCGCATCAACTGAAGTTCATCTAGATTATGCTAATACTGACATCAATGATAAAAAATCGTTGCAAAGAGGTGCAAAGTTATTTATGAATTACTGCTCCGGTTGTCATTCAATCTGGTTCATGCGCTACAATCGTATTGGAAAGGACTTATTCTTAGATGGTATCATTGCCGCTTATGAGAAAGCAAAAGTGGCTGCATTAAGTAATCAGCCGCTAGAACATGGCGACTTTGTAGCTCTTTCAAGGGCGTTTGATAATGAAATCACTAATCTCGACCAAGCTAAAAGTTTTTTTGCAAAAATTTCTAAAGAAGAAATTGAAAAGAACTTAATAAAAGCCACTGATAAAGAGGTGGAAAAAAACCTAATATTTACCGATGAAAAAGTAGGCTCACTAATCACTTCAGCCATGCCTGTTTCTGATGCCAATCAATGGTTTGGCAACAACCCGGACTTATCTTTAGTGTCACGCTCAAAGGGCGTAGATTGGATATACTCTTACTTACGGGGGTTTTATAAAGACGATTCACGTGTGTTTGGTGTAAACAACCATATATTAGAAAACGCCTCCATGCCAGATGTTCTATGGCAGTTAAAACAAGACAAATCTAGCAAAGAATTTGATCAAGATATCAGAAATATTACCAACTTCTTGGACTATGTTGGTGAGCCAGCTAAGCTAGTACGATTTGACCTTGGCATTAAAGTATTAGGCTTTTTGTTCATCTTGTTCATTTTTGCCTACTTGCTGAAAAAAGAATACTGGAAAGATGTTAAATACGGCAAATGGCGTGCTAAAGACTAATTTCTAATACAAGTAAAGTTCACTCTATAAAACAGCGTTTTTAAAAACGCTGTTTTTATTATTTTTAAAGGTAATCATTATGTTAACAAAACCTAATCCCGCTTCAACAACGCTTTATTCTTCACCGCAAGACATGGAATCCCATGCAGTGCGTTTCATCATGGCTGAGAAAAATATTGAAAGAGAAGTGTTAAATTTAAAGCTTGAGGAAATCCCTGAAGAAATTCTAGAGCTTAACCCGTGCCAATCATTGCCCACTTTGTTTGACAGAGGGATTGTTTTATACGACCTTTCAGTGGTAATGGAATACCTTGATGAGCGCTTCCCATTTCCGCCATTATTACCCGTGGATCCGATTGAAAAATCAGAAAAAAGATTGCTTATCTTTAGATTTACCAGAGCGCCTGGTTGTTGGTTTGAATTGGTAAACACCATTGAATCGGGTAGCAAGAAAGACGCTAATGAGGCGCGCAAAATCCTAAAGAGCAATCTGATTGAATTGGTACCTTTATTTGCTTATAAACCCTTCTTTAAGAGCGACGATATGACCATTGTTGATGCTTGCCTAGGCGCTTTATTATGGCGGTTAAAAAAGCTTGATATTAAGCTAGGCGCACCAGGAAAAGCCGTTACAGGTTATGCAAATAGACTTTTTGCCAGGGATAGCTTTAAAGCAAGCCTAACCGACTGCGAAAAAGAATATAACTAAAAACAATGGTTGTGCCTTCTGTAGCACCCTACTTAATCAGAGCCTATCACGCATGGATGGAAGACACTGAGCTAACCCCTCACATATTAGTCGACTGTACCTACTCGGGCGTGGTTGTGCCAAAGCAATTCATTCAACAAGACAAAATTGTTCTAAATATTGCTAGCAATGCAACTCATGACTTAGTTATCAATAATAACAATCTTAGCTTTAAAGCAAGGTTTTCTAATAAATCAGTTGATATCTTTGTACCTATCAATGCGGTTGCTAGCATTTATGCGGGTGAAAATGGTGAAGGTATGTTTTTTGAAGTTGGAACTAAAACAACCGAAGAAAAAAAACCAAACTTAACACTGCTTGACTAAAGTCCTAATAGGGCTTTCTCAACTTGGCTTTCAAACACTGCTAAATCATCTTGATTAAACACATTGATATCAATATCCGTATACTGAGCGATTGCTTGTGCATTTTTTAACAAATTAGGCTGAATTTGATTCAACATCAACATACTTATATTAAGCCCACAACGCTGAGCTGCGTTAATACTAAGCAATGCTTGATTAACTGCACCTAGCTCATCTTTGACCACCAGCACCACTGGCATATCAAGTGCTTGAATTAAATCACTGTTTAATGCTTGTGTCGCTATTGGAGAAAGCAACCCGCCAGTCCCTTCAACAATAACAAACTCATCTGCCATACAAGCATCAACCAAATCATCTAAGATAAGTTTTAATCCCAGGGCTTGGCTTGCCATTTGCGCACTACTACACGCCTCAAACTTATATCGGCACACCTTGTCGATTGGCTCATTAGTATTACAAGCCTTGGATAATAACAAGGCATCCTTTGGTATTAACCGCCCATTTTTATTTTCACAATCGCTTTCAACTGGCTTTCTAACACTCACTTTTCGAGTATTTGCTAATAACCTAATCAAATGTTGGGCAATAAATGTTTTACCAACATTGGTACCACTACCACTAATGAATAATCCTTTCATGAATAATAATTTTAACAGCAAAAATGTATAATACCACCCATGCATAATAACTTAAAAACCCTGTTCTGCGGGCTTTCACTAAACTCACCCATTGTTCTTTTATCAGGCTGTGTTGGCTTTGGTGAAGAATATACACGGATTAATGGATTTTCTAACGCCGATGTGGGTGCTGTGTGTCTTAAAGGTACAACTCTAGAGCCACACCTTGGCAATATCCCTCATCGAGTATGTGAAACGCCTAGCGGTATGATTAACGCCATTGGGCTGCAAAATCCGGGAACGGATGCTGTGATTAATGATATTATACCGAATTTAGATAAAACTGAAACGCGTTTTATTATTAATATCTCTGGTTCATCCGTTGAAGAATATGGCGAAATTACTAAGCGTTTTGATGACACAGATATTGACGCAATTGAAATTAACATTTCCTGTCCAAATGTTAAAGAAGGTGGCGTGGCATTTGGTAATAATCCAAATATGTCGTATCGAGTGGTTGATATTTGTCGGAAAAATACCTCAAAGCCAATCATCACTAAATTATCACCCAACCAAACTGACATTGCCTTTAGTGCTCAACGCTGTATTGATGCAGGTACTGATGGTTTAGCAGTGATTAACACACTCATGGGTATGGGCATTGATACTAAAACCAAAAAACCAATCATTGGCAACAATCAAGGCGGTCTATCTGGCCCTGCTATTAAACCAATCGCTTTGTTAAAAGTACATCAAGTTTATCAAATCAGTAAACATCACAATGTACCCATCATTGGTCAGGGTGGCATTACCACTGCTAATGATGCAATAGAATTCATCATTGCAGGTGCAGCCACTGTTGGCATAGGTACAGCACTATTTTATGACCCATTAGTGTGTCATAAAATCAATGACGGTATTAGTGAATATTTAAATAAAAACAACCTAGATAGTATTGGTGATTTAGTAGGCACATTAAAGCTCAATTCTGCCATATCAGCCTGTAATACTGACACCAACAAAAATACCCTATGAACTCAGAATATAATGCTCAACAAATTGAGGCGCAAGCGCAAAAATATTGGCAAGAAAATAAATCTTTTGAAGTCAGCGAAGACACGTCAAAGGAAAAATATTACTGCTTGAGTATGTTTCCCTATCCGTCTGGGCGCTTGCATATGGGGCATGTGCGTAATTATAGTATTGGCGATGTGATTTCTCGCTATCAAAAAATGCAGGGTAAAAATGTCATGCAGCCTATTGGCTGGGATGGGTTTGGTCTGCCAGCTGAAAATACTGCATTAAAGCACAAAGTCCCACCAGCCAAGTGGACTTATGAAAATATCGATTATATGAAAGAACAGTTAAGCCAACTGGGTTTTGGCTATGATTGGTCACGCGAAATTGCCACTTGTCACCCAAAATATTATCGCTGGGAGCAATGGCTGTTCATTAAGTTATTTGAAAAAGGCTTGGTGTATAAGAAAAATGCCATTGTCAATTGGGATCCTGTTGATCAAACCGTATTGGCAAATGAGCAAGTGATTGATGGGCGCGGATGGCGTTCTGATGCACTGATTGAGAAAAAAGAAATCTCACAATGGTTTATGCGCATCACCGATTATGCCGATGAATTACTCAGCGGCTTAGATAAACTCGATGGTTGGCCAGACGCGGTCAAAACCATGCAAAAAAATTGGATTGGTAAATCTGTTGGTCTAGAGGTTGATTTTCCTAGGCGCAATGCCAATTCACTTAGGGTTTACACTACTCGTCCAGACACACTCATGGGTGTTACCTACCTAGCCATTGCCAGTGAACACCCTCTTGCACTGGAGGCGGGTAAAAACAACCCGCAAGTACAAGCTTTTATTGACGAGTGCAAAACCCTACAAACCACCGAAGCAGCAATGGAAACCATGGACAAAAAGGGTATTGATTCGGGGCTAAAATGCACGCATCCAATCACCAATGATGACGTGCCTATTTGGATTGCTAATTTTGTCTTAATGGGCTACGGCACAGGCGCAATTATGAGTGTGCCTGCACACGATGAGCGGGATTATGAATTTGCTAAAAAATATGGCATTGCCATCAAACAAGTCATTAGTGAAAATGTAAGTATTGATGAAAACGCCATGACCGACAAAGGCCTGTTGTTTAACTCAGGCGAATTTAACGGCATGGGCTTTGACCAAGCCTTTAATGGCATTGCCAAAAACTTAGCAGACAAAAACTTAGGCAGCAAAAAAACCAACTACCGCCTACGGGACTGGGGCGTATCACGCCAACGCTATTGGGGCTGTCCAATCCCCATCATTAATTGCCCAAGTTGCGGCGCAGTGGCAGTGCCTGAAGCCAACTTGCCCGTTATCTTGCCTGAGAAAGTGAGTTTTGATGGTGTTAGCTCTCCGATTAAAAAAATGCCCGAATTTTATCAAACCACTTGCCCGAAATGTGGCGAGGCAGCAGAGCGAGAAACCGATACTTTTGATACTTTCTTTGAATCATCTTGGTATTTTGCCCGCTACACTTGCAAAGATAATAACGACAAAATGCTAGATGAGCGCGCCAACTATTGGCTGGCCAATGGCGGTGTAGACCAATATATTGGCGGTATTGAACATGCGATTCTACATTTACTCTACGCTCGATTTTTTAATAAATTATTGCGTGATGAAGGTTTTATTAAGAACGATGAACCTTTTAAAAATTTACTCACCCAAGGCATGGTGCTTAAAGATGGCGCTAAGATGAGTAAGTCCAAAGGCAATACCGTTGACCCTGCACAAATGATTGAAAAATATGGCGCTGATACAGTGCGCCTATTCATCTTGTTTGCCGCACCACCAACCCAAGACCTAGAATGGAACGATTCAGGGCTAGAAGGTGCATATCGCTTTATTAATAAAGTTTACCGCTTGGTTAGTGGTTTTATAAAAGACAAGGAAAACAACACTATCGGTTCTTTAGACAACCTTGATAAAACCCAAAAAGGCATACGCTTTAAGACTCATCAAACACTTAATAAAATTACTAATGATATGAGTCGCAGGTATTTATTTAATACCGTTATTGCTGCACTCATGGAACTGTGCAACACCTTATCCAAATTTAAGGATACCAGCGAAACTTCTATGGTGCTCCGCCAAGAATCTATCCACATTCTACTTAAAACCTTAAGCCCAATTGCGCCACATTTATGCCACTACTTATGGCAAAAATTAGGCAACACAAAAGCAATTATCAATGAACCATGGCCAAATGTTGATCAATCAGCACTGGTTCAAGACGAAGTGCAAATCATCGTTCAAGTCAACGGCAAACTACGTGCCAAATTAATACTCAGTTCTGATGCCGATAAAGCACAAGTTGAAGCGCAAGCATTGGCAGATGAAAATATTACCAAATTCACCAAAGATAAAACTATCATCAAAATGATTGTTGTGCCGAATAAATTAATTAATATTGTTGTTAAATAGTTAATTGTGATGGGTAACTTCTTGTAATTGATTTTTAATAAAGCTAAGACCAATCCAAGGTACTGCAATAAACAGATAAATATGAAACGTTGTATTTTTTATTGCAAATAAATTCCAACTTGCATGTAGCCCCTACCCAGAAACAACGCAAATAAAAAATACGAAAAACTTTTTTCTTTAGTCAGCCAAGCGCCTAAGGCACTACCCCATATTGCAGAAAATACCATATGGGCTGGATTCGCCCTTATAAACAAAATTTCACTATATTTCAAAAAAAAATAAACATTTTCAATCATCGAAAAACCTAAAGTACATAACACCACATAAAATAAAGTTAATTTCTTTGAAATCAATTGTCTACTAAGTAGTGCCATAACCGCTAAAAGTTTTGCCAACTCTCCAACAGGGCCCGCAATTACTCCTGTATTGTTTACTAATGGCACCAATGAATGACGTGGCACTACTTCTTTAATTTGTTAATGTAATACCCCAAAAAACCACCATTCTAAAGTAGAAAATTCTATAATAAAAAATAAGGAGTTTTCACATGAAAAAATCAAGATATACAGAGTCATAAATAGTCAACATACTCAAACAAAACCAATCAGGCATATCTGTGGCTGATCTATGCCGTGAATACGCAATGTCTCAAGCCACATTTTACAAATGGAGATCTAAATACGGTGATACAGATTTTGTCTCTATGGTTAAACGCTTAAAAGAGCTAGAATCAGAAAATGCTCAATTCAAGCGTATGTATGCTGAGAGTGAGTTGAAACTGCAAATTACAAAGGATGCCTTAGCAAAAAAGTTCTAAAGCCATCCCAGTGGCGTGAGGATGGCTTTAAACATCAATGAACAAAATAAGAACACAAGTATCAAACTTATTTACGAAGTTTGTAGCATTAGTAAAAGCACTTATTATTATCAACCAAAACTCAGTGATGACAATGCTTTAATTGCCGATTGTCTACTGCGCTTAACCGCAACGCACAAGCGTTGGGGTTTTAAACTGTGCTATTTATATCTACGTAATGTTAAAGACTACAAATTTAACCATAAACGAGTGTATCGCATTTACCAAGAACTGGAGCTCAATCTAAGAATCAAGCCAAGAAGAAGAATCAAAAGAGATAAACCCGAAGCACTGAGTGTGCCAACAACTATTAACCAAACTTGGTCAATGGATTTTATGTCAGACTCACTCACTGATGGCAGGCACATTAGAACTTTTAATGTTGTCGATGATTACAATCGGGAAGGCTTGAATATTGATGTGGACTTGTCCATGCCAGCAAGACGAGTTATTCAATCATTAGAACGTTTGATTCAGTGGCGGATCTTCACAATGAAGGCATGATTTAGGGAAATGTAGGGTTTCGGTGAGTGTGCAATGCTCTAACCTACTTGGACACATTTCAAGCCGCTTTTTTCAATTCAGCCATCTTTTGAGCAGGTGTTAAATACCCAATCGCTGAATGAATCCTTTTGTAATTATACAAGTAGATATAACCCTCTACATTTTGCACGACTTCACTATGATTTGCAAAACTTTGATAATTTAATCTCTCAGTCTTCAGACTTCTAAAGAAACGCTCCATGACCGCATTATCCCAACAATTACCTCGCCTGCTCATGCTTTGAGTAATGTTGTTCTTGTTGCAATAATCAATAAAAACTTTAGAAGAGTATTGAGTCCCTTGATCAGAGTGAAACATGTGTTTATTTGTATTGGGCTGGTGTCTAGACACAGCATTACTAAGCGCATCCTTTGCCAACTGAGCATTAGGCTGTTTTGACAATGCCCAACCAACAACTTGTCTTGAGCCTAAATCCAACACACTGGCTAAATAACTCCCACCTTGATAGGTTTTGATATAGGTAATATCACCAACCCAATGCGTATTAATTGATTGCTGCTCAAACACACGATTTAATAGGTTTTTTGCCTTTTTAAACATCAATCTAGTATTAGGGTAATAATGACGCTTTCTTGGGCGTATGGCAACTACATTGGCTTTTTTCATTAGCGTTGCAGTTTGGTAAATACCAATGTTATAACCTTGGTTATTCAAAACTACTCGCATTCTGCGTTTGCCATAGGTGTATCCAACTTCAATAGCAGTTTGTTTGATTAATTTAATCATAGCGTTGGTGTTGTTGTTTACTCGCTTATCTTTGACTTGATAGTAATAACTACTGTGAGGAAGTTTGAGTAATGCTCATAATTCTTTAGTATTGTATTGTTGGCAAGCCTTGTTTATCTTGATAATCATATCACTTGGTGATTGTCCACAGCGAACAAGGCTGTTGCCTTTTTTAAGATTTCATTGTCCCTTTGTGCGCGCCAAAGTTGTTTCTCAAGCAGTTGTATTGTTTGTTGTTCAGAAGTCAGCGCTTTGCCTGACTCTGGTGTTTGTCCACCAAGCTCTGCTAGGTATTGTTTTCTCCATCTGCTAACTGCTGAGGAGCAAGCTCCTGATATTATCATGATTTTTTTTATTGGTGTAATTCTCATGCACCATGAGTTTGGCATAATCTAGTGTTCCCCCCCTCAAGGGGGTATTGAACAGAATGTTCAACGGTAAAAGTCACTCGTTGTTTTCTTGATTTATATTGTGTCATTACTGACCTCCTTATGGTTTGTATTATAAGGCTATCTTTGTGTCCAATAAAATTAGACTATTGCAGTATGGTATGTGCTATTTCAGGTTGTTGTGGGTAATTCGCTAACTTTAGAGACTCGTGAGGTGTTCTATACTCCAGCTCATTATACGGGTTTGTGGGATATGCGATTAAATCTTAGGAAATCTGAGAGTTTAATTACTAAACAACAGAAACAACAGAAACAACAGAAACAACAGAAACAACAGAAACAACAGAAACAACAGAAACAACAGAAACAACAGAAACAACAGAACAAGCAACACTCATCGATTATACCATATAGTATTTTTAATACAGTTAAAAAAAATTTATAATTTAAGATTAATCACATAAAAACCAATTTATAATTTGGCAAATGAGTGGCTTTGTCAGTATAAAATACAACAAATGATTCAAACACAAACACAACTAAGTCAGTTTCTAGATTTAATAAAACATGAAACCGAACTGGCCATTGACACTGAATTTAAGCGTGTCAATACTTACTATCCAGTATTATGCTTGGTACAAATAGCCACTAAAAGCGCAACTGACTGTATCGATATCTTAGCAATTGAAGATTTAAACCCACTGTTTGAAAAACTTTACCAAAAAGACTGCTTATGGATTGTACACTCAGCACGCCAAGACATTGAGGCCATGTACTATTTGTCCAAACAACTCCCTAAATGTTTGTTTGACACTCAAATTGCAGCTAGCTTACTTGGCCATCCTATGCAAATTTCTTATCAAGCACTGACTCAAATCTTGCAAAATGTCTATTTAGAAAAAGCTTATACCCGCCTAGACTGGACCACACGTCCATTGCCAGATGAGGCACTTGAGTATGCGTTAGATGATGTACGATATTTACTTAAAAATTTCTACCAACTTGAGAGCCAATTAAAAACTGAGCATAAATCACATTGGATTGAACAAGAGGGTCAATTATTATTAGACATCAAACTTTATAATCCTGATATCAAAAACGCATGGAAAAACGTCAAAGGATTTTCACGCTTAGCCAAAAACACACGTTGTCTTATCGCACAATTAGCCGCGTTTAGAGAACATCAAGCGATTCATAAGAACAAACCTAGAAAATGGATAATGAGTGATGATAAATTAATCAACTATGTGCTCAAAAAAGAATCATTACCCTTTGGTATAAAAACTGTATTTAATGAATTTTTAGTTAGTAATGAACAGCTGAATAAGGCTGAAATTATTATTAATAATAAGCATACACTACCAACAAAAACCGAAAAAGCAAAGAAAAATGAATTACAAAAACTGATAAAAAATATAGCAAATCAGTATAATCTAGACGATAAAATCATTGCCAACGGCAAATCATTATTGAGTTTTATTCGTGGTGACCGCTCAGTTATTTTCTTAACAGGTTGGCGCTTTAATCTTTTAAAAGAGGAATTAGAAAAATGCAAAATAGTTTAAAACCAGTCTCAGCAGGCAATATTCCTGACGAAATTAACGTTATTATTGAAATTCCAGCAAATTCATCACCCATTAAATATGAAATTGACAAGAAAACAGGCGCCATGTTTGTAGATCGCTTTATCTCAACGCCTATGTTTTATCCTTGCAATTACGGTTTTGTACCAGAAACACTAGCAGATGATGGTGATCCAGCCGATGTCTTGGTGATTACGCCTTATCCACTAATCCATGATAGCGTTATTATAGTACGCCCAATTGGTGTTTTACGCATGACTGATGAAGCAGGAAAGGATTCAAAAATCTTAGCCGTACCTATTGATAAATTATGCAGATCTTATCATGATATCAAATGCATTGATGATGTCGGTATTACTCTTAAAAATCAAATCGAACACTTCTTTACTTACTACAAGGACCTTGAAGAAGGCAAATGGGTGAAAATTGATGGCTGGGGTGATTCTATTGAAGCCAAAAAAGAACTTCAAGACTCTTTTGACGCCTATCATCAATAATTCTTTCCAAGTCGTGTCAGGTAAATTTCGGGGCAGAAAATTTAACTTTCCCGATGTGCCTAGTTTAAGACCTACATCAGGTAAAATCCGAGAAACCTTATTTAACTGGATTCAATTTGAATCACACAACAAAACTTATCTAGATTTGTTTACTGGTAGTGGAAGTTTAAGTTTTGAAGCACTGTCCCGTGGTGCTGAACAAGTCGTTAGTATTGAAAAAGACGTCAACGCCTATCAAAGTTTAAAAAAAAATAAAATGCTATTAAAGACAAACAAAATGAGTATTTTTAATCAAGATGCGTTAAATTTCTTATCTGAAAAAAGCACACAAATTTTTGATTTTATTTTTTTAGACCCGCCTTTTAATAAAAACTATCTACCAAAAACTTTAAAAGCACTCTCAAAAGGTAATTTTATGACTTCAAATACGAAAATCTATATAGAATCTGAATTTAAAATTTTAAAAAATGAAACGACTGAATGGTTATCAACAAACATTCAAATTAATAAACAAAAACATACAGGGCAGGTGCATTATTGCTTAATAACTCTTTTATAAAACCTTAATAAATCACCTTATGATGAAAAAAATCGCAATTTACCCAGGCTCGTTTGATCCAATCACCAATGGTCATATTGATTTAATCAAACGCGCCAGTAAATTATTTGATGAAATTATTATTGGCATTACTCAAAATAGTAAAAAAAAGGCTTTTTTAAGTATTGACGATAGAATTAATGCAACCAATACTGCACTTAAAGATATTAGCAATATTAAAGTATTAAGCTTTAACACACTATTGGTTGACTTTGCAGCCAAGCAAAACGCACAAGTGATTTTGCGTGGACTACGTGCTGTTAGTGACTTTGAGTACGAATTTCAACTCTCAGGTATGAACAAACATCTTAATCCTAACATTGAAACTCTGTTTATGACGCCTGCTGAACAGTACGCTAACATCTCTTCTTCCTTGGTAAGAGAAATTCTAATATTAGGGGGTGATATTAGTGTTTTTGTACCTGCATCAGTAGAGGCATTACTCAAACAGCGCTTATAAAATTTTTAGCCTTAATCCTTGAAAAAAAAATGCCCATCCCTATATAGGACGTATATTAAATTCTAAGGAGTAAAAAATGTCAAAGATTATTGGTATTGACTTAGGCACAACCAATTCATGCGTAGCCATTATGGATGGTGGCAGTGTTAAAATTATTGAAAATTCTGAGGGTGATCGCACCACACCATCCATTATTGCTTATCCAAAAGATTCTGAGGAAGTTTTAGTTGGTCAACCAGCAAAACGTCAGGCAGTCACTAATCCTGAAAATACGCTATACGCAATTAAACGCTTAATCGGTCGTCGTTTTGACGAAGATGCAGTACAAAAAGACATCAACCTTGTGCCTTATAAAATTGTCAAAGCTGACAATGGTGATGCTTGGGTTGAGGTTAAAGGCAAAAAAATGGCTGCGCCTGAAATTTCAGCAAAAGTCATTGGTAAAATGAAAAAAACTGCTGAAGATTATCTAGGCGAAGAAGTCACCGAAGCGGTCATTACAGTTCCCGCTTACTTTAACGACTCACAACGCCAAGCAACTAAAGATGCTGGAAAAATTGCAGGTCTTAATGTTAAGCGCATTATCAATGAGCCAACTGCAGCAGCACTGGCTTATGGCGTTGACAAAGTTAAAGGTGATAAAACTGTTGCTGTTTATGACTTAGGTGGTGGTACATTTGACGTATCTATCATTGAAATGGAAGACATCGATGGTGAAAAGCACTTTGAAGTACTCTCTACCAATGGTGATACTTTCCTAGGTGGCGAAGATTTTGATCAACGTATTATTGGCTATTTAGTGGATGAATTCAAAAAAGACCAAGGTGTTGATTTAACTAATGACCCCATGGCGCTGCAGCGCTTAAAGGAAGCAGCTGAAAAAGCCAAGATTGAATTGTCTTCTTCTGAACAAACTGACGTCAACTTGCCTTACGTGACTGCAGATGCATCAGGTCCTAAGCACCTTAACATTAAAATCACTCGTGCTAAGTTAGAATCACTAGTTGAAGACCTACTCAAACGTACTATTGAACCATGTAAAACTGCACTTAAAGATGCAGATTTATCTGCAAGTGATATTGATGAAGTTATCTTAGTAGGTGGTCAAACACGTATGCCTAAAGTAACAAAAATGGTGCAAGACTTCTTTGGTAAAGAACCTAAAAAAGATGTCAACCCTGACGAAGCAGTAGCGATGGGTGCTGCAATTCAAGCAGGTGTATTAAGTGGTGATGTTAAAGACGTATTGTTATTAGATGTAACGCCATTATCTTTAGGCATTGAAACCATGGGTGGTATTATGACTAAATTAATTGAGAAAAACACAACCATCCCCACCAATGCAAGCCAAATTTTTTCAACCGCAGCTGACAATCAATCCGCAGTAACTGTACATGTGTTACAAGGTGAACGTGATATAGCTAGTGCCAATAAATCATTAGGTCAATTCAACCTTGAAAACATCCCCAATGCACCCAAAGGCCAGCCTCAAGTTGAAGTGACATTTGACATTGATTCTGATGGCATCTTGGATGTCTCTGCCAAAGACAAAAATACTGGTAAAGAGCAATCAATCACCATTAAAGCCTCATCTGGCTTGAGTGATGAGGAAGTTGAAAAAATGATCAAAGATGCTGAAGCACATGCTGATGAGGATAAAAAATTCCAAGAATTAGTCACCAGTAAGAACATGGCAGATTCCTTGATACACTCAACCAAGCAAACTCTAGAAGAGCTAAAAGATGAAGTTTCTGATGATGAAAAATCAGCGATTGAAATGGCCATTACCGAGCTTGAAAAAGCCGTTAAAGACGATGATAAAGAAGCCATTGATGCCAAGGTTCAAACTTTAAGTGAAAAAGCACAACCATTAGCTGAAAAAGCACAACCATTAGCTGAAAAAGCACAAGCCAAAGCAGGTGCTGAAAATACCTCGCAAAAAGAGTCAAACGCTGATGACGATGTGGTTGATGCTGACTTTGAAGAGGTTAAAGACGATAAATAAAAGGTTAAAAACCTAACTACTAAAACCTTCCTTAAGAGATAGCACTTGAGGAGGGTTTTTTAATAATAAGGCAAAAACATGTCACAAAGAGATTATTACGAAGTACTAGGTGTTGCAAAAAATGCAGATACTAAGCAAATTAAAAAAGCTTACAAACGTCTAGCAATGAAACACCACCCTGATCGCGTTAAAGACGACAAGGCATCGGCTGAAAAAAAATTTAAAGAAATTCAAAAAGCTTATGCCATTTTGTCTGACGCTCAAAAACGTCAAGCCTATGACCAATTTGGTCATGCAGGTGTCAACGGAAATGCGAGTGTTGGCGGTGGCGACCCATTCGGTGGTGGTGGTTTCGGTGATATTTTTGGTGATATTTTTGGTAGTGGTTCTCAACAACCCAACAATCGTGGCTCAGATTTACGTTATGATTTAGAAATTGGTTTAAAAGAAGCAGCGCAAGGCACTACTGTTAAAGTTCGCATTCCAAAAAACGAAACTTGCAATACCTGCTCAGGCACTGGTGCAAAACCCGGCACTAGTGTTAAAACCTGCTCAACTTGTGGTGGCGCAGGGCAGGTGCAAATACAACAAGGATTTTTCACCGTGCAACGCCCTTGTAGCACTTGCTCTGGCACAGGCCAAAGAATTGAATCCCCTTGTAGCACTTGCCGTGGACAAGGTGTGGTACGTAAGCAAAAAACACTATCAGTCAAAATCCCTGCAGGCGTGGATACAGGCAATCGAATTCGTTTGAGCGGCGAAGGCGAAGCAGGCACTAGAGGTAGCTCTAGTGGTGATTTATACGTACAAGTTCACGTTAGAAAGCACGCCATTTTTGAACGTGAAGGTAACGATTTATATTGTGAAGTACCTATTGACTTTGCAACTGCAACACTAGGTGGTTCAATTGAAGTGCCTACACTTGAGAATAAATTAAAAATTAAAGTTCCAGCAGGCACACAAACTGGAAAACTATTCCGCTTGCGTGGCAAAGGTATCACCCACCTTCAGCGTGGTGGTTCTGGCGATTTAATCTGTCAAGTTAAGATTGAAACGCCAGTTAATCTTAATAAAAAACAACAAGATTTACTACAAGAGCTTTCCAGTTCATGTGGCAAAAAACATCATCCTAAATCAGACTCCTTTTTTGGTAAAATGAAATCATTCTTTGAATAAAAAACAGGACATATTTAGTGAATATTAAACAAATTAAAGCAAGAGAGGTTCTTGATTCTAGAGGCAATCCAACTGTTGAGGCGGATGTCATCCTTGATGATGGCACAATTGGTAGTGCAATGGTGCCATCTGGTGCATCAACAGGTCAACGTGAGGCCCTGGAGTTGCGTGATGGGGATAAATCGCGCTATTTAGGCAAAGGGGTTTTAAAAGCTGTTGAATTTGTCAACACAGAAATTTGTGATACTTTGATTGGCTTTGGTATTAAGGATTTAAGCAAGATTGACCAAGCAATGATTGATTTAGATGGCACTGAAACCAAAGCAAGATTAGGTGCAAATGCAATTTTAGCAGTCTCGTTAGCCGCCGCCCATGCTAACGCTAACAGACAACACAAACCATTATACATGTCATTAAATCAAGGTGGAAATTACAAACTACCTGTACCTATGATGAATATTATTAATGGGGGTGAGCACGCCAACAATAGTGTTGATATTCAAGAATTTATGATCATTCCTGCTGGTGCGCCAAGTTTTAAAGAGGCGCTACGTTATGGTGCTGAAGTGTTTCATCATTTAAAATCAGTGTTAGAAGCCAAGGGTATGAATACTGCTGTGGGTGATGAAGGTGGTTTTGCCCCTGATTTGGCTTCAAATGAAGATGCTATTAAAGTTATTTTAGAAGCAATTAACAATGCAGGCTACAAAGCAGGCAAAGATATTTTTATTGGTATTGATGCAGCAAGTTCAGAATTTTATGAGAACGGCACTTACAATTTAGCCTCTGAAAACAAATCACTCAGTTCTGAAGAATTTGTTGATTATTTAGCCAATTGGGTGGAAAACTACCCCATTATTTCAATTGAAGATGGCATGGATGAAAATGATTGGGATGGCTGGGACTTGTTAACCAAAAAAATCGGTGACAAAGTACAATTAGTTGGTGATGACCTGTATGTAACCAATAGTAAAATTTTAAAACAAGGTATTGAGAAAAATATTGCCAACTCTATTTTAATCAAAGTCAATCAAATTGGCACCCTAACTGAAACCTTCCAAGCTATGAAGATGGCAACAGATGCTGGCTATACCTCAGTTATGTCACACAGATCGGGTGAAACTGAAGATACGACCATTGCTGATTTGGCAGTAGCCACTGGTTGTGGTCAAATTAAAACTGGTTCATTGTCAAGATCAGATCGTTTGGCAAAATATAACCGTCTACTTCGCATTGAAGAAGAATTAGGAATTAAGGCTGTTTATCCAGGACTTAATGCTTTTAATCATTTGAATTAAACTCATTACTTTATATAACAAGTTAGCAACTGATTGGAATCACTCTCAACTTTTTGGCTTAGTATCATCCTTTTTGGACTGATACTAAGTTCTGCATTTTTCTCTAGTGCTGAAACTTCAATGATGACGATTAATCGCTATCGTCTGAAAGTCTTAAGTAAAAATAATAAAAATGCAAAACGTACCGAGCATTTACTTAATGACTTAGACCATCTAATTGGTACAATTCTATTAGGCAACAACTTTGTTAATATTTTTGCCTCTAGTATTACAACCATACTCGCCATTAAACTATGGGGCGAGGGCTCAATTGTACTGGCCTCTTTAGCGTTAACTTTTATTATCTTGGTTTTTTCAGAAACAACCCCTAAAACATTTGCCGCTAAAAATCCTGAAAAAATTGCCCTACCAGCCTCAATTATTATTACAGCGTTAATCAAGTTGTTTAAGCCTTTTGTTTGGCTAATTGCCCAATTGTCAAAGATGATATTAGCATTATTTGGTATGAAAAACGAACCACACAACAACCTTATTAGCTCAGAAGAGTTAAAAATGGTGGTGAGTGATGCCAAGCCCATTATTGCTTCTAATTATCAAAAAATGTTGCTTAATATTATTGACTTAGAGAAGGTTAAAGTTGAAGATATTATGATTCCTAGACACGAGTTAATTAGTGTTGATATTAACAAGCCTGATGAAATTTTAAAACAATTTGAGCGTATACAACACACTAGATTACTCACTTATGATACATCAAGTGATAATATTACTGGCGTATTACACATGCGTGATATTGTAAATTTATACGCCAAAGGTGATTTTAGCATTGACAATGCATTGGCATTGGTTCGCACGCCTTATTTTGTGCCCGAAGGTACCAGCCTTGCTCACCAATTAGCACATTTTCAACAACAAAAAAGACGACTGGGTTTGATTGTGGATGAATATGGAGAAGTGCGTGGCATGATTGTATTAGAAGACATCTTAGAAGAAATTGTAGGGCAATTCACCTCAAACCAAAATGAAAGTATTGACGAAATTACTAAGCAAAAAGACGGTAGTTACTTGATTGACCCCAGAATTAGTATACGAGAATTAAACAATTTATTACAATTAAACTTATCCGTCACTAAAGCAAAAACCCTAAACGGCTTAATTTTAGAAACATTGCAAAGCATTCCTAAGCGTGATATTAGTTTAAAAATTGACAATGTATTGATTGAAATTATGCAGATTTCTGAGCAAACTATTAAGCTGGTTAAGTTGACAAAATTAGACCAAAGCCTGTCCCATCCTAACTACCTCAGCTTCCTTTAAAAAAAAATTATTAGTTTGATTTGGCATCAACATAATCACAGTTGAGCCCATATTAAATCGACCCAATTCTTGGCCTTTTTTAAGGCTTATACTGTCATTTGAATAATCAAAATGTTGAATTTGTTTTTGATAAGGTGGATTAATTTGACCATGCCACACAGTTTGCATTGAACCTACAAAAATAGCACCCACTAAAACAAACGCGCACAAGCCAAATTCAGTCTCAAAATAGCACACAACACGCTCATTCCTAGCAAATAACCCATCCACATTTTCAGCAGTGGTTTGATTCACTGAAAACAAATCACCTGGAATATAACTCATTGAAATTAGTTTGCCATCATAAGGCATATGAATGCGATGATAATCTTTAGGTGATAAATAAATAGTGGTAAAAAAACCCGTCTTGAATTCAACACTTTTAATGTCATTACCCAGCAACTGCCCAACGCTATATCTATGGTTTTTAGCTTGAATGATTTGAGTATTATTAATATTGCCAACTTTCGATACTTTGCCATCCACAGGGCAAACAATCAAGCTGTCAGCAATTTGTCTAGCATCTGGTTTTAATACCCTGGTAAAAAAATCATTAAAGTGCTGGTAATCTTCAATATTTTCACGCGCTGCTTCGGATAGATTCACCTGATAAGACCTCACAAACCAAGCAATAAACCTATTTTTCAGCCAAACAGTTTTAATACGTGCAAAACGAAACATTAACTTTGATAGCCAATGCTGAGGGATAACATACTGCCACCAAATCATAATTTTTTATATCAGCTTGGATTGAATAAATGACAAGGCATCATCAAATGTCACTTCTATTTTATCTGCTTTATCTCTAGCCTTGTACTCCACATTGCCATTATCAGCATGCGTGTCACTAATCACTATTCTGTGTGGAATACCAAGTAGCTCAGAATCAGCAAACATAATACCAGCACGCTCTTTTCTATCATCTAGTAAAGCTTCAATATCTGCCTCAATAAACTGCTGATAAAGCTTGTCAGCCAATGCTTTCACACGAGTGGATTTATTATAATTAATGGGCACAATAACAATTTGAAAAGGCGCAATCGCTTGAGGAAAAATAATCCCCTTATCGTCATAATTTTGCTCAATAGAAGCTGCAATAATACGCGTCACACCAATGCCATAACAGCCCATTGTGGTTGTGACTGCCTTGCCAGACTCTCCAATGACGTTGGCTTTCATAGCACTAGAATATTTAGTACCTAGCTGAAAAATATGCCCCACTTCAATACCACGTTTAATCATCAACTTTCCTTTACCATCTGGGGAATCATCTCCTTCTACAGCGTTGCGTAAATCAGCATCAACAAATTCAATACCCTGCCAATTGACACTCGTTAGATGATAATCCCACTCATTTGCACCGCAAACAAAATCACACAATACGCTGGCTGAATAATCAATAATCAAATCAATGTCTAAATTTTTAATACCTATAAAACCTTTCTTTAAATTTAAATTCTTAATCTCATCCTCTGTTGCAAGCTCAAAATCACCAAATAAATTATGCACTTTGATTTCATTTAACTCATGGTCGCCACGTAATGCTAAAGCTTTAAAACCACCCTTGATTTTAATAATTAAAATTTTAACACAATCTGATTTCTTAACATTCAAAAATTCAGCAACTTCTTCGATACTGGTTTTCTTCTTGGTTAGAACTTTTTCCTCAGTCAGTGTGGACTTACAAGTTTTCTCCTGTTTTGAAAAAGCAACTTTTTCGATATTAGCCGCATAATCTGACTCATCTGAGAAACAAATGACGTCCTCTCCACTTTCTGCCAACACATGAAATTCATGCGAAGCATCTCCACCAATTGAGCCAGAATCTGCCAAAACTGCACGATAATCAAGACCCAATCGGTCAAAAATATTTGAGTAAGTTTTATGCATCAACTCATAAGTTTGTTGTAAAGAGGCTTGGTCAAGATGGAATGAATAGGCATCTTTCATGATAAATTCACGCGAACGCATCACCCCAAAACGAGGACGAATTTCATCTCTAAACTTGGTTTGAATTTGATAAAAATTCGTAGGTAGTTGTTTATAACTACGCAAATATTGCGCTGCCAAATGCGTAATGACCTCTTCATGCGTTGGCCCTAGGCAAAATTCACGCTGGTGACGATCGGTAAAACGCAATAACTCAGCACCATATTTATCCCATCTGCCAGAAGCTTGCCAAAGTTCTGCAGGCTGAGCAACAGGCATAAGCACTTCTTGGGCGCCTGATTTATTCATTTCTTCTCGAATAATATTCTCAACTTTATGCAATACTCTTACCCCCATTGGCAAATATGAGTACAAACCCGATGCCAATTTAGAAATAAGTCCTGCTCGAATCATGAGTTGATGTGAGATAATTTTCGCATCATTTGGTGCTTCTTTTTGAGTCGAGATTAAAAGCTTCGTTGTTTTCATTTATAATGACAAGAAAAAATACTCAATTTTACCTATGCCCGATATTCAAACACTTTTAATTTGGACAATTCCCGTATTATTTGCAATCACTGTGCATGAAACAGCGCATGGCTGGGTTGCCTCAAAACTGGGTGACCATAGTGCCAGAATGATGGGCAGACTTACCCTTAACCCTATCAAGCACATTGACCCAGTTGGCACTATTTTAGTGCCTGCATTTTTATACTTTACCTCAGGGTTTATTTTTGGCTGGGCCAAGCCTGTGCCTGTTAATTTTAATGCACTTAGATCGCCTAAAAAAGACATGCTTTGGGTAGCGATTGCTGGACCTGTGTCAAATTTCATTATGGCAATTGCATGGCTGATAATAATTTTACTGGCAGTTAATATCGGCTCCCAATTTCTAATTGATATGGGACAAGTTGGTGTTCAAATTAACTTGATATTAGCAGTGCTTAATCTATTGCCTTTGCCACCACTTGATGGTGGTCGCGTTGTAAGCTCATTACTACCAAGAAAACTGTCTTATCAATACGACCAGTTAGAGCCTTATGGTTTGTATATTTTGTTGGGTTTGTTGTTTTTAGGTGTGTTTCAATGGGTTGTCTTTCCCGTTGTTAAAATCATCCAGCAATTTATGTTTAGCGTTACTGGCCTCATTTAAGAAGAGCAACTTACTGCGAGCCCTTGCGCCCAATCAGGTGCTTTATGAGTATAAGATGTCATGTCTTGGTGAACTTCAAAGGGCTTGCTTAATAAATCAAACAAAATTGCTATTTCAGTATAGTCTTTGTCATCTTCTGCCTTTCGGATTGCCACCTCTGCTAAGTGATTACGTAAAATATAATTAGGATTTACGCTATTCATCATACTGATTCTATTATGATTATTTTCTTGAGATAGTCGCTTATCATACAACCCAATCCAATCACTAAAATCAGCATCAATGACCAATTTATCCACATCAGATAACTGCCTTAATGAATTGGTGTGGTCTTTTTTATGTTGATACAACACGTCAAAAAATTGCGTAATTAATGCATGGTCTTGCTTGTCTTTTTCACGCAAGCCAAATTTCTGCCTCATTAATACAGAATATGACTCAACCAAGTAGTTTTGATATTTGTCCAGCACTGATTTTGCTTGTTTGGCATTGATTAAACTTGACAAACTATCCGCCAAACGAGATAAATTCCACAAAGCAATATTTGGCTGCTGATCAAAGCCATAACGACCCTCATGATCAGAATGGTTGCAGATAAATTTAGGATTATAAGTTTCTAAAAAGCCAAATGGCCCATAATCAATCGTTAATCCAAGAATTGATATATTGTCCGTATTCATCACCCCATGTGCAAAACCCTGTGCTTGCCAATGCGCAATCATAATTGCTGTTTTCTGCACCACTTCATTAAAAAAATCAACATATTGATTTTCACCTTGACAATACTGGTAATGATGTTCAATCACAAAATCAGCCAATTGCTTCACTTGAGAAGTTTGACCACGTGAAGCAAACAGTTCAAAATGACCAAAACGAATATGACTAGGTGCACAGCGCATAACAATTGCCCCTGTTTCAATACTTTCTCGATAAACCTCGCTATGACTACCAACCAATGTTAGTGCTTCTGTAGTGGGAATATTTAAGCCTTTCATAGCGATTGAACATAAGTATTCACGAATAGATGAACGCAATACTGCACGACCATCTGCGCCACGCGAATAAGGCGTTTGTCCTGCACCTTTAAGTGACAGTTCAATGCCTTGTAATTGTCCTATTAAACAAGAACGACCATCACCTAATTGGGGCGCGAAATAACCAAACTGATGCCCTGCATAAATACTAGCAATGGGTTGAGTGTGTTGGAATTTCTTTTCGCCTGAGGCAATATTTAATAATTCATTATCCTTAATAGACAATTTAAGTCTGTCTTGTAATGCTTGGTTTTTATGAATTAAAAAAGGTTGTTTTAATGATTGAGTATCAATGTCTGAGAAAAAATCACGACCTAGCGTGGCAAAATCTAGCACGCTTTTAAGACAACTTATCTTTAAGCAGTTCGTTGACTTGTTTAGGATTGGCCTTGCCAGCAGTAAGTTTCATGATTTGACCAACAAAAAAGCCAAAAATCTTATCATTGCCCGATTTAAACTGAGCGACTTGTGGCGCATTATTAGCAATCACCTGTTCTACAATTGCTTCAATTTCACCCATATCAGTCATTTGCTTTAAGCCTTTAGCTTGAATAATTTCATCTGCATTATCTTCGCTATTCCACATGGCTTTAAACACGTCTTTAGCAGCTTTTCCAGAAATGGTATCATCACTAATACGACTGATTAATAGTGACAAGGCTTGCGCAGTAATGGGTGAGTTTTGAATATCAATTTGATGCTTATTCAAAGAGGCTGATAATTCACCCATGACCCAGTTAGCACATAATTTAGCATTGCTAGCATGATGATCAAGCATGGTCTCAAAATAGTCAGCCAAAGGTTTTTGCAAGGTAAGCACATCTGCATCATAGTCACTCAAGCCTAATTCTGCAACAAACCTTGCTTTTTTCTGGGTGGGTAATTCTGGTAAAGTTTGCCTTATCCTTTCTAATAATTCATCAGAAATCTCAACAGGCAGTAAATCTGGGTCTGGAAAATAGCGATAATCATTAGCCTCTTCTTTTGAACGCATAGAGCGCGTTTCATGTTTCACCGAATCATACAAACGAGTTTCTTGCACAATACTACCGCCCTCTTCAAGAATGTCTTGCTGGCGTTCAACTTCCAAATTAATCGCACGTTCTAAAAATTTAAATGAGTTGATATTTTTTAATTCTGCACGCGTGCCAAGCTTTTTTTGCCCTTTGGGGCGAATAGAGACATTCGCATCACAACGAAATGAGCCTTCTTGCATATTGCCATCACAAATATCAATATATTGCACCAAGGTGTGAATTTTTTTAGCATAGACCACCGCCTCTTTAGCACTGCGCATGTCAGGCTCGGAGACAATTTCAAGTAAAGGCGTGCCTGCACGGTTTAAGTCAATTGCAGTATCATCATCAAACATATCATGTATAGACTTTCCTGCATCTTCTTCTAAGTGCGCACGTGTAATGCCAACTACCTTGGTTTGCTCACCAAGCGTGATTTCAATCTTGCCTTCACCCACAATAGGCCAGTCCATTTGTGAAATTTGGTAGCCTTTTGGTAAATCTGGGTAAAAATAATTCTTTCTATCAAATATATTACGCTGATTAATATGTGCATTAATCGCCACGCCAAATTTGATTGCCTTATTAACCGCTTCAACATTAAGCACAGGCAAAACACCTGGTAATCCTAAATCAACAGCGCAAGCCTGTGAATTAGGCTTTTGACCATACTGAGTTGAGGCAGCTGAAAAAATCTTAGATTTAGTGTTTAATTGCGCATGAATTTCCAAGCCAATAACTGTTTCCCACTCCATACTAGCACTCCTGTGGCGTTTTTAAATGCCAGTCAGTTTGTAATTGAAATTGATGCGCGATATTAAGCAGCTTAGATTCTGACCAGTAGTTGCCAATGAGTTGCAACCCTACTGGTAATTTTTGCGCAAAACCTGCTGGAATACTCATACCTGGCAAGCCTGCCAAGTTGGCGCTGAGTGTGTAAATATCTGCCAAATACATAGAAACCGGGTCTTTTACTGAGCCTAAATCAAATGCAGTTGTGGGGGAAACTGGCCCCATAATCACATCAACCTGCTCAAATACTTTTTTAAAATCATCACTAATCAAGTGGCGCACTTTCTGCGCTTTAAGATAATAAGCGTCATAATAACCTGCTGATAAAGCATAAGTACCAATCATAATACGACGCTTAACCTCTTCACCAAAGCCTTCTGAGCGTGAACGCAAATATAAATCCTCTAAGTTTTTCACATTTTTAGCGCGATAGCCATATCTAACACCATCTAGGCGCGATAAATTTGATGAACACTCACAAGGGGCGACAATGTAATAAGCGGGAATAGCATGGGTTGAATTAGGTAATGACACCTCTTTAACAATCGCACCCATGGCTTCAAACTCTTTAACAGCAACCATAATATTATCAGCCACTTCATCATCTAAACCAGATGAAAAAAACTCCTTTGGCAATCCAATGGTTAACCCCTTAATCGAATCATTAAGATGGGTCGTATAATCTGGCACTTTTTGCTCAGCACTGGTTGAGTCTTTGTCGTCAAATCCAGCCATAACATTTAACACAATAGCTGCATCTTGCGCTGTTTTGGTCATCGGCCCTGCCTGATCAAGACTTGATGCATAAGCAATCATGCCATATCTTGATATTCGGCCATAAGTAGGTTTAAGACCTGTAATGCCGCATAAACTTGCAGGCTGACGAATAGAGCCACCTGTATCTGTCCCTGTGGCAAAACAACTTAATCCGCCCGCAACACTCGCCGCTGAACCGCCTGATGATCCTCCTGGTATTTTTAAACGGTTCCATGGATTTTTAACCGTGCCATAAAACGAGTTTTCATTGCTAGAACCCATGGCAAATTCATCCATATTAGTCTTGCCCAACATCACTAAATCTGCCTGATTAAGTTTTTGACTCACGGTTGCATCATAAGGCGATACAAAAGTATCTAGCATTTTAGAACCTGCTGAGGTTTTAACACCCTTGGTACAAAAGATGTCTTTATGGGCGTATGGAATACCTGTTAATATATTTGCATTACCTGAAGCAATTTTGTTATCTACTGCTTGGGCTTGAACTAATGCTAATTCGTCAGTTACTGTAATAAAAGCATTCAGGTTTGATTGATCAATGCGATTTAAATAGTGCTGCGTTAATTCAACACAAGAAAAATCTTTATCTTTAAGGCCTTGTGCCAGTTCAACAATGGTTTTAGTGTGCATATTATTCAATAACAGTAGGCACTAAATAATAGCCATTGCTGGTTTTTGGCGCAACTGATTGAAATAATACTGACTGGTCTTGCTCAGCAACAATGTCTTCTCTAAGACGTTGAGACATGTGCAGTGGGTGTGACATTGGCTCAATACCATCAGTCTCAATATTAGCCAGTTGTTCAACCAAACTAAAAATAGCATTTAAATCTTGCGTATTGTCCTTGAGTTGTGCTTCATTGAGTGACAAACGCGCGAGATAAGTAATTTGACTTACTTGCTCTTCAGATAATGACACAACTACAGCATTGGAATATTATTAAAAATCCTAAGCGGCTTAGAAAATGAAGAACGCAAAATGTTTAAATCACGTTGCATCCACTGCATAGACTCTTGCATATTTGCCATATTTTTGTTCATCCGCTCTATATTAATGAGCATCGGCCCTAAAGAATCCATTTTTAAGCTTATTTGCGTTAAATCTGCTGCAATAGAATCTAAATTATCAAGTTTGCTGGCAATAATATTCATATTTTTATTAACTCGCTGAAAGTCTTTTTGCATATAAGCCACAGAAGTAGTCATTTGCCCAACATTATTTGACAAGCTATTAATACTTCTAACCATAGATGACATATTGCCACCCATCTCTGGGTCCATTGAGTTAGCTAAACGCGTCATATCCGAGGTAATTGAATAAATAACAACAAAAAATCCCATGATAATAGCGCCAAACACTGCAAGCGCCGGTAGGAAAAACTTTTCAAACTTAGTGTCAGTACGTCGATCTGCATGCTTTTCAACACTTTCAAGCATTTTTTCTAAATCAGAAATACTAGAAGTAATCATTACTTCATCATCTTCAACTTTAAGGTTCTTTTTATTTTTATTCGTCATAGTATCCTACTGGCAAAATTCATTAATTACTTGATTTAAAAGCTGATTTTTATAATGATCACAAACAAAAGCATGGCCCAATTCTTTTAATAAAATCAGGCGAATATTGCCATTAATCACTTTCTTATCAACCAACATTGCTTTCATAAAATCAGAAGCACTAATTTTACCAATAATAGAGATAGGTAAATTGGCTTTTTCTAATAAATCTTGAACTTGGGCGACTTGATTGCTGGACAAATACCCCTCAAGTTGAGATAGTTTTACTGCCATTAGCATGCCCACTGAAATTGCCTCACCATGCAAAAAAGTGCCATAACCAAGTGTATTTTCAATCGCATGGCCAAAAGTGTGCCCGAAGTTCAACAAAGCACGCCTGCCCACTTCTAACTCATCTTGGGCAACAATATTGGCTTTATGCTGGCAAGACTGGTAAATTATTTCAGCCATTAAAAGCTTGTTTCTATCCATTAAATCTTTAATGTTTTCTTTCAAAAAATTAAAGAAGTTTGAATGACCTAATAAACCATATTTAATCACCTCAGCCATACCTGCTGAGTATTGCTGATTACCCAAAGTATCAAGTGTATCTATATCAATCAGTACGCATTTTGGCTGATGAAAAGCCCCAATCATGTTCTTACCAAGTACGTGATTAACACCTGTTTTCCCACCCACGCTAGAATCGACTTGGGACAATAACGTGGTGGGAATTTGAATAAAATTAACGCCACGCTGATAGCTAGCTGCTGCAAATCCAGTCATATCACCCACCACACCACCACCAAGGGCAATTAATGTGCAACTACGATCAAATCTATTCTCAAGCAGTGCACTGAAAATACAATTAAGCGTCTCAAGTGTCTTATATTTTTCACCATCTGGTAAAACCACTTGTGCAAGTTCAAACGATGAAAGCAAATTTTGCACCTTCTCAAGATACAAGGGTGCCACTGTTGTATTAGTAACAATCATGACTTGCTTGCCACTAATATGTTTTGTTAATAACTCACCTTCTGACAATAAATCTTGACCAGTATATATAGGGTAAGATTTTTCTTGCAAATCAAGGTTAAGTGTTTTCATTTAAGCAAATTTCCTTGTTTCACCTTTACCGTCCACATTCTCAACACAACGCCCACAAAGTTCTGGGTGTTTAGCATGATTACCCACATCTTCTCTATAATGCCAACAACGTATACACTTTTCATGTTTTGATTTACTCACGTTAATAAATACACCTTCTATTGCCTTAATGCAATCATCTTTTTTCTCATTAAGTGGATGAATCCTAACATAAGAAGTAATAAAAACAAATCTTAGCTCATCATCCAATTGACTAAGTGCACTAAAAATATCAGTCTCACAATAAATATCAATCTCTGCCTCAAGTGAAGAGCCAATTATCTTTTCACTACGCATACCTTCCATTTGCTTGCGAATGAATGGACTAATTTCACGCGTGATGTCAATAGCTTTATTCTCATAGCCGAATGTTAAATCTTGATACCAAGATGCTAAAAAAATGCTAGCATTTTTTTCACTCGGCATATTTTGCCAAATCTCTTCAGCTGTGAATGATAAAACTGGGGCTAGCCAGCGCACCACTGCCTCAGTAATATGGTGCAATGCACTTTGTGCACTTCTTCTGGCTAAAGAGTTCGCTTGTGTGGTGTATTGTCTATCTTTAATAACATCAAGATAAAAACCACCGAGGTCATTGCTACAAAAATTTAAAATCAATTGAACCACATGATGAAAATTATATCGTTCATACGCTGTGATAATTTGAGTTTGTAAATCAGCAGTTTTAGCAATAATCCATTTGTCTAAATCTAGCATCTGTTTATTGTCAAGCAAATGTTCAACAGGGTCAAAACCTTGCATATTTGCCAGCATAAAACGCACAGTATTACGAATACGACGATACGAGTCAGCGGAACGTTTTAAAATCTCATCACTAACCGTCATTTCACCCGTGTAATCGGTACTGGCAATCCACAATCGTAGAACATCAGCGCCTAAGTTATTGACTACTTTTTGAGGACTCATCACATTGCCAAGCGACTTAGACATTTTCTTACCGTCTTTATCAACAACAAAACCATGAGTTAATACGTTTTTGTAAGGTGCTTTACCATTAATAGCAACCGAAGAGATAAGTGATGACTGAAACCAACCGCGATGTTGGTCTGAACCCTCTAAATATAAATCTGCCACATTAGATAGCTCTTTTCTTACCTTTAACACAGCAAAATGACTCACGCCTGAATCAAACCAGACATCAAGTGTATCCGTGATTTTGTCATAGTCATTTGCATCATTGCCAATAAAATCTTGAGCGTCAGACTCAAACCAAGCTTCAATACCCTCTTTTTCGATTCTATTTGCAATACTAACAAACAACGCTTGAGTATTTGGATGCAACTCACCTGTTTGTTTATGTACAAACAAAGTAATCGGCACCCCCCAAAATCTTTGACGAGAAATACACCAATCAGGGCGGTTACCCACCATCAATTCAATGCGTTTTTTGCCCCAATCTGGTATCCACTGCACTTTTGGAATTTCACTATTGACTATATCTCTAAGACCATTTTGCTGCATAGAGACAAACCACTGAGGGGTTGCTCTAAAAATAACAGGTGTTTTGTGCCGCCAACAATGTGGATAAGAATGTACTAATGGTTCGTGCTTAACCAATGTGTTGGCTTGTTTAAGAATTTCAATCACACTAGCGTTGGCTTTAAAAATAAACTGACCACCTAAAAGCTCAGTCTCTTTGAAAAACACACCTTTGGCATCCACTGGACACTCAACAGCTAGATTGTATTTTAACCCCACAATAAAATCTTCTTGACCGTGTGCAGGTGCCGTATGCACTGCACCTGTACCAGCATCAATGGTTACATGCTCACCTAAAATAGTGGGCACCTGCTTATCGTAAAATGGGTGTTTTACTTTTAACCCTTCTAACTCACTACCAGAAAAAATCTGCTCGCCGATAGTGGCTTCAACACCATAACGACTAATTGAATTCTCTGCCAAGGCTTGGGCAAGTAATAAGCACTCATCACCAATATCAACCAACACATAATTTAGCTCTGGATGGAGTGCTACGGCTTCATTAGCAGGTAATGTCCAAGGTGTTGTTGTCCAAATAACCACTGAGACTGGCTTATTCGTATTAAAAACTGAATCATCAATAATTCTAAATTTAACATCAATCGCCTCTGATTGCTTATCTTTATACTCAACTTCCGCCTCTGCTAAAGCAGAACCACACTCAGTACACCAATGTACGGGTTTATAGCCTTTAGACACATGACCATTTTCAACAATTTGACCCAAGGCGCGAACAATATCAGCCTCATATTGAAAATCTTTGGTTAAATATGGATTATCCCAATCGCTCAGAATGCCTAAGCGCTGAAAATCTTGCTTTTGCTTGGTTACTTGTTGGTCGGCATATTTTCTACATTTTGCCCTAAACGTATTAGCATCAATTTTAACGCCTACTTTGCCGTATTTTTTTTCAACATTAAGCTCAATCGGCAAGCCGTGGCAATCCCAGCCTGGAACGTACGGCGCATCAAAACCTGACAAAGATTTTGATTTAACAATCATATCTTTCAAAACTTTATTGACCGCATGACCAATATGAATATCGCCATTTGCATAAGGAGGACCGTCGTGTAAAACAAATTTTGGTTTGTGTTTATTTTGATTACGAATTTGTTTATAAAGCCCATCATCTTGCCATTTTTTCAAAAACCCACCTTCACGATTGGCAAGATTTGCCTTCATGGCGAATTGAGTGGCTGGAAGATTTAAACTGGATTTATAATCAGACATTAATACTTAAAGAAATAAAGATTAAAAGTGCAATTATACGTGATGGCACTGGATTTTGAAAACGATAATCCATCGCTAAAAGATAAAAATAGCTATTTTTTAAACCGATAGAAAAATTTCAAGTACACGAATAAAACAACACTAAACACAGTGAAAATCATAGCACTCCAAAAAAACACCGTCTGTATTTAGTTCGTTAATAAGCATTGAAAATTATTTAAAATTAGAATATTTAATTCTTTGCTTGATTCTTTTTTTGATAAATCCAAAAAATAATACTAACTAGCGCTGTTAAAACAATCATTACTATGCTCACATAAAAAAATAGGGCTGTTATCGTTCTACAGCATCAAGTAATAACTTCACTTGCCCAGGCTTTAAATAATCATATTGATTGGCCTTAAGATTATCAGGCAGGCGAATCTCGCCAAAACGAATACGGATAAGGCGTGATACTTTAAACCCTAACGCCTCCCATAAACGCCTCACCTCACGCTTTTTCCCTTCTTTAAGTACGACTTTATACCAACGATTAGCACCCTGACCACCACCAAATGTTATTTGGTTAAACTTAGCAAAGCCATCATCAAGTTTAATACCTTGGGTCAATTTTTTTAAATCCTCATTCTCAACCTGACCCAACACCCTAACCGCATATTCTCTATCAATTTGCGAGCTGGGATGCATGAGTTTGTTAGCTAAATCACCATTATTCGTAAAAAGCAACAAGCCAGAAGTGTTCAAATCAAGACGCCCCACCATAACCCAACGTGACTCCTTGGACAATAAACTATAAACACTTTTTCGCCCTTCATCGTCTTTGTTTGAACAAATAACCCCTGCTTTCTTATTCAAAATAAGCACTTTTGTTTCTTGTTCAAGATAGCGACTTAAATCAATTTTCCGCCCATCAATCTTAACACGGTCAGTTATTTCAGCCTTGTCGCCAATACTGGCAGTTCTATTATTAACTTCAATACGTCCTTGCTCAATTAAACGCTCTGCCCAACGACGAGATCCATAACCGGCACTGGCAATAAGTTTTTGTAATCTATCAGCCATGATTAATAATTAATGCCCATCGCTTCTCGAACCTCTATCATGGTTTCTTTAGCAACACTTCTGGCCTTTTCAGAACCTTCAAAAATAATTTGCTTGATAAGCCCTGAGTCTGCCTGGTATTTAGTAATGCGTTCTTGCATAGGGGCCAACTCCTCTTCAATGGCATTAATAATAGGCTGTTTACATTCTACACAACCTATTTTCGCCTTAGTACAACCTTCCACCACCCAATCACAAGTTGATTTGTTTGAATACACTTCGTGCAGCTGCCATACTGGGCATTTTTGTGGATTACCTACATCAGTCAACTTGATTCTAGCAGGGTCAGTTGGCATTCGCTTAATCTTGGCTTGTATTTGTTCGGCAGTGTCTCGCAAAGAAATTGTATTACCATAAGATTTACTCATTTTTTGACCATCCAGCCCTGACATTTTTGAAGCTTTGGTTAACAATGGTTCAGGTTCAGGCAAGATAATCTTGCCCACGCCTTCAATATAACCTGAAAGTCGTCCTCTGTCACCCAGAGTAATATTTTGTTGTTGTTGTAACAAGGCTTGCGCCTTTATTAAAGCCTCATCATCGCCTGTTTCTTGGTAGGATTTACGTAGCGAGCGATACGATTTAGCTTGTTTTTTACCCATTTTACTAATGGCAATTTCAGCCTTTTCTTCAAAATCAACTTCACGACCATAAAGATAATTAAAACGCCTAGCTACTTCACGTGTCAGTTCAATGTGTGCAACTTGGTCTTCACCGACTGGCACTAGTCCTGCTTTATAAATTAAAATGTCTGCACTTTGTAATAAAGGGTAACCCAAAAATCCATAAGTTGCTAAATCTTTAGTGTTTAGCTTAAGTTGTTGATCCTTATATGAAGGCACACGCTCCAGCCAACTTAGAGGCGTTGACATGGAAAGCAATAAGTGCAGCTCTGCATGCTCAGGCACTTTGGATTGTACAAAAATCGTTGAAGTGTTTGGATTAATACCGACAGCTAACCAATCAACCACCATTTCCATGACGTTAGTATTTAAATCTATCTTATCTGAATAATGTGTGGTAAATGCGTGCCAATCAGCCACAAAAAAGTAAGAATCATACTCATTTTGTAACGCTAGCCAATTTTTCAAAACGCCATGATAATGACCCAAATGAAGCTGACCCGTAGGTCGCATGCCTGATAAAACTCGTCTGTCTTGCATTATATTTTGATTTAAAATTAAATGAGTGGATTATACCAAGGCTGAATGCAGCGCTTTATATGTTTGCGCATAGCTAGACAAGCCTTCTAAGACTAAATTTTGATGAAGTTTAACTTGATGATGAAGTTTTAATGCAACCATCTTAGCATCGCCACCTGTTAGTACAACAATTAAATCACTATAATGATTCAAATACTGTTCAATTTGTGTATTAATAGTATTCATCAGCATCTGGCTTGTACCAACTAGCCAACCTTCTTGGGTATTGTTTACAGTTAAGCCTAAAGATAGCTGTTGAGCACTGCTAGAAAATTGAGCAAAGCTATGTCTTAATGCACTCAAACCAGGCATAATAAGCCCTCCTTGATGTTTACCATTAGCAAGTACTAAGTCAAAAGTCAGTGCACTACCTGCATCAATAATTAGCAAATTTTGTTTAGGGTAACGCTCAACACTGGCTAGCATCGCCAACCAACGATCAGAGCCCAATGTAGACGGCATTTGATAGCCACATTCTAAAAATTTAAATGCGCGTTCAGCCTTAATAAAATGCGTATTATTAAGCCCGTCCAATACATGGCAATCACCCACACAACTAACAAAAATTTTATCTGCTTTTGGTAAGTGAGTTTTATCAAACTCATTAATAAGTATTAAATTGGTTTTATCGTTCAAACGCCATTTGATAGCGGTATTGCCAATATCAACCAATAAATATGACTTAGACTGGCACATCAAACAAAGCACCGTTCATTAATAAATGCGCGCCGATGCTTGCAGCATAACCTAGTGCAATCACACCTGTCCACCTAAGGTGTGAACCAAACGTATAAAGCCCTTTTGATTGACCCATCAACGCCACACCTGCAGCGGAACCTACTGAAAGCAAACTACCGCCCACCCCTGTTGTGAGTGTTACTAATAACCACTGACCTAATGACATATCAGGATTCATGCTTAATACTGCAAACATCACTGGGATATTATCAATAATGGCAGACAACACGCCCACCAAAATATTGGCATAAGTTGCCCCTAAAGATAAATACATGATCTCAGAAGTGAGTGCTAAATAACCCATAAAGCCTAGTCCGCCAACACTTAAAATCACCCCAAAGAAAAATAACAAAGTATCCCACTCTGCATTTGCTACTTTTTTAAACACATCAAATCCATCTTGTTGCAATTTACGCTCAGATTTGCGGATAAAGTAAGCAACAATCATAAGATAACTCAAACCCGTCATCATGCCCATTGCTGGTGGTAAATGTAGAAAATTATGAAAACTAACTGCGGTAATAATGGTAATAATAAAGAGAACAACAATGGTAATACCACCCAATTTAATATCAACTTTACTTTGGCTGCCCGTGGCTATCTCGTTTTTAATAGAAAAATGCATGATAGCGGCTGGCACGATAAAATTAATCAATGACGGTACTAACAAACTAAAAAATTGCGAAAACTCAACAATGCCCTTTTGCCATACCATAAGCGTGGTAATATCACCAAATGGACTAAACGCACCACCTGCATTGGCAGCCACAACAATATTAATAAAAGCAATGGATACAAAACGTGGATTACTTGCACCTACTGCTAACACGACTGCACCCATAATAAGTGCTGTGGTTAAATTATCAGCAATTGGCGAGATAAAGAAAGCCAAAAACCCTGTCAGCCAAAAAAGTTGTCTAAAAGTTAAGCCTTTATTAACTAGCCAAACTTTAAGCGCTTCAAATATTTGTCTTTCACGCATGGCCTCGATATAAGTCATTGCCACTAATAAGAATAAAAACAACTCTGAATATTCTAATATATTATGTCTAAGCGCTACTTCAGCGGAATGTGGCAAACCTTGACTGGCGTAGACCCAGCCAATTAACCCCCAAATAACACCCGCCACCAAGATAACAGGCTTGGATTTTCTAAAATGAGTAAATTCTTCCACCATTACCAGGATATAAGCCAACACAAACAACACGAGTGCTACATAACCTACCCAATGACTGGTTAGGTCTAAGGTTGTAAGCGGCTCGCTAGTTGCAAAAGCGCTCATAGGTAAAATTATTAGTAACTTAATCATTTTTAATCCTTGTTAATTTAGCATCGTTACATGTAATTTCGCTATCTTGATACTTGACTTCAACCGTTGCTAAATATCTTAATTTGTCAGCTGATTTTACACAACGCACCACAATGCCTGATGCTTTTGCTGATTTTGAGCCAAGTGCAATCAATTTGTCACCCACGTTAAGCACTTGTCCACATTCAAATAACCGCATAAAACGCTTTGGCTTACCTAAGTAATGCAAACGTGCAACCACTTCTTGCCCGGGATAACAGCCCTTTGAAAAACTAACTCCAACTTCATCAATGTCTAAATTTAGCTCTTGTGGTACAAATTTTTCACTAGTTATTGAATACACTTCGGGATGTTTCATCACATCAATCGGTGGATTAGTATTTAAAGTGGCTTGTTTTATTTCAACATTTGCCATTAATATAAACATATTAAGACGCTTTAGTACCTTGTTTTGCAAACTGTCAGGAAAATTCAAATAAAAATTACCTTTAACTTTGGTAACCCAAAATAAAGCAATTACCTTACCCTGATGCTGACAATAAGCATTTAACTGCCACTCATTCTCTCCAATAGAAGCAATATTATTACTCAACTGTCCTTGCAGAAAACTCTGTGCATCCGCCCCATTTATTTTTAAAGTCACTCTATCTTTCATGTTTTTTTATTTTTTGAATTTAACTGCTTGAATTTTATCAGACAGTTAAATTTTAAATTCAAAAAATAAAAAAACCCTTAGTCTTATTTTAGGACTAAGGGTTTTTAAGTTAAAGTTAAAGTTAAATTTATGCAACTTTAAGCTTAGAACTTAACATCAAGTCTAAGACCTGTGCTAGTGGCATTAAGGATCTCAACATCAGAACCAGAAACCCTAGCAATGTTAACTGTTAAAGTAGCGCCACTTAAAGAACGACTAACAATTAACTCTGTACCTGTTGTTCTGCTACTAGCATTAGTGTTTTTAGTAAATATAGCTTTAACTGTATTATCTGCTAACTTAGTACTAACTGCGACACCTAAGATTTTAGTAAAGTCACCAACATTATAAATAGCTGTTGCTGTACCACCACGAGCGGCTGTACCAATTAACATAGAACCTAATGGTGCCAACTTGTTATTAGCAGAACTAGTATATGTAGCGTCATTTTTGATTTGTGCCACATCCCACTTAAAGTTATTTACTTTACCACCAACATGAATTAAAGTTATGTCGTTATCAGTATCTGATGTATCGTTCCATCGCTCAACTTCAACTAAAATATCGTTAAATGTACCTTTAAGAGTTAAGTCTGTAAAGTCTTTAGGGTTGTGTACTAAACCGACTGTAATCGGACCAATTTTACCAGAAACACTTACATCAGTTGTATTGTCACGAGTATCGCTATTAGAGCCGTCAGCAGTAGACATACCTAACTTCCAACCGCCAACTTTAGTTGATACAGAAAATGCATTTGCCTTGCCTCTACCTAAAGAACGTGCACCTAAACCAATTGTCTCCCAGTAGTCACCAACTTTAATGCTAACAGGACCTGCTTTAGTTGTAATATATAGACTATCCATGTGAAGACCCCTATCGTTATCTGTTTCTACAGGTAATTCATTTACACGAGTTTGGCTACCACTACGTATAACTGCAGTAACTTTAGTATCACCAGCAGAGCCAACTACTTTTAAACGAACGCGTTGGTTATCGTTATTATCATTAGTATCAAAATTAACTGATCCAATTGCTTGTGCAGCAAAAGATACATAAGCATCACCTGTAATTGAAATGTCCGCTGTAGCAGCTACTGACATTGTTGCTGCAACAGCAGCAATTAATAATTGTTTTTTCATTTTTTGTCTCCAAAAATTTAAAAGTTGTGCCAAAAGAAATTTCCAATCTTTATAGCTTTCGTTACTTTGCATTACTACAAAGATGTGATGAATTATACGCATTTGTTTTTAACAGTCAAGTTTTTTTGTAAAAAAGATACAAAAATTGTAAAAATACTACAAAAATATGAATTTTATTTGTCTTAAAGTGCTTTAAATCTTTCTGTAACTAGACTTAAATTCGCTTTGTTAAAAATACAACATCAAGTTAAAATTAAAGAAGTCTTACCCCTTAGTTTTAATCTGGGTTACAATTTACCAAGAATCATGTTTAACAAACTAAATGTATAAGCAAAAGCACCCGTGCCTGCAATATATAATCCAGTTGTTAATAATTCAATACGAGTCAATCTTCCGTCTTGATTAGAAATTGCTTCTGCTGCATTTTTTTCTTTTTGCTCGTCTGCGCCTGCTGAAATAATAAGCGCTTCATAAACTTCGGTTATCATTGTACTCATCTGTTATTTCCTTTAAATCTTTTCGTTTAGGGTTATTACAAAAAACCGAGGCTTGCCTCGGTTTTTTGTAAGTTCTAAGATTTATTTTAGTGCCATGCAAGCATGGTTAATAACATTGGAATGGATAAAATAACATTAACGCTTGATGCTAATGCTGCATTTTTTTTTGCCATTGCAATTTCTTCTGCAGTTGCCTCTTTCATGCCTAAAATCTTTTGCTGATTTGGCCAAATGATAAACCAAACATTAAATGCCATTATGGTGCCCATCCATGCGCCGATACCGATAACTTGATAACCTTGTGCAAAGGTAAATGCGCCAATAATACCGTCCATGCCGCGAGATTGTAGTGCTAATAATATCAAACCTAAAATCCAAGTAGTTACTGCTGCCATGCGAAACCACAATAAAGCACGAGGCGCAATATATTTGCTAATGGCTGATGGCCCAGGGCCATCAGTGTCAGCCAGCGCTTGACCTACACCTGGCACTTGAACAAAATTAAAGTAATAAAGCAAGCCAATCCAAACAATGCCTGCCAATACATGTAGCCACACACTAAAAGCATAATGCTGATTAATAATGACATCCATACCTACCAAATAAACCACAATCGCAGTAGTAACAAAACCAAGCGCTATTTTACACTGAACCAAATTAATACAATTAAACATATTTCTCTCCGTAGTTATCAAAGTTGATTATTATAATAAGGTATTTTTCTTGATGTGTGTTAATTTTTAATCTTTTTATATGCCTGAACTTCCAGAAGTTGAAATCACTAAGCGTGGGCTTGTACCTTTAATTATCGGTCAAAAAGTGAGTCGAGTAATATTACATCGAGAAAATTTGCGTTGGATTATACCTAAATATTTGATAACAACATTGGCTAATAAAAAAATTAATACAATTGAGCGTCGTGGTAAATACTTATTGATTAGGTTTGAGGTGGGTACGTTAATTATTCATTTAGGTATGAGTGGCTCAATTAAGGTGGTTGATATTAAAACACCACTACTCAAGCATGAACATTTTGAATTGCAATTTAATAATAGTACAAGTATGCGCTTAAATGACCCAAGACGTTTTGGTGCAGTGCTGTTTTCAAAAGACGGTTCACACAAACTACTGGATTCGTTAGGAGTTGAGCCTTTGGAGAAATCATTTAATGATGGATATTTATATCAAAAATCACGAAGCAAACAGCAAAACATCAAAGCTTTTATTATGGATAGCAAAATCGTAGTTGGTGTGGGTAATATCTATGCTTGTGAGAGTTTGTTTATGGCGGGTATTAATCCGCAACGCAAGTCTGGCAGTATATCTAAAACTCGGTATAACACTTTAACTCGGTGTATTAAAGACATCTTGACTCAAGCCATTAAGGCAGGTGGCACAACCTTGCAAGATTTTTCTCAAGTTGATGGCAATCCCGGGTATTTCACCCAGACTTTGTCTGTGTATGGTTGTGAAAATAAGACATGCCATCTTTGCAAGGGTAAAATAGTTAGAATTGCACAAAACCAACGATCCACATTCTATTGTAAAAAATGTCAGACTTAGATACGCCACAAGAACTGTTTCAAACAAATTGCTCAACCAACTCTGAACCATTCGCACTGCAAAATTTAGGCAACTATATGACGCCAGAGTTTAGTGAAAATTGCATTGTCATTATTGACCCTGGCATGCAAATTCATAATCGTGCTTACGCTGTTGTACGTTTTGATGGTGAGCTATATTTTCGCCAGTATATTGAGCGTGGCTCAAATAAATTTTTAGTCTGCTTAAATACCCAACATGATGATATTGAACTTAAAGGTGAGTTTGAAGTGGTGGGTTGTGTGGTTCAACAAAAACAACGCAAGCAAAAACCACGACATTATTACCACCTTAATCCATTTACCAAAGAGATGGATTTTTACGTAAGTGGCAAGCTCAAAGATAAGGAGCAATAACCATGGAAAAGAAAATACATTTAACGTTTAGCATTGTTATGTCGCTGTTTATGGTTAGTATCATGTTTTTTATGGTGACTTATCTTAATATTGGCTGGACCGACCAAACCATTGACAAGTGGTTATCTGGTTTTGTTATTGCTTGGGTTGCTGCCTTTCCACTGTTGTATATTTTTTCGCCAATATTTAAAAAAATTATTATTAAGTCGCTATCCAAATAAGGTGCGCCATTCTGCCTGAATTTACACCGTCTCGTCGATAAGAAAAATAATCTTTTTCCTGTTCAACAGTGCATTGGTTGCCACCACTGATTGTCTTAATACCTAAATCATTAAGGGTAATGCGTGCAGCTTGATAGATGTCCAGATGATATTTTTCGCCTGTTTGGGTGAGTGCTGTACTCAGTTTTTCATCTTTGACAATAAATTGCTCAAATACTTCCTTGCCCACTTCAAGATTTTTTGATGAAATCGCTACACCAAAATGTATTAATAAATCACGTTCATCAAACTGTGTGATAAACGACTCAATCATGCCATTTAAAATCCCTTGCCAACCTGCATGAGCAATGCCAATTTGTGTGCCTGATTGATTAGCGGCAAAAATTGGCAAGCAACCTGCTGTCATCACCACGCAAACCACGCCTTTTTCACGAGTAATAACAGCATCTGCCTCACAATCATCAGACTGAGCGTCTAAGCAAATATTAGAGTGTGTTTGATTCAGCCATTTTGGCGCACTGGGTAAATCAAAATGCGTCATCAGTAGTTTACGATTATGGATAACAGCACCTGAGATATCGCCTGTGTGCGTTGCAAGATTAAAATTGCCATAATTGCCAATACTCACGCCGCCTTCTAAGTATCGCGGAGTTGAAAGCAACTTAACATTACTTGGAAAGTTTAGCTTAATTTGCATCAAATTTGACCAATACTTGCAATAAATCTTGCATATCTTGCGGTAGTGGCGCTTTGAATGACATTAATTCACCAGATGTTGGGTGCGTGAGGGTGAGTTTTTTAGCATGAAGAGTCTGACGATTGAAATTTTTAAGTGCGTTTTTTAATTGCTCGTCTGCTTTTTTGGGGAAACGAATTTTGCCACCATACATCGGGTCAGCAATCAGTGGATGTCCAATAAATGATAGGTGCACTCGAATTTGGTGAGTGCGCCCTGTTTCTAAAATTGCCTTAACGTGGGTGTGGTGTGCAAAACGCTCAATAACGCGATAATGAGTCAGTGCATTTTTACCATCTTCGACCACTGCTTGTCTAATTCTGTCTTTAGGGTCACGCCCTATTGGCTCGTCAACCATACCACCAGAAATCATATGACCATAAACAATGGCTGAATATTCTCGTGAAATGCTATGGGTTTGTAATTGCTCAGTTAAATACTTTTGTGCATATTCACTACGCGCAACGACCATTAATCCTGAAGTGTTTTTGTCCAAACGGTGAACAATACCAGCTCGGTCAAGATTAACCAAAGATGGATCATAATGTAGCAATGCATTGGCAAGCGTTCCTGTCCAATTGCTTGCACCAGGGTGTGTGACCAAACCTACTGGCTTATTAACAACAATAATCGCCTCATCTTCATACACCACGTCAATGGCAATATCTTCTGCTAACCATGCATTGGTTTTTTCAATTTTGATTGATAAGGCAACCACCTCACCACCTAAGACTTTCTCCTTGGGTTTGAAAGTTTTATAATGAATTAAGGCATCGCCAGACTTTATCCAGTGGGTAATTTTAGCACGCGAATAATTAGGCAACATTCGCGCCATTGCAGCATCAATACGCTGACCAATGAGGCGATTTGGGATAATAATACTTAACAAACTCATGTTGATTTAGCACTCACGTGGACATAAAATAGCGTCGCGTAAGAGATTTGAACTCCTGTTACTAGGATGAAATCCTAGGGTCCTGGGCCAGACTAGACGAACGCGACAAAGGTATTTTAATTGAGAACTTTAAGTAAATAGACTAAATATTTTGTAAGCAGACAAAAAAATGGCTTTGGCTTTTTTCAAAAACCACAAAGCCATCTATTAATATGGTATCGCCTAGGAGAGTCGAACTCCTCTTACCAGGATGAAAACCTGGGGTCCTAACCGATAGACGAAGGCGACATAACATTTTCTTTTGCTTATGGTGGAGCTAAGCGGGATCGAACCGCTGACCCCGACACTGCCAGTGTCGTGCTCTCCCAGCTGAGCTATAGCCCCAAAACACCACCAACATTACTGACTTATCAGCAAAAAATATAAATTATAATCTCTAAGTTGAATTAGTCAAGACATAATTGGTAAAATGATGGCATGGACATACGAACTTTTAAAGAAAAAACTTACACACTAGAAATTCTCTACCACATCGGCGCTTTGGAAGACTCTATTCATTTTATCTTTGACCATGTCACAAAAACCTGTGCCATTGTTGACCCGGCATGGGACGCACCCTTGTTTATTCAACGAATACGCGATAAAGGTTACACGCTCACCGATATCTGGCTAACGCATTGGCACTTTGACCATACCAATGCCGTTGATGAAATTGTAGAGGTAACAGGTGCTAAAATAACAGTAGGTGTTAATGAAGTGCTCTATTTACAGATTGATAGCTTGCCTGAAACCGTTGAAAACAACGACACTGTTTTTATTGGTAATACACCCGCTAAAATTATCAACACACCCGGACACAGCGCTGGTGGTATTTGTTATTTGTTAGAAGGGCATATTATTGCTGGTGATACTTTGTTTGTTTATGGGGCGGGGCATTGTTCATTGCCTGGTGGTAATATTAATGAATTATTTCATTCTATGCAAAAACTCAAGCACATTGATGATGATATAATGTTACATTGTGGGCATGACTACGGCTCAAAAGTTAACACAACAATGGGTGAGCAAAAACAAGGAAATGCTTTTTTATTGCTTGATAACGAGGCTGATTTTGTTAATTATGTCAACGGCATGCAACAAGGAAAAATCCCTTATCCTGAGGATGCTGTCACCCAAGCAGAAATTAAGGCTATGTTATGAGCATTGCAAAAGAGTCTAAGTTTAAAATGATTGGCTTTTTTGGTGGCTCGTTTGATCCCGTTCATTATGGGCATTTAAAAAATGCTGCTCAACTTAAAACCGAGCTTGGATTATCAAAATTATTTTTAATGCCTTGTGCTGAACCTGTACATAAAGAACAACTTGATTTTAGTGTCAATCAACGTATGGATATGTTGCGCTTGGCTGTTAAAGAATTTAACATGCTCTCAATAGACACTAGAGAAGTTGAGCACAATAGAGACTCCTACACCATTGACTCACTCAAGTACATTCAATCAGACTATCAAAATGACTCTATTTGTTTAATTATGGGGATGGATAGTTTTAACACGCTGAACAGTTGGAAGGCATATCAAACTTTTTACCAATATTGCCACTTAGTAGTCATTGCTAGACCTGGCGCTTTAACACATCAAGAAAAGTATGGTTTTAAATTAACCAGTGCAGTTAGTGATTTAGCAAAACAAAAGACTGGGTTTGTCTTTTTTGTAAATAATCAAATGCTTGATATTTCTTCAAGCACTATTCACGGTAAAATATGCAACCATAAAAACTTATCTGGACTATTGCCAGAATCTCTTATTGATTATATTAATGCCTTATGAATTTAGAACAACAATTAAAGACCGTTACTGACACCATTGAAGAATTAAAAGGTGAAGACATCGTCACCTTAAAAATTTTAGAACAAAGTGCTGATATTGAAGCCATTGTTATTGCCACAGGTCGATCCGTTCAACATGTGCGTGGCATCGCCAATAATCTTAAAATTGAGGCTAAGCGGCTTAACATGAAAATGCTGGGCATTGAAGGCACTGGAACTGGGCATTGGGTATTGATAGACTTAGCAGAAGTTGTGGTTCATGTGATGACAGAAAAAACCAGAGAATTTTACAAATTAGAAAAACTTTGGTCAGGATTAGAAAATACCTAATATGAAAATAAACCTGATTGTCATTGGTAAAAAAATGCCAGACTGGATACAAACAGGCGTTCATCATTATCAAAAGCAATTACCAGCCTCACTTAACTTTAACTTGATTACTCTTGAGGCGCAAAAACGTAAAGGAAAAAATAGTGAGCACATTAAAGAATTAGAAGGCGAGTTGCTTATTAAAGCTACAAAAGGTTCTAATTTAATCATCGTATTTGATGAATGTGGCAAGCAACACAGCACTAAATCTATGACTCATTTTTTATCAAATTGGCAAAAAAAATGGCGACCATGTTGCTTTGCTAATTAGTGGTGCTGATGGGTTAAGTGAGTCAGTCAAAAAATATTGCCCATCAATTATAGGGGTTGTCAAATTTAACATTGCCACACGCATTTGCAAGGCTGCTACTAGCGGTAGAACAAATTTATCGCGCCCATTCATTACTTACTAATCGCCCTTATCACAGAAAATAATACAACAATCAATCGAGGAATTATGAAACTAGAACTGATCAGCTTTAAACTTTGTCCATTTGCACAACGCGCTATTATTTCACTTAATACGCAAAATCTTGATTTTAAGATGACTTATATTAATCCAATGAACCTGCCTGATTGGTTTAAACAAATTTCACCAACCGGGCAAGTGCCTTTGTTAAAAGTAGATGATAAAGTGGTGTTTGAATCTTTGGTAATAACCGAATTTATTAATGAAATAAGTAGCCATAGTTTTCATCCTAGTGACCTCATTCAAAGGGCTAATAATCGCTCTTGGATTGTATTTTCATCAGGTATTCTTGGTGACTTATTTGGCATTATCACAGCTGATGAGGAAAAATTTAACCACTCAAAATCAGCATTATTTACCAAATTAGCAAAAATTGAGGCAGTTAAAAACAAAGCTAAATTTTTCAATGGCAATGATTTCAACATGATTGATGCCGCTTTTGCACCAATATTTATGCGCCTAAACTGGATTAATGAATTTACCAATAACACTTTATCACTTGATGAGTTTAAACATCTAAGCGCGTGGAGTAAAGAGCTGTTACAAGTAGATGTGGTTAGAGGTTCAGTGGTTGAGGGGCTGGATGATGCTTATTATTCCAATATTGAAGCGCGTAAAGGTCATCTATCAACCCTGCTTATTGACTAAAGCCTTCCAAATGAGCAAGGCTCTCTTTAAAGAATAGACAAAATATTTTCAGGTGGACGACCGATAACAACGCCTTTGCTTGTTCTTACAATGGGTCGTTCAATTAGTTTTGGAGTTTTGACCATGGCATTAACCAGTTGATTTTCAGTTAAAGCCTTATCATCTAAACCCTGCTCTTTGTACTCAGGCTCGCCTTTACGCATGAGCGATCTGGCTTCAAGGTTTAAATCGGTTAATAATTGCTTGAGTTCGCTACTGCTGGGTGGATTTTCTAAATATTTAATTATCTCAAAATCAACATTTTTTTGTTCTAAAATGGCTAACGTTGTTCTTGATTTAGAACATTTTGGATTGTGATAAATGATTGTACTCATGACTAAATAAATATGACAAAAAATCCCATTATACCTACAAAGCACGTATTTCAATTAGGCAATAAAATTGCCAAATTTGGTTTTATATGTTCGCTATTTTTAGCTTTGAATATTGCTCAGGCAATCAGCATTGATGACATTGTCAAGTCTGCTAATAACCTATGGCAAGAAGAGAGGAAAATCAAAATGCCTGATTTTTCTCTAACCGACCTTAACGGCAATGTGCATACCAATAAATCCACTCAAGGTAAATACTTAGTGGTTAATTTTTGGGCAACTTGGTGTCCGCCTTGTTTAAAAGAAATTCCAGCTTTTGTTGAGTTTTATGAAAAAAATAAGGACAAAGTTCTTATTCTAGGGCTTGACTATGAACAAGCTGACAAAGCGGCTATTATTGAGTTTACTGATACATTTATGGTGAATTATCCTATCATCCTTTTTGATGATAAAAACGGCGCTCAATTCACAAAATTTGGCGAAGTGCTTGGCATGCCAACGACTTATATCTATGGACCAAATGGCAACTTGGTTGATTATCAGATGGGCGAAATGGACATGATGGCTTTAGAAAAAACCATTTCAAAGTAACCAATCTTTAGAATGGTTACCATTATCACGCACCAACTTAGGTACTAAATACCCACTTAAGTTATTTTTTAATTGTTGATGTAGTTGAATGGCATAATCATCTTTGACTAAAAAATCTTGTGCGCCCTGCACTTTATCTACCATGTGTAAATAATAGGGCAATATACCCAAATCAAACAATTTCAAACAAAGTTCTGTCAATGTCTCTATTGAGTCATTCACACCTTTTAATAATACTGATTGATTGAGCAAAGTAACACCACTTAGTTTGGTGATTTTTTGTGCAAATTGAGCAGACAACTCTTGTACGTGGTTTGTGTGTAACACCATGACAACATTTAATCTTGAATGGTTAAGCATATCTACTAATTTATTGGTTATTCTACTAGGTGTCACAACAGCACTGCGTGTGTGAATGCGTAGTGTTTTTATATGCGCAATATTTGCAATATTATCAATCAATACGCTAAGTTTATCGTCACTCAAACTCAACGGATCGCCACCACTTAATATCACTTCATTGATTTTTGTATCATTAATAATATAATTTTGTATCTCAATCCAATTGCTGATAGCATCATGCTTAGCATAGTTAAAGTTTTGCCTAAAACAATATTGGCAATGAATGGCGCAAACTTGTGAGGCGATTAATAGTACTCTATTTGGATATTTATGAATAAGCCCAGCCACGGGGGAGTGTTTTTCATCTTCTAGTGGCGATAAACTAAAACTTGTATTTTTCGATAAACCTTTAGCACTGATGACTTGCTTTAGTAAGGGGTCATCCTTGTTACTTTTATCAATCAATTGTGCAAATTCTAAGGGGATTTTAATGGGAAAGGTTTGATCTTTGAATGCTTCTGTTTTAAAAAAATCATTACTTTGGTTGGCACCTTTAAGGGCATATCTCGCATGATGTTGCCAATTATTTTGCATTATAGTTAGCGCATAAAAAAACCCCGATAACGGGGTTTTTTTATGCGTTTTAAATATCTAGCAGAAGTTAGTAAAATTAGTGTCTGTGTGCTCTTTACCATCTTCATAGCCTGACTCCCATTCGTCAGTAATTCTTTGCTCTTCAATTTTAGGATTATTTAAAAAACCTGCAACCCAGCCTTGAGTATAGTTATCGTTTACACCCATTTCTTCCATTTTTTTAACGCCTTCATAGTAAGTCATTACCGATACTCCTTAATAGTGTTTATAGTTTTATTTACTTATATCAGCCCATCTTTCAACCGACATAAGAGAAAGGTAATATTATAACCATTTAATTCCAAGACAAGAAAAAAAATGAATTTATCTGAAATAACAAGCGGCCTAAACGACAAACAATGCCAATCAGTCACATTAAGTAATGAAAAAAATGCTTTAATACTAGCGGGTGCAGGCAGTGGCAAAACCAGAGTGCTCACACATAGAATCGCTTATTTAATCACACAAAAAGATATTCGAACCGATGCTATTTTAGCGGTTACTTTTACTAATAAAGCCGCTGCTGAGATGCGTGAAAGGCTAAGTACTCTATTAAGACGCCCTATTCAAAGCATGTGAGTGGAAATATTTCATAGCTTGGCACACCGATTATTACGCACTCATTATGAAAAAGCTAAGTTGACTTCTGGCTTTCAAATTTTAGATGCACAAGACCAGTTTCGCATTGTCAAACGTCTAATGAAAGAAAATCACATTGATGAATCTAAGTTCCCCATTAGAAAGGTTCAGTGGTTTATTAACAATCAAAAAGGCGAAGGTATTCGCCCGCAAGACATTGATCCTGGTTATAACTATTTTGTTAAAAAGTCTTGAAGTGTTTTGAACTTTATGAAGCGCACTGCCAAGCAAATGACCTAGTTGATTTTGCAGAACTACTGATACGTAGTTATGAGCTATTAAAAAATAACACAGACTTGCTTAATCATTATCAAGCGCGCTTTGAGCATATTTTAGTGGATGAATTTCAAGATACCAATACGGTGCCAATACAAATGGATTAAATTATTGTTTAGTGGCAATAATTAAGTATTTTGTGTGGGTGGTGATGACCAATCTATTTATGGCTGGCGCGGTGCAAAAATTGAAAATATCACCAAACTATGTACAGGTTTTACCCCTATTGAAACCATCCGCTTAGAACAAAATTATCGCTCAACTGGTAATATTCTAAACGCCTCTAACGTCTTGATTACCCATAACGCCAATCGTATGGGTAAGTCTCTTTGGACTGATGCTGGCAATGGTGAATTGATTGATGCCTATGAAGCGCGAACTGAAACAGATGAGGCAGATTATGTCATCAGTAGTATTCAAAAATTAATCACTGATGGTGCATCACCTAGTGATTGTGCTATTTTGTATCGCTCCAATGCCCAATCTCGTAACTTTGAAGAAGCGCTCATAAAATACAACATTCCTTATATTATCTATGGTGGTTTTAGGTTTTTCGAGCGTGCTGAGATTAAAGATGCTTTAAGTTATTTGCGTTTGATAGAAAATTCTGCTGACAATGTTGCCTTTGAACGTGTGATTAATTTCCCAACTCGCGGTATTGGCAATGCAACGGTTGAAAAAATACGCACCTTTGCACAAGATAACCACACCAGTCTTTTTCAAGCAGCCATACAAATGTCATCCACCCTACCAACTCGCGCTGCCAATGCATTAAGTAGCTTTGTTAACCTAATTGAGCAAATGACAGACGACACAAAGAACCTAGATTTATCTGAAGAAGTAGCCAACTTGCTTAATACATCAGAATTAATGATGCATTATTCTAATGATAAAACCGATAAGGCTGGCAGTAAAAAAGAAAATCTAGAAGAACTAATCACCGCAGCGCAACAATACAACCATGAACAAGATAGCGGGATGAACGAAGTGGTGGGGTTTATCTCTTTAGCACCACTAGATTCTAGTGGTGACACCAATGCGCCTATTAACCAAAATGTACAACTTATGACCATACACTCAGCCAAGGGGTTGGAATTTCCTTATGTATTTTTGGTTGGTATGGAAGGGGACTTATTCCCCTCTAGACAAAGCAAGGATGAGCCTCATTTAATGGGTGAAGAAAGACGATTATGCTACGTGGGCATGACTCGCGCTATGAAAAAACTATCACTCTCTTATGCTATTAAACGCTTTTTGCACGGACAATCCTTATACGCTTATCCTTCACGTTTTTTAGACGAAATTCCAAGTAAATATTTAAATAAGATTAAGGCTAAATTTGGTGCAACAATACAAAATTACAATGATGATAAGGCTTTTGATCAAAGTATTACACCCAAATCTGATGGCCAATTATTCATCGGCGCTTCAGTTAAACACACCAAATTTGGCGTGGGCACAGTGTTAAATTTTGAAGGGCAAGGCGATTCTACTAGGGTGCAAATAAAATTTAAACAAGTAGGCACAAAATGGCTGATTAGTTCGTATGCAAACCTAGGATTCGTTTAAACCTATCTTTATGACTGTTGAATATATAATACATAATAATGGCGTACTGCACCATCGTCCAGATTAAACAAAAACACTCAAACCAAACTAACAGCACTTATAGAGGCAATCAAACGCCCTAAAAGTTTTTTACACCAGTAACTTTAAAAAAAAATTAAGCGTAGATTATGGTTAATGGCTAACCCGACAAAATCCACAACACATAATTAAAGTCTTATGTGTGTGGCGTTCAACTGCTAGATTAATACCATAACTTGCACAAAATACAATAGCTCCAATATTATCAACGACCTAATATTTCCTTTTCAAAGCACTGCTTAAAAGCGCCATCTTTAAATCCACTATAGGCGGTCTCCCAGCCAGCCATCTTACAAGGCTCCTGTCCAGCCTTTTTCCCAAGAATTAAGATAGTTAGCCCCATGGATTTGGAGCAAATTGTCGCATGCCTTTACAATTGTATTTAGCATTTTTTCTATCACCTAAGTTAATTTTATCGGTCATTCCAAAGTAATCTAAAAAACCAGAATAATATTTAACCCTATTGTTTGCAATGCTCTAACCTACTTGGACACATTTCAAGCCGCTTTTTTCAATTCAGCCATCTTTTGAGCAGGTGTTAAATACCCAATCGCTGAATGAATCCTTTTGTAATTATACAAGTAGATATAACCCTCTACATTTTGCACGACTTCACTATGATTTGCAAAACTTTGATAATTTAATCTCTCAGTCTTCAGACTTCTAAAGAAACGCTCCATGACCGCATTATCCCAACAATTACCTCGCCTGCTCATGCTTTGAGTAATGTTGTTCTTGTTGCAATAATCAATAAAAACTTTAGAAGAGTATTGAGTCCCTTGATCAGAGTGGAACATGTGTTTATTTGTATTGGGCTGGTGTCTAGACACCAGCATTACTAAGCGCATCCTTTGCCAACTGAGCATTAGGCTGTTTTGACAATGCCCAACCAACAACTTGTCTTGAGCCTAAATCCAACACACTGGCTAAATAACTCCCACCTTGATAGGTTTTGATATAGGTAATATCACCAACCCAATGCGTATTAATTGATTGCTGCTCAAACACACGATTTAATAGGTTTTTTGCCTTTTTAAACATCAATCTAGTATTAGGGTAATAATGACGCTTTCTTGGGCGTATGGCAACTACATTGGCTTTTTTCATTAGCGTTGCAGTTTGGTAAATACCAATGTTATAACCTTGGTTATTCAAAACTACTCGCATTCTGCGTTTGCCATAGGTGTATCCAACTTCAATAGCAGTTTGTTTGATTAATTTAATCATAGCGTTGGTGTTGTTGTTTACTCGCTTATCTTTGACTTGATAGTAATAACTACTGCGAGGAAGTTTGAGTAATGCTCATAATTCTTTAGTATTGTATTGTTGGCAAGCCTTGTTTATCTTGATAATCATATCACTTGGTGATTGTCCACAGCGAACAAGGCTGTTGCCTTTTTTAAGATTTCATTGTCCCTTTGTGCGCGCCAAAGTTGTTTCTCAAGCAGTTGTATTGTTTGTTGTTCAGAAGTCAGCGCTTTGCCTGACTCTGGTGTTTGTCCACCAAGCTCTGCTAGGTATTGTTTTCTCCATCTGCTAACTGCTGAGGAGCAAGCTCCTGATATTATCATGATTTTTTTTATTGGTGTAATTCTCATGCACCATGAGTTTGGCATAATCTAGTGTTCCCCCCTCAAGGGGGTATTGAACAGAATGTTCAACGGTAAAAGTCACTCGTTGTTTTCTTGATTTATATTGTGTCATTACTGACCTCCTTATGGTTTGTATTATAAGGCTATCTTTGTGTCCAATAAAATTAGACTATTGCACCAACTCAAAATGCCTACATTGAGAGATTTAACCGTACAGTAAGACAAGAGTGTTTAGATCTGCATTTGTTTGATTCTGTTGAGCAAGCACAAGATGCAACCACACAGTGGTTATGGGTTTATAATAACGAACGACCGCACTTTGCCCTAGGTGGCATACCACCTAGGGCAAAGGTGGCGTGATAAGATGACTGTAAACAAGTCAAGCCTCTACTTTAGAGTTGTATGGAAAATTGGGGTATTAAACACTCGTTGAATTAGAAAAGCTCTCGTCTATTTTCGAAGATGAAGAATTGCTTGTAAGTGTTTTGGGTGAAGCTACCGTTTACCCATGAGTGAGAGTAACTCAAGGACAGTGATCTTATAGGTATTTCTCCAAAAAACCCAGCAGTTATCCCTGCCCCAAATGTGTTGACATCCGAAAAGTGGATGAACCTGTAGTATTTTGGTGTACTATAGAGCTAGAAGTGCCAAGTATGGGAACTTGAATTTGTTGTAACATTTGAGTTTAATGTTCTAGGGAATATACTATTCACTTGTATTTTTGCTTGATTGTTGACATCAAGTTTTATTTTATTTTCAATAATTGCTGGATAGTTTTTGTAAGCCGTAATTGATGTTGCACCGGCAGCATATTCTGTCGTATTGGGGAGAATAATGCGTTGTTTTACTATTAACAGGTACCCTCTAACACTTGTTAAGTTAGAAACATTAGTGCGCTTATAAATTTCATATCCAACAATAGTTTGTCCAAAAACTTCGCCTGCTTCTTTATTTTTCAGTTCAAATTCATGATTAGCACTGTAAAATTTTTATAATACTGTCTATTGTTCGTCATTTTAAAATATCTCTTGTGGATTATATCGTGTTTAATATCAATTAATTAAAATTTTACCATTGTGTTAAACAATAAAAATACAACTATATCCAATTAAAGATAATGTTTCCAGGTGCCCCTGTATGACTACCATCTTTACCTACAATGCCAAATTTACCAGCCCCTCCATTTGAACCATCAGTAGCTGCATGACTTCCAATACCTTTGTTACCACCATGACCACCGTCACCTCTAGACCAAAATAATGCTGTTTTTGTAACTGGTTGTATCAAGCTTTTATGCTCTTTAGGAAAACTAATAATAATAGGATTGCCATTTGCACCATTACCACCAGTACCACCAGTACCAGATGTTGTAAAAACAACCAAACTACCCGCACTTTCATTTGCTATACTTTTTATTACAATATTTGCAGGGAGGTTTGCAAGTCCATAATTGCCAATTCTAGCATCTTTGCCGTTTGAGCCAGTATTGCCCATTAGACCCATTGCCTCCAGACCCAGCCCACGTGCAAATACCTGGACTTGTGGCGCTTTTATCACTTCCATGTGCAGCTGGTCCATAATAGTTTTTACCATTCGAGCCTGCACTACCATTATTACCTTTGTACCCCAAAATACCGATACTTAGAACTACGATTGTTTGCTGTTATAGTCAAAGCAGTAGTAATAGATGTAATTGACCCTCCATCAAATGTTAATATATCTGCATTAATAAAATAAGACGAGGCTGCGGGCCCTACAACAATATCTTTATTGATGACTATATCTTTCCCATACATTACGCTTCCTTTAAAAGGAAATGCGATATCTATATAATCCAACGTTTTTTTAGCCATTAAATTATTTTTTCCAAGCATATAATCAGCAATTTCTTGTAAAAAAACATTATTCATACAACTATGTGGTAGACTTTTAGAAAATACTCAAATATACTAATAGTTATAAACTAAAACTTTTACATAATTGTGAATAATCATCAAAAAACCACCTTTCACCAACTTAACAAAAATTTACCATTTGGCTAATCAAATATAGTCATGCAAAAGTGTCAGATTAAAAAAAATTAACTACCCCATAAAAGTTGCATATTGGCTATCGCTGCGAGTGATGCGGTTTCAGTTCTTAGTACACGAGAACCTAACAATAAAGACCGATAGCCTGCTTGTATAGCTTGATTGATTTCTATTTCACTGAGTCCGCCTTCGGGACCGATTAAAATACTTGCCTTATCAACTGCTGTCAACTCTAATAGAGTTTGCTCACAACGATGATGCAGAACAAAGCCGTTGACAATTGGTTGTTGTAGAAAATCTCTCAAATTGACAGGTGTGAGCACTTCTGGAATAACAGAACGTCCCGACTGCTCACAAGCACCAATAACAATCTTTTACCAATGTGATTGATGCTTTGTTAGTTTGTCTAGTTTGTCGCCTTTGAATCTAACCACACAGTGCTGAGTAAAAATAGGAATGGTTCTATTAACACCCAATTCCACGGCTTTTTGTATTAAAAAATCCATCTTTTCGCCTTTGGCAATACCTTGAACCAAAGTGATGTCCAATTTAGACTCAGACGTATTTTGAGTGCAAGTGTATACTTCAATCTCACAATATTTTTTTACTTGCACAAGTGTGGCTAAATAGTTCTTGCCATCACCATTAAATAAAGTAATCTCTTGGCCTTGAGGAAAGCGCAATACTTTTGCTAAATGACGTGATGCATATTCATCAAGCATCAATTTCTCATTAATTTGCAAGGGGGTATTTTGGTACAATCGTACGTGTTTCATGGTATCTTTGTGCGTAATAAATAGTGAATAGAAATGTTCATACAATTAAGCCATATTTGATAAAAAATGATACATCAAAAAAGAAGACATGCACTGCTAAACCAGCTTGACAGCAATGCAGTTATTGTTGTTAGCACCAACCCTGAGCAGAATCGTTCTGGTGATGTTAATTACCCTTTCCGCGTGCATAGTGACTTTTACTACCTAACTGGCTTCCAAGAACCTGAGGCTCTGGCAGTTTTTTCTAAAAATCACTATACAATATTTTTACGTCCTAAAGACAAAACGCGTGAAATTTGGGATGGGGAACGTTTAGGAGTTTATGATGCGCCCAATACCTTAAAATCAAATTATGCTTTTTCTATAGATTTATTAAAAATAAAATTACCCCAAATAATTCTTAACAATCAAGTTTATTTTGATGCTAAAACTTGCCAATTAGACAACGACATTTCACGCCTTTTATTAAACCATCAATTGAAATCACTCGCCCCAACTTTGCACGAGATGCGCCTTATTAAAGACGAACTTGAGATAAGCACCATGCAAAAAGCTGCTAATATTTCAATCAAAGCGCACCAATTAGCAATGCAAGCAATCCAACCCAATATGTTTGAATTTGAAGTGCAAAGTATTTTTGACGGACACTTTACTAGGAATAATGCCCAACATGCTTACACGCCTATTGTTGCAGGGGGTGAAAATGCTTGCGTACTACACTACATAGAAAATAACAAAAAACTCAATAAAGACGACTTAGTTTTAATTGACGCTGGCGCTGAAGTGGATTGCTACGCTTCAGATATCACCCGAACTTTTCCAGTTAGTGGTCAATTTTCCCGTGCACAGAAACAAATTTATCAGATTGTGCTTGATGCTCAAATCAATGCCATCAATACCATCAAACCCGGTGTAAAAATTAATGAGCCTCATAAAGTTGCTACTAATACAATCGAACAAGGTTTAATTAACCTTGGCATATTAAAGACTGGTGGTGATTTATCACAATTTTATATGCATGGCACAGGGCATTGGCTTGGCCTTGATGTGCATGATGTGGGTCAGTACAAACAAGACGCTCATCACAGAAAATTTGTAACTGGCATGATAACCACTGTCGAACCCGGCATTTATATTCGTAAGGATGATAAAATTAACCCAATTTATCACAATATTGGCATCAGGATTGAAGATGATGTATTAGTAACCACATCAGGAAATACAGTACTAACCAAATCCCTCGCTAAAGAAATCAACGACATTGAGTCACTTATGAGCCAATAACACTATGAACATACAACAAGCAATTAAACAAATTATTAAAAAACAAGATCTTAGTGAAAGTGAGATGTACGCGGTGATGAATGACGTTATGACAGGCAAAACTACTGATGCACAAATTGGTGGTTTTTTAGTTGGCCTTGCGATAAAGGGTGAAAGTGTTGATGAAATTACCGCCGCTGCCAAAATCATGCGCTCTTTGGTCAAAGGCGTCACCATTAAAAGCACTCAACACTTAGTGGACACTTGTGGCACAGGTGGTGATGGACTGGGGTTGTTTAATATCTCAACTGCATGTGCCTTTGTTGTAGCTGCTGCTGGCGGGTCGGTTGCTAAGCATGGTAATAGTAGTGTTTCTTCAAAATCAGGCAGCGCTGATGTCTTAAAGGCAGCTGGTGTTAATCTTGATATGAGTGTTGAAAAAATTAGCAAATGTATTGAAAAAATTGGCATCGGATTTATGTTTGCACCTTTTCATCACGTTGCCATGAAGCACGCCATTGGAGCGCGCAAAGACCTTGCCATTAGAACTATTTTTAATGTCCTAGGTCCATTAACCAACCCTGCTAAAGCACCTAATCAGGTCATGGGTGTTTATGCTCAATCTTTAGTTGAACCGATTGCTCATGTTTTAAAAAATTTAGGTGCTAAACATATCATGGTTGTGCATTCTAAAGATGGCTTAGATGAAATTTCAATTGCTGATGACACGTTTGTGGCCGAATTGAAAGATGGCCAAGTTAGCACTTACACCATTAACCCTGCTGATTTTAGTTTACCACTGGGTGATTTAAATAACATTAAAGTCAATAATGTGGATGAGTCATTAGTACTGATTCAACAAGCACTTGATGGTAAAGATGGCGTGGCCAAAAATATCATTGCCCTTAATTCAGGTGCAGCTATTTATGTGTGCGGGCTTGCAAATTCACTACAAGAGGGTGTTAATAAAGCGCTTAGTATTTTAAACAGCGGTTCAGCCCATCAAAAATTGGATGATTTTGTCCGTGAATCAACGGGTTGTTAATATAGGGTTTTATAATGAATAAAGAAACTAACCTCATTTGGATTGATTTAGAAATGACAGGGCTTATGCCTGAAAAAGATGCCATTATTGAAATTGCCACTATTGTTACTGATGCACAACTCCATATTATTGCACAAGGCCCTTCTTTAGCCATTCATCAAAACGATGAAATTCTAGATAATATGGACCAGTGGAATGCCGAACACCATACCAGTTCTGGGCTGCTTAGGCGCGTTAGAGAAAGTAACCTTTCTTGCAAACAAGCAGAAGCCCAGACCTTAGAATTTTTAAAAAAATATGTTAGCAAAGGTGCCTCACCAATGTGTGGCAATACCATTTGTCAAGATAGGCGTTTTTTGTATAACTACATGCCAAAACTAGAGCAATTCTTTCACTACCGTCATATTGATGTTTCCACCCTTAAAGAGCTGGTTGTGCGTTGGAAACCTAATGCAAAAATGGTCTTTGAAAAAGACTCTGCACACTTGGCACTTTCTGATATCCAAGACTCAATTGATGAGTTAAAGCATTACCGAAACATTTTTATTAATGTCTAGCATTTGGCTTGCCCCTGCAAAAATTAACTTATTTTTGCACATTAACAACAAAAGAGAGGATGGTTATCATAATTTTCAAACCATTTTTCAGCTGCTTGACTATTGCGATGAATTAAAATTTTCTATCACTAGTAATGGTGTTATTAAACGCATTAGTGGCAATGAAGATGTAGAGCAAAGCCAAGATTTAATCGTTAAAGCGGCCAAAGCACTTCAACAACACACCGGCACAACGTTGGGTGTTAACCTCTCAATCGTTAAAAATATTCCAATGGGTGGTGGTTTAGGTGGTGGCTCTTCAGATGCAGCAACCACATTAGTGGCACTTAATCAACTTTGGGATACAAAATTAACCCAAGTGCAACTGATGAAATTGGGGTTAAGTTTAGGTGCAGATGTACCCGTATTTATTTTTGCTAAAAGCGCTTGGGCAGAAGGTATGGGAGAAATTCTAAGCCCTGTTAAAACACCTAATCATTATTTTTTAGTGGTCTTTATTAACCAACATATTTCAACTAAAGAAATTTTCTCTCATTATGCATTGACAATGAGCAAACCTCAAGGGAAAATAGCCAAGTTCTCTGAACTTGTAAATACTCATAATGACTGCTTACAGGCAGCCATAACGTTAGAGGCAGAAATTGGTGTTGCACTAGAACACCTTGATACTTGCGCTAATCATATTGGTCAAGCTAGAATGAGTGGCACAGGTAGCTGTGTTTTTAATGAATTCTTAACTGAGAAAGACGCTTTGGCAGCGGCTAAAAAAGTGCCAAAAAAATGGATGAGTTTTGTATCGCGTGCAATCAACACTTCTCCGATTCATAGTTGGGCTGTCGCCAAGCGGTAAGGCAACGGGTTTTGATCCCGTCATGCGCAGGTTCAAATCCTGCCAGCCCAGCCAACTTCTTTTTATGTTTTGTCTTCTTATCAGCGTATAATATAGCTACTTTAATAGTATTGATTAATCCTCTATGTCTCTTGACAAAATTAAAATCTTTAGCGGTAATGCTAATCCTGAGCTTTCTGGCGAAATCATTTCTAGTTTAAATATCGTACAAGGTAAAGCACTGGTGGGTAGATTTAGCGATGGCGAATCCCAAGTTGAAATATTAGAGAATGTACGTGGTTGTGATGTGTTTATCATTCAGCCTACTTGTGGACCTTCTCCGGCTGAAACCTTAATGGAACTTTTGGTTATCGTTGATGCACTTAAACGCTCATCAGCTACACGAATTACTGCTGTTGTGCCTTATTTTGGCTATTCAAGACAAGATCGTAGATCACGCCTAACTCGCGTACCCATCACAGCAAAACTTGCTGCAAAAATGGTTGAATCTGCAGGTGTTGATCGAATATTAACTGTTGATTTGCACGCAGATCAGATTCAAGGCTTTTTCAATATCCCAATTGATAATATTTATGCCCAGCCTGTTTTAATTGAAAACATCCTATCTAAAAATTACCAAGACATCGTTGTTGTATCTCCTGATGTAGGTGGCGTAGTAAGAGCACGCGCTGCTGCAAAGCGCTTAAATGATGCAGACCTTGCCATTATTGATAAACGACGCCCAGCACCCAATATGGTCAAAATCATGAATGTTATTGGCGATGTTGAGGGTAGAACTTGCATTCTGATTGACGATATGGTTGATACCGCTGGTACACTTTGCCAAGCCGCTAGTGTTTTGAAACAACGGGGCGCTAAAAAAGTAGTGGCCTACGCCACACATGCCGTTCTTTCTGGCAATGCCATTCACAATATTGAAAACTCTGAGTTAAATGAGTTGGTAACAACCAACACCATTCCACTTAATGCCGATGCTGCCAACTGTTCTAAAATTAGGCAATTGTCCATTGCACCAACAATGGCTGAGGTTATCAAACGAATTAGCGAAGAGCAATCTATTAGTACTATTTTTACATAATAGTCAGATAGAAAAATACCACAACACAAGGCTATGATTTTTAGCCGATAACTTTGGGTATAATCCATCCTTTGGTTTGTCAAACACATTAACTTTAAATTTATGAAATCCACAACTAAAGCACACAAGCAAGCACTACAAAAACTCATCATGGTTGGTAAAGAGAAAGGCTACTTAACCTACTCTGAAATTAATGATATTCTGCCAGAAGACTTATTAACCCAAGAGCAAGTAGAGCCTATTGTTACGATTCTTGAAGAGTTGGATATTACTGTTTCTGATACTGTGCCAGATGCAGATACCTTGGTAGTTGAATCTGGTGCTAAAGCACAATCAACGTCAGCAGAAGCAGCAATAGCAGCACTTGCAGCACTGGATTCAGAATTTGGCAGAACAACAGACCCAGTTAGAATGTACATGCGTGAAATGGGTGTTGTTGCTTTACTAGAGCAAGAAGATGAAATCCGCATTGCTAAAGAAATTGAAGCTGGCGTGTTTGAAATCATGAAAAGCATCACTTTATATCCTGTGATTACTAACTTTTTTTTCAAAGCGCACACCCGCCTAGAAGAAGGAAAATGTAAAATGACCGATGTGATTATCGGCTATCAAGGCGATGCAGAAGACTTTGCTGCAAAAAAAGCCGCTTTTGATGCAGGTGAGTTTGATGACGATGAAGAATATGAAGATATGGAAGAAATGGAATACACAGGACCTGATGAAAATCAGGTGTACGGCCGTTTTGAAACCGTATCAAAATGCTCCGAAATTTACAACAAAACCAACGAAAAATTTGGTTTTCGTCATAAAAAAACAATTGAAGCGCGCCAACGATTATCTCAAGGCTTGTCAGACTTACGCCTAGCGCCCAAACTGGTCAATACCATGATAGAGGTTATTTGCAACCGCGTGGACCAAGTCAAAAAACAAGAAAAAACCATTCAAAATGCATGTTTAGATGCGGGCATGGATCGATTATATTTTTTTGAATCATTTTCTAATAATGAAACCAATTTTGACTGGCTTAATACCATCAAATTAGACGAGAAGACTAAAGAAAAATTAAAGGTCAGCAAAAATGAGATTTATTATGCACAAAAAAATCTCCAACAATTTGAAGAGGAAATGCAACTCACTATTGCTGAGCTTAAAGCATTAAACAAAATGTATCGTCGTGGTGATCGTCGTGCCAAAAAAGCCAAATCACAAATGATTGAAGCAAACCTTAGATTGGTGATTTCAATTGCGAAAAAATATGCCAACCGTGGATTGCAATTCTTAGACCTAATTCAAGAAGGCAATGTTGGCTTAATGAAGGCGGTTGATAAATTTGAATATCGTCGCGGTTACAAGTTTTCTACTTACGCTACTTGGTGGATTCGTCAGGCCATTACTCGCTCTATTGCAGACCAGGCGCGCACCATTCGCATTCCAGTCCACATGATTGAAACCATCAATAAACTTAATCGTGTACGTCGCCAACTCTTGCAGAAATTTGGTCGCGAGGCTTCCCCTGAAGAGTTAGCAACTGAAATGGAACTGCCAGAATACAAAATTATCAAAATTCTAAAAATTGCCAAGGAGCCTTTGTCAATGGAAACCCCGGTTGGTGATGATGAGGACTCTAATATTGGTGATTTTATTGAAGACACCAATCTATCTTCACCGGTTGAGATAACCACCAAGGAAAGCTTAAGAGAAACCACAAGCGAGTTACTTTCTAACTTATCGCCTCGCGAGACTAAAGTATTAAAAATGCGTTTTGGTATTGATATGAATACTGACCACACTTTAGAGGAAGTTGGTCGTCAATTTGATGTCACTCGTGAGCGCATTCGCCAGATTGAGGCCAAAGCACTGCGTAAGCTAAGACACCCTTCTCGTGCGCATAAATTACAAAGCTTCCTAGAATAATCCTTTAGGGGCCTATAGCTCAGTTGGTTAGAGCAATCGACTCATAATCGATTGGTCCTTGGTTCAAGTCCAAGTAGGCCCACCATTTTCATCAATACTTATCATAGCCAATGAGGTATGATAATATAACCATGTTTGATTTACTCATACCGCCATTAATTAAGCTAACCACTCAAGTTGGTGATATGATTATGTCACTTTATAAAAGTGAGCTTGATATTAAAATCAAATCAGATGAAACGCCACTGACTATTGCTGATAAAAACGCACATAAACTAATTATTGAGGCACTTTCAAAACTCACGCTAAACACCACGCCCATACTTTCAGAGGAATCTGAAGTAATTAAATTTTCTGAACGCTCTAAATGGCATGAATACTGGTTAATCGACCCACTTGACGGCACGCGTGACTTTCTTGAGCAAACAGGTGAGTTTTGTATTTGTATTGCTTATATTAAACAAAACAAACCAATATTTGGCATGATTTATGCACCACTAAGCAAAACACACTACTATACAACAGATGCAAACAAAACGCTCAAACAACAAGAACGTATTGTTCAGACATTAAATGTACACACCAGCCATCGCCCTTTAAAAATTGTCATTGGTCATTGGTCGTCACACAACAAACAATTGCAAGACCACTTAGGAAAATGTAGTACTTATGAAGTATCTCAACTGGGTAGTGCGCTAAAATTTTGTGCTATTGCAGAGGGCAAATATGACTACTATCCAAGATTTGGTCCTTGTTCTGAATGGGACACTGCTGCTGGCGTATGCATTTTACAAGGCGCAGGTGGCAGTGTTGTTAACCAAGATGGAGAGCCTCTAAGTTACAATACTAAAGACGATTTAACCAGCCCAATTTTCTTTGCTTCAAACAAATCTTAAAGACAAATCTATTGCTTGAATATTCTTAGTGACACTGCCTGTAGAGATAAAATCAACACCGGTATTAGCCACTGCTACAATGGTGTTTTCATTGATATCGCCAGAAGCCTCCAAGGGTAATTTACCTTTAGCAAAGCCAACCGCTTGTATTAAGTCACTTATGGAAAAATTATCACACAACGCTCGGGCGACACCACTAAGTGTGAGCGCTTCTTGTAATTGGCTCAAGTTTTCAACTTCAACAATTAAAGGAAGATTTGGGTATTTCTCTATTGCTAATTTAACTGCTAAGGTGATTGAGCCTGAAGCAATAATATGATTTTCTTTCAGCATAATACAATCATACAAGCCCATACGATGGTTAACACCACCACCGCATTTTACTGCGTATTTTTGTGCCAATCTTAGCCCAGGAATGGTTTTTCTAGTATCTAGCAATTGTGCATTGGTGTGACTAATTTTATTCACTAAGTCATGAGTTTTTGTCGCCACAGAGCTTAACATCTGTAAAAAGTTAAGCGCCACCCTTTCGGCGCTAATAATGGCCTTGGAAGCACCTATTAAAACACACAGAACTTGTCCTGAATTAACGCACTCACCATCTTTAACTTTCCAATCTAGTTTGATTTTATCGTCAAGTGATAAAAATGCACTTTGTGCGTATTCCACGCCACAAATAACACTGAATTCTCTTGATATAATCTCAGCTGTAATTATTTTATTTAATAACAAATCAGCAGAAACATCGCCAGAACCAAAATCCTCAGCCAATGCCAATGCCACACTATTAAGAATGTGTTTATTCGTTAATAAATTCATAAATAATACGTGCTGACTCATCACTAGCATCTAAGTCTAACTGTTGATGGATTGCATTAAACGCTTTGATTAACGCTTTATTATCACGACTCACGATTGCCATGGCATGTTTGGCGATATTGTTGCCGCTGGCATTATTTTGAATCAATTCTGGCACTAAATTTTTATTGGCAATTATATTTGGCAAGCTAATATATTTACTCTTGACCAATCTTGAAGCAATAAAATAACTAAAACTAGACAATTTATAAACAACCACCATAGGCACACCAACCAGTGCCAACTCCAACGCCGCAGTGCCCGATGCAACTAATGCCAAATCTGCATTTAACATACGCACATGTGCACACCCAAGTGAAATTTCAACTGGAGCATTCCCTACTTGGACAGTCACCCAATCTAATAATTCATCATTCGCTAAGGCTAAGTGAAAGGTTAACATTGGATCTTGCACGGACATTATTTTAGCTGCTAGCAGCATTTCAGGCAGTAATCTTTTAATTTCACTTTGCCTAGAACCCGGCATTAGAAGAATATTTTTTGTCTTAATATGTGGCTTTCTAGGTCGCAAACTTTGTGCTAAAGGATGCCCAACAAATAGCGCTCTTTGATTGTGCGCTTGATAAAAACCTACTTCAAATGGAAATAAACACAGCACTAAATCTGTTGATTGTTTAATTTTTTTAATCCGAGATTGGCGCCAAGCCCAAACCGAAGGCGAAATAAAATGCACGGTTTTTACACCTTGAGATTTAAGCTTTCTCTCAATTATAAAATTAAAATCTGGCGCATCAACACCAATAAAAACATCGGGTTTTTGATTAGAAAAATAGACAATAATAAGTTTTCGCAAATGCAATAAAGACGGCAATTTTTTTAAAACCTCACTAAAACCCATCACATTGACTTGCTTTTGATCCCAATGTTGCACACATCCAGCAGCCGTCATTTTATCCCCAGCTAAACCCTCAATACTGACATCGGAATTTTGTTTTTTTAAGGATTGAATTAGCTTGGAACCAATCAGGTCACCTGAGGTTTCCACTGCACTAATTGCAATCCTCATTGGGTGCTTACTTTTTTGGAAGGATAATTTGTGGTTCTTCATCAAAGCTACGGTAAATCACCACAATATTGCCAATTACTTGTACCAAATGGGCATTAGAAGCATTAATAACTTTATCAATTATTTTTTGCTTTTGCTCTCTCTCGTCAATACGTATTTTAATTTTTAGCAATTCATGCTTTTCCATGGTTGCCTTAAGTTCTGCCAAAACAGACTCGCTTAATCCGTGCTGTCCTATCATTATGACAGGCTTTAGACTATGGCTTTTTGATCTAAGAAATTTTTTTTGGTTGTTGGTTAATTTAATCATTAATCATATGCTCTTTGTTAAATAAATCTTGAATAGTTTCACGTTCTCGCACTAGTGTGTGTTGATTGCCTGATACCATTACTTCCGCTACTCTAGGGCGAGAGTTATAATTTGAGCTCATGGTAAAGCCATAAGCGCCAGCAGACATGAGTGCTAAATAATCTCCTTCAGATAAGGAAAGTTTTCTATTTTTGGCTAAAAAATCACCTGTTTCACAAATGGGTCCCACCAAATCCCAATTAGCATCAACGCCTTTAGAATTTTCATTAACGGGCAATACTTGATGATAAGCTTGATAAAAGGCAGAGCGTAATAAATCATTCATTGCGCCATCAATAATTGCAAATGATTTATCTGAATTTTGCTTTAAGAATTCAACTTTGGTAATAAATACACCCGCATTGCCAACAACTGCCCGACCCGGCTCTAAAATAATTTTTAAATCGCCCACTTTGTCAAGAATTGAGGCGATATAAGCATTAATATCAATCGTTTGTTCATTGTCATACTTAATGCCAACACCGCCACCTAAATCCAAATGAGTAATATGAATATTAATTTTATCAAGTTTGGCAACCAGTTCAAGCACTTTATCAAGTGCGTCTAAAAAAGGAGACACTTCTATTAATTGTGAACCAATATGGAAATCCAGCCCTTTGACGGTTAAATAGAGTGAATCATGTGCCATTTGATAAATAAGAGTAGCATCATCAATATCAACACCAAACTTATTTTCTTTAAGTCCTGTTGAAATATACGGGTGTGTTTTTGCATCAACATTAGGATTAACACGCAGCGAAATTGGTGCTTGCACGTTCATATCTTTTGCCACTTGCTCAATGCGATTCATCTCTGCCATGGACTCAACATTAAAGCAAAAAATGCCCACTTCTAGAGCACGTTTAATTTCAGCCTTTGTTTTAGCCACACCTGAAAATACACAGCGGGATGCATTTACTCCAGCAAATAAAACGCGCTCTAATTCACCAATAGATACAATATCAAAACCTGAACCTATTTTAGACAAGACATTAAGCACTGCTAAATTAGAGTTGGCTTTAACCGCATAGCAAATTAAATGCGGATGTGTGCCAAATGCCTGGTCAAACTCATACCAGTTATTCTCAATATCAGTGCGAGAATAGACATAAAGTGGCGAGTCGTAAGCATCCATTAAATCTGTTATAGCAACAGATTCAGCATGTAGTATGTGATTTTTATAAGAAAAACCCAAGATTTATTATGCCGTTTGAGTGGTATTTGGCAAGATTAATAATGACGATTTAACACGTTCCAATTCGCCCATCTTGCCACAAGCAGAAATACCAACAACAATAAAGGCTAATACTATAAATTTGATTATTTTTTCCATACCGTCTCTTGACCTGTTTTTTTATTTAAAAACAACACTTATTTTACAGCAATTCTTTTAATAGTTTAGTGAACACACGACGCCGTATATTAAAAGCACCTAAACTTTTTAAATGCGGATTCTCAACTTGGCAATCAACTAATTTATAAGGCATATTTATGAGCAAATACACAAAAGCAATTTTAGAAGCGTCTCGTACTAATGAAAACATAGACTCACCAAAAAACACCTGCCCTAAAGCAACGCCATAAAGCCTGTCTACCAATTTAGAATCTTCATACACCTCAACCGAATGTGCAAATCCTTGTGAGTGGAATTCAGTATAAGCATGTGCCATATCATTATCAATCCGGGTGCTGTCTTGATTTTTACGCTGAATGGTTTTACAATGGTGAATCACACGTTCAAAGTTTGTATTGACTTTAACCTCAAACTTATCAGAACGAATCGTTTTATTAAGGCTTTTTGAAATATGAAGCCGCTCTAAAGTAATCACCATTCTTGGATCTGGAGAATGCCAAAGCACTGGCTCTGACTTACCATACCAAGGGAAAATTCCCTGTCGATACGCACTCAAAAGTCGGCTGGTTGTTAATTCACCACCCAATGCGATTAGCCCATTGGGCTCTTTTAACGCCAGCTCAACATCTGCAAAAGGAGTATCAACAGATGACAAAACAAAATTCTTAGGTATTTCAATCACTGGAACGTCATATCAACTAGATGTAGTTTAGGGAATATAAAAAATGATTGTTATTTGATAGTCATCAAAAGATGTTGCCTAAGGCATCAGTGTGCGTTAGTGCGTCTTTATCAATTCTGCTGGTAAGTTGGTTGGTGACGTTGTACATCATATCGCCTGCATGTGTTTTAAAGGTTGGGTTGTTTTGGGTATCATAATGATAATATTTTTGGGTGTTATAACTGTTCTTTGATAATAATCTGCCCGTTTGTTATATATCTGTGGGACATTTATTTTTCTTTGTGGGGTGTAGTAACAATGCCAATATCTGTTTTGCCTTCTGCAAGAACCTTTCCAGTTTTTACTGGTACAGTCGGTGTTTCTGTAGTGATGCTTACCATTAACTGTTTTCACGTAAGTTAATGTTGCATTGCCAAATTTTCTGTAGTAGTAATTGGCTTTGGCTCGATAACTATTGGCTAGTCTTTGGTAATTTTGATAATACTGATAATACTGATAATATCTATCCGAATAATAATCTAGTCTATCGGCATAATTTTCATAACTATTACTGCAATAGTCTAATTTTATTGGACACAAAGATAGCCTTATAATACAAACCATAAGGAGGTCAGTAATGACACAATATAAATCAAGAAAACAACGAGTGACTTTTACCGTTGAACATTCTGTTCAATACCCCCTTGAGGGGGGAACACTAGATTATGCCAAACTCATGGTGCATGAGAATTACACCAATAAAAAAAATCATGATAATATCAGGAGCTTGCTCCTCAGCAGTTAGCAGATGGAGAAAACAATACCTAGCAGAGCTTGGTGGACAAACACCAGAGTCAGGCAAAGCGCTGACTTCTGAACAACAAACAATACAACTGCTTGAGAAACAACTTTGGCGCGCACAAAGGGACAATGAAATCTTAAAAAAGGCAACAGCCTTGTTCGCTGTGGACAATCACCAAGTGATATGATTATCAAGATAAACAAGGCTTGCCAACAATACAATACTAAAGAATTATGAGCATTACTCAAACTTCCTCACAGTAGTTATTACTATCAAGTCAAAGATAAGCGAGTAAACAACAACACCAACGCTATGATTAAATTAATCAAACAAACTGCTATTGAAGTTGGATACACCTATGGCAAACGCAGAATGCGAGTAGTTTTGAATAACCAAGGTTATAACATTGGTATTTACCAAACTGCAACGCTAATGAAAAAAGCCAATGTAGTTGCCATACGCCCAAGAAAGCGTCATTATTACCCTAATACTAGATTGATGTTTAAAAAGGCAAAAAACCTATTAAATCGTGTGTTTGAGCAGCAATCAATTAATACGCATTGGGTTGGTGATATTACCTATATCAAAACCTATCAAGGTGGGAGTTATTTAGCCAGTGTGTTGGATTTAGGCTCAAGACAAGTTGTTGGTTGGGCATTGTCAAAACAGCCTAATGCTCAGTTGGCAAAGGATGCGCTTAGTAATGCTGTGTCTAGACACCAGCCCAATACAAATAAACACATGTTTCACTCTGATCAAGGGACTCAATACTCTTCTAAAGTTTTTATTGATTATTGCAACAAGAACAACATTACTCAAAGCATGAGCAGGCGAGGTAATTGTTGGGATAATGCGGTCATGGAGCGTTTCTTTAGAAGTCTGAAGACTGAGAGATTAAATTATCAAAGTTTTGCAAATCATAGTGAAGTCGTGCAAAATGTAGAGGGTTATATCTACTTGTATAATTACAAAAGGATTCATTCAGCGATTGGGTATTTAACACCTGCTCAAAAGATGGCTGAATTGAAAAAAGCGGCTTGAAATGTGTCCAAGTAGGTTAGAGCATTGCACACTCACCGAAACCCTACATTTCCCTAAATCATGCCTTCATTGTGAAGATCCGCCACTGAATCAAACGTTCTAATGATTGAATAACTCGTCTTGCTGGCATGGACAAGTCCACATCAATATTCAAGCCTTCCCGATTGTAATCATCGACAACATTAAAAGTTCTAATGTGCCTGCCATCAGTGAGTGAGTCTGACATAAAATCCATTGACCAAGTTTGGTTAATAGTTGTTGGCACACTCAGTGCTTCGGGTTTATCTCTTTTGATTCTTCTTCTTGGCTTGATTCTTAGATTGAGCTCCAGTTCTTGGTAAATGCGATACACTCGTTTATGGTTAAATTTGTAGTCTTTAACATTACGTAGATATAAATAGCACAGTTTAAAACCCCAACGCTTGTGCGTTGCGGTTAAGCGCAGTAGACAATCGGCAATTAAAGCATTGTCATCACTGAGTTTTGGTTGATAATAATAAGTGCTTTTACTAATGCTACAAACTTCGTAAATAAGTTTGATACTTGTGTTCTTATTTTGTTCATTGATGTTTAAAGCCATCCTCACGCCACTGGGATGGCTTTAGAACTTTTTTGCTAAGGCATCCTTTGTAATTTGCAGTTTCAACTCACTCTCAGCATACATACGCTTGAATTGAGCATTTTCTGATTCTAGCTCTTTTAAGCGTTTAACCATAGAGACAAAATCTGTATCACCGTATTTAGATCTCCATTTGTAAAATGTGGCTTGAGACATTGCGTATTCACGGCATAGATCAGCCACAGATATGCCTGATTGGTTTTGTTTGAGTATGTTGACTATTTATGACTCTGTATATCTTGATTTTTTCATGTGAAAACTCCTTATTTTTTATTATAGAATTTTCTACTTTAGAATGGTGGTTTTTTGGGGTATTACATTAACAAATTAAAGAAGTAGTGCCACGTCATTCATTGGTGCCATTAGTAAACAATACAGGAGTAATTGCGGGCCCTGTTGGAGAGTTGGCAAAACTTTTAGCGGTTATGGCACTACTTAGTAGACAATTGATTTCAAAGAAATTAACTTTATTTTATGTGGTGTTATGTACTTTAGGTTTTTCGATGATTGAAAATGTTTATTTTTTTTTGAAATATAGTGAAATTTTGTTTATAAGGGCGAATCCAGCCCATATGGTATTTTCTGCAATATGGGGTAGTGCCTTAGGCGCTTGGCTGACTAAAGAAAAAAGTTTTTCGTATTTTTTATTTGCGTTGTTTCTGGGTAGGGGCTACATGCAAGTTGGAATTTATTTGCAATAAAAAATACAACGTTTCATATTTATCTGTTTATTGCAGTACCTTGGATTGGTCTTAGCTTTATTAAAAATCAACTTTAAATTTATACATTGCTTCATTAAATTGGTGATATTTCATTTCTTCATCAGCTACAAATAAAAAACATCATATTTATTTAGTAATTGTCTCACTATATTTTGATTAATGTTGTATTTTTCTAATTTACCCGATATTCCAACATTTTTATTTAGCTTGTTGGCAATATAGCGGGCTGATGCAAAGTGATGAGAGCCACCACTATTCATAAGAAATATCCGTTTATCCCAGCTATAAGCCTCCAAAAGAATCATGGTCATGGTGGTGAATAATTCTTATTTCATCATGTGCTAAATTTTCATTTAGTTTTTCTGTGGTAATAGGGGCTATCATTTCTTTAGAATTTGTTTTACCATGTCATCTAAATTTATAAAATCTTCAAGTTTAGATTTAGAAGCAAAAAGACCACTAACATTTTGTATATCGCAAATATAATTTCTTTCAATCTTGCAACCCTAGAACCCGTGAGGAGGATTTTGAAAAAATACCTCCTTCAAACCTCCTAAATTTTTGATAAACAGAGATAAGTCAGCTTTGCTTTTGACTGTGAGAGTCTGTAGTTTTCTGTGATTTTTCTCTACTTGATTTCATTTCTTGTTGGCGTTTGTTTTTCACAAACTCGATCAATTCACCTTGATTAATAAGGCCTTGCTCTTTAGCTTGTTTTATTTCATCAAGACTGATTTTATCAGTTGCCATATTTAGGCTGTTTTGCATAATTTTCCGGGCTTGTTCTATCTCTTGCTTTTCACCAAGAGTATCGACCACTTTTTATCATCTGAAAATTTAACACTAGCTTCTGCATTAAAATAGTCTTTGGCAACAGATTTATAAGCAGACACACGCTCAAATAAAGAATCATCTTTAGGGGTAAAGATATGAGCGTTATTAGACATGTTAAAATTATAAGCCAGTAGTTTTATTAAAAAACTAATTTTACACCATGCTAATATACTTACTTTGAATACTCAACAACCGCCCTATACAGAAGAATTAAAGCATATTGCAGATAGTATGGGCATCTCTCTGTATCAAAGGCTTACTATAGCAGAAGCATCGCTATTTTTACGCATATCAGTAGCAGAGCTTAGAAAAATTTTAAAGCAGGGAAAACTTAACCATACAGAGATAACAGAAAAAAATTATGAATTTTTTGGTTATCAACTATTAGAATTTTTATTAAGTACCACTACCAAAAATAAAATTAAGCCAATTATTCCTGGAAAAACACCTGATAGAATTATATAGAGCTAAAGAAGTGCAAAATATGACAGGGCTATCAAGAACGACTTTATGGCGATTAGAGAATAAAGGTGAGTTTCCTTATCGGGTAAGCCTTGGTGGAAACAGTGTAGGTTGGAAACTTAGCGAAATAAAAGGGTGGATTGATGAAAGATAGAGAAAATTTAATGTGTATACATACTGGTATGCATTTTTAAATAAGAAAATAAAAAACCCTTTAGAAGTCTTTTTTTAAAGGGTTTTTGTGTATAAAAACGGTGGAGATGGGGATTTTATACTCGATAACGAGAGAATCTGCAAATGAGGCTTGTTGTGTGTCCTTCTAGGACATTCTTAAGAATTTTTTGTTGGTTGTTTAGATGGTTTCTATTTTACTGGTTTGGGTTGATTTATGCAAAGGTCTCATTTAAACTAATTAACGGACTTCTTAAGTATTTTTTCTAAATTTGCATATTCAAATATATCAAGCAAAGATGTGTTTGAGCAATTATAGATTTTATTTTTTTCTAACAACATTTGGTACTGTTTAAATATTTTTCCAGTAGCTGCAAATGTATGTTGATTGTATGACTTACCTTTCATGGTTCTTGAAATTTCATTTTTTTGATGAAGCCCCTCTTTGTAAAACCTCCATTGATTTCCCTGATTGCATACATAATTATGATCTATTCCTAATAAGTATATCTCATCAAAGCCCATATAGATAGCACTTATTAAGGCATAAATACTGATAGTGTTTGCATTCCATATCATATTTGTCATCTTTATATCTTTTTTATTAAAACTGTAATATTCACCTGTATTGATTCCTGTGTAATACCAATTCACTTGATGGTTGTTAAAAAGTTCGTATTTATTGAGTATATATCTTGTATTATTTTTGTAAGTGTTAAGTCCAAATAGTATTTTTGTATGTTTAGGTATATATTGTTCCATATCTTCAAACCAATCTTTCCATTCTTGCTCTGTTTGTGGTAAATGAATTGGTGCTGTCATATAATATTTTTCAACATCACCACTCATTATTTCTTGAAAGTCTGGATGAACATAAAAGTTATTTAAAGCGAAAACAATTTCATTTTTTAATACTTTTAAATTTTCTTGTTTTATGGATGGTCCACTACCCAAAAGAAAACATCTTTGTCCTTTATGTTTGTCCTCAAGTTCTATGTTTTTTGCGACCAAGTCCTTATATTTTTTTAAAAGAATTAGAGGTTCTTATGTTGTTTATTTTGCCTAATAAAATAGGTGGCAAGAATGATTTTATTTTATTTTTAGTTACCATTATTTTTCTTTAAAATAATTTCAATAAATTCTCTTACTGCGCCATAGCCACCAGTTCTTTTAAGTTGGATAATATTTGGTATGCATTTTATTTCATCTACTGCATTTTTTGGACAGGCAGATACAGATACTTTTTCTAGCAATTCCCTATCATTAATATCATCACCAGCATAAGCAACTTCATCGAGCGTTATATTTTCCATTTTACAAATTTCCTTAACAACTTGTAATTTCTCACCATGCTCAACATCTTGATATAAATAATCCACTTTTAACTTTCTTGCTCTGTTTTCCACTATTTTTGTCTTCTCACTAGTGATAATACCTGTCTTGATACCAACATTCTTTAATAACTCAAAACCCTTTCCATCATGTGTATTAAATTTTTTAAATTCTTCACCATTCTCTCCATAATACATACCCGCATCAGTTAGCGTGCCATCCACATCACTTAAAAACAATTTTATTTTATTTTTAGGCTTTTGGTAGTCAGCATATTTTTTCATTAATTGTTCCGCAATAAGCCAATCATCCGGCTCGTCCAATTCAAGCATTGTATGTTCTAGCATTTCATAAATTTCAATCTTGCCACTTAACCTATTCTTATATTTTTTTACATTGCCAACAGAGCTAATATAAATTGCGCCATTTTCTATCAAGTTGCCAGAAAAATCTTGCCTTTTAGGACGGTATTGATAGTTGTAATTTAGTGCTTTTCCGTTTTTATCCCATAAAAATCTTTTAAAAACCGCGCATGACAACAGACTATCTGCGTTAGATTTTTGCAGCTTGTCAATTGATAGGTCAATATCTTCTGCCGTTGTAAATGGAGAGGTTGCTTGAATTAATAAAAATAAATCATCATTGGAAAAATCTTTTTTATCTAAAAATTCAAGCATCACATCTTCTGTTGAGGCCGAATTAGAAGCATTTCCCTTGTCCCTGTCATAAAGACTAACTTTAGAAAAATTAAAATGACTCACAGCTGATTTTATCTCTTTACAATCTGTAGCTACATACACTTTATCAATATGCTTAGAATTAACAACTGCAAGTAGAGCCCAATATATTAAAGGCTTGCCATTCAATTCTTTAATATTTTTAAAGGCTACTGACTGACTACCACACCTAACTGGAATAAATGCTATATTCATTTTCTATTTTTCAATTTATCTCGTTGGGCTTGTTCAATTAGCAGTATTTCACTATCTTTAAAATTCAGTGCTTTGTAAGTAGCATTTAAATCTCTTACTAATTTCTGAAGCCCTTGAGGTTCTAATGATGCAGCATGGTCTGTACCTTTCCATGTCCTATCTTTGGTAAAATGCCTCTCTATCCATCTTGCCCCTAAAGTATAAGCAGCAATATCCAAGGCAACCCCTAAATGATGACCAGAAAAACCTATTTGATTTACTCTGTTTCCATAATTATCATATAACCAGTTAATCTCAAGTAATGCAACATCCTCAGCAGGAACAGGATATCCAGAAGTGCAAGAATAAATTAATAATCTTGATTTTGCTTGGTTTGTTTGTTCAAAGAACTGAACAATTTCCTCAATTTCGTCTTTTGTTGTCATGCCGACCGACAACTGAACCTGCCCTGTAAAATCGTCTCTAAGCACCTTCAACATATCAAAATTATTATTGCAAGCCGAAGGAACTTTTAAAAACTCAGGTTCAAGAGTTATCATTTCTTTTGCAGAAGTAACATCCCACATTGAGGCGCTATAAATCATGCCGATATTATCACAATACTCTTTCAACTCTTTATTTTGAGCCACATTAAATTCTAAAAATTCTCTATGCTCTCCATAGGTCTCACCATACGAATTATGCGCTACAGGATGTTTTGCTTCGTATTGCTCTTTGGTTAATAATTCCTTATTATTTCGTTTTTGAAATTTAACATATTTAGCGCCAGACTCTTTTGCTAAATCAATTAATTCTTTGGCAATCTTTATGTTACCCATATGATTACAGCCTATTTCAGCTATTACTTTGGGTTCTTGATAGTTATGGTTAAATGGCATATTTACTCCTATTTTAAGTTTAAATAGAGATTGTCTAAAACTTTCCAATCTCTTTTGTACGTGAATAGTTATCTCCAATATGAATAATAATATCATAAAAATAATTATTCACTTTATTACAATACTTATCCCTATATTTTTTTTTCATAATCCTTCATTCCGTTTCTTTTCTATTATCTCTATTTCGTCATCTGTAAAATTATGCTCTTTAAACCAATCAATGCCATAAGGAGTGTCATATTGTAATACCCCAATTTTCCATACAACTCTAAAGTAGAGGCTTGACTTGTTTACAGTCATCTTATCACGCCACCTTTGCCCTAGGTGGTATGCCACCTAGGGCAAAGTGCGGTCGTTCGTTATTATAAACCCATAACCACTGTGTGGTTGCATCTTGTGCTTGCTCAACAGAATCAAACAAATGCAGATCTAAACACTCTTGTCTTACTGTACGGTTAAATCTCTCAATGTAGGCATTTTGAGTTGGTGCAATAGTCTAATTTTATTGGACACAAAGATAGCCTTATAATACAAACCATAAGGAGGTCAGTAATGACACAATATAAATCAAGAAAACAACGAGTGACTTTTACCGTTGAACATTCTGTTCAATACCCCCTTGAGGGGGAAACACTAGATTATGCCAAACTCATGGTGCATGAGAATTACACCAATAAAAAAATCATGATAATATCAGGAGCTTGCTCCTCAGCAGTTAGCAGATGGAGAAAACAATACCTAGCAGAGCTTGGTGGACAAACACCAGAGTCAGGCAAAGCGCTGACTTCTGAACAACAAACAATACAACTGCTTGAGAAACAACTTTGGCGCGCACAAAGGGACAATGAAATCTTAAAAAAGGCAACAGCCTTGTTCGCTGTGGACAATCACCAAGTGATATGATTATCAAGATAAACAAGGCTTGCCAACAATACAATACTAAAGAATTATGAGCATTACTCAAACTTCCTCGCAGTAGTTATTACTATCAAGTCAAAGATAAGCGAGTAAACAACAACACCAACGCTATGATTAAATTAATCAAACAAACTGCTATTGAAGTTGGATACACCTATGGCAAACGCAGAATGCGGGTAGTTTTGAATAACCAAGGTTATAACATTGGTATTTACCAAACTGCAACGCTAATGAAAAAAGCCAATGTAGTTGCCATACGCCCAAGAAAGCGTCATTATTACCCTAATACTAGATTGATGTTTAAAAAGGCAAAAAACCTATTAAATCGTGTGTTTGAGCAGCAATCAATTAATACGCATTGGGTTGGTGATATTACCTATATCAAAACCTATCAAGGTGGGAGTTATTTAGCCAGTGTGTTGGATTTAGGCTCAAGACAAGTTGTTGGTTGGGCATTGTCAAAACAGCCTAATGCTCAGTTGGCAAAGGATGCGCTTAGTAATGCTGTGTCTAGACACCAGCCCAATACAAATAAACACATGTTTCACTCTGATCAAGGGACTCAATACTCTTCTAAAGTTTTTATTGATTATTGCAACAAGAACAACATTACTCAAAGCATGAGCAGGCGAGGTAATTGTTGGGATAATGCGGTCATGGAGCGTTTCTTTAGAAGTCTGAAGACTGAGAGATTAAATTATCAAAGTTTTGCAAATCATAGTGAAGTCGTGCAAAATGTAGAGGGTTATATCTACTTGTATAATTACAAAAGGATTCATTCAGCGATTGGGTATTTGGCTTGCTACACGCTTTAGTTTCTCGTCCATGGAACTTAATTGGCGGGCATAGTGTTTCTGCTGCAGTAGGTGTTGCTTGTTTTTATTTGATTGCTGATATCAATTGCCATCCCACCAAATTAAGCCATTATTAGCAAATAGCTCATTGTGTGAACTGGCTATTTGCTAAAACACGTCAATTAATCGTTAGTCGAATAACAGGCTACGCCACCTTTTTGTGAACCTGCTACAAATAAGCAACGCGTATTTGGATTATCAACGGGTGTCCATTCGTATACTCGAATATTCCAGTCTGGTATTTCGATTAAATATTCTGAAGTTGGTGACTGTTTTAACGCCCATTGTGGTTATTTTTTCCCACAATCCAGCATGAGCCGGGGTTAAAAGTAGTGTAATAATAAATGCGATTAACTTGGTTCTCATGTTGTTTTCCTTGTAGATTTTTTATTGGGCTTACTACCCCAAAAACCTTTTTTATTGTTTGGTTTATTTTCTTGAGAATTGCTATTTTTGCCGTATCTAGGCTTATTACGGCTCTTATTTTTTTTTGGTTTTTTGGTTTTTGGCGGTAAGATTTTCTTGCCCGATTCTGGCAAATTGTGCTCTGGCACAAATCCTTCTACCATTACACGGTCTAATTTATTTTGAATGAGGCGTTCAATATCAAATAATTGCTTAGCTTCATCAGTACTAACTAATGAAATTGCCTCGCCTTTTGAACCAGCACGACCCGTACGACCAATACGATGTACATAATCTTCTGGCACATGTGGCAGGTCAAAGTTAACGACATGTGGCAATTGGTCAATATCAATGCCCCTTGCAGCAATATCAGTTGCCACTAACACGTTCACTTTGGCATTTTTAAAATCTGCCAAGGCTCTTGTACGAGCACCTTGACTTTTGTTACCATGAATGGCAGTTGCACTAATTTTTTTCTTTTCTAATTGAGTGGCAATGCGATTTGCACCATGCTTAGTACGGCTAAATACCAGCACCTGATACCAGCTATGTTCTTGAATAAGGTGTGTGAGTAGTGCTTGTTTTTTGGATTTATCAACAGGATGAATCCACTGCTTTACCGCTTTAACGGTGGAATTTCTAGGGGTGACTGATATTTCTACAGGGTTGTTAACTAAACCCTTTGCCAGTGTTCGAATGTCATTAGAAAAAGTGGCTGAAAACATGAGTGTTTGCTTTTCTGGTGGTAGGATCTTTAAAATTCGCTTAATATCATGAATAAATCCCATATCTAACATTCTATCTGCCTCGTCAAATACAACAATCTCTAGCGTGTCAAATTTCACTGCATTTTGAGAATATAAATCTAATAATCGCCCTGGTGTGGCGACTAAGATATCAACACCACCACGCAACTTTCGCATTTGTGGATTAATCTTTACGCCGCCAAACACCACACTTGATTTAAGCGACAAATGCTTACCATAAGTCGCTACACTATCGCTGACTTGTGCGGCTAATTCACGCGTAGGGGTTAGGATTAGCGTACGAACCTGATTGGATTTTGTAGGATTACCTTTTGATAATATTTCAAGAATAGGTAGCGTGAATCCTGCTGTTTTACCCGTGCCAGTTTGGGCAGCGGCCATAACATCTTTACCTTCTAAAATAGCTGGAATAGCTTGAGCTTGTATTGGTGATGGCTCGCTGTATCCTTGTTGCTCGATGGCTTTAAGAATTGAATCAGACAAGCCTAATTTTGAAAAACCCATAATTAGAGAATATTTTAAATAAAGACAGGCATTTTACATTAGCATTCTATAATAGATTTATGAATAAATATCGGACTGTTAAAAGTCCGTCTGAGGTGCTGTGTATCTCCTAGCCCCTGTGTATGGATTTGCAGATACAATCAAGCTAAAACTATTGTATCGGTTGTAAACGCCATAGTGATGAAATCACGCATTGGGTTAATTATTCAGCGGCGATACAACGAGCCATTATGAAGGATCTCAAAGAACGAAATATCGATGAATGAATGTCAACAACAAAGCGTCCAATGCCCTTATTGTGGCGAGTTAATTGAACTGAGTATTGATTGTTCGGCGCCTAATCAAAGCTATATAGAAGATTGTTCAGTTTGCTGTCATCCAATTAATATTACGGTTAATACAGACTTTGATCAACAAGTGCATTTACAAGTGACCCATGAAAATGAATAAACTTTAAAAGTTTTTAGGCGTCTTCTTCTGGCGTGCGTGTTTTGATACTGAGTGCATGAAGTGTACCATTAGTAATTTCTTCATTCATAACAGCAAGTACCATTTTTTGCCTAGCCAATAGTGACATACCCTCAAAAATTGGCGACACTACTTTTGTTGAACAGCTACAACCATCACCCTCCATGGTAACCGTTGAATTTTCTATACCTGCTTGAATTTTTGCTTGAACTTCTTCTAATGTCATTACCTATGCTCCAAACGCACCTTTAAATGCAAAGAAAAATAAAATAGACATGATTGCACCTGCGGGTAAGGTAATTAACCAAGATAAGAAAATCGTATTAATAACCCGCATGTTAAGTGCCGCCACACCTCTAGCAATACCAACACCCAATACTGCCCCTACCAAAACCTGCGTGGTGGACACAGGAATGCCTGTTGATGAGGCCAAAACTACCGTTGTTGCAGCCGCCAATTCAGCAGCAAAGCCACGAGAAGGGGTAAGTTCTGTAATGCCCTTACCAATGGTTTTCATCACTTTAAATCCATAAGTCACCAAACCAAATACAATACCACCGCCACCAACCAGCAAAACCCACGAAGGTGCAACACTTTTTGAGGCAATATCGCCACCGGCTTCCACAATACTATAAACCGCAGCTAGTGGACCAATGGCATTGGCAACATCGTTAGAGCCATGTGCAAATGCCATGGCAGATGCGGTAATAACCATCAGCACAGCAAAAAGCTTTTCCATATTGGCATAATGAAAATCTTTGTCGTCCTCAGGGTCTATCTTGATGCGTCTCATAATAAACGCAGCAATCACAGCTGCTAAAATACCAACTGCAACTGCAATCATCACACTTAAAGAGGCATCTTTAGAGATATATTTTAAAGACTCGACATGTTTAAGGCCTTTAAACAGCGTGACCAATGCAATAATAAAACCAACAAAGAATACATAAAATGGCAAATATTTTTTAGCATTGGCTAACGGGTCTTTGGTATCAATCACCAAGGCCTGTAAACTTTTAAAGATAATAACAGCGAGCGTACCAGCGAGCACTGGAGATGCCACCCAACTCATCACGATTTTAATCACTTTATCCCAAGCAACTGCATCAGCACCCACACCTACCGCGCCAAAACCAACAATAGCACCAACAATTGAATGCGTTGTAGAAACTGGCCAGCCTAGAGATGAGGCAATCAATAACCATGTGCCTGCCGCTAAAAGCGAAGCAAGCATGCCATATACTAATAAATGTGGGCTATCGGTGAATAATGACGCATCCAAAATGCCTTTACGAATAGTGGCGGTTACTTCTCCACCCGCAAGAATTACACCTGCAAATTCAAAAATAATTGCAATAACAACTGCCTGCCTAAAGGTAATAGCACCAGAGCCCACCGAAGTGCCCATAGCATTGGCAACATCATTAGCACCAATACCCCAGGCCATAAACAACCCAAACCCAATTGCCAACATAATAAAAATATCAGCATAATTTGCAATAATATCCATGACAGTCTCCTTATCTTGCTAATAGCACTTCTAGTCTTGAGCCAACTTTTTGCGCAGCATCTGCAAGCTCACCCAGCCATTCCACAGCGCGATAATAAAACATAACATCAACAGGTGGCAAACTAGACTCTAATGGAAATAATTCAGCACGAATTTCGTGCTGAATTTTGTCAGATTTGCTTTCAAGCTCATTCACATCTTTAATAATAGAGCCAACAACTTTACGCTCACGACTACCAAATGCAGTTTCTAACAACTCATCCAACTCATTAACGGCTTTAAGCGCCATGGAAGATGTTTTGATACAAACCTTAGTCAGTTCTATAACATCATCAAAAATCTCATCTGGTAGAGTCATCTTACGATTAATCATCAAACCTGAAACATCCTTAGTGATGTTGGCAATAGAGTCTTGGATTAGTAATAAATCAAGCAAGTCTCTACGTGAAAAAGGCATCATAAATGTTGAAGGTAAGCTCAAACGCAACTTCTTTTTAAGAATATCTGCTTCGCCTTCTTTGGTGCCAATATCGCTTCTAATTTTTTCAGCTTGTGCCCAATCTTGGGCATGGATGGCAACCATAAAGCCGTTGAGTTCTGAAATACATGAGTGTACTTGTGTCATGTGTTTTTGTAGTGGGCTAATGGGTGATTTACCAAATAGACCGTCAATTATATTTTTAGCCATTTTTTTTCCTCTTTTTATTTACCTTATTTTTCATATTTTTTTTAAGTTCTAAGTTTGTCTGCTCTTCGTCAAATAAAATGCGCTGACCCTCTCCTTCTAAATCATCAAACTGACCATTCTTAACGCTCATCATCAAAAGAACAACAAGAACAACGCCAACAAAAATCATACTGGGAATTAGCCAATAAATTACATCCATTTTTCTTCCTTTTTTTACTAACAAACAATATTAATGCCTTTTATTTTTTCATTATTAGCAAGAATTTTCTCACAATTAATAAAAAACACATCGAATCTTACTCATTTAAATTACACAAAATGTCCATCAGTTCATTACAAAACCAACTCAAATACATTCAAACAACAAATATAAAAGTGGCAAAAGCTAAAAATGCCAATGTTTCTGCTATAATTTTAAACATTAATATATGAACGAATTTTAAACTAGAGTATGAACTTAGACTATCTTAATTTTGAACAACCCATTGCCGAGCTAGAGGAAAAAATACAAGCGCTGGATAATATTAAAGACAAAGCAGACATTGTTAATGAAATGGAGGCGCTTAAAGTCAAGAGCAGTGCTTTAACCAAAAAAATATTCTCCTCTTTAAACGACTGGCAAATATCTCAACTAGCACGCCACCCAAAACGCCTTTATACACTTGATTATATTGCTCATGTGTTTGATGAGTTTACTGAATTGCACGGTGATCGCACCTATGGCGATGACCACGCTATTATTGGTGGCATTGCAACATTAGATGCCCAGCCAGTAATGTTTATTGGTCAGCAAAAAGGGCGAACCATTCAAGAAAAACTCAAATACAATTTTGGCATGCCTAGGCCTGAAGGTTATCGCAAAGCCTTACGCTTAATGAAGCTGGCCGAAAAATTCTCAATGCCTGTTGTTACTTTTATTGACACACCTGGTGCTTACCCTGGTATTGGCGCTGAAGAGCGAGGTCAAAGTGAGGCTATTGCTAGAAACCTATTTGAAATGTCAACCCTTGCAACGCCCATTATCTCGGTAGTTATTGGTGAAGGCGGCTCTGGTGGTGCGCTAGCAATTGGTGTGGCAGATACAATCATGATGTTTAAATACAGTATTTATTCCGTGATTTCCCCAGAAGGTTGTGCCTCCATTTTATATAAAGATGCCACCAAGGCCAACCTTGCAGCAGAATCCTTAAAGCTAACCTCAACTCATCTTAAAGAAGAGGGGCTGATTGACATCATTATTGACGAACCATTAGGTGGCATCCACCGCGACCCTTTGCAAGCAAAAGTATTACTAAAAGAGGCGTTAACACAACAACTCAATAAAATTAAACAACTACCAATAGAGCAGTTGTTACAAAACAGACAAGAAAAACTCTTAAGTTTTGGAAGATTTAAAGACTAAAGATTTATCTCTTAAGGGTAAGAAAATTATCCTTGGTCTTAGTGGTGGTATTGATTCTGTCGTACTGTTGCATTATTTAAACACGCATTATCCCAATAAAATAAGCGTCATTCATTGCAACCATCATTTATCTCAATATTGTAACGAATGGGCTAAGTTTTGCGAAAAACTATGCTCAAGCCTTAATATTACCTATTTAAGTATTGATTTATTTTTTGATAATACATCTAATATCGAAGAAAATGCACGCAAAAAACGCTACCATTCTCTATCTAAGTTATTAAAGGAAAATGAGATACTTTGCACAGCGCACCACCAGAACGACCAAGCAGAAACCCTACTTCTACAACTGTTCCGTGGTAGTGGCGTCAAAGGATTAGCCGCCATGCCTAAAGAAAAGCCTTTAGGCAAAGGCATTCACTATCGCCCTTTTTTAACAATTAACAAGTCTCAAATTATTGATTATGCTAAAAATAACAAATTAAACTGGATAGAGGACGATAGCAACAAAAACACTGATTTTAAGCGTAATTTCTTACGTTTAGAAGTTCTACCTACACTATCTGGCGTGTATAAAAATTTAACAAGAACACTTGCCAGAAGCGCAAAACACCAATCAGAAGCCTTAAAACTTATACACGTATTGGCTGATATTGATATCAAGACACATCACATTATCAATAATGCCAATCGTATTAATACAAGCAAACTTATCAAACTTGAAACCCACAGAATTAAAAACATTCTTCGCCATCATCTACATTTGCTTAACTTTTTAACACCTAGCGACAAAATAATGCATCAAATTATTGAACTGCTACACACAAAAGAAGATGCCAACCCTTTGGTATGTTGGGATAAATATGAGATAAGACGTTATCAAAATGAATTATATTTCATTAATAAAGCCCTACCAAGAAAAAATGCGTCTTGTCCATTTTATGAAGAACTCAAGGATTTTCAAAATTTTTCAATTCGTTATCGACAAGAAGGCCAGCGTCTTAAATTACTAGGAAAAACACACACTCAATCACTAAAAAAAGTCTTACAAGAAGCCAATATCCCGCCCTGGGAGCGGGGTCAGTTAAAAATGTATTATATTGATAATAAATTATGCGCCATTGAACGTATCGGCAAAATATCTAATACTTAGAGGGATAAATCTTGCTTATTCCAAATGGATGGCAGTATTTCTTGCTGGCTTAGTAAGGGTTATTAATCCCAATTTTTTCTGAGATTTTTATCTCTAGGCTTTCCATTTGCTGCGCATCTTTCGTGTCAATATGGTCATAGCCCAATAAATGCAACGTACCGTGAATTGCCATATGGGTTAAGTGATGATTAAAAGATTTATGTTGTTCAATAGACTCTTTTAAGACGACCTGTGTACAAATCACCACATCCCCTAAAATCGTCTCATCAATTTCAATCGGCAAATCACTTGGGAATGATAATACATTAGTAAGTTTATCCTGATGACGATAAACTTTATTAAGGTTTTGTATTTCCGCTTCATTGACTAAGCGAATCAATAACTCGCTTTCACCCTTGCCCAGCTCTTTAATCACTGTTTGCAAAGTGCTGCTTAAATCATGCTCATTAACAGATGAATCATGAATACTATTTTGAATAACCACCATACTTAATCTCAGGCTTAATGCTATTTATTGATAAAATAGCTTATTTTATCAAAAGTCTATTATCTTGTCATCAATCGTTGAAGTTGCCATACCCGTACCACTAAATAAAACTTTTGACTATCTATGTGATGATGAGGTGCTTGTGGGTGCGCGCGTTAAAGTGCCTTTTGTGCGTAAAAAAGTAATTGGTATTGTACTAGCTATTAAGGATAAAAGTGATTTTGATAAACTTAAATCTGTTGAAAAGGTGTTAGATAAGACACCAATTTTAGACAAACCAACCTTAGATTTCTTGTTTTGGTCAGCCAATTATTACCACCATCCAATTGGTGAAGTTATTTCAACTGCACTGCCTAAGAACCTGCGTTTAGGTAAAGAAGCAAACATTAAAAAAGTTATAGGTTTGCCAAAAAAAACACAGAAGCCAGACTTTCAACCCACAGATGAGCAAAATATTGCCATCGCACAAATCTTAAAATCAACCCATCAATATCACGCTTTTTTACTCCACGGCGTGACTGGCAGTGGCAAAACTGAGGTGTATTTACACATCACCCAAGCAGTGCTTAACCAAAAAAAACAAGCACTGGTATTGGTGCCAGAAATTGGGCTAACGCCACAAATGATCACCCGTTTTGAATCACGCCTAAAAACACGTGTAGTAGCAATTCATTCACAACTCAACGAAACTCAAAAACTAGATGCCTACCTCATGGCTAAAAACGGTGAAGCTGGCGTGGTACTTGGCACACGAAGTGCCATTTTTGCACCGATGCCAAATTTAGGCTTAATTATTATTGATGAGGAACATGACAATTCGTTTAAGCAGCAATCAAGTTTTCGGTATTGTGCTAGAGATTTAAGCTTTATCCGTGCCAAACAAGCCAATATCCCACTGGTCTTAGGCACAGCAACGCCTTCGTTAGAATTGTTAAAAAATGTGATGGATGAGAAAATTACACGTATCACACTCACCAAACGCGCAGGCGATGCCACCTTGCCAAAGGTGAGTTTGATTGATATGCGTAGTAATACTGATGGCGCCTTATCTAAAATGTTGGTTGAAAAAACCAAACAATATTTATCCGCCGGCAAGCAAGTCATGTTGTTTATTAACCGTCGAGGTTATGCACCTGTTTATTATTGCACACAGTGCGGTTGGAAAGCACAATGCGACCATTGCGACTCAACCATGGTTTATCATCGCCATATCAATCGCCTTAAATGCCATCATTGTAGCGATGAAAAAGTGCCAGAACACACCTGCCCAGACTGCTCTGAGCAAAGCCTTGAAGTGCTAGGCTATGGTACAGAAAGATTAGAAGAAACACTGTCTTCACATTTTGCAGATACCCCTATTATCCGCATTGATCGTGACACCACACGACGCAAAAAAGCCTTTGCACAACACTTAGAGCAAATTAACGCTGACGAACCTTGTATTATTGTTGGCACGCAAATGTTAGCCAAAGGGCATGATTTTTCCAACCTTGCAATGGTTGGTATTTTGGATATTGATGCTGGATTTTTATCCCTTAACTTTCGGGCAACTGAGTATTTAGCTCAATTACTCATTCAAGTATCAGGTCGCGCAGGCAGGCATAAAGAAAAAGGCGAAGTCGTTATCCAAACCCGCTATCCAGACCATCCAATCTTTAACTTTGTTTTATCGTCCCGCTACACGCAATTTGCCAGCCAACTCCTCAAACAACGCCTAAGCGCAATGATGCCGCCTTTTTCACACCAAGCATTATTATGTGCCAATGCAAAAAACAAACAAAATGCTGAGGATTTCTTGCGTGAAGCAGCCGTTTTATTAAAAAGCATACAAATGGATTCAGTAGAAATTTGGGGGCCAGTGGCTAACACCATTGAAAAGAAATCAGACTACTACTACTTCAACTTGTACCTACAATCCAACAACCGAGCAACACTCCACCAAATGCTATCCACTTTCAATCAACATATCAACACACTTAAACTCAAAAACAAAGTGCGTTGGTATTTGGATATTGACCCAATTGAGTAACGCTAGTTTTCTGTTATTATAGTTGCCACATTACTATACCTCAAAAACACAATGTTCAGCCAAGCAGTAATTGAAGAACTAAAATCTTATGTTTATTTTCTTCAAGATCCAAGAAATAATGAAATATTTTATGTGGGAAAAGGTGTTGAAAATCGAGTATTTGACCATATGGAATGTGCTATTGTTAATTCTGACAATAAAGTAAAGTATTTCAATTAAGGCACGGTTTGAGTGAAACAGTATCATTTAAAGTTGAAGCAGCAGTTATAGATTTTATTGGTATGGAAAATTTGTTAAACTTACAAGGCGGTCATTATTCAAATGATTTTGGCATTAAAACAGCAGAGGAAATTTCAGCAATGTATGAGGCTTCAGAATTAAATACTAGTAAACCAATATTACTGATAAACATTAATAAGCTTTATCGCAAGGATATGAGTTGTATGATTGCAATAGTCTAATTTTATTGGACACAAAGATAGCCTTATAATACAAACCATAAGGAGGTCAGTAATGACACAATATAAATCAAGAAAACAACGAGTGACTTTTACCGTTGAACATTCTGTTCAATACCCCCTTGAGGGGGGAACACTAGATTATGCCAAACTCATGGTGCATGAGAATTACACCAATAAAAAAAATCATGATAATATCAGGAGCTTGCTCCTCAGCAGTTAGCAGATGGAGAAAACAATACCTAGCAGAGCTTGGTGGACAAACACCAGAGTCAGGCAAAGCGCTGACTTCTGAACAACAAACAATACAACTGCTTGAGAAACAACTTTGGCGCGCACAAAGGGACAATGAAATCTTAAAAAAGGCAACAGCCTTGTTCGCTGTGGACAATCACCAAGTGATATGATTATCAAGATAAACAAGGCTTGCCAACAATACAATACTAAAGAATTATGAGCATTACTCAAACTTCCTCGCAGTAGTTATTACTATCAAGTCAAAGATAAGCGAGTAAACAACAACACCAACGCTATGATTAAATTAATCAAACAAACTGCTATTGAAGTTGGATACACCTATGGCAAACGCAGAATGCGAGTAGTTTTGAATAACCAAGGTTATAACATTGGTATTTACCAAACTGCAACGCTAATGAAAAAAGCCAATGTAGTTGCCATACGCCCAAGAAAGCGTCATTATTACCCTAATACTAGATTGATGTTTAAAAAGGCAAAAAACCTATTAAATCGTGTGTTTGAGCAGCAATCAATTAATACGCATTGGGTTGGTGATATTACCTATATCAAAACCTATCAAGGTGGGAGTTATTTAGCCAGTGTGTTGGATTTAGGCTCAAGACAAGTTGTTGGTTGGGCATTGTCAAAACAGCCTAATGCTCAGTTGGCAAAGGATGCGCTTAGTAATGCTGTGTCTAGACACCAGCCCAATACAAATAAACACATGTTTCACTCTGATCAAGGGACTCAATACTCTTCTAAAGTTTTTATTGATTATTGCAACAAGAACAACATTACTCAAAGCATGAGCAGGCGAGGTAATTGTTGGGATAATGCGGTCATGGAGCGTTTCTTTAGAAGTCTGAAGACTGAGAGATTAAATTATCAAAGTTTTGCAAATCATAGTGAAGTCGTGCAAAATGTAGAGGGTTATATCTACTTGTATAATTACAAAAGGATTCATTCAGCGATTGGGTATTTAACACCTGCTCAAAAGATGGCTGAATTGAAAAAAGCGGCTTGAAATGTGTCCAAGTAGGTTAGAGCATTGCAGTTTGAACACCAGTGGGGTAAACAGTTCCCAAGCATTGCCAAATCATGGCGACGTCATTGGGATAATGTAGCAACAATATTTGCTTATCCTGAAGCCATTAGAAAGGCAGTCTATACCACCAATGCCATTGAATCCTTAAACTCAGTGATTCGTAAATCTATCAAGAATAGAAAGATTTTTAATCACGATGATTCTGCTTTTAAAGTTGTCTTTTTGGCCATTGAAGCAGCCAGTAAGAAATGGACGATGCCAATTAGAAATTGGTCACAAGCAGTGAATTAGTTTATAATCCTGCATGAGGATAGATTAAAGGATTATGTCTGATTTTTAACGAGGGCTTTACACAATCTGGTTTACAGGGTCAAGAATTGAGGCAAAGGATTTGCCAGAATATCGCTATAAAACATAATGTATATTCTGGCACTAGCCTTTAACCATTTAAAATCAAAAAAGGTTTTGATTCGGCAGCCGTATTGGCATTTTCAACTTTGTTTGCTATTGTACCAACGCTAACTTTGGTGTTTAGTGCGTTTTCTTTATCGCCTTATTTCTCTGACTTACGGCAGCCTTTAGAAGGGTTTTTGTTCGAGCAATTACTGCCTAAAAATTATGAGTTGGTCAGTCAGTACATTCACCAATTTATTGCGAGTGCACAAAAACTTAAAGGCGTTAGTATTTTATTTTTAGCCGTGTTTTTACTGGTGAGTTCTTACCTGAGTGCGTCACAATTATTTGTTTTTATACCAATGGGTGGTATTTTTATATCAAGTTTGCCAATTATTCTTTCGGCCATTGGACTGAGCTTGTTGTATTATTTTATTCCCAATGAAAAAGTATCGTTCAAAAATGCGATTAAATCTGGCTTTATTGCTGCATTTTTTTTAGAGGTTTTAAAATCAATACTATTAATTTATATCAACTACTTTCCTTTTTATGAGCTGATTTATGGCGCATTATCCATGCTATTGTTGTTTATGCTTAGGGTATATTTTTCTTGGGCTGTAGTATTATTTAGCGCAAGTAGCAGTTTTTGTTTTCATCAGGCAGAGAGTCAATAAATGTTTACAGGTATTATTCAAACCATTGGCAAGATTAAAAGCATTCAGGCAGGCGCGTTTTGCTTTGAGGCGCAAAGCTCGTTTTTTAATGAGGTTAAAATTGGCGATAGTATTGCCGTAAATGGCGTGTGTTTAACCGCTATTGAAATAGGTGATGATTATTTTAAGGCTGATATTTCACAAGAAACACTTAGATGTACAATTTTTAATCACTTAGGTGTTAGCAATTCAGTTAACTTTGAAAAAGCACTAAGGCTTAATCAGGGTATTGATGGGCATTTGGTCAGTGGTCATGTTGATGGTATTGCTAAAGTTGTTGATCGATTTATTGAAGGTGAATCGACACGTTTTAAAATTAATACACCTAAGAATTTGATAAAATACATTGCTAAAAAAGGCTCTGTTTGTATTAATGGCGTGAGTTTAACAGTTAATGATATTAACGATTGCGTGTTTAATACTAACATTGTGCCACACACGCTAAAAGCCACAACATTGGGCGAATTAAAAATAAACAGTGAGGTTAACCTTGAAGTTGATATTATCGCTAGACACCTTGAACAATTATTACATCATTAAAAATTAGTTATGAAATCCAGTATTGAAGAAATTTTAAAAGACTACAGCCAAGGCAAAATGATTATCCTAATGGATGATGAAGACCGTGAAAACGAAGGCGATTTAATCATCCCTGCTGCAACTGCTACCAAAGAAGATATTAATTTTATGGCGACTCATGGACGTGGTTTGATTTGCCTAACCTTAACACAAGAACGCTGTAAACAGCTTAATTTACCACTCATGGTGGCGCAAAATAACGATGCAAATAGTACTAACTTTACCGTTTCAATTGAGGCGGTAGAAGGGGTAACCACAGGCATTTCAGCAGCAGACAGAGCCAAAACAATACTTGATGCAGTGGCAAAAGACGCCAAACCTGCTGATATTGTACAACCAGGGCATATTTTCCCACTCATGGCACAACCAGGTGGGGTTTTAATCCGAGCAGGGCACACAGAAGCAGGGTGCGATTTAGCACGTCTTGCAGGGTTTGAACCAGCCAGTGTGATTGTTGAAATCCTCAATGAGGACGGCTCAATGGCGCGACGCGACGATTTAGAAATCTTTGCCAAAAAACACAATATCAAATTAGGCACGATTGAAGATTTAATCTCCTATCGAGTTGAGAATGAAAAAACCATCGAACGTATTAACGAGCGTGAGTTTAAAACCGAGTTTGCCACTTTTAGACTCATCTCATTTCTTGACAGTATTCACAATGAAATGCACCTAGCTTTGGTTAAAGGCGAAATTAGCAGCAACACTGATACGTGCGTGCGTGTACACATGGAAGATACTTTTAAGGATGTGTTACGAGAAAAGTCAAACAGTTTTGGTGTTAACGTTGCATTAAAGCATATTGCCAAGTCAGATAGTGGCGTTTTGTTGCTACTTAGAATGCAAACTGACCAAAGCATTCTAGAAAATATTGACAACGTTAATGGCAATGCTCATGATGACATCAAAACCTATGGTGTTGGTGCGCAAATCTTATCTGACCTTGGTGTTAAACGAATGAGGATTTTAGGCAGTCCTAGAAAGCTTTATGGCTTAAAAGGCTTTGGTTTAGAAGTAACCGAATACGTAGACACCAACAAATAAAAGAACAATAATGGAATTTAAATTTGATAAAAACGACAATGGCGATTTTCTCGCAAAGAAAAAAGTTGCGATTATCGTGGGTTATTTTTACCAAGACATTGGCGACAAGCTATTATCAGCAGCACAAGAAACCTTAGCCAAATATGGCATCAATACTAATAATGTCAATGTGTTTTATGTCCCTGGTGCATTTGAAATCCCACTATTGGCTAAAAAATTAGCAAGCCAGCAACTAAATGGCAAAAATCTATATGATGGTATCGTGGCTTTAGGTGCAGTTATTAATGGTGAAACCCCTCATTTTGAGTTTATTTGTAACGAATGCGCTCGTGGCGTGGCAGATGTTTCTTATCAATATGAAATCCCCACTGTTTTTGGTGTACTCACCACAAACAACATGGAACAAACCATCGGTAGGGTGGGTGGCTATAAAGGCAATAAAGGCGAAGAAGCAACCATGGCAATGATTGAAATGCTCTATTTAATGCAACAAGCAGACACTCAAACTTTCTAACCATGACCTTTAAAACCCCAAAGCAACGCTCCCGTGAACGTGTGGTACAAGCGCTATACCAATATCTAGTATCAGGTGGCGAAGTATTACAAATTGAACAACAATTTTTAAACCAAAAACAAGGTAAAATCTCAAAAGTCTTCTTTTCAAATTTATTCATCAATATCCTTAAAAACAGATCTTTACTAGATGAGATTATCGCACCTACCATTAGCCGAGAAACTGATGAACTGGGCTCTGTTGAACACGCTATTTTGTATCTAGGCACTTATGAGCTTAAATTTAGCCCAGAAGTGCCCTATAAAGTCGTAATTAATGAATCACTTGAGCTGGCAAAATTATACGGTGCAGAAGGTGCGTATAAACTTATTAACGTTTCATTGGACAAACTAGCTCAAACACTTAGAAAAGTTGAGTTGGACAGTTAACACCTAATAACCTAGAATAGGCGCAACAGCACACTTGCTAGATATTAATATCTACACTTTTTTATCTTTTTGATATATCCATAAATCCTGAGTAAGTCACACCTGAAAGCAAGGCCATTTTTTGATGCCAAGTGGCTAAATCATTTTTGTTAAACTTGCTTAAATCGTTATGTCTACAGGCGCGCGCCATAACTTGCATCAATTCAGTAGAGGCATTAAAAAAATTATACAATTGTGTTGAGGCTGTTTTAATATTGAGTTTTTGACGCAGGTCTGGTTTTTGTGTAGCAATACCTGCCGGGCAATTATTAGTATTACACATTCTTGCACCAGCACAACCAATTGTTTGCATGGCACTATTAGAAATAGTGCAATACCATCAAAGCCTTAACAAAATCAATAGGGACACGTAGTCCCGCCCGTAATAATTAAAGTAACGCGACCACCGGCACCTTGCTTATCAAGATAATGGCGTGCACGCGCCAGTGCAGGAATTGTGGGGACACTAATATGGTCTCTAAATATTTCAGGTGCTGCGCCAGTGCCACCACCACGGCCATCTAATATAATGTAGTCAGCACTTGCATCTAATGCAAATTGAATGTCTTGTTCAATATGATTGGCACTAAGCTTAAAACCACATCAGTTATCTCTCTTACTCTATCAGCAAAGCGCTTAAAATCCAATGCTGATGAAAGTTCTTTAAATGTTGGTGGAGAAATAGCAGGCTGACCTTCTAGCATGCCTCGAACTTGCGATATTTTGCCTTGGTTTTTATTACCCAGGAAGATGACCACCAGTACCCGTTTTTGCACCTTGCCCACCAGTAAAATGAAAACTGCAATAGTCTAATTTTATTGGACACAAAGATAGCCTTATAATACAAACCATAAGGAGGTCAGTAATGACACAATATAAATCAAGAAAACAACGAGTGACTTTTACCGTTGAACATTCTGTTCAATACCCCCTTGAGGGGGGAACACTAGATTATGCCAAACTCATGGTGCATGAGAATTACACCAATAAAAAAAATCATGATAATATCAGGAGCTTGCTCCTCAGCAGTTAGCAGATGGAGAAAACAATACCTAGCAGAGCTTGGTGGACAAACACCAGAGTCAGGCAAAGCGCTGACTTCTGAACAACAAACAATACAACTGCTTGAGAAACAACTTTGGCGCGCACAAAGGGACAATGAAATCTTAAAAAAGGCAACAGCCTTGTTCGCTGTGGACAATCACCAAGTGATATGATTATCAAGATAAACAAGGCTTGCCAACAATACAATACTAAAGAATTATGAGCATTACTCAAACTTCCTCACAGTAGTTATTACTATCAAGTCAAAGATAAGCGAGTAAACAACAACACCAACGCTATGATTAAATTAATCAAACAAACTGCTATTGAAGTTGGATACACCTATGGCAAACGCAGAATGCGAGTAGTTTTGAATAACCAAGGTTATAACATTGGTATTTACCAAACTGCAACGCTAATGAAAAAAGCCAATGTAGTTGCCATACGCCCAAGAAAGCGTCATTATTACCCTAATACTAGATTGATGTTTAAAAAGGCAAAAAACCTATTAAATCGTGTGTTTGAGCAGCAATCAATTAATACGCATTGGGTTGGTGATATTACCTATATCAAAACCTATCAAGGTGGGAGTTATTTAGCCAGTGTGTTGGATTTAGGCTCAAGACAAGTTGTTGGTTGGGCATTGTCAAAACAGCCTAATGCTCAGTTGGCAAAGGATGCGCTTAGTAATGCTGTGTCTAGACACCAGCCCAATACAAATAAACACATGTTTCACTCTGATCAAGGGACTCAATACTCTTCTAAAGTTTTTATTGATTATTGCAACAAGAACAACATTACTCAAAGCATGAGCAGGCGAGGTAATTGTTGGGATAATGCGGTCATGGAGCGTTTCTTTAGAAGTCTGAAGACTGAGAGATTAAATTATCAAAGTTTTGCAAATCATAGTGAAGTCGTGCAAAATGTAGAGGGTTATATCTACTTGTATAATTACAAAAGGATTCATTCAGCGATTGGGTATTTAACACCTGCTCAAAAGATGGCTGAATTGAAAAAAGCGGCTTGAAATGTGTCCAAGTAGGTTAGAGCATTGCACACTCACCGAAACCTATGCCAAACTTGCCAAACAGCAAACCGATATGCTTGGTAAAGTTATGAATGAGTTAGAAGTTCAAAGAACCGCCTAAAGTGAGTTACAAACTGCTCTTGACAACCGTCTTAACGACACCACTCAAGTCAACCGAGCTTTGATGCTAATGCTAAGCCCAAAGGTATTCTGTATGGCAATGGTATTTTAACCAGAACTGAACTTAGCCCCCCACAACCGTGCCATCACTTCAATCAAAATCGGCAAAGGCTCTGAACTCATTAGCGACATCAACTATACTTATGATGAATATAACAACGTCAGCACCATGAGCAATGCCATTACCAATGAGGATTATACTTATCAATAGACACCCAAGACAGAGTCACAAACTGGTTTTATAGCAACGACAGCCTTAACACCCAAAAAGACTGTCATTACAACACAAGTAACAACCTAAGCTATAAAACCACCACTGGCAATATAGTCTATAACGATGCCAATCAACTCATTAGCCGTATGGATGACAACAACAACCTGTATCAATACTTCTATGACGCCAACGGCAACCAAACGCACAACCAATGCCAGAGACATTGAATACACCGCTTTTAGCAAAACCAAAAAGTTAATGACACAAACAGCAAACAGCACCCAAACCAATGAAATCACTTATGACGCTAACAACAACCGCATCATCCAAAAAGCTTACTATGATACGAGTACTAGCACCAACCCAAGTAAGGTAACGTACCACATTAACAAAGGCTATGAGTTAATTCAAACCACAGATGAGCACAGCAATCAAATCACCATCCACAGACATCATTTGTATGCAGACGGTAAGAGGTCGTTGTTACTTATGATAAAACAATCGTTAACGGCAAAAAAGCCGTAGACCAAGCAGGCTATCTGCACACCTGATGCGCTAGGCAACATAACCGCAGTTACAGACAATGATGGCAACCTCAAACTCTTCAGACAATCAGAAGCCTTCACCCCATTTGGTGAACACATCACCCAAGGATTGAGCCCAAGCACTAGTACAGGACACTTTTAAAAGAGTGACCTTAGAGGTACAAAAAAATAACTATCGCCTTAACTAAAACAACGATTCACCATAACTATCTTGATAGCGATTTTCAATATCAGCCATGTCAAACTCATGGTTTTGCGTACCTAGATACGTCACCTTAATAGCGCCCAATAGTCCTGCTAATTGGCCAATCGTTTTCCAATCCATATCATGCATTAAGCCATACAACAACCCAGCACGATAAGCATCACCACAACCTGTAGGATCTTGCTCAATACCTGCCTTAACAGGGGCAATATTGATTAATTTGCCATCGGTATGAATTTCTGAACCATCGCTACCTTTGGTAATAATCAAAGCATCAACTTTGGCAGCGATGGTTGACAAGTCTAGCCCAGTTTTAGCTTGTAACATTTGTGATTCATAGTCATTGACTGCTATATAAGTAGCTTGCTCAATAAAGTTAACTAACTCTTCGCCTGAAAACATTGGTATACCCTGACCTGGATCAAAAATAAATGGAATTTTTAATTGTTTAAATTGTGTCGCATGCTCAATCATGCCAACACGTCCATCAGGAGACACGATGCCAATATCAACCGCACTGGCATCAGATACCTTATTTTGATGCGATTGATCCATCGCACCAGGATGAAAAGCAGTAATTTGATTATCACTCATATCAGTGGTGATAAATGCTTGCCCTGTATATTGATCTTTGAGAATTTTGATATATGATGTGTTCATATGATGCTTTTCCATCCACGCTAAATAGGGCGTGAAATCACTGCCTACTGTTGCCATTGGCACTGAATTGGCACCCAATAAATGCAAATTATAAGCAATGTTGCCAGCACAACCACCAAACTCTTTGCGCATGGTTGGTACTAAAAATGACACATTGAGCATATGCACCTTGTCGGGCAAAATGTGGTTTTTAAAATGGTCATGAAACACCATGATGCTATCAAAAGCGTACGAACCACAAATTAATGCTGTTTTTTTCATTTTATTTTTAATAAAAGGTGAGTGTCTTTGTCCAGACTTAGCTTGCTTATTAAAAATAAAATATCCTATCTTAATTCTTTTGGTACTGGAAAGTGAATATTCTCCTTCGCACCATTCACCTCAATAACTTTAGTAACGCCCTTATCACGCAAATAATGAATGACCTCTTGAACCAAAACTTCTGGTGCTGAAGCGCCTGCGGTGACACCTATTGTGTCCACACCTTTAAGCCACAACTCGTCAATTTCATCAGCGTTATCAATTAGATAGGCGGGAATGCCCATTTTTTCCGCAGTTTCTCTAAGACGATTTGAATTAGATGAATTGCTAGAACCTAATACCAACAATACATCAGAAGATTGCATCAAAATTTTAACGCCATCTTGGCGATTTTGTGTAGCATAGCAAATATCATCTTTTTTAGGTGCATCAATAGTGGGAAATTTTGATTTTAAATAATCCACAATATATTGAGTGTCGTCAATCGACAATGTGGTTTGTGTTGTATAAGAAATAGGGGTGTTTTTTGATAAATTCAAGCGTTCAACATCCTCAATTGTTTCCACTAATTGAACATGCCCACCCTCATTAGACTGCCCTAACGTGCCTTCAACCTCTGGATGCCCTTTATGGCCAATTAAAATAACTTGATGATTTTGTTTTTGTTTCCTGGTCACTTCTTTATGCACCTTAGTCACCAAAGGACAAGTGGCATCATAAATAGTTGCGTCTATATCCTGAGTCTGCTTACGTACTGCCATTGACACGCCATGTGCACTAAAAATAACCACTTGGTCATTAGGCACACCAGCAATATCTTCAACAAAAACAGCACCTTTAGCCTTTAGCCCATCAACTACAAATTTATTATGCACTACTTCATGACGAACATAGACAGGTGCACCATGCAATTTTAATGCACGCTCCACAATTTCAATTGCACGGTCAACACCAGCACAGAAGCCACGTGGATTTGCCAATAAAACTTTCACTGTTTTTGAAGGATCTTTACCTGAAAAGAGACATCGCTACCTGCCAGTGGGTGATTAAAATTAACGGTAATATCATCTCCCTTGATTTTATCAATACAACCCACGTAAGAATCCCCTATAGGTGTTTTAAACTCAACAACGGCATCTAACTCAATTGCTATGGTTTGTGGAAAATCTGAACGCTTCATAATTTGAAAGGCTTCTTCTGTTTCATTTCCAAATGCCTCTGACGTACTTAAAAGAAAGGCTTGCAATTGACCCACTTGAGCATCAATAATGCAGGACTCTAAGCACGAATCTAGCTGACCATCCCCCAATTCAAACTCAAGTGGCTCATCCCAAGACTCATCAACCAAAGCACCATTTACATGGCTAAGCTTGTAGAGGATTTTGTATTTAGCCATTATTAAAGGTCATGGCACTTAATATCTTATGTACTTGAGTGCGCAACTCAGACCGGTGCACAATCATATCAATCGCACCTTTTTCTAACAAAAACTCACTACGCTGAAAACCTTCTGGTAATGATTCTCGCACGGTTTGTTCAACCACTCTAGGGCCAGCAAAACCAATCAACGCATTTGGCTCAGCAATATGAACATCGCCTAACATGGCAAAACTAGCAGAAACACCGCCCATGGTTGGGTCGGTTAAAATCGAAATAAAAGGTACTTTTTTATCACTCAGCAACTTAATCATTAAAGCTGTTTTGCTCATTTGCATCAGTGAGAACAAACCTTCTTGCATGCGCGCACCCCCTGAGGCTGAAAAGCAAATCAGTGGTGCGTTGGTTTCAATGCTTATTTTTGCAGCGCGAACAAACTTCTCGCCAACTACAGAACCCATAGAGCCGCCCATAAATTTAAATTCAAAAGCGGCAATCACGACTTTTATGCCGTTAAGCGTGCCTGTTTTAACCACAAGTGCATCTTTTTCATGGGTGGTTTTTTGTGCTTGTAAACAACGGTCTTTGTATTTTTTTTGGTCTTTAAATTTTAAAGGGTCAACTGAGTTCAAATCAGCAGCAATTTCTTCTTGCCCCTGCTTGTCTAAAAAACCATCAATACGTGCCCTAGCAGTAAGGCGCATGTGATAATCACACTTAGGACAAACATAATTCAACGTCTTTAACTCTTCTGAATAAAGCGTGGTTTCACACTTAGGGCACTTACTCCATAAACCTTCTGGAATATTTTTCTTTGCTACACTGGTAATAGAGGGTAAGATTTTTTCTAACCAACTCATACGCTTTTCCCTTATTTTAATTATTTAATTGCAGTAGAAATTTCATCTGCCAAGTGCCCAACACTTGCTAACATTTTATCCCTATCATTTGCATATTGTTCAATAAATGCAACCAGTGATGAGCCTACAATAACTGCATCTGCATACTCAGACACTGCCTTTGCACTTTTAGCATCTTTAATACCAAAACCCACCCCAATAGGTAAATCAACCATTTGACGAATTCTTAAAAGATGCGTTTTAACCAAATCAACATCCAAATGCCCCGCACCCGTTACCCCTTTAAGGGCGACAAAATAAATAAAACCTGAAGCAATGGTGGCTAAAAATACTAAGCGCTCATCCGTTGTTGTTGGTGCAACCAAAAAGATAAAGTCAATGTTAACATCATCAAGGCTTTGCTTTAAATCATGCGCCTCTTCCGGTGGCATGTCTACCACTAACACACCATCAACACCGCTTTCACTAGCAGCATTAGCAAAGGCCTGATAGCCAAAAACCTCAATCGGATTAAGATAGCCCATTAGCACAATGGCGGTTGTATCGTTGCCTTGTCTAAACTTTTCAACTAGACTTAGCACGTCACGTAAACTCACCCCATCTGCCACCGCTCGTTCATACGACTTAGCAATGGTAGGACCATCAGCCATCGGATCTGAAAACGGCACACCCAACTCAATCACATCTGCACCATTTTTGACCAAAACTTGCATCAATTCAAGGGTATTATCAAGCCCGTTATCCCCTGCAGTGATAAAGGGTATAAATGCTTTTTTACCAACAGTAAGTTGGGTAAAAATTGTACTTAATCTTGACATTATGCGTTATCTTTTGCTAAATTCATGCACAGCATCTACCAGAACTTTCATGTGCTCAGGATTGACATCAGGAGAGATACCATGACCTAGGTTAAATACGTGGCCTGTATCACCTTGAAATTGTGATAAGATTTTTTTAACTTCTTTACGTATTTTTTCAGGTGATGCGTATAAAACACAAGGATCTAAATTACCCTGAAGTGCCACCTTAGTGCCAATACGCTGTTGTGCATTATTTAACTCCACTGTCCAGTCCAATGCCACACCATCACAACCACTGTTTGCAATCTGCTCTAGCCACATGGCACCACCTTTAGTAAACAAGGTGACTGGAATGGTTTTACCGTTAAATTCACGCTTGATGCCATTAACGATTTTGGTCATATATTGAAGTGAAAAATCTTCATAGCTTTGTTTATTCAACAAACCACCCCAAGTATCAAAAATCATCACCGAATCCGCACCTGCTTGAATTTGACCATTCAAATAATCAATTATTGTGTCTACTAATTTGTCTAATAATTGGTGCATGTGTACGGGGTTTTCATACATCAGCCCTTTAACTTTGGCAAAGTTCTTGCTTGAACCACCTTCAACCATATACGTGGCTAATGTCCATGGGCTACCTGTAAAGCCAATTAATGGCACCTTGTTATTTAAATCTTTCTTAATCACTGATACGGCGTCAGTGACATAAGACAACTCATTACCCACATCGGGCTTTTTTAATTGCTCAATGGAGGCTAATGTATTAAGTGGTTTTGAAAATTTAGGACCTTCGTCTTCTGAAAAATACAAGCCCAAATCCATTGCATCAGGAATGGTTAAAATATCTGAGAACAAAATGGCTGCATCTAAATCAAAACGATTAATGGGCTGCATGGTGACTTCACATGCCAGTTCAGGTGATTTACACAGGGTTAAGAAATCACCTGCTTTTGCACGCGTTGCTCGATATTCTGGTAAATAACGACCTGCTTGGCGCATCACCCAAATAGGTGTGCGTGAGGTGGGTTTTTTCAATAAGGCATTAATATAATTAAATGACATGGGCTTTTAATATAAAAAGTAATCATTATAATTATAATGATTTTGTTCGTATATCTTTACCAATCAGGCATAAAAAAGCCGCTAACGCTAAAGTGGCTTTTTTTATTGAATTTTGTACCCTTACCTCTTAAAATTGGCATAACGTGATTTAAACCTCTCAACACGACCAGCACTGTCCATAATCTTTTGTTTGCCTGTATAAAAAGGATGGCAACTAGAACATACATCTAAGTGCAATTCTTCTTTGTCAACGGTTGAGCGTGTTTCAAAGGTATTGCCACATGAGCAAACTACTTTAACGTCATTGTAATTAGGATGAATACCTGTTTTCATGTTATCTGGATTTATTATAAAATCGTAAAAGAGGATAAATTATATACTATTTGATACTTATGCGTATGCTGTTTTTACTTGTTTCTTAGACGCGCAGCATTGCCAATCACAATTAATGAACTAATCGGCATAACAATGGCTGCAAATAGTGGTGTAACCTTTGCCATCATCGCCAGTGGCACCATAAAAGCATTGTATAGTAGCGCAAAAGTGATATTTTGTTTAATGGTGCTGTTGGTATGCTTTGCTAAATTAATCAGCTCAATAATTGGACTAAGCGTGGATTTTAAAATAACCAAATCTGCACTATTAACCGACACATCACTGCCTGAGCCAATCGCAATACTGGTATCAGCTTGCACCAAGGCAGGTGCATCATTCACACCATCGCCCACCATAAGCACTGTATGGTTTTGCTGTAATTGTTTTATATAATCAGCCTTATCTTTTGGCAAAGCATGCGCAATTACATGTTCAATCCCCAGTTTTGAGGCAACCGTTTGGGTGACTACTTCACTATCACCACTTAATATGCTCACTTGCTTACCCATGGATTTAAGCCGATCAACAACCTTAGTAGCATCTAATTTAATTTGATCTTTTAAAGCAATAAAACCCAGCACACTAGATTTGTTAGCACACCAAATACAGCTCGCACCTTGTTGCTCTAATAGCCTGGATTTATTTAACAAATCAGCATCCACTTGATGCTTGATATCCACATAAGACAAATGACCAATTTTATAACTTTGCTGATTAATAACACCACGCACACCTTGACCATGGTCAGCATAAAACCCACTCACTTCTAAAGCGCTATTGGCCATATCAGCGCCAACAATTGCTTTAGCCAAAGGATGTTCAGAATGCCTTTCAATGCTAGCCATGATATTGATAAAATTGGTTTTATCAATCAAGGCTTCAATATGGCTGATGCTAAATTCGCCTTTGGTGAGTGTGCCAGTTTTATCAAAAACCACCCAGTCTACTTTGTCTAGCACTTCAAGTGCATCACTGTTTTTGATGAGTATTTTTTTCTTAATTGCTGCGCCACTTGCAACTGCAATACTCATGGGCGTGGCTAACCCAAATGCACAAGGACAAGTAATAATCAGCACGCTGGTAGCACTTAGCAATGCCCAATCAAAACCATATGGATACCAATAAATAAAAGTCGCTATTGCCAAAAAAATGGTCGTACCAACAAAATAGGGAATAATCTTATCAAGTGTGCAAATAATTGAGTTTTTGTTGTATTGCGTATTCTCAACTAAGCTAACAATTTGCCCTAAAGCCGAATTCTTTAAGGTTTTTGTCACTTTAATCATAAGACTACCACTGGTATTAACCGAGCCAGCAAATACCTCATCACCAGATTGCTTCCTAACCAATAAAGACTCTCCTGTTAATAGCGATTCATCCACTTCACTATCGCCTGATAAAACAATACCGTCCACTGCTAAACGTTCTGCAGGCCTAATCAACACAGTCCCACCTATTTTAATCGCACCTACTGGTGTAATTTTTTCCTCGCCTTTGCTAACCACATAGGCAACTTTAGGTTGCAACTGCTGCAAAGCACTAGAGGCTGATAGCGTGGATTTTTTGGCTGAGCTTTCAAGATAACGACCAATTAAAATCACAAAGATAAAATTAACCACCGTATCAAAATACACCTCATTTTTAGTAGACAACCCCAATAGCACATACACAGAATAAAAATACGTACTCAATGCGCCAATACTAATCGACACATCCATATTCATAAAACGGTTTTTAAGCCCAAAATAAGCATTTTTAAGAAACGGCATGCCCGCATAAAATAAAGTAGGCGTGGCCAATGCAAAACCCAGCCACTGAAAATAATGATGATATTCCCCATCTGCTGCACCTGTGTACATGGCAACTGAAATCCATAATAAATTCATCATTGTAAATGCGCTAAAACTAATACGATAAAGCATGGCTTTATTGGCTTTATTGGCAATAAACTCAGCCATATTCTGCTCGTACGGCATGGCTGCATATCCAAGATCTGCTAATCTTTTCATAATGACAGACAGTTGAATATCAGCATCAGTCCAACTAAGACGAATGCGCTTATCAGTCAAACTGACTCGCACCCAAACAACCCCATCAAGTGCGCCAATTGCTCTTTCAATCAGCCACACACAAGCAGCACAATGAATGGTATCGCTAATTAGGGTGATGGTTTTAGCCCCCTCATCAGCAGGCTCTAAAAAAGGCTGCTGAAAAGCATCTGCATCATAAAATTCTATTGGATATTCCAAATCAACAGCAGGCAGCAATGAATTGGTTTGTTGATGATAAAAAGAACCCAACCCACTCAAATAAATGGTTTGACACACGCTTGCACAACCAACACAACAAAAGTCTTTGTACTCACCTTCAATCGATGCTTGGACTTTATTATGACTCGTCACTTCTAATCCACAGTGATAACAGGCATTGCTCATAGTGGTTGATTTTATTGTATTTATGCCTCTAAGCGTTTACAATATCAACCCAGACTACTTATTAACTTGATACAATTTATGCAACACATAAAAACAACGATTTTTTAATAATGACTAGTCACGCCTCTTGCTTTTTAAACAAACATTTATATTCTGCACTTTTCAGACGTATAAATCACATGTTGCACCTATCATTGTGAATAAATTTTCCATAAAACTTGTCACACTACTTGGTTTGTTATTAGTGAGCGCCCAGAGTATCTCTGAATCGCCAATTCGCCTTTATAAACAATACCTATTGTGCAACACATAAAAACAACGATTTTTTAATAATGACTAGTCACGCCTCTTGCTTTTTAAACAAACATTTATATTCTGCACTTTTCAGACGTATAAATCACATGTTGCACCTATCATTGTGAATAAATTTTCCATAAAACTTGTCACACTACTTGGTTTGTTATTAGTGAGCGCCCAGAGTATCTCTGAATCGCCAATTCGCCTTTATAAACAATACCTAATTGGCACACCAAAAGTATATTTACAAAAGGTACACCCATTAGAAGATTGCTCTGCCAAATACGAAAAAGGCACACTGTGCATGCAAAAACATTCATTAGCGGGTGAGGAAGCTGAAATTGCTTTTCGGTTCTTAAACGACAGACTCGTCTCCATTGTGCTAATAATGCCACTAACAGATGTCAGCAAAATTAAGAAAATATTCTATGCGCTAAAAACACAGTTTGATTTAGTCTTAATTGAACAAGGTAATAACAAATTAGACATTATCCAAATTAGTGCCAACACTTTTAATAAGCGTGAATTTACTAAAATAATCGCTGATTTTGAAAATGAAGCCTATCAAAAACACAATATTAAATACACGTTCATCAGTAAAGAAGATTTTATTACCCAATCGCGTAAATCGCGCAACTTTGCTGATATTTTTAAAAATGCGCCCATGCAAATGCGCGCCGCAACCTACAGCGTAGATCGAAAAAATGGGCAAGTGATTGGCATTATTAGTTTTATTGTACCTGGCATTACCCAGTCTTATCTTGATCAAAACCCAATTGTAGAGGACTTTTAGACTATTCTTATGAGTGATATTCACGCTATTATTTTAGCCGCAGGCAAAGGCTCACGCATGCACTCATCCAGGCCAAAAGTCTTGCAAATCTTATCAAATAACACCTTATTGGGGCATGTTTTATCTCAAGCCAAACCTTTGTGCGATAAAATTCATGTGGTTTATGGCTTTGAAGGCAAACAAGTACAACAACAAATTAACGACTCCAATATCAACTGGGTAAAACAAACCGAACAATTAGGCGCTGGACACGCCGTAGCACAAGCAATGCCACATATTGAGGACAATTCAATCTCACTCATATTATATGGCGATGTGCCGCTGATTAAAAAAGCCACACTGGCTGATTTAATTCACCAAGCACAGCAAAGTGGCCTTTCTTTGTTGTCTGTGATTTTAGATAACCCAACTGGCTATGGGCGCATCATTCGCAAAGGCGAGCAAATACAAGCCATTATTGAACAAAAAGATGCAAATAATGCACAACTAAATATTAATGAAGTGAATACAGGCATTATGGCTGTTCACTCGCAACTATTAAAACAATATTTAAGCAAAATCAACTCAAGCAATGCCCAAGGAGAGCTTTATTTAACCGATATTATTGCTTGTGCAGTCGCTGATGGGCAAACTGTTTCATCCATCATTAGCAAAAATCAATTTGAGGTAGCGGGTGTGAATGACAAAGTACAACTAGCAGAATTAGAACGTATTTTCCAAAAAAATCAAGCAACACAATTTATGCAACAAGGACTTGGCTTAAAAGACCCAAATAGATTTGATTGCCGAGGCGCATTCACCTTTGGGCAAGATTGCGAGATTGACATTAACACACTCATTGAAGGTAAGGTATCATTAGGATGCAACACTACAATTGCACCGAATTGTATTATAAAAAACACTAAAATCGGCAATTATGTGTCAATCTTGTCAAATTGCGTTATTGAAGATTGCGTTATTGAAGAGGGTGCTACTATTGGTCCATTTGCACGCATTCGCCCACAAACTCACATCAAAACCCATGCCAAAATTGGTAATTTTGTTGAAATTAAAAAGTCCACCATTGGTGAAAACACCAAAGTTTCTCATTTAAGTTATGTGGGCGATGCCATTATCGGCAAGAGCGTCAACATTGGTGCTGGTGTCATCACTTGTAATTATGATGGTGTTAACAAACATCAAACCGTCATTGGCGATGGCGCATTCATTGGTTCTGATTCTCAACTAGTTGCACCCATCAAAATTGGTAAAAATGCCACAATTGGTGCAGGCTCTACCATCACCAAAATAGTACCTGACAATCAATTAAGTTTAAGTCGTACCAAGCAAACTAGCCTAAAAAATTGGCAACGCCCGACTAAAAAATAAATGCACTCACTACCTCGTAATGTCTGGTTGTTAACAATTAGTTTGTTGCTGTTTATGTCCCTAGGCGTTTTTGTTATTTTTCTAGGTGGTATTATTGGTCAATCTTTAGCGCCCTATGCCAGTTTATCAACCTTGCCAGTAGCAATGATTGTGCTAGGTACTGCTGCTAGCATCATTCCTGTTGTCTACATGATGTCTAAAATTGGCAGAAGACGTACTTTTTTGGGTATTTGTATCTATACAATTGCTGTCATTGCACTTGCCATCACTGCCTTACAAATAGAATCATTTTATTTGTTTTGTCTGTCCACTTTCCTGTTTGGTGCCACCACAGCAACCATGAATCAGTTTAGATTTGCTGCCATTGAAAGTGTTGATGAAAATCTCAGTGCAACAGCAACCTCGGCCGTGCTTATTGGCGGTTTGGTTTCTGCTTTTTTAGGACCAGAACTTGCAATTCTAGGAAAGGATTGGTTTGATACCACCTTTGTTGGCTCATTTTTACTACTCAGCATCTGTTTTGTACTTGCGTTCTTATTGCTGTGGTTTTATCAACCAAACCACGCACCTAAAGCCAAACAAAAGCAATCAGGCAGAAGTTTAAAAAATATCATCAAACAACCTGTATTTATCGTTGCCATGTCCAGTGCTGCAGTAGGTTACGTTATTATGAGTTATATCATGACTGCCACACCAGTGAGTATGCATGTTATTGATGGCTTTTCATTAACACAAACTAAATTTGTTATCCAATCTCACGTTATTGCCATGTTTCTGCCGTCTTTATTTGCGCCAATTATTGTCAAACTATTTGGGCTTAACAAAATGATGATAATTGGCATCATGCTATACCTGGTTTGTATTGTAATTGGCTATACTGGCCACAGTCTAAATAATTACTGGATGGCATTAATCCTCTTAGGACTTGGCTGGAACTTTTTATTTATCGGCGGCACCAGTTTATTACCACGCGCTTATCACGAGGATGAAAAATTTAAAGTACAATCCATCAATGACTTTCTAATTTTTGGTATGCAAGCCATGGCCTCATTATCAGTAGGTTGGTTTGTGTTTAATTTTGGCTGGGAAGTTGTACTATTATCAACCATTCCACTATTATTACTCCAACTATCGGTGCTATTGTGGTGGCTAAGAAAAAAACCAACACAGCCCCAAATAAAACTCTGATTTGAAATAATAGTACTCTTAAAGTAGCTCGTCTTTTATTAGACGTATGTATAAAAACCTCTACAACAAGACCTTTGCCCAATATATAACCATATTTAATATGGTTATTATTTATTCAAGCTTGACAACAACATGAAAGAATGATGCATTCCAATAACACTAACATCAATATTATGACTAGAATTTTTCATTGGTTCCTAGTTGTTTTATTTATTACTCTTTTTATGACAGGTAATAACAATAATGGAGGTGATGCAATACATATTATCTCAGGCTATTCTATTTATTAACCAGCTTTGTACTAACAAGAATTATTTGGGGCTTTATGGGTGATAAAAATGCCTTATGGGGTAATTACTTGCATAGCCCAAAATCAATACTCAATTACTTACTTAAACTGTCTAGTTCAACACCAATAGAGTTCAAAATACACAATCCTGCTGGCAGCATAATGATTTTAATAATGATGACTATGCTTGTCGCTATAGTTATAAGCGGCTTATTAATACAAGGTCTATTTGAATTTAATAGTATATTTTTGTCGTTTGTTACTTATTTTAATGACCCACAAGCCTTTATTGCAAAAGAAATACACCTTGTTTTGTCATACACCATGTTGATTGCAATTAGTTTTCACATTGTTGGCGTTCTTTACTCAAGTTATATTTATAAAGCAAACCTTCCAATGATGATGATTACTGGAGAAACTACAGTTTTTAACAAAAAAGCCAATAATGAAACTATATAAATACATGATTATGCTGCCTTTATACGCCTTTAATGTCCACTCTGAAACAATAGATTTCAACCAATTGTATCGCTCATGGGGCGTTGATATTACAATGATAGATACAACTCAAGGAGAGCAACTTTGGAAACAAGAATTAATTTCCAATAAAAGCTGTACAAGTTGCCATACTAACAATCTTAAAAAAAAATGGCGCGCATGTAAGAACTAAAAAAATTAATTAAACCCATGTCACCAAAAATCAACCAAAAAAAGATTAACTAACATCAAAAAAATAAACAAGTGGTTAAAGAGAAACTGCAAATTTACCTATAAAGGAGTGTGCACAGCAGTAGAAAAAGTTAATTTTATAGAATTTATTAGAAAAAACTAAGGAGAAAATTATGTTTAAAAAATACTTAGCAATTACGTCATTATTCGCCATATCTTTTTATTCACTTTATAGCCAAGCAGATAATATTTTTAGTAACTTTTTTGGCAAAGAGCTAGATGTTGTTGCTCCAGTTAAGAATTCATTGTATTTAGAAGAATGTGGCGCTTGTCACTTTCCTTATCACCCTGGGTTATTGCCAGCCAGATCTTGGCAGAAAATGATGGGTAACTCATCATTACAAGACCACTTTGGTGAAGATATCGTATTTGATGAACAGCAGGTAAGAAAACAACTACCTAACTATATGATTACTAACGCAGCTGAATGCACCATTTAAGCGTTCACGTAAAATCATGAAGTCCCTATCATATGATGATGTACCATTGAGCATATTAAAAACACCTTACATGCGTAGAAAGCATAGCGATATACCCAAAAAATTGATTGCCCAGCCAAAAAGTAGGGACGCTCTCAAGCTGTGAAGCATGCCATAAACAAGCCTCAAAAGGTAATTATGATGACGATCAGATCCGCATACCTAATGCTAATTTTTATTGGCAATTACAACATGATGATTAGAACAGACTTTTCACTGCAAAATAGGCTGATAGTTCGTGTCGACCTTTTAAATTAGATTTTTGATAAATAGTCGAGGCTTGTTGTTGGCGTATTGTTTTTTCCTTAGTGCCTCTTATTTGGCTAATTTCTTCGAGGCTTAAGCCTTTTAACAACAACAACAATGCCACCTCTTGTTCAGATTTACTTAAAGACCACTCTTTAAATTGAATTTCTAGAACTTTAAATAACTCATTCTTAAAAATTTTAATTTGTTTGGAATAGGTTTTTTTATCCTTGTTTGCTTGTTGCAAATCCTGTTGCAAATCCTGCGTGTAACGGCTATTAATCACAATTTCATGCCAAAACAATATAGATTGCAATAATACACAAAAAAGCAATAATACCTTCGTGTAGCAAGTGCATAAGGCTATCACCCTCTATAATATCCTTAACAAATGGTATAGTATTTGAAAAAAAGATATAAATTAATGCTATCAAAACAATCTGCTTAGAGGGTACATTCTGAGTTTTTTGAGTCCTATTCATTAAAACTCAATGCCTTCAATTTGTGCAATGGTATGGATATCTTTATCACCACGACCTGAAAGGTTAATAATGATATGTTTATCTTTGCCTAATTCTTTTGCAAGCTTAATGCCATAAGCCACAGCGTGAGAAGATTCTAGTGCCGGCAAAATGCCTTCAATTTTGGTGAGCGTATGGAATGCCTCTAATGCCTCTTCATCAGTAATTGCCACGTATTGCACACGACCACTGTCTTTTAAATAGGCATGTTCTGGGCCAACACCAGGATAATCCAGACCTGCTGAAATTGAATGCCCCTCAATAATTTGCCCGTTTTCATCTTCCATTAAATAAGTGCGATTACCGTGTAAAACACCCACACTGCCTGCACAAAGTGGGGCAGCATGTGCAGTTGGACCTTTTTCTAAGCCATATCCTGCCGCCTCAACACCATAAATTTCAACTGAGGCGTCATCAATAAATGCATGGAACAAACCAATTGCATTTGAACCGCCACCCACACAAGCCACTAAAGCATCAGGCAAGCCACCCACTTGCGTGTTAAATTGTGCTTTTGCTTCTTTGCCAATAATGCTTTGAAAATCTCGCACCATCATTGGGTAAGGGTGCGGGCCTGCGACTGTACCAATAATATAAAAGGTATCATCAATATTTGTCACCCAATCGCGCATCGCTTCATTAAGTGAGTCTTTGAGTGTTTTTGAGCCTGAAGTAACTGGAATAACCGTGGCACCTAACAATTTCATGCGAAACACATTGAGTGCTTGGCGAGCCACATCCACCTCGCCCATATAAACTACACATTCTAGCCTCAAACGTGCTGCAACCGTTGCCGTTGCCACGCCATGCTGACCAGCACCTGTTTCAGCAATGATGCGTGTTTTACCCATGCGCTTAGCAAGTAGCGCTTGACCAATGGTGTTGTTAATTTTATGTGCACCCGTATGATTTAAATCTTCACGTTTAAGATAAATCTGGGCACCACCTAGCTTCTTACTTAAATTTTGTGCATGGTAAAGTGGCGTTTCACGACCTACATAATGCTTTAAATCCTGCTCAAACTCATGAATAAAATCCTTATCATCTTTATATTTAGCATAAGCATCTTTGAGTTCAGTAACGGCTGTCATGAGTGTTTCTGCAATGAAAACACCACCATATTGCTCAAAATGACCTTTATCGTCTGGTAAATTGTAATTACTCATATTTTGGGAATGGTTTTTTTAATAATTGTAAATAGGACTTAAAAGCGAAAAGACGATTACGCTTGTTGCCCGTTAACTCATTTAAAACATCAACTCTAACCAAATCATCAACGATATTTTTAGCAGTTGTTGCAGACACTGATAACTCTATCTTAACATCTTCCACCCTGACAAATGGGGTTTCAAATAATTTTTCAAACATTTTTATATTATTGACCGACCTAGGAGCCAGTTTTTTCTTGAATTTTTTCACTCAGGCTTTCCTTAGGCTCTAAAGTTTCTATTAAAACGCCAACACTATGTTTGGTCGTTATTTCCACACCCTTAAGGAAAAATAATAACCAGCCCAACAAGTCATCCTTCATTCTAACTTGCATCAGCCTTTGATAGTATTCATCCTTATTAGCTTCAAAAAATGCTGACATATAAAGCAAGGGCTTTGATAAGAGTTTTTTATCAACTAAATATAGTGGTATTAGCATTCTACCAATTCTACCATTACCATCACAAAAAGGATGAATGGTCTCAAATTGATAATGAATAATAGCAATTTTTATTATTTTTGGAATGGCGATTTTATTATTTAGAAATTTTTCTAAATCTGACATCAGTTCATATACATCGTCTTGATGCGGTGGAATAAAATCAGCATTCTGAATACTACTTCCACCAATCCAATTTTGTGAAGTACGAAACTCTCCTGATAGTTTTTGCTTGCCCCTTCCTGATGATAGTAGTGTTGCATGTGCCTGTTGAATTAAACGCATGCAAATTGGTAGTTTATTTAGATTATTAATGGCACTTCGCACTGCGTTTATATAAAGAGTGACTTCGAGCCAATCATCTCTTTGCTCTATTTTAATGCCCTCCTCTTTTTTAAATGAATCCTCAATTTCAGTTTGTGTGCCTTCTATTTTGCTAGATAAAGTTGCCTCATTACTTATAAAACTCATGATAAACAAATCAATATTCGGCACCAATCTTGTCATAGCATTCAATTCACCTAACAAATGGATAGATTTTTCTAACTGTACTTGTAAATTATTATTGCCAACTTCAAATGTGTGATTGATGCCGTTTGGCAAAAAGCATTGATACTCATGATGTTTTCCATTATTTTTAGATTGAAAGACGCCCGCCTTAAATTTTGATATCTTCATGCTTAATATTTAGTACAAAAAGTGTAATAAATAAATCTATATTTTACTTTTTAAGGAAAAGTGAAATAAATCTATTATCTCATATTAGCTAAAAATTGTTTAATCTTGTTAATATCTTTAATACCTTTTGCACTTTCAACACCACTTGACACATCAACTGCATAAGGGTGCACTTGGTTAATAGCATCAGCCACCGTATTAGGGTTAAGCCCGCCCGCTAAAATAATAGGCAAATTAATATCAACCTTAGCCAAGTGCCAATCAAAATTCTCACCTGTACCGCCATAAATATCTTTGTTAAACGCATCCAATAACAAACCACTAGCCTGATGATACTCATCTGCCATTTTGGTGATATTAGTCTGCACATTCACACGCAACGCCTTAATAAACGGCATGGCATATTGGACGCACTCATGCGCTGTCTCATCGCCATGAAATTGCAAAGTATCCAGTGGCACTTCACACAATACCTCGTCAATAAAGTGAGCGTCCGCATTTACAAACAAGCCCACACGATTCACAAAGGGTGGCAATGCACTGACAATATCAATCGCAGTCTCTATATCAACACAACGCGGGGATTTGCCATAAAACACCAAGCCAATTGCATCAATACCAAGCATGGCAGCTTGATTAGCATTATCTGCATTGGTGAATCCACAAACCTTAATTTTCATTACTTACCTTCAGCGTCTAATTTTGCTTTAATCTTATCTCTATCAACCCACCAATCATCAGCCACTAACTGATCAACAGCGCCTGAAAGTTTTTTCAAAAACACTTCTGGCTTGTCTAGTTGTAAGGTTTTACGCCATAAATCAAACGTTGACTGATCAGTCACATGCGAATGCTCATCCGCAACAGATGCCATCATTTGTGAGGCGAAAAAAGTTAAATCATCATCCACACCACAGCGCATAGAAGTAATATAATGCGCCGTTGCAGCAGCAATGGCACGAGTATCTGCCTCTTTTGGCAACTCCTCAACCAAATGTTGTAGCATTGCAACAGTCAATTCTGGGTCAATTGGAAAAGTCACGCCTAACCACAACGCATGACCTAATGCCTTCAAAGCATCTGGCCCTTCGGATAAAAACATCACATCACAGGCCTCAACTGCCAATTCCCAAAGCTCATTATCTCTCGCGATATCAAAAGCACTAAAGGCCTTTTCCCAAGCATCTGAACCCTTATAACGCTCAACTTGAATCCTGCCAATCTCTAATAAATTCTTAATTTGTTCCTCAGCAGGCGTATCCTCAGTTTGCGCTTGGATTTGTTTTTCAAAATAATCTAGCCTGGACTGAAGCTGCTCTTCATTGGCATATAAATCCTCACCACCCTCAGCATCAAAAATCTGCTCTTTATTTAAGTATTTTCCCATCAGCTATCTCCTAATAAAAGGCCGCTTCTAAGCGGTCCTCCCAATTATCAGGCACATCCACATAATCAGGCTTCACATCCATCCTAAAAAACCGCTCATCAGATCCCTTAGACACCTGTTTCAAAACCACAACCAACGCCTCAAAATTCTCCACTTGAGGATTGGCAATAATCACTTCACTTAACAATAACATAATCTTTTAGTTGTAAAAATCTAGCATTTTACCGCACATTCGCATCAACATCTTTATGCTCAATCTTGGTCAAAATACGTAAAGACTTTAATTGTATGGTGTTTTTTAATTCAGCATGTCATGGACTCTAATTGATCAGTATATGTATCGCTAAAGAATGTCCAATTTTCTTTAAAATTATTTTCTTCTAATGCATAAGTTAAATTTCTCAACAAGCCTTTACCAAATGCAACACCGCCTAAACACACTACACTATTTTCTTGGCAAAATTTCTCGATAAAAACTTCCACACGCCTTGCTTGTGGGGTGAACTGCTGTTGCGTCTGTGGTTTCTTTATCTTTCGTTCTACTAGCACCATTCAAACAAACAATTTGATAATCATACATAACACACTCCTTTTAATTATTTTTCAAAACCATCATACTTTCTTAAATACAAACAAATGCTCATGTTTAATTAACAAAAAATTATAATCTTTACTTTTATTAACCCAAAAGCTAGTTGCCTTGCAATTATGCTGATGTTTGATAATATCTTCTTTTAATTCAAACCCCGCATTAAAAAATCTTTGCATGACCTTAAACGCCAAAGGCTGGCACATTTTATTACGCCTAGTATCCCAACTAAAATAGCACAGTATTTACCACGCTTCAACACCCGATAAAATTCTTTTGCAGCTTTTTCCATCTCATCACAAAACACATCAAAATTATGAATATATGGACAAATCCCTACTATCGTTAATTCTTATTTTTATAGTTGGATTAAATTCACTCTCAAAATCAAGCGCAGTTTCTGTAATTTGGATTGCGTTTGGATTTATATCTAACGCCAATAAATTCCTATTTAATAGTTTGCACTCTATAGCAGTTGTGCCACCACCAATCATAGGGTCAAGTAAATAATCACCTTGTTTTGAATACCTTAAAATTAAATTTCTAACAACTTCTGGCGCCCAATTCCCCCTATATGTGCTTTTATGGGTTGCCCAATTCCCACGCCGAGGAAAACTCCATACTGTGGCACATTCTTGTTCAAAACCCTCAGGATTAAGTTTTTTTATTTTTGGCATCGTTCAAGTAGTCTCTATGTTTCAAAGTAGCAGATACTTCTAACTCTAAATAATCCAAAATCTTTTTTAAAGTCTTGTTATTTAGATTATAGCTTTTGATTGCTTGATAAAAATGCGCCCTTTCAAGTCCTAACGCCTTATAAACTTCACTAGGTTTCACGTCTCTTTTTATCAATTCAATCTTAATATCTTTCTCAAACATGATTATAACCTAATTTTTATTATTGTAAATAAAATAATATACAAAAGATATAAAATTAAATACAACATATTTAAATTGATAACATGGTCATTGTGATTAAAAGTTTCTTCCAAAGGGTTGAGCGCTGTCAACCACCCCCTACCATCAGTAATCCAATTAAAATTTAAACCTTGTGATTTAACAAAATCATTCAATGCTTGATATTCACCCGCAGTTGCTTTTAATTTAGATCCGCCGCCATAATAATTGACTTCAATTAGATATAATTTTCTATTCTGTTCATTATATAAGGCAAAATCAAATCGACGATTATTTTTATCAATTCTAATTTCATAATCAAACATTGCTTTAATGCTTGCTTGTGTTGCTTGTTCTATGTAGCTAAAATTGTTATTTTCACTACAAAAATCTTGCAAATATTGAGATACAATACCCTCCATTAATTTGCCCGTTCTACCCTTCCTTGCATTGGTATCAAAACCAACCTCTACACCAAAACAATAATCTACTAAATTTTTAACGTGTTTATTTATAAAAATTTCTTTTAAACCGCTTTCATTAAAAAAGATCAACAACTCTTTTTTAATTTTTTCATCAATAGCGTTATAGAAAATATACGACTTATTCTCAGAGATTAATTCATCCACATCTGAAACAATCGGTGTATCTTGAAGCTTATTTTTTCTAGTAGCGATTAAAAGCGGTAATGCCTTCCTGATATTTGGATATTGTTTTATCAATGATATAAACTCACTTTCTATATCGTCTTTCCCAATCAAACTATTTAAAATATTAAGTTCCACATCGACTTTTGCAACATTTAATTTGACCTTGCTAAAGTCTGTGAAATAACTCCATGTAAATATTGAGTCTTGGAATGTAGTTTTTAAATCATTAAAATCGTACATTTTCATCTATCTTATTTTTAAACATCGCCCTTCCAGAAAAACTCCAATAAGTTATGTCTTGCTCTATAAATAGCCATTTTATAGTCTTTAATAATGTTTCATATTCAACGCTGCCAATGTAGCAATTTTTTAATAGTGCAAATTTCCCATCTTTTAAAATTTTGCTAGGACCTTCACAATTGTAAATTTTCTCTACAGCCTCACCCATTAAAACAGAGTATTCTTGATTTTGCTGATTAATGGCTTGTAATTCTAAATACACACTGTCATGTCGTCTTGGGGTTATTGTTTCTCTTTTAGGGTTCTTTTCTGTTGGTGCTTTGAAACTGTACATTTTTTTTGATGTAGTTTTTTAAACATATCAAACAACTGTTTTTGTTTTTCGTCTAAAAAAGCATTTTTATCGTAAGCAGTAAAACTGACAGTTTCAGTCAGTGGATAGTAAGGCGGATCAAGGTAAACAAAATCATTTGAATTTGCGTTGTCTATTGTCTTATCAAACGATTGGTTAGTAATAACGGCATTTTGCAATGCCTCACGGGCATTTAAAATTACTTCTTTATCGGCAATATTTGGATTTTTATAACTGCCTATTGGCTATTGGCGCGTATTAAAATAACCTTTTGAGTTGACACGGTAAAGTCCGTTAAAATAAGTCTTATTAAGGTAAATAAATCGTGCAGCTCTCACTAATTCTGTCAGTGTTTTAAAAATATCCCGCCTATCTAGTTCTCTAGTTTGATAATAAAACTCTTTATTATGGCTGTTCTTATAATATTCTAATTCAGTTATTAGCTTTTTAGGGCTACTTTTAACCACACTATAGGCATTAATAAGTTCTGAATTTATATCAGAAAGATATGCCTTTTTACCTTTTAGCATCCCCCTTGAATAAAGTTTAAAAAATACCGCACCACCACCTAAAAATGGCTCATGATAGTTATTAAAATCAGTGGGAAATTTGTCAAATAATTGTGTTATTAACCCTCTTTTCCCGCCTGCCCATTTTAAAAATGGCTTGGCTTGAGATTGAAGGGTGTTTTTAGAGATTGGCATAATTCATAATTAAAAACTAAAAGACACAAAGTGTTTTTAATTTTAATTAAATACTCTACCTTTTGGTAACTTTTTTCTTAACTGTCTTCTTTTTGACTTTAGGCTTGAGTTTTCCAGTAACCGCTTTTTTACATTCTTCAAGAGTTAGGTCTGCCGGGGCTTTATCGCCGAAGACTTTTTTGATGGTGATGTTTTTTTGACCTTTGCTTTTTTTCTTGCCGTTCCAAATGTAGGGGCCAAAACGGCCGTTGAGGACTTGGATGTCGGAGTCATCGAAGGCTTTGATGATGCGTTCGGCGTCGAATTTTTCTTTAGCTTTAATGAGTTCTAGTGCTTTTTCTAAGCTGACTTCTTCTGGGGTATCTTCCTTGAGTGCGACGTATTTCTTGCCATATTGGATATAGGGACCAAAGCGACCATAGTTGGCTTTAATGGTGCCAAAATCATCAGTCTCGCCGACGGTGCGAGGCATGTTAAATAATTCTAAAGCCTCATCAAGAGTAATGCTTTCAATGTCTAATGAGCCTCTGAGTGAGGCAAAGGCTGGCTTGTCTTTGTCGTCTTTATGGCCGATTTGGGCAAAAGCACCGTATCTGCCGAAACGCACGCTAACAGGTTTGCCACTTTTTGGGTCTGTGCCGAGTTCGCGCATGCCGTGGGTTTCTTCTCTGGAAATGTCAGCAGCGTCTTCAATTTTTTGATGAAAAGGGGTGTAAAAATTCTTAACTACGCCTTGCCACGGGACATTTTGTGTGGCAATGGTGTCAAAATCACTTTCAAGTTTGGCAGTGAATTTATAATCAATGATGTTGTCAAAATATTTGACTAGAAAATCGGTGAGTAAATAGGCAACATTGGTTGGGAACAATTTGTTTTTTTCAGCGCCTGTTACTTCGCTTGGCTGTGATTGAATGACCTGGTTGTCTTTGATTTCAATCAGTTGATACGCACGTTCAACACCTTCTCTGGTCTCTTTTGTGACGTAATTTCTGTCTTGCACTGTCGATACCATAGTGGCGAATGTTGAAGGCCTACCGATACCCATTTCCTCAATTTTTTTCACTAGCGAAGCTTCAGTGTAGCGAGGTTTAGCTCTTGAAAAGCTCTCTCTGGCTTTAAAACTAGCCAAACTCAATATATCGCCTTTGTTTAAATCGGGCAATAATTTATCCTCTGACGATAGATAATCATAAACTCTTAAAAACCCTGGAAATGTCAATATTTCGCCATTAGCTAGGAATTTTTCCTCAAGCCCTGAAATGTTGATTTTTATTTGGGTTTTTTGTAATTGAGCGTCGCTCATTTGGCAAGCCAATGTGCGTTTGTAAATAAGGCTATATAATTTAGCAGCCTGATCTTCAATACCAAAAATACTAGGCTTGGTTAAATCAGTTGGGCGAATTGCCTCATGCGCTTCTTGTGCACCTGTATCTTTGGTTTTATATCGTCTTATGTGGTGATAGTCACTGCCAAATTCTTTTGCAATGACTTGACCGGCTGCCTCAATGGCTATTTCTGACAGCGTGAATGAATCAGTTCGCATGTAAGTAATAGAGCCTTCACGGTACAAATTTTGTGCCAAAGTCATGGTTTGCTTAACCGAAAAGCCTAATTTTTGAGAGGCTTCTTGTTGCAAGGTTGAGGTAATAAAGGGGGGCTTTGATGAGCGTTTAGAGGGTTTTTTCTCAGTTGATGCAACGGTTAAATTAGCCGATAAAAGCGCATTAGCAAAGGCTAATGCCTGCTCTTTAGATTCAAACTCTTTGCTCAGTTTAACCTCAGACATCTCGCCACCTTCACTCACCAACTCTGCTTTGACTTTGTAAGTAGAATTGGTAATATGTTGGCTAATTTCTCGCTCTCTTTCGACCACGAGGCGCATCACTGGGGATTGCACCCTGCCAGCAGAACGCGCGCCTGAAATCTTGCGCCATAGAACAGGCGATATTTCAAAACCTACCAATCTGTCAATAATGCGGCGTGCTTGTTGAGCATCTACCAACTGATAATCAACCGTTCTAGGCTTAACAATGGCGTTAGTAATAGCACTTTTGGTAATCTCATGAAAGACAATTCTTGGGGTGTCTTTGGGCAAATTGAGTGCTTCTAGTAAATGCCAAGCAATAGCCTCACCTTCGCGATCCTCGTCCGTTGCGAGATAGACTTTTTCTGCTACTTTTACGGCCTTGCGCAAATCAGCGACTACTTTTTTCTTATCCGTGGTAATTTCATAGGTGGGGATAAAATTGTTTTCAATGTCAATGCCCATGTTTTTCTTGGGCATGTCACGGATGTGACCAATACTAGATTTAACGCTAAAGTCCTTACCTAAAAACTTTCCAATGGTTTTAGCTTTGGCAGGGGACTCAACAATAACAAGATTTTTTGCCATTATTGAATGGTGTGATTGTCATCAAGAAACACGATGGATTCTAGCCATTGCGCTGATGTTTCGCCATCAACACTATTGCCTAATACCATCATCACTACCCATTTAAGATCTTCTAAAGAGATACTAGCATCGCCCAATGACATGATTTGATCAATAATCATCTCGCGCTGATTAGCATCTAGTTGGCCAATATTTTCCATAAACAGCAAAAAGCCTCTAGATTTAGTGCTGAGTTTTATTTTTTCAGACTCAGTATAAATACGCATACCGGCTTGATAAGTCGTCTTGAATGGCTTGATTTTGCCATCTTGAATGGTGGTGATGTTTTCTAGCCAACTAAGCACCTTATCAATGTGCATTGTATCAAATCCAATGTCTGAAAGATGTGCTCTTAACTCGGTATCATCAATTTCATGGGTAGAATCTTGCTCTGCCTCTTCAAAAAGATAATCAAACATATAAGTTAGAACATCAAGAATGTTATTTGTCATAAAAATCTCACTTAGTTAGTACGTAGCCTGATCCTGTCATTTTAGCCACCTTGTTTTCAAGCTCAAGTAATAAAAGCGCTTGGGTAATTATCTGTGGGCTAAGGTTGGTTTTTTCAACCAGCTTATCAACCGTCACCGCATTATAACTCAGACATTTTAATAGCATAGCATCTGTTTTATCTACATTTTTTGCATAAGTAGCTTCTTTTTTAAGTAAAACCGACAAGCCTAGCCCTTTGGGTAGCTCGGATAATATATCTTCAATATTGTCAGTTAGCTTAGAACCTTGCTTAATAAGTTGATGGTAGCCCTTTGATAATGGATTGTGAATTGAACTAGGTATTGTAGCATTTTTTAAATATGGGTATAAAAAACGATGCAATATTAACCCTTAACAAGACAACAAATATAAGGCTGTCGAATTAAGTCATGGTAAAATTGAGAGATTTTATCATAAAGATATTCATTATGAAGCAAAAGAGAACCTTTCAACCGAGTGTCATCAAACGTAAACGTACACACGGTTTCAGATCAAGAATGAGCACCAAATCAGGTCGTGCTGTGATTAATGCACGTAGAAAAAAAAGGCGTAAGCGTTTAGCAGCTTAGCTAATTTAAGTGTCCCTTAGGCTAACACACAACTTAAGAATTTTAAAACCCTTTGATTATAAAGCTATTTTTAATCATGGCAAAATGACCAAAGGGCGATACTGGCAAATCATCGCACGAAAAATTGACACACCCACACCACGCCTTGGACTTGCCATTGCAAAAAAAGTTCATAAATTAGCTGTTGATAGAAATAGAGCCAAAAGAATGGCACGCGAAACCTTTAGAACACATCAAAATGACTTAAATCATTGGGAGTTTGTAGTAATGGCAAGGCATTCAAAGCCCGCTAAAAACTCTATAATGACTGATGACTTGCTACATTTATTCAAAAAAATAACCACTCATTAATGCGTTACTTACTCTTAATGCCCATTAAATTTTACCAACTATTTATTAGCCCCTTATTGGGTTCTAATTGTCGTTTTCAGCCAACTTGCTCGCAGTATTCCTATGACGCAATCCAAGCGCATGGCTTTTTTAAGGGGCTTGGTCTTAGTTTAAAACGTATTGGTAAGTGTCATCCATGGCATGATGGTGGGTTTGATCCCGTACCAAAAAAATAATGCTACTCTTAAATTAATTAACAATCTTATGAACAACCAAAAATTCTTTCTCATTGCTGCTATTTTTTTAAGTATTTTTCTCTTATGGGACAAGTGGGAGGTAACACATGCAGTGGGTGCAAACGGTAATTTAATCAGCCAAACCAAAATTAAAAGTGCTAGTACGACAAACGATTCCTTAGCAAATCAGAACTTAGACGTGCCCAGTGTTACAAATCGTAATGCTGAATTAGACCTTCCTAATGCTGTTGCAAAAAATCAAGGCCCATTTACAACGGTCACAACAGATTTACTAACCTTAGAGATTAGCCACAAGGGTGGCACTATCCAAAATGCATGGCTTAATGATTATCCAATAGAGATTAATTCTGAGCAAAAGTTTCAGCTGCTTAGTGATAAAACTGGTGAAATATTCCAAGCACAAAGTGGTTTATTGCCGCAAGGACAAATGCCTACTCACCACTCAATATTTAGTTCAAAAAATAGCCACTATCAAATGGATGGTAATAGTTTGGTTGTGCCCTTTACTTGGCAAAGTGAGAATGGCATCAAAGTCACCAAGCGATATCACTTTAACAAAAACAGCTACGTGGTTGGCATTGATTACCAAGTAACCAATACTACTAACAATACATTAAACATAACTGGTTATACACAACTGGTTCGCAATGCGCTTGATCAATCCAACATGATGATGCCAACCTACACAGGTGGTGCAAGGTTTGATGACCAAGATGTGTATGAAAAAATAGAGTTTGAAGACTTTGGCGACCAGCCAAAAACCACCTCCAAAGGCGGTTGGATAGCAATGATTGAGCATTACTTTTTTGTAGCTGCAATCCCAGATGCAAACCAAACACATACTTATTCATCAAAGATTATCAATGGTGAGTATTTACTAACCGTTGTAAACCCAGAACTAGCAATAGCACCTGGTGCAACAGCCACGCTACCAAGCAGTAGCCTTTATATCGGACCTAAAGAGCAAGAACAAATTAACAATGTTGCGCCGGGCTTAGACAAAACTGTTGACTACGGCGTACTGTTTATTATTGCTAAGCCATTATCTGAGTTGCTTGGCTGGATTTATTCAATAATTCACTCCTGGGGTTATTCTATTATCGTCCTTACTTTGTTAATCAAATTGGCGTTTTATAAGCTCAGCGAAAAATCATACCGCTCAATGGCAGGCATGCGACAACTCGCCCCAAGATTGACAAAGCTTAAAGAGGCCTATGGTGATGACAAACAAAAACTGGGTCAAAAAACCATGGAATTATATAAAAAGGAAAAAATCAACCCTGCCTCTGGTTGTTTACCCATCTTGGTACAAATTCCTGTATTTATCTCACTTTACTGGGTACTATTAGAAATGGTTGAATTACGCCAAGCACCATTTTGGTATTTAACCGATTTATCAACCCAAGACCCTTACTACATATTGCCACTCATCATGGGTGTTTCGATGTTTGTTCAACAAAAACTAAACCCGCCGCCACCTGACCCAATGCAAGCAAAAATTATGATGGCATTGCCTTTTGTATTTACCATTTTCTTCCTATGGTTCCCGTCTGGATTGGTGCTTTATTGGGTGGTTAACAACATCTTATCAATCACCCAACAATGGGTGATTGATAAACGCATTAACGGCTAAAAATTATTATGTCCATTCTTAGCAATTTGGATGAATACAAACGTTGGCGAGATAACAAACTAGCAAATGCTAATACTAAGATTGAAACTTGTTTAATTGAAATTAGTAATCCTTTTGAACTCACACGCTCAGAAAAAGACAGGATTAAGCTTTTTTGCCAGCAAAACAATTTTGCCTTGTTTAACATTAAGCAACAAGACAACTACCCGCAAGCCATTATTGCCATTAATAAACAGCTTGGATTAATAGATTATGACCCACATTTATACGTCCAAGACCAAGGCTTAGCGCATATTACCCAAAGCGTAAAAAAAGACCAGGCAGAATTTATTCCCTACACTGATAAGGCCATCGGCTGGCACACAGACGGTTATTACAATACAATAGAGCAGCGCATACGTGCCTTTTCTTTGTTTTGTGTCACACCTGCAAGCCGTGGTGGAGAAAACCAATGGATTGATCAGCAAATGGTGTATTTACAACTAAGGGAGTCTAATCCAGATGTTGCTAAGGCGCTTACTCATACCCAAGCCATGAGTATACCCGAGCACGTTGTGAACGGCGTTGTCAGGCGTAAAACCTCCATAGGCGCCATTTTTTTTATTGATGAACCTAGCTCACAACTTTATATGCGCTATACGCAAAGAAAGAAAAACATCAAATTTTTAGATGCTCAAAAAGTTAAGCAAGCCATTACCATTTTAGATGCACATTTAAGCGCGACCACTGAATATCACTTTAGCCATACTATGACTGCTAATCAGGGCATGTTGTGCAACAACATCCTGCACAAGCGTTCTGGGTTTATTGACAATCCGCTCAATCCAAGATTGCTGCTCAGAGGTCGTTACTTTAATCGGTTAAATTAGGGTTATAATTGAGCGATGATTAACAGTCACCGACTTGAAAGCGCCAAGCAAATCAGCTCGCCAAACTTTAATAAAAGACCCAACCAAGCCATATCTTTGATTGTTATTCATAATATTTCACTACCGCCTGGCAAATTCAACAACAACCATATTGAAGATTTTTTTACCAATCAGCTTGATACCAATCAGCACCCTTATTTTAAAACCATTAAAGACCTGAAAGTATCCACGCACCTGTTGATTAAACGTAATGGCATGATCATTCAATTCGTACCTTTTAATCAGCGCGCTTGGCATGCAGGTGAATCAAACTATAAAGGCAAGCATAATTGTAATGATTTTTCTATCGGTATTGAGTTACAAGGAGATGACAATACACCGTATGAATCGGTACAATACGAAGTCTTAAATAAGGTAGTAGATTTATTAAAGTCTCATTATCCAATAAATGCCATCAAAGGTCATAGCGATATTTCTCCGATAAGAAAAACAGATCCTGGGCCTTATTTTAAGTGGAATAAACTACATGCAATTACTTGATAAATTAAACCAACAAGCCAAAAACATCAAACTGATTATTCTTGATGTAGATGGTGTATTAACAGATGGTGGCTTATACTTCTCTGACGAAGGTATGGGGCCTAAGCGCTTTAATTCGCTTGATGGGCTAGGCAATTAAACCACTCAAACAAAATGATATTGAAGCGGCTGTTATTAGCGTCAGAAGCTCTAAAAATGTAGCACACCGGATGAAGAATTTAGGCATTGAACATTTTTACCAAGGACAAGATGACAAGGTTGTTGCTTTTAATGATCTTATCAAAAAACTATCGCTTCAAACTGAACAAGTTGCTTATATGGGCGATGACATTATTGATTTACCCGTTATGAGGGCCCTGTAAACCAGATTGTGTAAACCCTCATATTTTATAATCCCCGAAAAGGAGAAAAAACATGAGTAACACAATACCAAGAAACAAAAAAAAGCAACTTAACAACACAGGCATCAACCAGAAAAAGCTCCGTGCTTTTGCTGATGAACTTGCCAAAGACATCCACACCCAAGATGATTTAGCAGATCTAGCTGCTTCACTGGTTAAAATGACCATTGAAGCAGCATTAGGTGCTGAGATGGAACATCATCTTGGTTATCCAAAATATGGGCAAAATAGCAGCGAGCTTAATACAGACAGCAATGCTCGTAATGGCTATTACCCTAAAACCGTCAAAGGCAATCATGGTGAAGTTGAACTTGCTATCCCAAGAGACCGCAGAGGTAGCTTTGAACCTTTAATTATTGAAAAAGGTCAAACGCCGATTGGGTGCTTTTGATAGTCAGATATTAAGCCTATATGCCAAAGGCATAGGTACCCGTGACATCGTCTCAACCTTTAAAGAAATGTATGATGTAGACATCTCAGCAACATTGGTATCCAATGTCACTCAGCAGGCGGTTATCACCCAAGCGATTGAATGGCGTAATCGTCCACTTGATGAAATTTACCTATTGTCTATTTAGATGGTATTGTCATTAAAGTTAGGCAAGATAAGCAAATCATCAAAAAGACCATGTATATCGCCTTAGGTGTGAACCTTGAAGGCAGAAAAGAATACTTGGGTCTGTGGTTATCAAAAAATGAATCTTCCAAGTTTTGGCTAGGCGTTCTTAATGATATTAGTAATCGTGGCGTTAAAAACATTCTCATTGCCTCAGTCGATGGACTAACGGGCTTTCCTGAGGCAATTAATGCCGTGTTCCCCCAGACTGGTGTTCAACGGTGTATTGTGCATATGGTTAGAAACTCCCTTAAATATGTGGGTTACAAAGACAGAAAGCAGGTTGCCAGTAGTCTTAAACAAATTTACCAGTCCATCAGTGAAGATGAGGCTTTACTCGCATTAGATGAGTTTGAACACCAGTGGGGTAAACAGTTCCCAAGCATTGCCAAATCATGGCGACGTCATTGGGATAATGTAGCAACAATATTTGCTTATCCTGAAGCCATTAGAAAGGCAGTCTATACCACCAATGCCATTGAATCCTTAAACTCAGTGATTCGTAAATCTATCAAGAATAGAAAGATTTTTAATCACGATGATTCTGCTTTTAAAGTTGTCTTTTTGGCCATTGAAGCAGCCAGTAAGAAATGGACGATGCCAATTAGAAATTGGTCACAAGCAGTGAATTAGTTTATAATCCTGCATGAGGATAGATTAAAGGATTATGTCTGATTTTTAACGAGGGCTTTACACAATCTGGTTTACAGGGTCAAGAATCAGTGGAAGTAAATACTGATACCCACCATCTAGATACAATGAAGTCAAAGGTAGAACACCTAAGATTGAAACAACATTGGCTATATTTTTAAACAAAAATATCTCATTAGTGACTAAAAAAATAGGTGGTCATGGCGCAGTAAGAGAAGTTTGTGATTTATTATTAAAAGCTCAAAATACCTTTGACAAAACCATGGAAAAGTACCTAACATAACCCCATTTCAACAAAAATGTTACCAAACCCTTAAAGATAAGGTTCCTGCTGGCAGAGTTATTACCTACGCTGGCCTTGCCAAACTCATTAATCACCCCAACGCCTATAGAGCGGTTGGCTCTGCAATGAACAAAAACCCTTTTGCACCTGAAGTGCCCTGCCATCGTGTGGTTAAGTCAAATGGAGATTTAGGTGATTTTGCGGAAGATATCAAAATTAAAATAAAACGCCTCAAAAAAGAAGGCGTTGAGGTGGCTAGCAACAAAATTGTTAACTTTAAAAAAATTAACTACTTATCACTAAAAAATTAGATCAACGGTATTTTTAATTAAGGACTATGGTTCTTAAATTTTCTTACCGCGCATCTTGTTAATCATTTGCAATTGTGCCATTGACTCGGCAAGTGCTGCTTGTGTTGCTGAAATGTCTTGACTCTTAGTTGCATTTTCCATTGCCTCTTGTGTGCGCTGTTTAGCCTCTAACGCCTTAGATTCGTCTAAATCACTTGCTCTAATTGCAGTATCAGAAAAAATAGTCACAACATCTGGCTGGACTTCTACAATGCCACCAGAAACATAAATAGATTCTATACCTTTATCGGTTTCTACTCGAACTTCACCTGGTTTTAAGGTTGACAAAAGTGCTGTATGTTTTGGATAAATACCTAGCTCACCTGTGGATGCGGGTACAAATACACACAACGCCTCACCCGAATAAAGCGATTCTGTTGCACTAACGACATCAACATGAATGGTTGGCATTTATGCGTTCTCCTTGGCGGTTTCACGAACCTCGTCAATTGAGCCTGTCATGTAGAATGCTTGCTCTGGAAAATCATCCATTTCACCATCAAGAATGGCTTTAAATCCAGCAATTGTGTCTTTAAGTGAGACATATTTTCCTGGTGCACCAGTGAAGACTTCTGCCACAAAAAATGGCTGAGACAAAAAGCGTTGAATTTTACGAGCACGAGACACTGAACGCTTGTCTTCTTCAGATAATTCATCCATACCTAAAATCGCAATAATGTCTTTTAATTCTTTGTAGCGTTGCAACACGACTTGTACGCCACGAGCCACGTTATAGTGCTCTTCGCCCACGATTAACGGGTCTAGTTGGCGTGAAGTAGAATCCAGTGGGTCTACCGCAGGATAAATGCCTAATTCTGCTACTTGACGTGACAACACAACCGTTGCATCTAAATGAGCAAATGTAGTTGCTGGCGATGGGTCAGTTAAATCATCTGCAGGTACATACACTGCCTGAATTGAGGTAATTGAGCCTTTTTTAGTTGAAGTAATACGTTCCTGTAATGCGCCCATCTCACTTGCTAATGTTGGCTGATAGCCCACTGCTGATGGCATACGACCTAATAGTGCCGATACTTCCGTACCTGCAAGTGTATAACGATAGATATTGTCAATAAACAACAATACATCACGACCTTCATCACGAAAGTATTCTGCCATGGTTAGTCCTGTTAAGGCAACACGCAACCTGTTTCCCGGAGGCTCATTCATTTGACCATACACTAAAGACACTTTATCAAGTACATTTGACTCTTTCATTTCGTGATAAAAGTCATTGCCTTCACGAGTACGTTCGCCCACACCAGCAAATACTGAATAACCAGAATGCTCAATCGCAATATTACGAATTAACTCCATCATATTAACGGTTTTGCCAACACCAGCACCACCAAACAAACCAACCTTGCCGCCTTTGGCAAACGGGCAAATTAAATCAATGACTTTAATACCTGTTTCTAATAATTCTGCTGCAGGTGCCAGTTCATGATAAGCAGGCGCACTTCGGTGAATAGCCCAATCGACTTCTTGACCAATGTCGCCAGCATTATCAATCGGCTCGCCCAGCACATTCATAATACGCCCTAATGTCTTAACGCCAACAGGCACCTTAATCGGCTCACCTGTGTTGGTGACTTCCAAGCCTCTTTTTAGGCCTTCAGAACCACCCATGGCAATTGCACGCACCACATGGTCGCCCAACTGTTGCTGAACTTCTAAGATTAAGCCTGTTTCTGGAACTTTTAAGGCGTCATAAATTTTTGGCATACTGTCTGCTGAGAATTCGACATCGATAACCGCGCCAATAATTTGTGTAATTTTTCCTGTACTCATTTTGCTTTTCCTTTTTTTAAACTTTAAACAGCAGCAGCGCCGCTAACAATCTCAGAAATTTCTTGCGTAATTGCCGCTTGCCTTGCCTTGTTGTAAACCAACTCTAACTCTTTAACCATATCACCTGCATTATCAGTTGCACTTTTCATTGCAACCATGCGTGAAGATTGCTCACAGGCAATGTTTTCAACTAAGCCTTGATAAACCAAAGCCTCAATATAACGCACTAGTAACGCACTTAGAACCTTTTGTGCATCAGGCTCATAAATATAGTCCCAATAGTGGTTCATATTATCCGATTTGCCTGCCACCATTGGTACTAATTGCATAATGGTGGGTGCTTGGGTCATGGTATTTTCAAATTTGTTGTAGGCTACTGATAATTGTTGGGTTTCGCCTGCATCAAACCCGTCAAGCATGGCTTTAATCGTGCCTAACAAATCATCAAAATGAGGCGCATCACCTAAATCTGTCAATACAGATTTAACGTTCAAGCCAGAATTTTTAAAAAATGAGGTTGCTTTTTTGCCAATAGTGCAGATATCAACTTCAATACCCTTAGCTTGATATTCAACAACTTGTCTTAAAATATGCCTAAACAAGTTAGTATTTAGACCGCCACACAAACCTCTGTCACTTGAAATAATAATAATACCAACACGCTGAAGTTTTTCAGAACTGTTCATATAAGGATGTTCAAATTCTGAATGTGCATAGGCTAAATGACCAATAACATTGGATATTTTTTCGCAATAAGGGCGTGACGCTAACATTCTATCTTGCGCTTTTTTCATCTTAGAAGCGGCGACCATTTCCATGGCCGAAGTAATCTTCTGGGTATTTTTAATACTCGAAATTTGTGTTCTAATTTCCTTGCCAGCTGCCATTATCTACTCCATTCTACCAAGTATGGTTTGCCTTAAAGTCATCAATTGCCGCTTGTAGTTCGTTTGAAATTTCATCATTGTAATCGCCTGTTTCATTAATTTTATCCATTAATGATACTTGGTTTGCATTCATATAAACGATTAGCGCCGCTTCAAAATCAACCACTTTATTGACTTCAATATCATCTAACGAGCCCGAATTGGCGGCAAACAATGAGGTTGCCATCTCAGCAATTGATAGAGGCGAATATTGATTTTGTTTCATCAGCTCTGTCACGCGCTGACCACGATCAATTTGTGCCTTAGTCTCTGCATCAAGATCAGAGGCAAATTGTGCAAAAGCTGCCAACTCACGATATTGTGCCAAATCAAGACGAATACCGCTACCTAGTTTTTTAATAATATTAGTCTGCGCTGCACCGCCCACACGTGATACTGACAAACCTGCGTTAATCGCTGGACGAATACCTGCATTGAATAAATCTGTTTCTAAGAAAATTTGACCATCCGTAATTGAAATAACATTGGTAGGAACGAATGCTGACACATCACCACCTTGCGTTTCAATAATTGGTAATGCTGTTAAAGAGCCTGTTTTGCCCTTAACTTTGCCATTAGTTATCTTCTCTACATAGTCTGCATTGACACGTGAGGCACGCTCAAGTAAGCGCGAATGCAAATAAAACACATCACCCGGATAAGCCTCACGCCCTGGTGGGCGTTTAAGTAATAAAGAAACCTCACGATAAGCCCAAGCTTGCTTGGTTAAATCATCATAAACAATCAAAGCATCTTCGCCTCGATCACGAAAATACTCAGCCATAGCGCACCCTGCATAAGGTGCAATGTATTGCAGCGCTGCAGATGATGCAGCGCCTGCAGTCACAATAATGGTGTTTTCCAATGCGCCGTGCTCTTCTAATTTACGCACAACCGCTGCTACTGATGAATCTTTTTGACCAATAGCAACATATACACAACGAATACCACTGTCTTTTTGATTGATAATTGCATCAATCGCGACAGCTGTTTTACCTGTTTGACGATCGCCAATGATTAACTCACGCTGACCGCGACCCACTGGCACCATTGCATCAATCGCTTTAATACCTGTTTGAATAGGCTGGTCTACTGATTTACGATCAATCACGCCAGGTGCCATTATTTCTAATGGCCGTACACCTTGAGCATCAATGTCACCTTTGCCATCAATGGCTTTGCCTAATGGATTAACCACTCGGCCTAGCATAGCCTCACCAACAGGCACTTCAACTAGACGATTGGTACATTTAACGACATCACCTTCTGAAATATGCAAATAATCACCCAGAACAACCGCACCAACACTGTCTTGCTCTAAATTAAGTGCCATGCCAAAAGTATTATTTGGGAATTCAAGCATTTCACCAAATTGCACATCAGCCAAACCATGAATACGGACAATGCCATCACCCACACTAACCACACTACCTTCTGTACGTGCCTGGACGGCAAAGTCAAATCCTTCTATTTGCTTTTTAATTAAATCACTAATTTCATGAGCGTTTAATTGCATAGTCCTTCCTCTTTAAATTTTAATAATTTAGTGTGTTATTGATAAACGCAACCCCAACTCATTCACTCGAGCTTTGATTGACATATCGATAACTTTATCACCATCTTTAACAATAACGCCACCTACTAAGTCTTTATCTATAGTGGTGTCAATGCTTACTACTTTGTTGTATTGATTTTCCAAATCACTCACAATTTGCTTTTTTTCAGGCTCGTTTAACTGATAAGCACTAATGACATTAAACATCTTGGCATCATTTGTTGTGTTCATCAAACTTTCAAACAAGGTGGCAATACTTGGCAATGCGTTGGTGCGATTATTGTCTAATAGCACGCCAATAAATGTTGCTTCGTGCTCACTCAACTCTCTTACCAGTATTGATTTAAGTAATGCCTTAATAGTGCTTAATTTATCTTGTTTTAAAACGTTGGGAGAAGCAATAAATCTGTGCATCTGTTCATCAATAAGTAACTGCGCACTTGCATCTAAAACCATTTTCCACTGCAAATGCGATTTGTCTTGCTGTGCCAATTCAAAAATTGCATTGGCATAAGGCTTGGCGATGACGGCTAATTCCATAACTAATTACAACAGCGATTGTGACAATTTACCCAACATTTGTTGGTGTGCTTTCACATCAACTTCCTTGACAAGCACCGCACTAACGCCTTGCATAACTAAGTCAGACACTTGATTTTTTAACTCATTACGGGTTTGAATTGTGTCTTGTTCAAGCTGTGCTTGTGCTTGCGCTTTTACTTTACCCACCTCTTTTAAAGCAATGTCTTTTGCATCCTCAACCATATTTGATGCTTGACGAGTGGCATTTGCAATAATCTCAGCCGCCTGGTCTTTAGATTGATTAATCATCTCTTGAGCTTTGACTTGCGCCTCTTCTTGCTCAGAACGACCACGCTCCGCCGCCAGTAAGCCGCTTTCAATACGTTTTTTACGCTCTTCCATGACCATCACAATAGGCGGCCAAACAAATTTCATACAAAACCATGTAAACATAGCAAACATGATTAATTGCCCAAACATTGTCAAATTAATATTCATAGCTCAACCCCTTTGCATTTTAAATCGTTTTTTATTTTATGCTGCAACTGCAAATAAAATATACATTGAAATACCAACAGCAATCATTGGTACCGCATCCACCAAACCCATAACAATAAACATTTGCGTTCTAAGCATTGGAATTAACTCTGGCTGGCGTGCTGCGCCTTCTAAAAACCTTGCACCTAAAATACCAATACCAACTGCGGCACCTAACGCACCCAAGCCCATTAAAATTGAACCTGCTAAAAATAAAATACTTTGTTCCATTTTTTACTCCTATTTATAAAATAAATTAACGCTTTTTTTGGTGAGCCATGTCCATATACACAATGACCAAAGTCATAAAAATAAAGGCCTGTAACAATACAATCAAAATATGGAAAATTGCCCATGGTAAAGACAAACTCCACTGAACCCAGAATGGCAATAAGGCAATGAGAATAAAAATCATCTCTCCTGCATACATATTGCCAAATAAACGCAATGCCAATGAGACAGGCTTAGCAATTAAGTTCACCCCTTCTAAGAACAAATTAAACGGCAACATCATTTTACCAAATGGATGAAAGGTCAATTCTGCCGCAAAACCGCCCACGCCTTTTTCCTTGATACTGTAATAAATAATAAGAATAAAAATACCAATTGACATGCCAAGAGTCGCATTCGGGTCAGTGGTTGGCACCACCTTAAAGAAAACGTGATGTAGATCAGCACCAAACCAAACACCGATTTGCTGTGCTACATATGGCAACCAGTCGACTGGCACCAAATCCATGGTGTTCATTAACACAATCCAGATAAAAGTAGTCAGTGCTAGTGGTGCAACCATGGGGTTTTGACCATTAAACGAGCCACGAACGTTTTCGTTAATAAAATCAATCACACTTTCAATAAAATTTTGCGCACCTAAAGGGGTATCAGGGGTCATTTTTTTACCCACTCGGTAAAAAAAGATTAAAAATAAAGCGCCTAATACAAAAGAAACACTTAATGTATCAAGATGGAGAGCCCAAAAGCCCATTTCTTTTGCTTCGCTTACAGTGTGCGCAAGCCCCCAATGCCCGTCTGGAAATTGACCATATGTCAAATTTTGTAAATGGTGCTTAATATAGCTACCAGAAGTTATGACTTCATTTGTCGCTGACATTACTTATTTATAACCTTGTCTATTAAAAAACCAACCTGCCCCAAAACCAAGCCAATAATTAGCGCCTCTGGTGATAACTTTAAAATCAATAAACCGAATAAAGTCAATGCCACCAACAGAGCCATACGCATAATCACACTCACTGCCATCATGCCAACGCTAGCTCCTGCGCTCATATATAATTGTCTTCTTTGTTTGTTTGTGTGCCTATTAATTAAACCTGTATTTAACAAGCTAGTCATACTGCCATAAATTGCTGCTAAAGCCACACCATTGATAGCAAAATAAACACCCACTATTAACAATATGCCTAATTGTGCCTTTGACCATCCATTATCCGTTGCCAAAATATCTATCGCCATCAAACTCACAAAGTTGAGATTATACTAGTCTGGCTTATAAAAAAATCGTTTTTTTTTGTGACTTTGATCAATTAAATCACGCCTTGTTATAATTAACAATATAAGCATATTGTGATATATTTGACAAGTGTGCGCATTATCGGAATAATTGACTCATTTTGAGGAGATAAATTATGGCTCATATTGTTGTTATTGGTGCAAGCACAGGCGGACTACCTTTTGCCTACGATATTAAAAAAACATTAGGAAAGAATCACAAGGTGACGGTTATTTCCAATAATCCAAACTTTAACTTTATTCCTTCAAACCCTTGGCTAGCAGTTGGTTGGCGTAGCGAAGAAGACATCAGTTTTTTACTTGAGCCTCATTTGAAACGCAAAGATATTGAGCTGATTGTCGGCGAGGCTAGTGAAATCAAACCTAATGATAATCAAGTTATGGTTGGCGATCAAGTTGTAGACTATGACTATTTAGTGCTAGCCACAGGTCCTAAATTAGCTTTTGATGAAATTGAAGGCTTGGGTCCTGAAGGTCATAGTGTTTCAATTTGTACCACTGCCCACGCTGAATCAGCGCGCCAAAAGTGGGAAGAGTTTTGTGCAAATGGTGGTGGTCCAATTGTTGTGGGCGCCGTGCAAGGCGCTTCCTGTTTTGGTCCAGCTTATGAATTTGCATGCATCATGGATACTGATCTTAAAAAGCGAGGCATTCGTGATAAATGCCCCATCACCTTTGTGACCGCAGAGCCCTACATTGGCCATCTAGGTTTGGGCGGTGTGGGCGATTCAAAAGGACTGCTAGAATCAGAATTTAGACAACGCCATATCAAGTGGATTACCAATGCTAAAGTGACTAATATCGCCGCTGACACTGTCACCGTAGATCAAGTTAATGATGAAGGAGAAGTCATCAAAACCATTGAAGTTGCCACCCAGCATACCATGCTGTTACCCGCCTTTAAAGGCGTTGATACAGTTGCAAAACTAGCCGATGTAGATGCAGGCTTTGTCAATCCACGTGGCTTTGTTATGGTGAATGATTATCAACAATCCCCTATTAAAGATAATATTTTTTCAGTCGGTGTTAATATCGCTATTCCGCCTGTTGAGCCAACACCTGTGATGTGTGGCACACCAAAAACGGGCTATATGATTGAATCCATGGTCACCGCTGTTGTGCATAATATTGAAGAAATGATTGCCGACAAAGCACCTTCTCATATTCCAACTTGGAATGCAGTTTGTATTGCTGACATGGGTGATACAGGTGCAGCCTTTGTTGCCATGCCACAAATTCCACCTAGAAACGTTACTTGGGCTAAAAAAGGCAAAGTGATGCACCTTGCTAAAATCGCCTTTGAAAAATTCTTCATTCGCAATATGAAAACAGGCAACTCAGAGCCTGCCTATCAAAAGTACATTTTTAAAATGTTAGGTATCGAGCGTTTAAAGAAAAAATAGACCTCTAATGTGTTTTTTAAACAAGATATGTCTATATACCAATAATTGGTTTTTTTCAGAAAAAAATGAAAATTTCTATTGGCTTTAACAAATGCACCACTGGCATGCTTACATCGTTGTTCTTGTATTATTCAACATTACGGAAGTTTTAATAAACGCTATAGAAAGCAGTATTATTCATTTTAGAATGTGGTCAAATATATTTTATGGCAACCCAAGCGATTATTATGTATATATGCCTTTATTCTCTAATCAGTTTGCTTAGATTGTCTATGAGACGATAGGTCTTCTTATGTTTCATATATAAAATAGATGACCAAGGTATCAGCTAAATTCGGGCATTAAATACTCATTCCAATCATTTCTGCAGCAGCATTTCTAGCTTTCTCGGTGATAGTTGCACCCCCTAAAATACGGGCAATCTCATCCACACGTTCATTGCTAGATAACTGTGTTACTGTGGTTTGTGCACCGTCTTTATCTTGTGACTTTTGCACACGCAAATGTTGATGACCAAAAGCAGCAACTTGTGCTAAATGAGTAATGCAAATGACTTGATAATACCCGCTTAATTGTTTAAGTTTTTTCCCAACGACTTCGGCTACTGCACCGCTGATGCCAACATCTACCTCATCAAAAATCAAAGTAGGAGTGTATTCGCTGTCACTACCAATCACTGAAATGGCTAATGAAATTCGTGACAATTCACCGCCTGAGGCGACTTTTTTTAAAGGCTTAAAATCTTGTCCCATACTGGTTTTGACTAAAAAATCAACCGACTCTGCACCATTTAAATGCACGCCATCAGGCTTGGAGGGTAAAGCAGATGAAAACTCACTACCAGGCATGCCCAATACTTGCATGGTTTGTGTGACTAAGTTTGATAACTCATACGCCTTGCTGATTCTAATTTTGCTTAATTGCACTGCTTTTTCTTGATAGTCTGCTTGCAATTGATTTTTTTGATGGACAAGTTCATCAAGCGAATGAGTGCCAGTGCCTATCTCGTCCAATTGCAACTCAATATTATTTTTGATGGTTAATAATTCAGGAATTTGACAGCTATGCTTTCTGGCCAAATCATGCAACTCACCAAGACGTGCCTCTAGCGTTTTAACGGTTTCATCATCAACAGATAAACTGTTCAAATAATGGGTAAGTTCATAAATACCCTCTTGGGCTTGCAACTGAGCATTTGAGAGTAATTCTACAGCTTGGACTAGCGCCTTGTCCATGTCTAGCGCCTCAGATAAGGCATGATTAATACTTAATAGCTGGGTATTAATGCCTGTTTCGTTTTCAAGCTGATTTAATACACCTGAGACTTTCTCAATTAACGCTGCACTATTTGCACTGGTCTTAAATTCAGCCTCAATCGTAGTTAACTCTTGTTCGCTTAATACTGCATCATTTAATTCTTTGAGTTGGTGAGTGAGTAGTTCTTGTTGTTGCAGCTTCATTTGATGGTTATTATTCAAATTCTCAATTTGCTCACTCACTTGTTTGTGTGCATTTACTACCACATTAAGCGAGGTGCAAAGTGCTTGCGTATCAGCGTACGTATCCAATAATTGCCGCTGTTGATTGGGACGCAATAAAAGTTGGTGCTCATTCTGACCATGCATATCAACCAACAACTCACCGACACCGCGCATTACTGACAAAGGCACATTAATGCCACTGACAAATGCTCTTGAGCGACCATCAGCATTCAGTACTCTACGCAAAATACACTCACCCTCATCTTCTAGTGAGTGCACTTGAAGATAGTTTTGAATTTTTGGATAATGAGCCACATCAAAACTGGCACTAATTTCAGCTTTATCTGCACCAAGACGTACCAAGGTAGCATCGCCACGACCACCCAATGCCAAGTTAAGGGCTTGCAAAAGAATGGATTTTCCTGCGCCTGTTTCACCTGTAACAACGCTCATGCCTTGCTTAAAAGACAAGTCTAGCGCTTCAACAACTGCTAAATTTTTAACACTTAATTGAGACAGCATCGATTAGAGTTTACGACCCCAGTGTAATTTAGAGCGAATAATCTCAAAATAATCATAATCCTTTGGGTGTAATAAATGAATAAAACTACTGTGCTGTCGCACACGAATATCTTGGCCGGCTTTAATAGCAACTGAAGTTTGCCCATCAAAACTAGCAATCGCGCCATCATCTGAATCTTTCACTTGAATCACCACCTCACTATCACCTGGTACTAACAAAGGACGATGGCTCATGGTATGTGGACAAATTGATACCAAGCCAATAGCATTCACACCTGGGTGCATAATAGGGCCGCCACTGGACAACGCATAAGCAGTTGATCCTGTTGGCGTGGTAATAATCAAACCATCAGCACGTTGATTGTTGACAAATTTATCATCAATATAAACATCAAATTCAACCATTTTTAAATGCTCTTTTCGATGAATAACTACATCGTTTAATGCCAAAAAGTTGTCTAATGTTTCGTTGTTCTGCTCTATTTGGCAAGACAGCAGACAGCGTTCCTCTTTGGTGTATTCACCATTTAAAACCTCAGAAACGATATCAAACATGCTTGTTAATGGCACATCTGCCAAAAAGCCTAGCCACCCCAAATTAATGCCCAAAATTGGAATATTGTTATCAACAAAACTGCGCGCTGTATTAAGCAACGAGCCATCACCACCCAAAACAATAATCAAATCCGCTTGCTGGGCAATGCTTTTATCGTCAAATACTACACCCACGCCTTTTTTTGATAAAAATTCATTCAACTCAATAGCTGTGCCTTCACTCACAGAATCGTTAGGTTTGGTAATAATGCCAATTGTGTTAAACATATTTGTTAATCATTAAGATTGAATTCTTTAAAATAGTCACCATATAATCAAGCATCTTGTGGATAGTTTTGATTTTACCCGTAATCAGCACTTCTAATAAATATACATGAATTAAGCAGCAAAATGACAAAAAAGAAACCAGAAAATAAGAACCAAAAAAAAAAAGAGGATATTGAGGTCGCCATTCAAGCCGCCTCACAAATGCCTAAAGAAGATGACTTGCAAGAACAGCTGATCCAAGCGCAACAGTCTGCTAAAGATAACTGGGGCAAACTTTTAAGGTCTCAAGCAGAAATGGAGAACCTCAAACGCCGCAATGCTAAAGACGTTGAAAATGCGCACAAGTTTGCACTGGATGGCTTTGTCAAAGCATTACTTGAGGTCAAAGACTCGTTAAGTATGGGCATTAAAACTGCACAAGAAGAAAAAGCCACTGTTAAGCATATTGTTGAAGGGCTAGAAATGACCAATAAAGTTTTTCTCTCAACCTTAGAAAAATTTGGTGTAGAAATAATTAACCCAGAAGGTGAAACCTTTAACCCTGAATTACACGAAGCCGTTACCATGATACCCATGCTAGACAAAGACTCAAATTCTGTTTTAGAAGTCATACAATTTGGCTTTACTTTAAATGGCCGCTTAGTTCGCCCAGCGATGGTGGTGGTGGTCCAATAGGCGATAAGTTTCTATAGCCCAAACACAAGTCTCCACTAACAAAGTGTAGGTAATAAGATGGCTTATTGCTCACATCAAGTTTATAACGTAGATTGGTTAAGCTGGTTACAAATTTTGCTAGATACCGCCCATCTTGGTATTTATACCGCACTTAAATAAAGCATCCAGCCATGCTTATAATTTGAATTTACTTCTAATAAAATATTGTGGTTTCACGCGTACTATTTTATTTTTTATTACGTTGCCATATTCCCTATAACAACGGTTGTAAGCAACACCACCCTTTGTTTATTTCAACTTAAAGCGTTATATGTCTAAATCTACTAGATAGTGGTAAATAAATTCGCCCTTATGCGGTGTCAATATTTAAGGTACAAAACACATCCCTAGGCAAATGTACAAATGTTTGTAGTGATACTGCTATGTAGACATTGTCTGTGTTTATTATTTTTTATCCAACACGCCTTTCTAATAAATTTAGAAAGGAAATATTGATATGAAATTTACAAGTTAGATCTAGAGATAAGCACTATAGAATGGTAAAACTAATCAATCATTACAATACGGAAACCAACTTCATCTGATTTTTCAGACTTGTTGGGTATATACTGATAATTTAAACCAACAAATTTCGCACTGATAGATTTCCAACTACCGCCTTTGGCAACCTTCTCTTGGGTACTTTCATCAATAACCCATTCCCAAACATATCATACAACCCCCATGAGTTAGGGCTTAGAGATTTAACAGGTATTATAGACTCTGATTGATTGTTGCAATAATAAACATTTGCTTGGCTACAGATATTCTTCTTAACGCTAAGAGCATTAGCATTAGCTGCATACTTCCGGTGAATGGCCTTTGGCAACATATAGTGCTTTTGATGTTCTTTTGACATCCATTCAGCAAAATCAACCGCCTCTTTTTGCCGGCTATAACATTAACAACAGGATTCTGTGCATTTTCAGTAATTGCCTCATCTGACTTTCCCATACTTAATAGAAATTTATTATATTGAGCGTTGGTAACTTCACCGTCACTAGTATAAAAATCATCAACACACTCTTCATTCGCAGACAAAACACTCTCAGGTAAATCTTCATTTACAATGCATCCGCCAAAAATAGTTCTTACTACTCTCAATCATATGACACGTTCAACTCTCTATCGACAGTTACCTCGAATTTTCTAAAATATTGTTTATTGCTTTCAATTATTTTGTCAACTTTTAGAGAATTAATCTTGTTAATCTTAATATCGTTCAAATCAATCCCTGCAATACCAACACTTCTTTGTCTAGTTAGCGAATCTGCATCTTTTGAGTCTAACAAATATGCCGTATAAGTTTTCTTAGGGTTTTTAATTTTAAAATTAACCGGCTTAATTTTTCCATCTAGATTCATCTTAATTAGAATTTTAGACTTACGTGCATCATTCTTAAAATTCTGCGCCTCACCACCAATGACAACAGGAACAACCACATCATAATAAACTGCATTATCCGAAGCAACAATTCTGGCAGTAAAAACCTCTTTATCTGCATTGTATTTAACATTAATCAATCTTGGTGCGCCTAATATTTCATTAATAGCAGTATTTAAAAGTCTAGAACGCATAGAGGCAACTTGCTCTTGTCGTCTTTTCTGCTCCCAGTGTATCTCGCTGTCATAAGACCTTATTGCCGTATTATAAACACCAACCTTATCGATATAACTCTGTTTAATTGCATTTAATTTTTCTTGATAAATATTTTTTCTTTGTGCTAGCCTAATACGAAATTACTTCGTTGTTTCAAACTCATCTTTGGCAATAATTGCAGGCGAAAGAATAACTGGGTGGCTTTGGTTTTCTTAACTGAATAGGCGTCACTTCAGTTGGTCTAAGTAACCAGTCTTGAATGTAGTCTTCTACGGACTTAAGTGCTAGATTAAAAGGCGTTTCTAAACGTTTTAGTAGTTTATTGGGAGGTTGGTGATAATTGGATATTTTTTGCAAGATATCCTCCGCCTTTTGAACCTCTCCAGAAGAAACGAACCGCTTTGCTTTATTATACATTCCAGCCAATTCTCCACTACTATATCTAACATGATCCAACTTCGATATAACAGTAGTTTTAACAGAGATTTTGACGATGCCGCTTTTAGATTGACACCCACTTGCTAATAAAATCAACAAAGCATAAAAAAGTAACTATTTTAAACATATCTCTATCCTTATTTTTTAAAAAAATTATTTAATCACGAATTTCATTTGCGATTCTAGAAAGATTTTTACACTAAAAAAACTCTAATAAGACAAACAATACAAATTGGAGCAAACTCCGAAGGCGCGATATTTATCATTTATTTTGTCATCTCTACTAACTGGCACTAAAATTTTACCCATTTTCTTATCAATTGTATATTTTAAAAAATATTTTTCTAAGTTGATATTATTTTTAGCACTATTTTCAATTGCAATATCAAGACTGCCATTTTGATTTAATAAGGAATAACCATGAAGCGCGCTTTCTAGATAATTCATACCCACTAAATGTTCAATTGAATTTGGCCAATGGCCAATATCATTAAAAAAATTCTGACTTGTTGCTGTGATATTTACAATATGATCAAATGTAGTTTCTGTAAAACTTCTTTGAAAAAAATCAACTTTAGAAAAGCCAATATTAGGAAAACTAAAAAGAGAAATTAAACCCAATAAACGCATCTGTAATACCCCAAAAAACCACCATTCTAAAGTAGAAAATTCTATAATAAAAAATAAGGAGTTTTCACATGAAAAAATCAAGATATACAGAGTCATAAATAGTCAACATACTCAAACAAAACCAATCAGGCATATCTGTGGCTGATCTATGCCGTGAATACGCAATGTCTCAAGCCACATTTTACAAATGGAGATCTAAATACGGTGATACAGATTTTGTCTCTATGGTTAAACGCTTAAAAGAGCTAGAATCAGAAAATGCTCAATTCAAGCGTATGTATGCTGAGAGTGAGTTGAAACTGCAAATTACAAAGGATGCCTTAGCAAAAAAGTTCTAAAGCCATCCCAGTGGCGTGAGGATGGCTTTAAACATCAATGAACAAAATAAGAACACAAGTATCAAACTTATTTACGAAGTTTGTAGCATTAGTAAAAGCACTTATTATTATCAACCAAAACTCAGTGATGACAATGCTTTAATTGCCGATTGTCTACTGCGCTTAACCGCAACGCACAAGCGTTGGGGTTTTAAACTGTGCTATTTATATCTACGTAATGTTAAAGACTACAAATTTAACCATAAACGAGTGTATCGCATTTACCAAGAACTGGAGCTCAATCTAAGAATCAAGCCAAGAAGAAGAATCAAAAGAGATAAACCCGAAGCACTGAGTGTGCCAACAACTATTAACCAAACTTGGTCAATGGATTTTATGTCAGACTCACTCACTGATGGCAGGCACATTAGAACTTTTAATGTTGTCGATGATTACAATCGGGAAGGCTTGAATATTGATGTGGACTTGTCCATGCCAGCAAGACGAGTTATTCAATCATTAGAACGTTTGATTCAGTGGCGTGGCAAGCCCAAGGCTATCAGATGTGATAATGGTCCTGAATACATTAGCCAAGCATTAAGAGACTGGGTACAAGCCTTAGGTATTGAGTTAATGTACATCCAACCAGGTAAGCCAACTCAAAATGCCTACATTGAGAGATTTAACCGTACAGTAAGACAAGAGTGTTTAGATCTGCATTTGTTTGATTCTGTTGAGCAAGCACAAGATGCAACCACACAGTGGTTATGGGTTTATAATAACGAACGACCGCACTTTGCCCTAGGTGGCGTGATAAGATGACTAGCCTCTACTTTAGAGTTGTATGGAAAATTGGGGTATTACAAGTATAAAGTATACACATATTTAATTTTATAGGTGGTAATAATATGCAAATGAGTACTATAGATACACAGAGTGTCGGTATTAGCGAAAGGATTAAATTAGCACGTAAAAAATTAGGTATATCTGGTGATAAGGTACCGTCAGCACCTGGGCTTTCTCGCTCAATTTGTAGTCAATGGGAGCGTGGTATATCTAATCCATCTACTGCACATTTAGGTAAATTGGCTAAAAGTTTTACTAGGGGTGTCATTTGCGTGGCTAGCAACTGGGGGTAGTAAAGTTGAAAAAGTGGATAAGGGAAAACAAATCAATCAAGAGGCATTAAGAAATCTTAAGCAAACTCAACTGCTTAAAATGACTGAGGAATTTAATAAAATGGATTTAGAACAGCAAGAAAAATTAGTGGATTTTTGCAAGTGACTACTAAATATTAAATGGCGTATTACCTGAGGCTTGTTTTTGCAAGAAAGACTTTAAAGTCGGACTTTCGTTGATTAAATTCATGCCAAAGCCGCGTAGCCATCTAAGTGGTTCGTTATTTTCTTTATAAATCCAATTGAGTCCAGTCATGGTTTTTGCCATGAGCTCATTGTCCAATCTTTTGGCTCTAGCATATTTTCGTAAAACTAAATAATCGCCTAAAGGTTTATCATTAGTATGTAATTGTTTCGATAATTCTGAAACATCGGAAAAACCTAAATTAACGCCTTGACCTGCAAGGGGGTGAATATTATGCGCGGCATCACCGACTAATGCTAGATTATGTTTTACATAATCTTGTGCACTACGCTCAATGAGTGGAAAAGCTTGAATATTACTAACAACTTTAAATCGACCAAATTTATATTCAACACCTTGGGCAAGCCTATCAGCGAACAGCTCAGCTGAAAGCTGCATAAGTTCATCAGCCAAATGATTTTCTGCCGACCAAACAATGGAGGCTTGGTGTTCGCTTAAAGGTAGTAAGGCAATAATACTGTCTGACAAAAAACGCTGCCAAGTTGTATTTTGAAAACTTTGTAATGATTCGATATTGCAAACAATGGCCTTTTGCTGGTAATTGTTTTCATTAAATTCAATGCCTGCTAATTCTCTCACATGTGATTTAGCGCCATCTGCACCAATCAATAAACTGCATGTTATTTTCTGGTTATTATCCAAATCAAGCTGGTAGCCATCATTAATCTTATGAATAGCAGTTAGTTTTGTACAAATAAATTCAATATGGGTTTTTTCTAGTGCTGTATACATTGCAGATTGTAAGGCATCGTTTTCAACGATATAGCCCAATTGATTAACACCCTCATCTTCTTTATGAAAATCTAAGCTACCATGAGAGTTTTGATCCCAAACATGCGTATCGGTAAACGCATATTTACGCTTAATTAACCCCCACACGCCAATATTTTTTAATAGTGTCTCTGATTTAGGCGTAATTGCACTAACGCGTGTGTGGTACTTATCTTGCAATTTTGGATTGGGGTGATTAGGCTCAATAATAGTAATTTTTAAGCCTTTATTAATCATAGATAGAGCAAATGCTTGCCCCACCATACCACCACCGATAATGGCGATACCGTATTGCAAATTGTTTTCAGGGTGCATTACATCTCTCCTGCAATGGTCATCTGATTCACTAAAACAGAGCCAACTTTAATGTTACTACGGTGGTCAACATCTGAGCCAATACGTTCAACACCTAACAGCATTTCTTTAAGATTACCAGCAATTGTAATGCCTGACACTGGGTATTGAATTTTGCCATTATCCACCCAAAAACCTAAGGCACCACGGGAATAATCACCCGTTATGTCATTCACACCTTGCCCCATCAGCTCAGTTACCACTAAGCCCTGATGCATGTCCTTAATCATCTCATCAAGCCCACTTTCAAATCCATGTTCAATCATCACATTATTCACCCCACCTGCATTTGCCGTGGTTTTAAGACCTAGTTGATTGGCTGAGTATTGCCCCATGATATAACTTTGCACTCGACCATCTTTGACAAAATATTGCCGTCTTTTTAGTACGCCGTCTTGATCAAAGACCTTGGCACCAATGGTTTTTTTAACCAATGGGTTTTCTAATAAACTAATGCCACTGGGCATGACTTTTTGTTCAATACTGCCTAATAAAAATGTTGATTTTTTATATTGACGAGCGCCACTTAATGCACCCATTAATTGTGAAAATAATCCGCCAGACAAGCGTGGCGTGAAAATAACTGGGCATTTTTGCGATGTGAGCGACCTTGCACCCAGCTTGTTAATAGCTAGCTTTGCCGCTTTTTGACCCACTACTCCCGGTGATTCTAAATCATTATTATCTAATGCCACTGTATATTCATAGGCCGTTTGCATATCCTTGTCTTGCTTAGCAATAACGGCGCAATGCAGTGAATGCTTGGCACTTTGTTGTGCTGCCATCATGCCGTGTGAATTTACATATAAACCTTTGCCTTGGAAACTTGATAGTTCAGCACCATCTGAGTTATCAATCTGCTTTTGGTCTAATGCTGCTGCTTCACAACGCATGGCCAGCTCAATACTATTACTTGAGTCTAAATCCCACGGGTAATACAAATCTAAATCAGGCGCATTAAATGCCATTAATTCTTTTGGTGCCAAGCCGTTAAATTCATCATTTTGTGTGTATTTAGCAATTAAACAAGCAGATTCAATGGTTTTACTAATGCCCTGTTTGCTCAAATCAACACTGGATGCATGTCCTTTTTTATTGCCCATATAAACATTAATATCAAAGCTCTTATCTAGGTGATATTCTAAAGTTTCAACCTTGCCTAATCTAACAGCAGTAGAAATGCCAGAACTTGAACTTAACGAAATTTCATAATCAGTAATATCATGCTTTTTTAATAAATCAATAGCAAGTTGTACGGTGTTTTCTAATGAGGATGACATGATGAAATTATACCAAATAATCAAAATTTGTAGACTTGGGGAAACTTATAGCACTATGTGAATGATTCATACGCATGCCGTCAAATATCATAGATTTAATCGGTATCCATAATGCCATAATGCCTAATACGATAATCAACAAGCCAGATAAACGCCGCACCCAAGGTTTTTGAATTAAAAAACCCAACTGGGTAGATAGGCTTGCCATTAGCAACAAACTTGGCAATGTCCCTAGTCCAAATGCTAGCATAATTAAACCACCTTCAAGCATCGAGCCAGATAAAACAGTAAAACTAAGCGCACCATAAACCAAACCACAAGGAATACCACCCCATAATAAACCAGTAAAAAATGCACTTCTAAGATTTCTGATTGGCAAAAACCGTTGAGTTAATGGCTGTAATTTTACCCAAAGTTTAGCACCAAGTTTTTCCAATATTTGAATGCTGGATGACCAATTACCGATATATAGCCCCACCATAACCATCAACACACCTGAAAATATTCGTAAAACCTTATCAAACACACCCATTTGTAAGGTCTGTGCCAATAGCGTGCCAATTAAGCCAAAGACAGCCCCCATTAGCATATAGCTTAGAATTCTACCAAGGTTATAATTTAGATGAAAAAGTGCCACTTTTTTTGGATTGGCTCTCACTTGTGGGTCAAGTCCAGCACTAAGCATACCTACCACACCACCACACATGCCTAAACAATGCACACCGCCTAATAACCCCATTAAAAAAACACTAGTAAAAATATCCATTAAGTATTACCACCATCCAAAGAGCGCTCTACTTCAAGCAAATGAATACGTCTAGAGTCGGTTTTTAAAATTTTAAAATCAAAGCCTTGTAGTGATATCTCATCCATCTGCTCAGGCAAACGAGTAAAGCCCTTAATTACCAAGCCAGCCACTGTGTCAATATTTTCAACTTGTAATTTCACCCAGAAGAACTCATCAAATTCTTCAATAGGGGTGTTGGCTTTAAGTAAAAATCTACCTTCACCAAGATCAATAATGTTATCTTCTTCTAAATCGTGTTCATCCTCAATCTCGCCCACAATTTGTTCTAAAACATCTTCAAGGGTTACCAAACCTGCAATTTCACCATATTCATCCATCACAATTGCCATGTGTGATTTTTTTTGTTGAAAGTCTCTTAATAATGCACCAAGGGTTTTGCTTTCTGGCACAAGAATAGAATCTCGTAAATATTCCTTATAATTAAACTCAGAGCGCTGATCGCCCGCCAAAAACTCAAGTAAATCCTTAGCCAAAATCACACCTTGGATTTTGTTCTTATTGCTATTAATAATTGGAAATCTAGAGTGTGAAGATTTGATCATAATATCAAGCAATTCTTTAGTGCTTACTTGATGCTCAATCATCACCATTTTTGATTTTGGTACCATTACATCACGCACTTCTAGCTTTTCAAGTTGCATCGTGCCTTCAATAATTGAGCGAGAATGAGAGTCAATGACATGGTTTTTCTCCGCCTCTTTGAGCACTTGTAAGAGCTCATCGCTTGTGCATAGTGGCGTATGCAAGCAACGTTTTTTAAGTCTTTGTAGAAAGGAGAGTTTCGATGGAGGTTGTTCTTCGTTCATTAACGTTTATGTGGATTAAAGCATTATTTTAACAAAGTTCAAGTTTTTTTACCACTGCGCATTTTTTTACCTTGCGCGGCTCGTTCCTTGCGTACCGCTTTAGGGTCAACAATGAGTGGACGATAAATCTCAACTCGATCTTTGTCTCTAAGTATTGTGCCAAGCTTGGCAATTTTGCCAAAAATACCGGTTTTGTCTTTGATAAGGTCAATCTGTGGATAAATATCCAACATGCCCGATGCCTCAATCGCTTGCTTTAAGGTCGCCCCCTCGTTCACTTCTAGCTCAAGTAAGGTCTGCTTATCTCTTAAAGCGTAGGCAATCTCAATTTGCATCGCAAAGTTGTTGTGCTTGTTTAAAATCAAGCGTGCCTTCATAAATCGCTCGTCCAGTAATCGCTCCCATAATACCATGATGCGCCTCAACTAATAATCCGGAGATGTCTTCCATATTGGTAATGCCACCTGAAGCAATAATGGGGATTGAAGTTTGCCTAGCAAGATTAACTGTGGCTTCAACATTCACCCCCTGCATCATGCCATCGCGCGCAATATCCGTATAAACAATAGAACTCACGCCATCTTGTTCAAATTTTTTCGATAAATCCACCATATTTAGATCCGTTTGTTGTGCCCAACCTTGTGTTGCCACCAGGCCATCATTCGCATCCAAACCCACAATCACTTTACCAGGGAATTCACGACACAGCTCAAACACAAACTCAGGATTTGTTACTGCCATCGTGCCAATAATCAAATAACTAACCCCCGCCTCAATATATGCATTAGCAATATCCATATTACGAATACCCCCACCAATTTGCACGGGCAGGTCAGGGAATGCTGATACAATCTGCATCACACTCGCTGCATTCACAGGCTTACCCTCAAATGCCCCATTGAGGTCTACCAAGTGCAATCTACGCGCCCCTCGCGCTACCCACTGCGCTGCCATATCTACTGGATTATCAGAAAACACCGTAGTATCCTCCATCAAGCCTTGCCTTAAACGCACGCATTGTCCATCTTTTAAATCTATTGCTGGAATTATGATCATTTTTCGAATCCCAGCCATTCCACTGCTAATTTATCCCAAATAACTGACCCTAGATTTTTAGTTCCTATTTCTATAGCTTCATTATCCCAATCTTCTAAATTAGTCAACGATTTTAAATATGGAAAATGTTGAGATTGAGCAAGAATTGATTCTGTATTTTCTCCAAACTTAACCTTGCTATCTCTTAAATACTCCTTTTGCTCTTTTAAAGTTTCTGTGGATAAAGCTTTAAACATCTACATTTTTTCTTTTAATTCTTGATTGCCCACCGAACTATTCGTACTTATTGGCAATAAGGTAAGGTTTCCCAATGCGTGCTTTCTTTCATCAGTCACACCACTCCAATTATTTCTTTGTGGAGATATGTGTTCTATTGATTGAAAAAATGAATAATCAAAACCTTTGTTTAAAGTTTCAGACACTCCACTTCTAGCCTCTTCCACCAAGCCAATACCTTGGCCACTTGGAACAACACCATCAAACGCCGAAATAGGCATTAATTTACATACTTCCTTGCTCTCAGTGTAAATATTGATATTTTTAATTTTACTTAACCATGTTTCTTTAGAGTAAATTTTAGCCTTGTCCGTAGCCCCTTCAAATAAAAAATATCTAAATGCTTTCTTTAATACTTCTAAATTAATGTCATCTACATTTTTTTGTCTACAGAAGGGTGGTATTTTATTTTGTTCCTGTTCAACATTAATTCTAGGATTTTTTATACCTTTAGACATTAATTCTCTATAACAATTATCTATGCCAGCAGTTCCTGTTCTTGCCGACCCCCACAATACAAAAAATGCAGTAACAGCTTTAATCACATCTCTAAAGTCAATGGCATCAGAATCTTCTAACAATGACTTACTGTAAAATCTAGACAGAAGCGCAATAGAAATAATGTGTTTTTTTGCTAAAACCTGTAAGCAGGTTAGCGCTACTTTGTCATTTTTCAACTCATTTATAATAATTTCATCTGGATTCTTATTTGATAAATTCCAAATATTATAAAATTTACTAGCAATAGCTAAATTTTTAACAAGGTCTTCCTTTGTGTTAGTTTTTTTATATTCATCGCGTAGATATATTCTTTGCACTCTTAATCTTTTAGACAATGTTCTGCCATTTTCAGATAAAGAAAATGTTGTGATTAATTGACTAGTAGATGTATCCCTTCTCTTTGGGTCGAGTTTTAAATAATCTTCTATTTGCTCCATATATTTTTTAGACTGAGAGTCAAAGTACCCTTCTAAACCAATATGTTCTACTACTTTAGTGCAATAGTTTAACCTACTTGGACACATTTCAAGCCGCTTTTTTCAATTCAGCCATCTTTTGAGCAGGTGTTAAATACCCAATCGCTGAATGAATCCTTTTGTAATTATACAAGTAGATATAACCCTCTACATTTTGCACGACTTCACTATGATTTGCAAAACTTTGATAATTTAATCTCTCAGTCTTCAGACTTCTAAAGAAACGCTCCATGACCGCATTATCCCAACAATTACCTCGCCTGCTCATGCTTTGAGTAATGTTGTTCTTGTTGCAATAATCAATAAAAACTTTAGAAGAGTATTGAGTCCCTTGATCAGAGTGGAACATGTGTTTATTTGTATTGGGCTGGTGTCTAGACACAGCATTACTAAGCGCATCCTTTGCCAACTGAGCATTAGGCTGTTTTGACAATGCCCAACCAACAACTTGTCTTGAGCCTAAATCCAACACACTGGCTAAATAACTCCCACCTTGATAGGTTTTGATATAGGTAATATCACCAACCCAATGCGTATTAATTGATTGCTGCTCAAACACACGATTTAATAGGTTTTTTGCCTTTTTAAACATCAATCTAGTATTAGGGTAATAATGACGCTTTCTTGGGCGTATGGCAACTACATTGGCTTTTTTCATTAGCGTTGCAGTTTGGTAAATACCAATGTTATAACCTTGGTTATTCAAAACTACTCGCATTCTGCGTTTGCCATAGGTGTATCCAACTTCAATAGCAGTTTGTTTGATTAATTTAATCATAGCGTTGGTGTTGTTGTTTACTCGCTTATCTTTGACTTGATAGTAATAACTACTGCGAGGAAGTTTGAGTAATGCTCATAATTCTTTAGTATTGTATTGTTGGCAAGCCTTGTTTATCTTGATAATCATATCACTTGGTGATTGTCCACAGCGAACAAGGCTGTTGCCTTTTTTAAGATTTCATTGTCCCTTTGTGCGCGCCAAAGTTGTTTCTCAAGCAGTTGTATTGTTTGTTGTTCAGAAGTCAGCGCTTTGCCTGACTCTGGTGTTTGTCCACCAAGCTCTGCTAGGTATTGTTTTCTCCATCTGCTAACTGCTGAGGAGCAAGCTCCTGATATTATCATGATTTTTTTTATTGGTGTAATTCTCATGCACCATGAGTTTGGCATAATCTAGTGTTCCCCCCTCAAGGGGGTATTGAACAGAATGTTCAACGGTAAAAGTCACTCGTTGTTTTCTTGATTTATATTGTGTCATTACTGACCTCCTTATGGTTTGTATTATAAGGCTATCTTTGTGTCCAATAAAATTAGACTATTGCAGTATTGTGCTACTCATGTTCTTTCTCCTTTTTGGGGATTATAAAATATGAGGGTTTACACAATCTGGTTTACAGGGTCAAAATAAAGTTACTTTTTGTTTATAAGATTTTACCTTTGAAAGGTTATTTTTTTTGGTACTGAGTTAAGTAAAAATTTGCCAGTGCCAAATCTTCTGGATTGGTAAGTGTCTGCGTAATGTTGATACTTATTAGACAGCATGGTGTACTCTTGGCTTTTTTGCTCAAATTGCTGTGCTTGATGTTGCAACTCTAAGATTCTTACTGCAGTTTTTGCCATCGTATCCTCTAGGGCAAGGTAATCATAATCCCAAACACTGGATTTAGGTACTGAGAGCTGTTTAACCACATCACTAATGGCGTATGTTCTTTCTTCCTTAAAGCCCCATCAAGGGTGGATGATGGTTTTTATTCTACTTTGCTCATTGTATTCATAACTGCTGGTGTAGTCTTAGTTTGATTTATGCAAAGGCCTCTAGTAATGAGTTGTTGTTTTTGTTTTTTAAAATCTATATCAATCTGGCTAGACAATTTTTTTGCACCAGCACGTCTCTGGTGGCGACTAAATGAAAACCACTTTTCAAATTTACTTTTATCTTTGCGTCCCATTATTTTTTAGTTAATTAGACAAAAAATTTCTAGTAACAATCCACATTCTCCATAGAGGAGGGCGACTTAGTTCATTTTTTATTTTTGCTGATAATTTCTTTTTCTTAGTTGAAATTGTTGAACCGCCTACTTTAAAATCTTGGTGAGAGAGGCAGCCTTTATCAAAACTCCAAGTTTGTACATTATGAAACCAAAGCATTTGTTGTAGCGTGTCAACAGGCGCTTTAAAATTTTGCATTTTGTTAAAAAAAACTTGAACAGCTAACTTGCCATAAATAGCACCTTGGTTTTTAAGTGGCGGTGTTTGATAACGAATAGGCACAATGCCATTAATATTTTTTTCTTTTTTTTTGCTAGACAAACCAATCACAATATTTTCATCTTAATGTTTAAATAAAATTTCAATTACCTTCTTAAAGTTGTTATGTATTTTAACATCATTCTCTAATACAACACATGCCTTTGGAGTTATGGCTTGATACTGTCCGCCAAGCATTACGCCAGCTAAGAGCGCAGCCCGATTTCTCCTGCAGATAAAGTTGCATAATGAACCCATGAACGCTTTGATTGCTGTTGGTAAGATTGTAATATTCGGGGTTGAATTTGATGACCATCAATTGCTACCATTCTTTCAAATGGCATTTTTAATTTAGATAATTACCTATCCATATAAGACAACCTGTTAGGACCCCTGTCTAAATTAATGATATAAATAGGAATTTCTTTGATGTTCATTAAATTTTCCAATATTTTTCAATCCAAGGCGATGGCTGGATGTGTCGATACCATTTTCCACTACGTCCAATAATTGCCTCGGGTGGATTGGGCAAACCGTGGAATAAAATAACTTTTGCACCTTTGGGTATAAAAGGCGCTTGAAACCAAGACTTTATCCAAGAGGGACAACAACGATACTTAAAGCTTGGTACCCACTCATCTGGCCAATATCTCAATTTGTCTTGTTTGTACATTTCACGTGATAAGTACGCTTGTTCATGGCGCACTTCGTTTTGCACTAATTCAGAATTTTGCTTAAAATAGCTTAAAATTTCTGAATATTGCCCAATTTCAAACCTAAATATTGATGAGTTGCCCTCTATTTTTTTTGGATTTTTCTTATCATGGGCAATTAGAAAATTACCAGAGTGAGTGAAAAACCCATCTAAATTTCCAACCACCACTATGTCTAAATCTAGAAATAAAGTAGGTCCAGATAAGCCGCCAAAGTCTTGTTTGAATACAGTTAATTTTCGCCAACCTCTTTCTAGCAATCTAGGAGGCAAATCTAACTCTGGTAAATCTTGTATTTCTACCTCATCCCGTATACCTACACTATTTTCAGTGAAACATACGAATCGAAATGGTATAGAAAGATGGCGAGAAACCATGCCAAAGAGTCGATTAACATATTCAACAGGAAATTTATCGCCCCATTTCATGCATATAATATTAACTTTATTCATTTTTTTTATCTAGTTGTTCTTTTTTTTAAACTATTCTTTTGTATAAAATTACTGGCTTGTTAATCAGGCAAAACGCCAGTTTAAGTCTAGCGAATTATTCTATTTATAATGCCATAACTAATAGAATATTTTATATTAATAAAGGGCATATACGGGGTATTACAATATATAAATCTATTTATTTTAATTGGTATTAATTCTTGTTTAAAGTATAAGGCGCAAGCCAATCTATGAGCTCCGTCTATCAACTGCTGATTTTTGTCAATCGAAACTCTGCTTTGAATGTCAAAATTATTTTTATCAATACTTTCTATTAATTTTATAAATTTTTATTCTGTTCCATCAATAAAACCTCTCTCAATTTGCATTTTACGATACAAGGAAAAACCACAATCATTTTGATTGAAGTGGTTTTCTATTGCTAAATACCTAACTATCACATCAAACCTATTGAACTTGCCTTCTTTAAACTGACGGACTATTAACTTATTAGCTTCCTGTGCAATAATTAAGTCATTATTTGCCTTATAGGTCCATTGCAATAATTGTAATTTTTTCTTATATGACTTTAATTTATTTATTACTTTAATAATTAATTTCATGTTATTTTAATATTTTGATAAGAGTTTCTTTCAGTTTTTTAGTAGGAATTTCTTTTTCATCAACCTCATTTTTATATTTATAAATATACTCATAATGATGTTTTTTATAAGGATTCTTTTTAATCTCAGCCAATCTGAACACGACTTCATATTTTTTCGGTAAATAACAAAATCCATTCTTAAACCTCCTATTGCAAATGGCTTTTTCTATAAAAAAAAGTAGGTAATTCTTCGTCATTTACGCTATTATCCAATTGATAATATAGTTGATTGTATTCCTCCATTCTTATTCTAAATTTTTTTACCTCTTCAATAGTTTTAATTGAAAATACATTGTTATACTTCTTAGAAAAATCCAACAAAACCTTATTAACTTTATGAAAATCCTCCCCTCCCCCTAGTAGAAAAAAATATCCAAATCTTTTCCTATCGGATAAATTATAGGGAAATATTTAGGCATATACGGAACTTCAACTTTAACAACAACGTATTTATAAGACCTTAATTCATCAAATATTTTTGTCAAATCAAGATTATATTTTTTTTTGGAAAATAAATTGATGGATACATAAGTTCAATAATTTTTTAAATATTTTTATTTTTTGCATTTTTAGCCCATAAGCCCATAAGAAATATTGCCTGCATTTGAATGAAAAAGTATTTTTTTGTTTTCTGAAAAAAAAACATGCCGAATAAAGAAATAATTTTAGTTATAACAGTAGCATAAACAGCACCCATAACTCCAAAAATACTTATTAAAAAATAATTTAGAATTATATTTATAAAAATATACATCATATTCAAATATAATAGCAATTTTTGCTGATTCAAAATTACAAGATAACTAGAACAAATAAATGAATTAAACATGGCAATTAGACCAATTGACAAAACCCAAAGAAGGTCGGCACTTTCCTTATATTCTTCACCAAACAATATAAAAATAACCTCTTCAGAGAAAAAGTATAAAAATACAACCATTATGTACGCCAATAATGTGCTGTAACTTGATAATACAAGTGTTAAATTATAGAAACTTTTGGTATTTTTATTATACTCTTTTATCAAAAAAGGACTAATAGAGTCTGCTATTATACTGGGTATGATAAATGACATTTCGTACATCATAGCAGCGACAGAATATATTCCAACAGAATATTCATCCAACATATCTCCTATCATCACTCGATCAATTTTTGTATAAATGAGATACGACATGTAGGCAAACATCAACGACCAGCTGTCTTTCAACAGGGTAAATACTATTGATTTTTTAAAAGTTAATTTTTGAATATTAATTTTTGAATTGGTTAAAAAGAAATATACAAAACCACAGGCCAAAATAAAACTATCAAATAATATAACCCAAGCAAAAGCAATCAATGATGCATTATTAAGAATTAATACAACTTTTATAACTGAGCTAATAAACAGGCTAATGATATTGGCATAAACCACAAACTTACTCAGTACTTTAGCTTGAAAATACATATCAACTACATTAAAACTTTGAAAGATGGTGGCTGAAGCAATGATAAATACTAAAGCATTAGTAAAGCTGTCATTTGAGGTGAAATTAATAGCGATGGACAAAATTAACAATGTCGCAATTGCACCGATAACTTTTAGCCAAAATGCTGTTCCGATAAGTTCATTTGCACGACTTTCATCCTTAACCAACTCACGCACCACTATCCTATCAAGCCCAAGTGTGGCAATAGCTGCAAATAAGCCCACAAAACTTTGAGCATAACTGAACAACCCGAACTGCTCTGGACCTAGATACCGGACAACCCAAATACCAACAAACAGCCCTATAACCATACGCAGGATTTTTTCTCCTAACAGCCATGATGTATTTTTAAAATACTTCATAAAGCCACTGTGGTCTTTTAGGTCTTTAATTTTATTTAGCACTATCCATAGAGCATTGATAGGTTTTATTTAAGCCATCTTCCAAACTGGTTGTTGCTTGCCAGCCTAATTGACTAACTTTACTAATGTCTAAGCGTTTTCTTAACGTACCATCTGGCATTTCATCATTCCAAATAATTTTTCCTTCAAATTTTGTTACTTTTTTGATTAATTTTGCTAATTGCTTGATGGTGACATCTTCACCAGTACCAATATTAATATGCGATAGCATTGGATTGGTGTTATTTTTGTAAATATCTTTATTGCAAGAAATAACAAAAATACACGCTTTTGCCATATCATCAACATATAAAAACTCTCGCATTGCTTTACCTGTACCCCAAACTACTACTTCATTAGCGTTGTTGATTTTTGCTTCGTGAAAACGACGTATTAAAGCAGGAATAACGTGGGAATTTTTAGGATGGAAGTTGTCGCCTATGCCATATAAATTAGTGGGCATAACTGAGCGAAAATCAGTATTATGTTGCCGATTGTAGGATTCACAAAGTTTGATGCCTGCTATTTTAGCAATCGCATAAGGCTCGTTCGTAGGTTCTAGTGTTGATGTTAGCAAGCATGCTTCTTGCATGGGTTGTGGTGCTAGTTTGGGATAAATACAAGAACTACCTAAAAATAATAATCGTTTTGTTTTGTTTTGATAGGCGCTGTGAATAATGTTGGCCTCTATCATTAAATTGATATAAATAAAATCAGCAGGAAATTCATTGTTAGCATAAATCCCGCCAACTTTAGCGGCAGCTAAAAAGACATATTGTGGTTTTTCCTTAGTGAAAAAATCAGCCACTTGTTGTTGGTTGGTTAAATCCAACTCGCTGTGAGTTTTGTAAATTAGATTTACAAAATTTTGGTTTTTTAATTCTCTAATGATTGCTGAACCAACTAAACCTTGATGACCAGCAATATAAATTTTATCGTTAAGTTGCATCTTGGGTTAATTATTCGTTGAAATTAGGCGCTCTAAAGCCGTGTTTTTTAACCAAGGTATCGCGCTTAGCAAGATTAATGTCGTTTTCCATCATCTCATGCACCATTTCCTCCAAGGTAATTTTTGGTATCCAGCCTAATTTTTCTTTAGCTTTGGTTGGGTCACCCAGTAATGTTTCTACCTCAGTTGGTCGGAAATAACGCGCATCAACCGCAACAATTAAATTGCCAGTTTCCATATCATAACCTTTTTCGTCCATGCCTTTACCTTCCCAGCGAATGGTTTTACCCAAATGATCCCAAGAAAAATTAACAAAATCACGCACGGAGTATTGAATACCAGTAGCAATACAAAAATCATCTGGCTCATTCTGCTGTAGCATGAGCCATTGCATCTCCACATAATCTTTAGCATGTCCCCAATCGCGCTTGGCATCCATATTGCCAAGATAAACCGTATCTTGCAAGCCTAGTGAAATACGAGCCAATGCACGAGTTATTTTACGAGTAACAAATGTCTCTCCACGCACCGGTGACTCATGATTAAACAAAATTCCGTTGCAAGCATACATGCCATAGGCTTCACGATAATTAACTGTAATCCAATAAGCATAAAGCTTGGCAGCTGCATAAGGAGAGCGTGGGTAAAAAGGTGTGGTTTCTTTTTGTGGTGTCTCTTGCACCTCGCCATATAACTCCGAAGTAGAGGCTTGATAATAACGAGTTTTCTTTTCCAAACCTGAAATACGAATTGCTTCTAATATGCGAAGTGCGCCAAGACCAACAGTATCTGCAGTATATTCTGGTGTTTCAAATGACACTGCAACATGTGATTGTGCACCAAGATTATAGATTTCATCAGGCTGGATTTGTTGGATAATGCGTACCAAGCTCATTGAATCAGACAAATCGCCATAATGGAGGATAAAATTTCTATGAGAAACATGCGGGTCTTGATAAAGATGATCAATACGATCGGTATTAAACGATGAAGAGCGGCGCTTAATACCGTGAACCTCATAACCCTTCTCTAACAAAAACTCTGCTAAATAAGCACCATCTTGACCAGTTATACCTGTGATTAATGCTTTCTTTTTATTCACCATCTCGACTCCATAAAAAAATTCTCAACACGTTAATATATTTATACACTCTAATTATTCATTCTTTACTGCGGCCGTACATATCTTCAAATCTAACAATATCATCCTCACCCAAATAAACACCACTTTGCACTTCAATAACCTCTAACGATTTGTTGGTTCTATTTTCTAAAGCATGTGTTGTGCCAATAGGAATATAAGCAGATTCTCCCTTATTTAAAGTAAAGGTTTTCTTGTCATTTATAACAGTTGCTGTACCACTTACAACCACCCAATGCTCTGCACGTTTGTAATGCATTTGTAATGATAATTTTGCACCTGGGTTGACATGAAGTCTTTTTACTTGAAAATATTCACCCGAATCAATAGAATCAAACCAACCCCATGGTCTGAAAACTTTTCGGTGTATTCCACCTTCATGTCTGTTGGAATTTTGCAACTTCTCAATAATAAATTTTACCTCTTGTGCTTTGTCGTGACTAGCAACAAAAGTAGCATCAGGCGTATCAACGATAATTAAATTCTCTACGCCAATCGTAGCCACCATGTGGTGATTTGCGTTAATATAAGTATTAATCGTATCTTTAGTAATAACGTCTCCTGAAATAACATTGTTGTTGTCATCTTTTATACCAACATTATAAAGTGCTGACCATGAACCAATATCATTCCATCGTGCATCTAATGGCACAACAACAACATGATTACTTTTCTCCATCAATACATAATCAATTGAATCACTTGGTGAATCAGTAAATGCTTGTTTGTCTAAGCGAATAAAATCAAAATCTAGTATTGCATTATCAACTGCTTTATTAACTGATTTAATGATATCGGGTGAATAAATAGTTAACTCATCAATCAGTGTGTTGGCTTGAAATACAAACATACCACTATTCCAAAAATAGTTATCTTGCTCCAAATACGATTGTGCAGTTTTCAAATTAGGTTTTTCAACAAATTTTTCAACTTGGTATGCACCATCAATATTGGTTTCAGATGACTTAATATAACCATAATTAGTATCGGCTTGCGTTGGCACAATACCAAAAGTGACCAATTTTCCTGCTTGAGCTTGTTGAATAGCAACATAAACCGCCTTATGAAAGGCTTCAATGTCTTGAATAATATGATCAGCTGATAGTACAAGCAATATTACATCGTCTGATTGTTTAATTGATTGCAACGCTGCAGCCGCAATAGCGGGGGCAGTATTTCTACCAACCGGCTCAAGTAAAATTGTTGGACTCTTAATACCAATTTCTCGACATTGTTGTGCAACTAAGAAACGATGCGCAAAATTGCAAACAATCATAGGGTCTATAAAATTATCTAACCCATTTAGGCGCAAAATTGTTTCTTGCAACATGCTTTTATCACTTACTAAAGGCAGATACTGTTTAGGATGTTGCTTACGGGATAACGGCCATAACCTCGTACCAGAGCCACCAGATAAGATAACTGGCACTATATTCATAAATAATACCCTTGAATAAACGAGTTGGGACTAATCACACTCACCACCTAATCATTCCTAAATAAATCACATATATAAGTTGGTAAAAAATTGTTATTACACCATTTTATTTTAAAAACGCATAATGTTAAATATTATCATTTAATGCTTTTTAGATAAAAACATAATATTGGATAATCCAACATAACTAGCCCTTAACGTTCATTAAATAATTACTATTAAAAAACATTTATACTTGTAATACCCCAATTTTCCATACAACTCTAAAGTAGAGGCTAGTCATCTTATCACGCCACCTAGGGCAAAGTGCGGTCGTTCGTTATTATAAACCCATAACCACTGTGTGGTTGCATCTTGTGCTTGCTCAACAGAATCAAACAAATGCAGATCTAAACACTCTTGTCTTACTGTACGGTTAAATCTCTCAATGTAGGCATTTTGAGTTGGCTTACCTGGTTGGATGTACATTAACTCAATACCTAAGGCTTGTACCCAGTCTCTTAATGCTTGGCTAATGTATTCAGGACCATTATCACATCTGATAGCCTTGGGCTTGCCACGCCACTGAATCAAACGTTCTAATGATTGAATAACTCGTCTTGCTGGCATGGACAAGTCCACATCAATATTCAAGCCTTCCCGATTGTAATCATCGACAACATTAAAAGTTCTAATGTGCCTGCCATCAGTGAGTGAGTCTGACATAAAATCCATTGACCAAGTTTGGTTAATAGTTGTTGGCACACTCAGTGCTTCGGGTTTATCTCTTTTGATTCTTCTTCTTGGCTTGATTCTTAGATTGAGCTCCAGTTCTTGGTAAATGCGATACACTCGTTTATGGTTAAATTTGTAGTCTTTAACATTACGTAGATATAAATAGCACAGTTTAAAACCCCAACGCTTGTGCGTTGCGGTTAAGCGCAGTAGACAATCGGCAATTAAAGCATTGTCATCACTGAGTTTTGGTTGATAATAATAAGTGCTTTTACTAATGCTACAAACTTCGTAAATAAGTTTGATACTTGTGTTCTTATTTTGTTCATTGATGTTTAAAGCCATCCTCACGCCACTGGGATGGCTTTAGAACTTTTTTGCTAAGGCATCCTTTGTAATTTGCAGTTTCAACTCACTCTCAGCATACATACGCTTGAATTGAGCATTTTCTGATTCTAGCTCTTTTAAGCGTTTAACCATAGAGACAAAATCTGTATCACCGTATTTAGATCTCCATTTGTAAAATGTGGCTTGAGACATTGCGTATTCACGGCATAGATCAGCCACAGATATGCCTGATTGGTTTTGTTTGAGTATGTTGACTATTTATGACTCTGTATATCTTGATTTTTTCATGTGAAAACTCCTTATTTTTTATTATAGAATTTTCTACTTTAGAATGGTGGTTTTTTGGGGTATTACAGATGCGTTTATTGGGTTTATCAAGCGGTATTCGTTATGGTTTGAGTAATAATTGTCTGGTCATTAGATATGGATTTGTATTTTTCTGCGAGAAAAGCATCAAGTTTATTTTGGTTTTTTGTGCAGATTAGCAATTTAATATCCTCCCTATTAAAATTATAAATTCCAAAATTATCTAGAGGCATAATATTTGCATTTATTCTCGATATATGTCCAAGCTAATTCTGAGCGTAATAATTTTTGCAATACTTGTAAATCACCGTCTTTTTTTACGTAAGCAGACATGCCGTTATAAAAATATAGTTCTTCATCATTACTGATTTCGGCAACAAAGTCTTTTTTAACAATTCTAGGAAAAAGCAGTTTGCTTTTTATTTTTTCTAATGATTGTGTTCTGCCAAAAGCATACCAAATCGCGTATCTGCCATTGCCTTTGTCCCTCATAGAAAGTGTTTTTATGTACCAATAAATACGTATAAGCTTTGGGAAGTTTCTCAGAAAAGACACTTTCAGTTATAATTTTTATTTGATTGTTCTTGTTGTAGGCATACGGAAAAATAATTTTTTCTTTTAAGCTTGTTATGCTATTATTTTTATTCAATTTGTTTGAATTGATGATGTCTCTACATATATTTTTTTCAATTTTAGTGCCATCTTGCATACAGTATCTAGTTTTTAATTTTGTCTAAAAATGTAGAGTGTGCCATACTCTCTGCACTTTCATCCATTAATCCTTTAATGTAAACTATATTTACATCCTCTCTGTCAGCCACAGCCTCATCGTCAAAAGAAGTTAAAACAAAGCATGGAAAATTTATTCTTTCACTTAAAATAGCTTTAACTAAATCCAGGCCGTCAAAACTAATATTGGCATTTTCTTCATGTAATTTATGGTCTGTTATTATTGCATCAAAATTTTCTTTTTTAATTTCCAGCATAAAATTTTTTAAACTATTTTCTGACATTATTGTGATTAGTTCAAAATTTTTATCGGTATCATTTTTATTTACATATCTTTTAAATCTGTTAATATCATGTTCAACTCCGTCTACAAATAATATTTTATATTTTTCCATTTCTACTTTCTTATATATTTTCGAATAAACGAAATCCTAATGCCAAATCCTTTATTTTCTGGATACAATAATTTCACATTTCCATTATATTCCTTAACTATAGTGGCTACTAACCACATGCCTAGCCTTATTCAAACTTTGTTAGGTTGAATATTGCAGTGCAATGCTCTAACCTACTTGGACACAAAGATAGCCTTATAATACAAACCATAAGGAGGTCAGTAATGACACAATATAAATCAAGAAAACAACGAGTGACTTTTACCGTTGAACATTCTGTTCAATACCCCCTTGAGGGGGGAACACTAGATTATGCCAAACTCATGGTGCATGAGAATTACACCAATAAAAAAAATCATGATAATATCAGGAGCTTGCTCCTCAGCAGTTAGCAGATGGAGAAAACAATACCTAGCAGAGCTTGGTGGACAAACACCAGAGTCAGGCAAAGCGCTGACTTCTGAACAACAAACAATACAACTGCTTGAGAAACAACTTTGGCGCGCACAAAGGGACAATGAAATCTTAAAAAAGGCAACAGCCTTGTTCGCTGTGGACAATCACCAAGTGATATGATTATCAAGATAAACAAGGCTTGCCAACAATACAATACTAAAGAATTATGAGCATTACTCAAACTTCCTCGCAGTAGTTATTACTATCAAGTCAAAGATAAGCGAGTAAACAACAACACCAACGCTATGATTAAATTAATCAAACAAACTGCTATTGAAGTTGGATACACCTATGGCAAACGCAGAATGCGAGTAGTTTTGAATAACCAAGGTTATAACATTGGTATTTACCAAACTGCAACGCTAATGAAAAAAGCCAATGTAGTTGCCATACGCCCAAGAAAGCGTCATTATTACCCTAATACTAGATTGATGTTTAAAAAGGCAAAAAACCTATTAAATCGTGTGTTTGAGCAGCAATCAATTAATACGCATTGGGTTGGTGATATTACCTATATCAAAACCTATCAAGGTGGGAGTTATTTAGCCAGTGTGTTGGATTTAGGCTCAAGACAAGTTGTTGGTTGGGCATTGTCAAAACAGCCTAATGCTCAGTTGGCAAAGGATGCGCTTAGTAATGCTGGTGTCTAGACACCAGCCCAATACAAATAAACACATGTTCCACTCTGATCAAGGGACTCAATACTCTTCTAAAGTTTTTATTGATTATTGCAACAAGAACAACATTACTCAAAGCATGAGCAGGCGAGGTAATTGTTGGGATAATGCGGTCATGGAGCGTTTCTTTAGAAGTCTGAAGACTGAGAGATTAAATTATCAAAGTTTTGCAAATCATAGTGAAGTCGTGCAAAATGTAGAGGGTTATATCTACTTGTATAATTACAAAAGGATTCATTCAGCGATTGGGTATTTAACACCTGCTCAAAAGATGGCTGAATTGAAAAAAGCGGCTTGAAATGTGTCCAAGTAGGTTAGAGCATTGCACATACCTGCCAATGCATGTGCTTGAAGATTATCAGTAAAATCAAGTAATAAAGTTTCTTTATCAATTGTTTAATTTTCATTAATACCAACAGGGATGAATGTCACCTTATTATCAATTACGCTGACTTGCTTTAAGCGCACCAATTCATCTAAAATGACTTTGGGAGATTTGTCTAAAGTAACGCCTTTGGCCAATGTGACAAAATCAGGCGTGTCATCTTCAGAAGAATAAGGAATGACTGGCTCTAAATCTTGTGCCACCCAAGTGGCAAGGATTCTTGCGGGAATACTAATCCACTCACGACTGGTTTTGGTTTTGTTGTTAATAAGTTGAGTCACGTAAGTTCTTGATAGCCCACTAACAATGCTAACGGCAGCATCCGTTACTTTGCTGCTCTTGTTTTTAATATTTCATTGGCTTGCTCGACAAACACTTGTTTTATTGCAACATCAAACTCTTTATAGGTGGTGTCTAACTCTTGCCCCGTATTCACCATCGGGGCAATCGTTTTGGGAAAATTTTCTAAATTTTTTTTTTCAAAGTTCGCTGTTATATAGACAAAAGTTATTTGTGCAAGTTTATTTTTAACTTTTTTGTATTTATGCTTTATTGAGTATAAATTTAAACAGGCATTCTTGGTCAAGTATTGAGGTTTTCAGTGCTTAAAATCTTAAGGTAAGAACTGGCTTAGAATAGTGACAGTGCTAATTTCATCCAAAAATCTGGGAACAAACCAACTGCCAGTATCAAGGTGGCATTGATTGACAAAACTAACTGCATGTCTATTGATGCGTGAATGGTTATATCTTTGTCAGTTTCATCAAAATACATGGATTTAATAATTTGTAAATAATAATAAGCACTAATAACAGCAAAGATAACAGCAAAGACTGCAACCGTTATAAATCCTGCTGATATTACTTGCTGAAGGATGAAAAATTTGGAATAAAAACCAACCAATGGTGGCACACCTGCCATAGACAGCATGATAATTAGCATCATCAGTGCAAACCATGGGGAATGTTTACTAAGCCCCTTAAAGTCAGAAATTTGATCAACTTCAAAGCCTTGCTTGTTAAGTAGGATAATCATGCCAAACGCCGCTAAACTCATCAACACATAAACCAACATATAGAATGTGGCTGCGCCATAACCCGTTAGTGTTCCAGTGACAAAGCCTAACATGATAAAACCAACGTGTGAAATGGTTGAATAGGCCAACATGCGTTTGATGTTGGTTTGCATGAGTGCCACAACAGAGCCCAGTGCAATGGACAAAATAGACAGCACCATGAATAAATCTGACCAGTAGGCGTGCATGCTACCCAAGCCATCAACCAAAATGCGTACCAACATAGCAACTGCTGCAATTTTAGGTACGGTTGAGATAAAGAGTGTGACTGAGGTTGGTGCGCCTTGATAGACATCAGGCACCCACATATGAAAAGGCACAGCGCCTAATTTAAAGGCGATGCCAACCACCAAAAATACCAGGCCAAAATTAATAATTAGTATTTCTCTTGGGACAAGATTGGCGTTGGATGCAAAACTAGCAATGTCGCTAATATTAAGACTGCCACTAATGCCATAAATCATACTCATGCCGTATAACAATAAACCTGATGCAATTGCGCCTAAGAGGAAGTATTTTAGTGCTGCCTCAATAGCATCCGCCCTTTCACGTGCAATGGCAATTAGTGCGTACAATGACAAAGATAAAATTTCTAAGCCTAGATATAGGGTTAATAAACTATAGCCTGATACCATCACCATCATGCCTAATACTGATAATAAGACCAAAACAAAATACTCGCCTCTAAAAAGTGAGTGCATCCTTAAATAATGACGCGAGTAAACCATGGCAACCATGGTAGCAGCCATCATAAATACTTTAAACACAGATGCCATGTTGTCCAACACGAACGAGTCACCAAAAATGATTGTCTGAGGGTGGTTAATTAAATCAAATGCCAGTAGTCCTGTGATTAATAAGCTGAGTTGGGTTAAATAATAGGTAACTTGCTTAAAGCATTTGTCTAGGAATAAATCTAGCAATAAAATTATTACAATTGCACTGAGTAAAAAAATCTCTGGTAGTGCAATCCATAAAGATGAGGTGTCAAATTCGATAAGATTGTTCATAAGTTAAAGTTTAGACGTTAAAGCTTGATGTAATAAATGCTCAATTGAGGTGTGCATCAGCTCAATCACTGGTTGTGGATACAAGCCCATGACCAATACTGCTACTGCCAAAATAGCAAGGATTGAAAATTCACGAGCATTAATGTCTTTTAGGGTCGCTACAGCAGGATTGGTAACAGCACCCCAAAACACTCGTTTCACCATCCATAATGTATACGCCGCGCCTACAATGAGTGTGCTTGCTGCTAATACGCCGTACCAAATATTTGCTTGAATAGCGCCTAGGATGACCATAAACTCTCCCACAAAACCTGAGGTGCCTGGTAGGCCTGCATTGGCCATTGCAAATAACACAGCAAAGCCTGTGAATTTAGGCATAGAGTTAATAACACCACCATAAGTTGATATTTCTCTTGAATGCAAACGATCATACAACACACCCACCACTAAGAACATAGCGGCTGAAATAAAACCATGTGAAATCATTTGTACCATGGCACCTTCAAGACCCAATAACGCACCTTCTATTGCATCTGGCTTGTAGGCTAAAAATAAGGTGAATACACCTAATGTTACAAAACCCATGTGTGAAATTGAGGAATAGGCAATGAGTTTTTTCATATCGCGTTGAACAAGCGCCACAAAACCAATATAAACAATGGCAATGAGTGATAACACAATAATGATTTCTGAAAACTCTAATGAGGCATCAGGGGTGATGGGTAGTGAGAAGCGGAAAAAACCATAGCCCCCCATTTTTAACATGATTGCCGCTAGAATAACAGAACCGCCTGTTGGTGCTTGTACGTGTGCATCTGGTAGCCAAGTGTGCACGGGAAACATCGGTACTTTAACCGCAAATGCCATGAAAAATGCCCAGAAAATATAGCTTTGCTCCGCTAAACTTAATTCCAAATTGTGCATATCAAGGATTGAAAACGAGCCACCTTTGTTATACATATAAATGAGCGACACCAGCATAAATACCGAGCCTAAAAAGGTATACAGAAAGAATTTAATGGACGCATACACACGATTGTCCCCGCCCAAAATACCAATAATCAACAGCATAGGAATTAATGATGCCTCCCAAAATGCATAAAATAAAATGGCGTCTAATGAGGAAAACACGCCAATAATCAAACCCTCCATCATCAAAAAAGCTGCCATATAATGAGCGCATCTTTTGGTAATCACTTCCCAACCTGCAACAATGACTAAAATTGTTGAAAAGGTTGTAAGGATAATGAGTGGCATAGAAATGCCATCTACCCCGATGTGATAATGAATGTTAAATTGTGATATCCAAGAGGTTTTTTCAACAAACTGCATCAAATGTGTTGATGAATCAAAACCTGTATAAAGGCTTAGTGACATCATAAAAACAAGTATTGAAATGATGACACTCACCCAACGGGCTGTATTGGCGCGATTGTTGCCAATAAAAATCACCAATACGCCAGAGAAAATCGGCAACCAAATTAGTAAACTAAGTAGCGAATTTTCCATAATTAAAGCTCAAGTAATGGGTTATCGCCTGCAAATAGCACCCAAGTTAAAATAATTAATAAACTAAAAATCATAAAAAAAGCGTAGTGATAAACATAGCCTGTTTGGATGGGGCGTACAATTTTGCCAACCAGACCAATGAATTTTGCAGTGCCATTAACTAGTATCTTATCAATCAGGCCAGCATCAGACACCTTGTATAAAAAGTTGCCTAGTTTTTTAACACCACTGACAAAAACAATGTCATTAAAGCGATCAAAACCGTACAGGGATTCAAGCACGTAGTTGGTACGGTGGTATTTCTTTTGTATCCAATCAGCCCATTGTGTTCTATAAATTGAAAAAACCCAGGCGGTGGTAATACCACCTATCATCATCCAAAATGGCAAGGTTTGTATTGCATGAGGAATCATTGAGGCTGCGCCATGAAATTCATGCTTGAGTTCAGCCATAGAGATATGGCTTGAAGCGACGGTAATCGCATTATCTAACCAACCATTAAACAACATGGGTTCAATCGTCAAGTATCCAATCACCAAAGATGGAATGGCTAAAGCGATTAGTGGAAATGCCATTGAAGGTGCGGACTCATGTAAATGTTTAGCGGTATGTGCATCTACCCTAGACTCGCCATGAAAGACTAAGAAAAACATTCTTAATGAATAAAAGGCAGTAATAAACACGCCTGCCACCACCGCAACATAAACCCAACTTGCGTATGGTAATGATGAAAAGTGCACAGCTTCAATAATCATGTCTTTTGAGTAAAAGCCTGCAAAGCCTGGAAAGCCGATTAGAGCCAACGTGCCAATAAGTGCAGTCCAATAAGTAATTGGCATTTTTTTGCGCAACCCACCCATTTTGCGAATGTCTTGCTGATGATGCATGGCAACAATGACTGAACCTGCGCCTAAAAATAACAGTGCCTTAAAAAATGCGTGTGTCATTAGGTGAAAAATTGCGACTGAATACGCACTCACACCTAGCGCAACCGTCATATAGCCCAATTGTGACAAAGTTGAATAAGCCACCACTTTTTTAATATCATTTTGTACAATACCGAGCAACCCCATAAACAAAGCAGTAGTCGCACCTACAATCATAACCACTGTTAGCGCAACATCACTTAGTTCAAACATAGGTGACATACGCGATACCATAAAGATGCCTGCGGTTACCATGGTTGCTGCGTGAATTAGGGCTGAAATTGGCGTAGGGCCTTCCATTGACCCTGGCAGCCAAACATGCAGTGGCACTTGTGCAGATTTGCCCATTGCGCCAACAAATAATAATAGGCAAATAATAGTAATAAGGTCTAAGCCCCAAAGCTGTTGGTTCATTGTTTTATCAAGACTTGAAAATACTTCCATATAATCTAATGAGCCACTAAATGCCAATACCAAGCCAATGCCTAGTAAAAAGCCAAAATCACCCACACGATTAACCAAAAAGGCTTTAAGATTTGCTTGTACCGCGCTTTCTTTGTGGTGCCAAAAACCAATTAATAAATATGAAACCAATCCAACCGCTTCCCAGCCAAAGAAAAGCTGCATAAAGTTATTACTCATCACTAACATGAACATCGAGAACGTGAACAGAGAAATATAACTAAAGAACCTCGTATAACCTGTATCGTCATGCATATAGTCAATGGTATAAATATGCACCATGAGTGAGACAAAGGACACCACCACCAACATCACGGACGTTAAATTATCAATTAAAAAACCAACACTGGCGTTTAGATTATTAATTTGCATCCAAGTGTAGAGATTTTGATTAAAAACTTCGCCCTGCTCTAAAACGTGATAATTAAACACATACAAAGACAATACAGTTGAAATCAACACGCCTAAAATAGTCAGCACATGTGTGGCTGTTTTGCCGAGCATGGTGCCAAAAAATCCTGCAAGAATTGCGCCTACTAAAGGTGAGAGTGCAATTGTTAAATAAATATTTTCCATGCTTTATTGATTGTTAATATCGTAAATAATCGTATCAAAGCTAAAATCTTGTCCATTTTTCCATTCTATGCCATACTTAGTGGCATACACAGTACTAAAATAGCCTTTATTTTTAAGCTCTTTAAATGCACGCCCATTTAAATAGGGCTTTACATCAAAAACACCATTGATGGTTTGCATTTGGATTTCAATACAATAGTTATCTAATGGTTTTATGTTTAATACTTGTTCCATTTTTTATCTAAGTGGTTTAATTTTAAAGACGTCATCACCTTTGGATGCTAAATTCCAATCTGCTATTAATTCTTCTTGATGAATTTCCATCCAAGCCTGAACCAATTTTATCTTTTTATTAGGAATTGAGCCGCTTAAAATTTCCCCAGTTTCAATTTCAAAGCTGACCTCAAATTTGCCGTATTCTGCGTGAATATGAGCAACATTTGATAATTCCATAAAACATTGATATTACTGGCATGTCTACCCCTTTAAACTGTTAGTAACATCAACACTAATAGAACCGCGGTTTCTAAACAACAAGGTCAAAATCGCCAAACCAATGGCAACCTCAGCTGCTGCTACCGTCAAAATAAAGAAAACAAAAATTTGCCCTGCTTCATCGCCTAAGAAATGTGAAAAGGCAATAAAATTGGTATTAACAGCAACCAAAATTAACTCTACACACATTAACAGGGTAATGATATTGGTACGATTAACAAAAATACCCACCAAGCCAATGCAAAAAATAACACTACTTAGAATTAAATAATCACTCAAACTAACCATTTATTTATCCCCCTTACTAGGCGAGGTGATTGAAACAAGCCTTACCCTATCTTTGGCTTGAACATTCACTTGCTCAGAAATAGATTGTTTTTTACGGCTGGTTTCGTTTCTGTGTACCAAAGTAATAGCGGCAATGATTGCAATCAATAACAACACTGCAGCAAGCTCAAATGGATAAACATAGGTGGTATAAAGTTGCATTGCCAATACCGTAATATTGCTATAATCTGCACCGTGACGCGCTGGAGCGCTGAACACGTCTAGCCCAAATTGATTAGCGCCTAATACTAAGCTCATCTCGGCCACAATAATAGCAGCAACAATAAGCCCCAACGGCAAATAGCCTGCAAATTTTGCCCTGAGTGTTGATTTGTCGATATTAAGCATTTTAATCACGAATAAAAACAACACCATGACCGCACCAACATAAACCAAAATCAAAGTAATGGCTAAAAATTCAGCCTCCAATAAAATCCAAATACTGGCAGCACTAAAAAATGCCAGTACCAAAAATAAAACCGCCTTTGCTGCATTGCGTGAAAAAATCATCGCCAAGGAACTAGCGACAAACCAAAATGAAAGAATATAAAATATTATTTGTTCGGATTCCATGCTCTACCTTTATTTATACTTAGCGTCTTCAAGCCTAGCTTGGTTAATGGCTTGTTCATTTTGACTGCCTACTTCCAAAAGGCGCTCCTTAGTCATAATACTACCTTGTCTTGACTCAAATGCATAATCAAAAATTTGTGTCTCAACAATTGCATCAACAGGACAAGCCTCTTCGCAAAATCCGCAAAAAATGCACTTAAATAAATCAATATCATACACAGTAGTGCGACGTGTGCCATCATCTCTCATTTCAGATTCAATGGTAATGGCGTTCGCCGGACAAACGGCTTCGCACAATTTACAAGCAATACAGCGTTCTTCACCATTGGGATAGCGACGTAGTGCATGCAAACCTCTAAAACGTGGCGATATCGGGGTTCTTTCTTCTGGGAATTGGACGGTAATTTTTTTGTTAACCAACTCTTTAGCAGTAATTTTCAGCCCAGTGCGTAACTCGCTTAGGGTGAAATCTTTAACCAATTTACTTAATTTTTTAATCATAAAATGCACTCACTTAGAACCATGGTCCTAATTTTAATTGGGTCATTAACGCCACAACAAATATCCAAATAATGGTGATTGGTAAAAACACTTTCCAAGACAAGCGCATAATTTGGTCGTATCTAAAGCGTGGAAAAGTAGCACGCACCCATAAATATAAAAACATAAAGAAGGTTGTTTTCGCCAACAACCAAACAATGCCCGGTACCCAAGCAAATGCGCTTTCAAGATAGGGAATAGCTTCAAAAGGAGAATGCCAGCCACCAAAGAACATCACCACAGCAAGCACCGCCATTAAAATCATATTGGCATATTCTGCTAAGAAAAATACTGCAAACGTCATGCCCGAATATTCAACATGTGTGCCACCAACAATTTCTGACTCACCTTCTACAACATCAAAAGGCGCACGATTGGTTTCTACAAGGGCTGAGATAAAAAAGATAATCATCATCGGAAACAAAGGAATAAAGTACCAATGAATAATGCCGCCTTGTTGTGCTTGAACAATGGTGTTTAAATTAACACTACCAGCAATCATCACAACTGTTACCAATGCAAAACCAATGACAATTTCATACGAAACCAGCAAAGATGCACTTCTAAGTGCGCCTAATAGTGGGTATTTGGAATTAGACGCCCAGCCTGCCAAAATAATGCCGTAAACCCCAATAGAGCCAATCGCCAAAACATACAACAAGCTAATATCTAGATTGGTGACATAAATACCTTCATCAAATGGAATCACTGCCCATACTGCAATGGCAGGTGCAATCGCCAATACAGGTGCCAGTAAAAATAGATAAATATTTGCCTTAGTCGGAAAAATGATTTCCTTGGTCATTAGCTTTAAAGCATCAGCAATAGGCTGCAACCAACCTTTTGGACCAACACGATTAGGTCCGATACGTAATTGCATATAGCCAATCACTTTGCGTTCAGCGTAAGTGAAATACGCCACCACTAACATCAGCGGCATCACCAAAGCAATTGCCTTAATCAAAATAATTAAAATACTAGCCACTGTGCCATCAAGCCAAGGAATCAGCGTATGCAACATTTGCACAAAGGCTTGCCAAAGCTCCATTACGCTTGCTCCTGAGTGTTGGTTGCATGATTGGTATTGATAAATACACAATCATCTGCCACTACACTAGTGATCACCACAGGCACCCCTAAATATTTATCATTGGCTGATAAGCCTAATATTTCAGCACTTGCTGGGTTCATGTAAGCGCTGTTCATTTGTCCGATTTTAGTTTTTTGCAATGCACTACTGTGTCTTAATACAGCATCAATGCTGTAAGGTGAACTTTGCCAAATTGTGCTAATACCATTATGTTTACTAGCCAGATTGATGCACTCATCATGGATATGTTTTGCATGTGGTTGATGAGATATTTCAGCCACAACCTGGGTAGAGTCTACATAATGAAAGCCTGGCAATTCTAATAAATCAGCCATGACTTTTAAGACCTTCCAAGCAGGTTTGACTTCATTTGGTGCTTTAACTGCTGCCGTATAGGATTGCATATCGTTGTTAATATTAAGCTGCGTTCCTGAAGTTTCATAAATACTGGCAATCGGCAAAATAACATCTGAATAGCCAGCAACGGTATTGTCTTTAAAACTATTTAAAGAAATGACAAAAGTATCCTCTGGTGTGAAGGCTTTAACGGCTGTGTCTAAATCATGAAAATCGTACTGCGGATAAATGTCTAACAAAATAAAGCCACGCATATCAGACGCAAGCATCGTATTAACATCCATGCCAGAGTTTTGCGGCACAAACCCAACCAAATTAGCCGCTATAGTGTTTGCTGTTACACTTAAATTAAGTGTTTTACTATTAGTATTGTGAGCAATTTGGGTGACTAGATTAGCAATGACTGAAGCATCTTCATTGTTAACAACATGCTCACCTAAAATAATAACCGAACTGTTAGAATTTAACAACTTAGAAGCTATATTATTAGCAACTTCATCAACCTCAACAGTTGTCAAATAATCAGGCAACTCTTGAACATTACTGGTCATAACTGACTTAAGCACACTTGCCAACGTAGACGCTATTTTGCTTGGCGCGGTAATATTTTCAGTATTAAGCGGATAGTTAAAATCAAATGCCATTACATTTAATACATCAATATCAGCGCTTTTTTTTGTGGCTTTGCGCAAACGATGATTAATCATGGGTTGCTCTAATCGAATGTTAGCGCCTACAATAAGGGCGTAATCTATCCTTTCCAATGCATCTAATTTGATGTTTGAACCAAGTACAATAGCATTGTCTAAGTTTTTAACATTTAAACGATGGTCAATATTGTCACAACCAACTTCTGTTAGGATTTTTTTCAATAAATAAAGTTCTTCCATGGTTGCTGTGCTTGATGCTAAAGCACCTAATTGATTGGCTTTTTGATGCTTTAAAACATGACTATTGAGTCCTTTTATAGCATAATCCAATGCCGCCTTCCAGCTCACTTGTTTCCACTGTCCTTGGACTTTAATTTGAGGCTCTAACAATCTATTTTCGTGCGTTAAGCCCTCATACGAAAAGCGATCACGATCAGAAATCCAAGTTTCATTAACTGCATCATTATCAGCAGACACAACTCGTTTAACCTTGCCTTTATAAGTTTGCACAAACAGATTTGAACCCACTAAATCATGCCTTGCGACACTAGGCATTGAATGCATCTGCCACGACCTTAACTCATATCTAAATGGCTTAGAGGTGAGTGCGCCGACTGGACAAACATCAATCATATTGCCTGACAATTCAGATTGAATACCTTCTCTCAAAAATGGCTCAATCTTTAAATGCTCACCTCGTCCAGTACCGCCCATCTCCATCATGCCAGCAATTTCTAAACCAAAACGCACGCAACGCGTGCAATGAATACAACGTGTCATATCCGTTTGGATGAGTGCGCCAATATCACTATCTGGCACAATGCGTTTGCCTTCTGAAAAACAAGAAACATCTGAGCCATATTCAACAGCCACATCTTGCAACTCACATTCGCCACCTTGGTCACAAATTGGGCAATCAAGCGGATGGTTAATGAGTAAAAATTCCATCACTGCCTTTTGACTAGCTTTGGCTTTGTCATTCTGTGTGTGGACTTTCATACCCTCATTCACAGGCGTAGAGCACGCAGGCTGTGGCTTGGGCGCGCCTTCCACATCTACCAAACACATCCGACAAGAGGCAGCTACTGAGAGTTTTTTATGATAGCAAAATCTTGGCACACTAATGCCTTCTCTATCAGTCACCTGAATGAGCATTTCACCTGCTTTGGCTTTGACTACACTGCCATTAATTTCAATTTCTATCATAATTCTTTTAATACTTCGTATTGCTTTTTAATGTTGTCTTTAAAATAATTAGGAATTCTATCTCCAATCCAATACATCTATCAAAAATGGGATATTAGACTCCTTTAAATCATCCTTAAAGTGCATAAACTCTTCAAAATCAAGTGGCTTGTCATCTTTGGTTTTCACCACCAAATCTAAATCACTGCCATTACAAGCATCGCCATTAACCCTACTTCCAAAACAACCAATCGATATATTCTTTCTTGATAAAGAAACTCATTTTCTTTATTAGAGATATTATTAAATGTCCAATTAATAACGCCATGATAGCCTGGATCTACCACTGTAGAATTAGTTACAATTCCTTCTCTTGACAAATCTGTTACTGGAAACATATAAGTAAATAAATCGCATTTTGGATATAGTTTATGAACTGCATCTCTACGAAAATCAAGTGTTTCAAATGACATAATCGCAACTGAATTACCTGTAGGTAATTTAAAGCCTTCCTTGTGTTTACTGATATCAAACTCTTTGCCTATATGCATGTATTCTCCTTTAGCGGCTAAACGCAAAATATAGGCATTAGAACGAACACGACTCTCATCGCCATTGATAATAATGTTATTATCAATCAATTTTTTTAGTTCAATATCATTTAATGTTTTTGCCATTTTTTTCTACCCTCTCACTATGCTTTTACCGTGTTCAATGTAATATTCAAACTCTTCACGGAAACACCGTAAAAAACTTTCCACTGGCATTGCTGCAGCATCACCGAGTGCGCAAATGGTGTTGCCCATAATTTTATCTTGTACGCTTAATAATAAGTCAGTATCGCCCTGTTTACCATTGCCATCAATAATGCGTTTTAATACGCGATATAGCCAACCTGTACCTTCACGACAAGGGGTGCATTGTCCACAAGACTCATCATAATAAAAATGTGCCAATCTTGTTAGCACTTCTACCATGCAAGTTGACTCATCCATAATAATAACTGAGCCTGCGCCGAGCATTGAGCCTGCTTTTTCAATACCGTCATAATCCATGGTCATGTTCATAGCAACTTCTGCGGTGAGTACTGGGGTTGATGAGCCACCTGGAATCACGGCTTTTAACTTAGCACCGTCACGCATGCCACCTGCCATCTTGAGTAAATCTTTAAAAGGTATGCCCATAGGCACTTCAAAATTTGCCGGATTTTTAACATGACCTGAGATTGAAAATAACTTACAACCACCAGAGTTTTCAACGCCGATATCTGCAAACCACTGCCCGCCACGGCTTAGAATTTCAGGCACACTTGCAAAACTCTCAGTATTGTTAATCGTAGTGGGTTTGCCAAACAATCCTACATTAGCAGGAAATGGCGGCTTAAATCTAGGCTGACCTTTCTTACCTTCAATAGATTCTAACAAAGCAGTTTCTTCACCACAAATATAAGCGCCTGCGCCTAAGTGTGTGTACAAATCAAAATTAACTGAACTTTTGTTAATATTTTGACCTAGTAATCCTGCCTCATACACCTCTTTTAACGCATATTCAAAGCGATAAAACGGTTCCATAAATTCACCGCGGATATAATTATAACCGACACTAGCGTTCATAACAAAGCCACCAATTGCCATGCCTTCAATCACGGCGTGTGGATTAAACCTTAAAATATCTCTGTCTTTACAAGTGCCTGGCTCACCCTCGTCTGAATTGCAAACCACGTATTTCTGCCCATCAGAATGACGTGGCATAAAGCTCCATTTAAGTCCAGTGGGAAACCCGGCACCACCACGACCACGCAAGCCTGAGGCTTTAAGCTCATCAATAATGTGTTCAGGTGTTAACTGACCTTTTATGATTTTGCGCCAGACTGAATAGCCACCACTGGCTTCATAAGTCTTGAGCGAGTAGCACTGGTCTTTGGTCAAATTTTTAAAGCAAACCTCGTTCATTTGAGGTTGTCCAAAATTTGATCAATTTTATCAGCCGTTAAATTTTCAAAATATTCATCATTAATTTGAAACATTGGCGCGCCCACACAAGCACCCAAACACTCAACTTTTTTAACACTAATCAAGCCATCAGGTGTTATTTCACCCGTTCTAACGCCCAATTTATTTTCCAAATGCGTAATTAAATCATCAGCACCATTCAACATACATGAAATATTATGACAAAAACGAATCACATGTTTGCCGACTTTTTTATGATTATAATTTTCATAAAAAGTTGCCACTTCTTGAGCAGCAATACCTGGCATATCTAAATAATCAGCCACTGCTTGAATCGTATCAGCACTCAATTTGTTTTCATTTTCTGCTTGAACAATTTTTAAAGCTTGCATAACAGCAGAGCTTTTCCTGTCTTTTGGATATTTTGCAATCCAAGTGTCAATTTGTTTTTTTGCGTCAATTGAAATCATCTGTCTATCTCACCAAATACAACATCTTGCGTGCCAATAATAGTCACAACGTCTGACAACATATGCCCTCTTACCATCTCATCCATAGCGGCCAAATGCGCAAAACCAGGTGCTCTAACTTTGACTCTGTAAGGCTTATTGGCACCATCAGAAATCAAATATATACCAAACTCACCCTTTGGATGTTCGATAGCGCGATACACTTCACCTTCTGGCAAGCAGTAACCTTCAGTAAACAATTTAAAGTGATGAATTAAAGACTCCATGTCATCTTTCATATCAGTGCGTTTTGGGGGTGATACCTTGTGATCATCGCTCATGACTGCGCCTGGATTTTCTTGTAGCCACTTAACGCATTGTTTAATAATATGGTTTGATTGGCGCATTTCTTCCATGCGTACTAAATAACGATCATAACTGTCGCCTGTTACGCCCACTGGAATATCAAACTCTAATTGGTCATAAACCGCATAAGGCTGGTTTTTCCTCAAATCCCACGCCACACCAGAGCCTCTAAGCATAGGACCTGTAAATCCTAGTTGCTTGGCACGATTGGCAGAAACAATGCCAATATTCACTAGGCGTTGTTTCCAAATACGATTGTCTGTTAATAAGTCATCATACTGCTTGATACTTTTAGGGAATTCTTTAACAAAATCAGCAATAAAATCTAACAATGAACCTTGGCGATTTTCATTCATGGCCTTTAATTCTTTATCCGTGCGAAAACCTGAGGCTAAATATTGTGGCATTTTATCTGGCAAATCTCGATAAACACCGCCTGGACGATAATAAGTTGCATGCATGCGTGAGCCTGATACTGCCTCATAACAATCAATCAATTTTTCACGTTCACGAAATGCGTATAAGAAAATACTCATCGCACCCACATCAAGTCCGTGCGTGCCTAACCACATTAAATGGTTAAGAATTCGGGTAATTTCGTCAAACATTACTCGGATATACTGAGCACGCTCAGGCACTTTGATACCTAACATGGTTTCAATTGCCATGACATAAGCGTGTTCGTTACACATCATTGAAACATAATCAAGCCTGTCCATATAACCAATTGATTGGTTGTATGGCTTTGATTCTACTAATTTTTCTGTACCACGATGTAATAAACCGATATGTGGATCAGCGCGTTCAATCACCTCGCCATCGATTTCTAAAATAAGGCGCAACACACCGTGCGCTGCAGGATGTTGAGGGCCAAAATTAAGCGTATAGTTACGAATTTCAGCCATTTTATTTCCTGATTACTCTTGGTACGTTAATATTGGGCTCAATACTCACTTTTTCATAAACCACTCGACCTAAGTCTTCGTCATAACGCATTTCAACTTCGCCAATCATTGGGAAGTCTTTACGTAATGGATGGCCTTTAAAACCATAATCAGTCAAAATCCGGCGTAAGTCCGTATGATTTTCAAACAAAATACCCATTAAATCAAAGGCCTCGCGTTCATACCAATCAGCAGATGCCCAGATATCAGTAACTGACTTAATCATAGGCTCGGCCTCATCAACAAATGATTTCACTCTAATGCGTTTGTTTTTACTAACAGATAGTAAATGATATACCACAGCAAAACGTTGCTCATGTCTATCTTCCGAGCCTTGATGATTGCGCCCTCTGGAAAAGCCAGAAGCGCTGGCATTGCCATTCCAGTCTGATTGTCCATAAGTTAAATAATCAACACCACATAAATCTATTAACGTGTCAAAGGAGAAAAAATCTCTTAATTTTAAACAGGTTTTAATAATATCCTGAGAATCAACTGTTAAAGTCAGCTCGCCGAAAGCTTCAAGCAAGTGGTGCTCACCGAAAACCTCAATTAATGATGCTTTTAAATCTTGCATTAGGTTCTTGCAATGGTGTTAGTACGACGGATTTTATCTTGCAGTTGCATGATGCCGTATAGCAATGCTTCTGCCGTTGGTGGGCAGCCCGGGACATAAATATCAACGGGAACAATACGATCACAGCCCCTAACAACTGCATAAGAGTAATGGTAATAACCGCCGCCATTCGCACACGAGCCCATAGAAATTACCCATCTTGGCTCAGGCATTTGGTCATAAACTTTGCGTAAAGCTGGTGCCATTTTATTGGTGAGTGTACCCGCTACAATCATCAAATCTGATTGACGTGGCGTGGGTCTAAAAACAATACCAAAGCGGTCTAAATCATAGCGAGAAGAGCCTGCTTCCATCATCTCCACCGCACAGCATGCCAAGCCAAAAGTCATAGGCCAAAGTGAGCCTGTTCTTGCCCAGTTAATGATACTGTCAAGTGATGTGGTTACAAAACCTTGTTTCATTAAGCCTTCAATTGCCATTAGCTATTCCCATTCAAGTGCGCCGTTTTTCCACTCAAAAACAAAACCAACCACCAATAAAAATAAGAAAATACTAATCGCAATAAAGCCAAACCAACCAAGTTGAGACTGAACTACCGCCCACGGAAAAACAAAAGCAACTTCTAAGTCAAACAAGATAAATAAAATAGCCACTAGATAATAACGCACATTGAAATACATACGCGAATCATCAAAGGCAGGAAAACCACACTCAAATTGAGTATTTTTTTCTGCATATGGTTTACTTGGTCCTAGTAAATAACCAATTAACATGGGTCCAACACCAAAGGCAAGCCCTAAGAAAATAAAAACAATGATAGGTAGATAGTTTTCTAACACCTAATTTCTCCTAACCCAAAAAATAGAATTCTGAACATTATATCTAATTTAATCAATCAATTCACCTATAACCAACAAATACATCTTTAGAGGCTAAATTACGCATTAACCTCGGTACCGCCTACAGTTAGTTGGTCTATTTTTAGACTGGGTTGACCAACACCTACAGGCACACTTTGGCCATCTTTACCGCACACGCCAACGCCACTATCAAGTTTTAAATCATTCGCTACCATGGATATTTTTTTTAATACTTCATCACCAGAGCCTATTAAGGTCACGCCTTTAACAGGGTGCATCACTTTTCCATTCTTAATAAGGTAGGCCTCGTTAGCACTAAAAACAAACTTACCTGAAGTAATATCAACTTGACCACCATCAAAATTAAGCGCATAAATACCATCATCAACAGAAGCAATCATATCATCTAAAGAATCTTGCCCGTTTAGCATATAAGTGTTGGTCATTCTTGGCATGGGAATATGGGCATAAGACTCGCGTCTGCCATTGCCTGTTGACACTGTATCCATTAGTTTGGCGTTCATTTTGTCAAATAGATAGCCTTTTAAGATGCCATTTTCAATCAACAAAGTGTTTTGTGTTGGCGTGCCTTCATCATCAATGGTTAAACTGCCACGCCTATTTTCCAAAGTGCCATTATCAACAATGGTGCATTTATCACTGGCCACTTGCTCACCGATTCTGTTGGTGAATACGGATGATTTTTTACGATTAAAGTCACCTTCTAAGCCATGACCAATGGCCTCATGTAATAACACCCCTGGCCAACCAGAACCTAGTATGACTGGCATATTGCCAGCAGGTGCATTTTTTGACTCCAGTGCTACTAACGCCTGTCTAATAGCTTCATTAACATAAATTTCATCTAAAGCATGGTCAACAAAATATCGATAATCATACCGACCACCACCACCACTTGAGGCTGATTCAGTTCTACCATTGTGTTCAACAATGATACTCACACTAACACGCACCATCGGGCGATAATCTTTTGCAAATACGCCATCAGTTGAGGCGATTAATACCTCGCTAAACCCGCCAGAAATCGAGGCACTGACTTGCTTAACTTTAGGCTCCTTTCTGGCAAACATATCAATTCTATTTAAAAAATCAACCTTTTCTTGCGAAGAAAAACTACTGAGTGGATTCGAGCCGTTATATCTAGCCACTTGTGGAATAGGCTGAAAAGCTCGAATTTTTCGTACGCCAGTTTGGGTCGATACTCCCTTGGCAAAACCAATGGCTTTTTCAATCGCCTTGAGGTTTAAATCATCTGAATAAGCAAAGCCAGTTTGGTCAGAACTGACGGCTCTAGCGCCCACACCATGACTAATATGATAAGTGCCAGACTTAACAATACTTTCTTCTAAAAACCAGGATTCAACCACTGAGTGTTGAAAATATAAATCTGCATAATCAGTGCCCTTAACTGCCAAAGAAGACAATAAAGTGGTTATTTTTTCTTGATTTAGATGATGATCATCCAGTAGCTGTTCAATCATAATACGGTTGATATATTTTCAATAATAGGCTCATGCCATGGACCTGTTATTTTATATTTAAATTCAACAACTTTATCAACAATATTATTAATCAACCTACCTTTAAACAGCACCTTATCCGCCAACCAAACCCCCAAGCCTGCCAAGCCACCACCAGCCAAATAAGTGGCAATCGGCACGGCATCGCTAATCGCAGGCAATACTTTTGCCTCTAAATGATAGGTTTGTTTAACGATATCACTTGAGCCTGTTAAGTTAATGGTGCTTGAGCTTGAGTCAAGTTCAAAATGGCTAATGGTTGCCATAGAATTATGAATAGAAATTTGTGCATCGATCGTATCATAAGCAAACCCTTTGCTAACCAAATCAGTGACATTTAATTCTAAACGCTTGGCAATGGATTTAATATTAAGCAATGATAAAACCCGACCAATATTAGGGTCCTTATTGGTAAACACACCTTCTTTAACTTTCATTTTAATCAAACCACTGGTGTCTTTAAAACTCATATTCCACGGGGCACAATTACAAAATAAGCGTATGTCAAATTCAAATTGACCACCACGAACCTTTTCTTTGATGTTTAATTTATCAAGAAATTCACTCAATTTACTGCCTTTTGCTTTAGCAGTGAGTATGGTTCTACCATCAACCCAAACACCATCAAAACTAAGGTTTTGACTACCCACACCTATGCCTAAAAATTCTAAATTAATGATTTTAAGCACCTTATCCTGCGACCCAAGCGTGGCCTTAAAATCAGGCAGCTTGCTTTCACCCACTCGGATACCCTGTACACTTAAACGCATACTAGGGAAATCCTTTGCCTGAATATTCCAGTTGCCTTTTATTTTGTCTAATGCTGTTACTTGGAGGTTTGTCAGTCTCACTTCAGGCAAAGCACCCTCATTTAGTATAATTTTTACATCAGTTTTTAACGCATCGGACTTAACATTTGCTTGCCATGATTGATCCGAATATTTAGCCAAATAAAACTCAAAATTATCATTACTGTTGGTAAGCCCTACTTCAAATAATGCATCTGAGCCGCTATCTTGATGATTAGAATTAATGCGAATATTAAATGATTCGCCTCGAATATTGCCCACACCCTTTAAGGTAATTTGATTATTATGCAATGCCAATTGTGCATCATAGTTCTTAACCACAATGGCACCATCCAATGTTGTCAAACGGTTGTCTTGGATGCTCAAATCAATATCCAATACTGGCTCTGCTTCATCCAATGGTATTATTAAATCTAGTTTGCCTGCCACCTTGCCAAATAAGCTGAATTGCCCAAGCACATCATTTACACTATCATTCAGGGGTGCATCTTTTAAAAATTGAGTTAATATTTCACTTTGGGTGTTAATTTTACCAACGATGCTAATCTCTAACTTGTCTTTGCTCATGTCCAGCATTTGAACTTTCACACCTTGCAAAGGCATGTCGTTTAACGTAGTATGATTAATCATAACTGTGATTTTTTTACCATCAATAGCAATATTTGCATCTAATTGCTTAAGACTTTGCCAATCAGTATTAAACCGTAATTCGGTATTGCTTAAGTGTGCATCAAATTTTATCTTTGCTAGTAGTTGCGTTGAAAGATTTTTCTTGATATTGATATTGATATTATCCAATTCACCTGATTGAAATGCATGCTTAATCCATTGATGAGTAACCTCACCTATCAATGCTATAGGTAAATAATCACTAATATTAATCACATTCATACGCTGGATAAGGCCACTAAATTGGATAAAATCATCACCTTGCTGGTTATACAGTTTAAGGCTTGATAACAACTCAAAATCATCGCCACTCAAAGTAATGGGCAGCGTTAAAAAGCCATTTTGATTAGTCTTAGTGCCAGACAGGGCGATTGTAATGTCAAGATGTTTAGTGCCAATACTCTGGTTAGGTATTGTTAACAAAAATTGCATCCCATCTCTTTTAAGCGTTAATGGCGCAATTTCAACTGTATCTTTAATAATTGTTTTATTAATATACAAAGATTCAAAAAAAGATAGTTCTTTTAACACATCAAGTGAGACCATATTTTTAATATCGTTTATATTAAAGTCATCAGGATTAGAATAAAGCACCAAAGTGTCAATATAAATTTGGCTAGGATGATAAATATCATCAAACAAACTTAACAGATTAATATACCAAGATAAGTTTTTAATCATGACCATTTGCTGAGCCTTGCCAGATGCGATGGAAATATCATGCACTTTTAAAGCAATGCCTTTATTTTCAAAATCAAATGTGATTTTAGACAGCTGAACATCAAGCCCAGTTAAACTTGATAATTGAGTTTCAATCGGTGCTTTTAGTAACATTGGAAAGGTGACAAAAAATCCCACTACTAATACAATAATGAACGCAAAAATAACACTAACCCAAGTGCTTATTTTTAATACTTTAATACCACTTAAGCGTGTTTTTTTAATCATTTTTGATACTTGTTACTGGCTTGGCAGTATAATATATCCCTTCGGGAATTATAACTTATTTTTACGAACGAGTTATCTGTCGATATCGACATAAAGCTATATTAAAAACAAGGAAAAATACTATGTACTTTAAAAATTCAGTAGCAGCTATTATCGCTATTTTTATTATTATTATTGGCGTTGATGCATTTTTTAGTCATTTAATTAAAGTTAACTCTGTTGACACTTCAACATTTGAAGACAGGATTAGACCACTAGGTCAAGTATATTTAGAAGGTGATATTGATGTTAACGCCATTAAAGCACCCGTAGCAGTTGCTACAAAATCTCGCAGTGGCGAAGAGGTTTATACCTCTGTATGTGCTAGTTGCCATAGTATTGGCGTTGCTGGCGCGCCTAAGTTTGGTGTTAAGGCTGACTGGGCGCCAAGAATTAAACGTGGTATTGCAGATTTAGTCAAAGTATCAATCTCAGGCGTAGGCGCAATGCCACCAAAAGGCACCTGTATGACTTGTTCAGATGATGAGCTAAAAGCAGCTATTGAACATATGACAAAATAAAATTTGCCAATCTCACTCAAAGGGCTAGGCGGATGTAAAAATACCCAGCCCTTTGTTTTTCTCTACTTTGTCAAAATCAAACACTTGCCCATTCATAGCAATATAAACACCGCACTCTTTGGTTTGCACTGCACTCAAAGCCACACCTAAATTAAACAAGGCATCAGAGCTACTGATAGAGCAAGGAATCATAGCACCAAACAAAACAATGGTTTTATTGTTAACTTCTTTACTCAATAGTTTTGCAGTTTTAACCATGGTGTCAGTACCATGAGTAATTAAAATACGGCTTGAATCGCCTGCCTGACACTTTGTCAAAATCAATGCTCGATCAGCATCGCTCATATCCAAACTATCCTTTAAAAACAGCACTTCGGATAAGGTATCAACCATTGACCTAGACTGATTAAGCATATCAATAAGATGAGTTTGTTTAAACACTAACTGACCAGTCAGCTCGTTATAAACCTTATCAATTGTACCGCCAGTGATTAATAATTTAATTGTCATGGTGTAAACAATACCTTATCAAAATATTTAGAATTTAATAAATCATACGGTGTAACAAAGTAACCACCATTCTTATCAATATCTAAATCATAACCTAAATCTTTAGCAGTTTTCCAATATAAGTACCAAATATACTGTGAACAACAAAATGCACTGCTATTAGTTTTCTCAACTATCTTATATTGCTTGTGTTTAGTGTTGGGTAGATTTTTTTAAAAAGCTGTTTTAAACTTCTCATTAAATTCTTTATATCTTAGCACCGTAAATTCTTTTTTCTTACTAAGCCAAAGTATCACATCTGTTTCATAATATCCATAACACAACTCTGGATACTCTCCAACTTGGTATTTACTAATCATAATTGCAGAATATCCAAACCATGACATTGGTTTTTTCCAGTCTTTGCTGGTAATAATGACACCTCCATTTTTTAACTTTTTACTAACCTTGTAAAGCTGACCCCTGGTTTCCCAGGTATTAAATTCAAACACATTGGAAGTAGAACAACCGCCAAGAAAGACGGTTACTATCAATAGAATGAGTGTTAATTTAATATCTTTAATCAGTATTTATTACCACTAAGCATGTTAAGCCACCTTTACATTTATTTTTTATAAATGTGCTGTTTCTATTGCCTCTATCATGCCTTTATATTTAGCAACATCTGCTTCGCTGTCACCTGATAATTTACTAAATGGAACACCAAGTAAAAACACGCCCCATGCGTCTTCAGTTGCTTTTGAGTTTTGCATTTCTACAAATTTAGCAAGACTGGCTCTAGCATCTGACATTTGTGTGACCAAAACTGTGCAACTACCATCAATATACCCTTCATGGGACATATAATAAGATGCGGCAATACTTTCTGGCCTGTTAACTCAACCTGTTGTGAGAATAATTGCTACCAATGCTCCTCCTAATAAGAACCTCTTGTTCAATATAAACACAGCTCTCCTTTTAAATAATCAAAAATATGAATAAATTTTATACTAAATATTTATATTGCTTAAATAATATTTTGTGGTATTTTACTACAATTGTAGTAAAATTGATTTTATTAACTAAATGCTAGGGGAGAACAATGAGTATATCAATCAGAGTCAATGAAAATTTATACAATCAAGCCAAAATTCAGGCCAAAGCAGAATTAAGAACAGTGCCCAACCAAATTGAATATTGGGCAAGAGTTGGACATGCTGCAATGGACAATCCTGACATGCCAATTGACATGGTTGAAAAATTATTAATTGCAAAACGTGAAGCCAATCAGCCTTTTGAATTTATTGGCTGATGAATATTGAACAAAAATCTTCTTTTAAAAAGGTTTACAAAAAATTACATAAAAACCAGCGAGAAAAGGTTAATGAAGCAATTCACACCATTATTAAAAACCCGCTTTTAGGTCAAGAAAAACAAGACGATTTGTCAGGCGTATTTGTTTATAAATTTGATTGTATCAATCAACAATATTTACTAGCCTATCAATGGAGCAAAGATTATCGTTTATTACTACTTATTGGCGTGCATGGAAATTTTTATAAGAAGTTAAAGCATTAAATTTTTGATTCTGATTTTTTTGAAAATTGTCCATAAAGCACTGCTTTGATAATGAAAATAATCATATTTAAATTCTCTTGCCAAAAATATCTGTGCCAACACGCACAAAAGTAGCGCCATGAGTAATGGCTGATTCTAAATCATGACTCATGCCCATTGATAAAACATCTAAGTTGGAATATTGCTTAATAATGTTTGCCATTCTTGCGAAACTTTGTGCTGAATTAGAAGAGTTTGGTATACACATAAAACCCCTTAAAGTAAGATTTTTTAGACTTTCAAATTGAGTAACTAGTTCATCAATTTGTTCAACCAATACACCTGATTTAGTAGCTTCATTATCAATATTAGTCTGCAAAAGTACCTTCAGTTTGGGTAAGTTTTTTGAACGCTGGTGCTGGTCATTGAGTCTTTGGGCAATTTTTAAGGTTTATTTGACTGAATAGGGCCATAAAATGCCAAATTAAGTTTTGACTCTTTAAGTGGTTAATTTTTATGAGTGCTTCTTGCAGATAATTTTCAGCAAAATGTTGCTGACCTACATCAACCACTTGTTGTAATTCATCTATCGATCTAGTTTTACTCACTGCAACCAAAGTAACAGACTGAGTGTGATTAACGTTGTTAATTCTTATCTGGACTTTTTCTAAGTTATCTTTAATCAAAATACTTGATAGGCATCAAACACTGGACCGTCAACACAAATGCGCTTCATGGCAATGCCTTGGTTAGTTTGTACTTCAACCACACACCCTGCACAACCACCCACAGCACAAGCCATGTTTTCCTCTAATGAGACTTGACAAGGCAGGTTGTATTCTTTAGCCAAACTAGCCACCGTTGCTAACATTGGATGTGAACCACAAGCATAGACTTCAACTTGCATTCTTTCATCAATTGTTAGGTCATCTAAATACACTTTGGCTAAATCAGTTACAAAACCCTTAAATACACCATCAAAACCTTGCAAACTGGCTAAGCGACATTCAATACCCCAATCTTCTAACTCAGGCATGGTGTGTGTTGCGCCTTGATAATCCTTGTTATTATCGGCTAACTTGTCAGCAAAGGGAAAGGGCACTTCGGAGCCTAGAATTGCAAAAGATTCATAGTCAAGGTCTTTTACTTGTTGTGCAATGGCAATCATCGGTGGCATACCCACACCGCCGCCAATCAGTAGTGGTCGTTTTTTATCAGTGAGTTTAAAGCCATTGCCGATAGGACCAATCACTGACAACACATCGCCTACTTTACGCTGCGATAATTGACGAGTACCTTCACCCACCACCTTATAAAGTAAATCAAAGGTGCCATTTTCAAAATCAACTGACATAATTGAAATGGGTCGCCTCATGGCTAAAGCACTGGAGACAGTAAGGTGTACAAACTGTCCTGGCTTGGTTTGTTTGGCAATGATGTCTGATGCCAGAGTTAAAACATATTGCTCGCCTTCAAACTGATAGTGTGCCAAAATTTGACAATCGCACACCCTAATACTAGCTTTATTCATTGCAAGTAATCAAGGTGCCTACACCACTATCTGTAAAAACTTCTAACAATACCGCGTGTACAACCCGTCCATCAATAATATGCGTAGATTTAACGCCATTTTTAACCGCCGATAGAGCGCAATTAATTTTTGGCAACATGCCACTATGAATCGTACCATCCTCAATCAATCCATCAATAATATTGGCATCAAGCCCAGTTAATAATTCACCATTGGCATCTAATAAACCAACCGTATTGGTTAATAATATTAACTTTTCAGCATTCAGTGCTTGTGCAATTGCACTTGCAACCAAATCCGCGTTTATATTATAAGAAAAACCATCTTTGCCCACACCAATCGGTGCGATAACTGGAATAAAATCCCCTTTTAATAATAAATTAATCACTGAAATATCAATCTTATCCACCTCGCCCACATGACCAAGATCAATAATTTCAGAGGTTGGCTTAATATCGTGCTTTAATTTTTTAGCAGAAATTAGACTGCCATCTTTACCAGTTAAACCAATTGAATGCCCACCATGTTGGTGAATGAGGGTTACAATTTCTTTATTAACTAGACCACCTAGCACCATTTCAACCACGTCCATGGTTTCTGCATCGGTGACGCGCATACCATTAATGAATTGACTTTGCTTGCCAATTTTCTCCAGTGTCTTACCAATTTGTGGACCACCACCATGCACCACAACTGGATTCATGCCCACTGATTTCATCAGCACAATATCACGTGCAAAACTGGATTTTAAGGCCTCATCAACCATGGCATTACCGCCATATTTAATAACGATGGTTTTGCCTTGGAACTTTTGAATATAAGGTAAGCTTTCTGTTAAGACGCTTGCAATATTGTGTGTGTTATTAGACATGTTGTTTAACATAAAAATTTATTAAAGCACTATTTTACTTAATGCTTATACAATTAATTTGATTATTTGTTTGACAACCAAAACCACCAAATAATGCCAAAAATTAATACCAGTCCTGTTATATTCACAAATATTATCATGAATCAGCACCAATTTTGATGTGCCTTAACCTGTTGGCATTACTCACCACAGTGAGTGACGACATTGCCATTGCCGCACCTGCAATCATTGGATTGAGTAATATGCCAAATAGCGGATACAAAATACCGGCAGCCACCGGAATGCCTAAAGTATTATAAATAAAGGCACCAAATAAATTTTGTTTAATATTCCTTGTGGTCATTTTAGAAATATAAATGGCATCTACCACAGCAGACAAAGATCCGAGCATTAAGACCACATCAGCACTTTCAATAGCAACATCCGTGCCTGTTTCAATTGCAAAACCAACATCAGCTATAGCCAATGCCGGTGCATCATTAATACCATCTCCAACCATACCCACAACACCACCATTTATTTGCAATTGCTCTATTGTTTTGGCTTTTTCATTGGGCATTACCTCGGCAATAACATCAATGATATTAACCGAATTAGCCACGGCTTGTGCTGTGACTTTATTATCACCCGTTAGTAATATCACTTTTAGTCCAGCCTTTTGCATTTGTTTAACCGCCATTGCAGAATCTGCTTTGATTGGGTCTGCAATAGTAATAACTGCTGCAGCCTCGCCATTAATGGCTAAATAAATAGGCGTTTTAGCCTCTTGGGAGCGTAGGGCTGATTCCTCTTGTAATTCATCAATATTAATACTATATTCATGCATTAAGCGATTATTGCCAAACAAAACTATTTGATTGTCTATTTCTGCCTTAACCCCTTGCCCTGTTATTGAATTAAAGTTCTTGCAAGGCTTGATAGGCAGATTTTGAGATTTTGTATATTCAACAATAGCCTGTGCCAACGGATGCTCAGATGATGACTCTATCGATGCTGCAACACTCAAGCACTCTTGATCAGAAATATGCGCTAATGTCATAATATTTGTAACACTTGGCTTACCTTGAGTGATGGTACCTGTTTTATCCAAAACAATAACATCAAGCTTACCCGCTTGTTGTAAAGCATTGCCATTACGAATTAGCACCCCATGCTCTGCTGCCTTACCAACACCAACCATAATAGAAATAGGCGTTGCCAATCCCAATGCACATGGGCAAGCAATAATGAGTACGGTTACTGATGCTATTAACGCAAACGTTATATCGTCACCAATATTAAACCATAGCAAAAAGGTGATAACGGTAATAATAAGCACCACAGGTACAAACACGGCTGAAACCTTATCAACCAATCTGCCAATCGCAGGTTTGCTGGCCTGTGCTTTGCGTACCATTTCAATAATATGAGCCAATGCTGTGTCTTTGCCAATGCGAGTAGAAACAAACAAAAAAGAACCGGTTGTATTAATGGTTCCTGTTGTAACCTCATCGCCAATATTTTTCTTAACTGGCATTGGCTCGCCAGTCAGCATTGATTCATCAACACTGGAGGCGCCATCAATTAACCTACCATCAACCGGTATTCTTTCTCCAGGATGCATCTTTATGGTTTCTGATAACCCTACTTGCTCAATGGGTAGAATTATTTCTTTACCATTGCGTATTACCAATGCTGTTTTTGGCTGCAGACCAATCAATCGCTTAATTGCTTGAGAGGTTTTACCACGTGCTTTGCTTTCTAACGCGGAACCAAGATTAATCAGTGAAATGATAATTGCAGTAGCTTCAAAATATACATGTTGGGCATTATCAGGAAAGTAATCAGACAATAGCACTACTAGCATTGAAAATAGCCATGCTACACTTGTACCTAATGCTATCAAGGTATCCATATTGGCATTGTGATTTGAGAATAATTTTAAGGCACTAGTATAAAAATGGGCACCTGAATAATACATAACTGCCAAGGTTATCAAGCCTATCACTAGCCAAAATACTTGACCAGTGGTACTGGCCATTACTGGCAATATGTCTAATAAACTTGCTATAAATAAAGGCACACCAATTGAGGCAGCAAGCAGCGATTTCCTTATTAATTGTTGATAGTAAACAAGATCTTGCTGTTCTTTTTCAAGCGTTTGATCAGCAGCACCTGATACCATCTCAGCTGCATTATATCCAGCATCCACCACAGCCTTAATTAAAACATCTACTGATACTGTAGCAACAACATTAACAGTATGGTCAGCAAAATTAACACTGGCCTTGTCAACGCCGTCAACCTTATTCAATGCATTTTCAACACTGGCAACACATCCAGCACAAGACATGCCTAGAATTGATAAATGAATACTGTTATCGTTCATATAAGCCCCACACCAAAATCCTACTATAAATTAAATATAACTCTTTAATCAATGTTTCACACATTAATAAAGTTTATTTGCTTTTTGTAACTAACGAATATAACTAATAATTTTAGCAACCTCCTTGCGTTTAATATTTTCAACAGGTGGCATATTTCCAAATCGTCAATGGTGTGCTTTAACACCATTCATAGCTGCACGGTAAAATGCCTCATCTGCATGGTGTGAGCGGGTTTGTATATATCATCAAGTAACGAAGACCCTTGTTCACTTCCTAATAGGTTATCTCCATGACATGCTATACAAGCAGATTGATAGCTACGCTCACCTTGAGAAATACTAGGCTTGTAATTCATACTAGGGAAAAGACTGCTCCCCGTGTTTTTTAAACCAAACCACCCGTTCTCAATGAGTATAAAAAATCCAAGCATAAAAACTATTGTCAATAACAAAATCTTATTCATCGGCTTTATTTTGCATGGTTCTCACCACTACAAATTGCCCCATCATACCCCTGTCTTCGTGTTCTAAAATATGACAATGGTACATATAGGGTATATTTTCATCACTAAACTCAGAGAATTTAATCAACACCTTGACTTTTTCATCAGGGTGAACCAACACAACATCCTTATGGCCCAATTCGTGACCTTGGGCACCACCACGCCTAGAGATAATTTTAAACTGCACATTATGGGTATGAAATGGGTGCGGCACCATAGAGTGATTTTCAATCGTCCAAATCTCTACACTGCCTGCTTTCACCACTTCATCAATGCGATTCATATCCATAGTTTTGCCATTAATGCTAAAGACATCACCACCAAACATCATCATTGGACCTATACGCATTTGCAATGTCATTAAACGCTCATTACTCAACAGCAAACATTGAAATCAGTTGATGAATCGTTAATTGATTAGGAATGCTTCGGCTGCTTTTTTTGTACGCTTGAAGCATCAATCTGGAAAATGCTCAAATCTTTATTTTGATTCATCATTCTACTCATCATACCCATACCTGATGACGCTTGGCTAGCATTGTGCTTCAAAATAGGCATTTTTCCATTTGCCACATCAAGCAAAATTTCTACTCTTTCCGCTGGTGCTAATCTAAGTGAATTGGCTTTAACAGAGCGCTCCAACAAACCACCATCACTACCAATAATATAAAAATCTCGATGGTCGTCAAAACTCAAACGATAGGTTCTGGCATTAGAACCATTCAATAGGCGCAAGCACAATAATGATTTTTTAGCTTTTAAAACAGGATTAATAACACCATTAACCAAAACAGTTTGCCCTTTCTTGCCCATCATTCTATCTGACATGGAACGAATATAGGTAGATGCACCATTTTTATTAAAGTCCTTATCCTGAATAATGACTGGAAAATCATCCACACCATACTCCATAGGTAAGTTTAAGTTCTTAGCAGATTCATCATCAATAATAAACATCCCTGCCAATCCTTGGTAAACCTGCTTACCTGTTTGATGAATTTGATGAGAACGATACCACAATGTTGCTGCATTCTGAACAATATCAAACCCACTTAGCCGAGTGCCACTCGGCTGAATTGGTTGGTGAGGCCCCCATCTGCCTTGGCAGGCAGTTTCATCCCATGCCAATGTAGTGGTGGTGGTTTTATCAAGGCTATTTTTAACCTTAATGTGTACTCGGTCACCTTTATTAGCCCTCAAAGTCACGCCTAAAAAAGACTGATTAATACCTAATGTTGGGGTTAATTGGTTGGGCAAAATAGCACTGTGTCCAGATTGGATATTTAAATCAAAATACACGTCTTTTCCAATCCTTTTGCCTATTTCTAGCATCGGCACTTGAAAACGATTTTTAAACAATCGCCCACTTGCCAAAACCATTTGCTTAGGCAAGGCCATCAAAGCCAAACCAGCTTAAAGGAATCGTCTTCTACTAATCATTTTGAAAACCTTGCATCATATTTTTGCTGTATATCTTTAGGCCATAAACTATGGATGTAATCAAGCAAAGCTTGTTTTTCAGCCTCGTTGAGTTGGTTTTTAAACCCTGGCATTTGCCCGCCAAATTGTGCACCACCGTTATTAATAGTGCGTAATAATTGTGCGGGCGAGTGATGCCAAGTGTGTGCCGTACCATTCACAGGTGGTGCTGGAAAATTGCCATCAGCTTGCCTCTTTTTCCAATCTTTAACAAGACCGCCACCTGCCTTCCCGTGACACACTAGACAATTTTTATCAAAAGTTGTTTTGCCTAATTGCACCTTATCTGCTTCTTTTGCTTGTGCGTCGCCACTATCAAAACAAGCGCTTAAAAACAACACACTTGATAATATTATTAATATTTTCATTACTTCTCTCTTGTATCTTAAAAACCAACCAAATATACAACTAATTACCATTATTTTTAAATGTTTCATTTTTTCTCCTTTAATTAAACAACATCTACTCGACGAAACATGCCTAACATGCGATAAAGCAAGTGGCAGTGATACGCCCACAAGCCCCTAGCATCAACTTTAATTCGATAACTTATTTATTAGCCCCAGGTTGAACAATAACCGTGTGCTTACGAGAAATGTACATATTATCTCCAGTTTCTAAATCGCTCCACATGCCGTGTAAATGCATTGGGTGATTCATCATTGTGTCATTGACAAAAGTAATGCGCACCACTTCGCCAAATTTAAATTTAAGTGGCTCAGTATCAGCATGGGTTATCATTGAATCCATGGTAGACATATTTTGACCATCGTTTATGTTTATTTCACCGTGGGACATGCTTGTCATTACTGGTTTTTACCCGTATCCATTTTGCTATGATTCATTTCCGAATGGTTCATGCCCGACATCGACTTAGTCATATTCATTCCACTGTGATTCATCTTAGAATGATCCATGCCAACCATTGCTGATTTGTCATTCATCTTCATTGAATCGTGATCCATGCCTGTCATATTAGACATATCCGTATCCATGTCACTGTGTGTTAAATTAGGCACTCTGTCCAACTCTGGCACTTCACCTAACATAGGTTAATGCTCCCCTAGCATAGCCAGATCTAGCAATATCTTGTGCAAAATAGTATATGCCCTATCATCTTTAGGCTCAACAACTACATCATAAGTCTCTGCCACGCCGATTCTAAATTCATCAATAGATATAGACTCAATATTCTGTCCATCGGCAGATACCACAGTCATTTTCAAGCCAGGAATACGCACATCAAAAAACGTCATCGCTGAACCGTTGATGAATCTTAGTCTTATCTTTTCACCTTTATTAAATATCCCTATCCAGCCCTTATCTGGCGTGACTCCATTAACCAAGTAAGTATAGGTGTATCCCGTTACATCGGATAAATCACGCTGACTCATACGCATTTGATTCCACATTTTTCTATCATTCCAGGTGTTTTCTAAACCTTTGTTTTCAATATGTGTACGCTCATTAAAATTATAATAATGCGACAATTTTTTAAGTTTTGCATAAATATCAGCTGGATTTTCATCGCTCCAATCAGGCAACATTACTACATAATCCTTGTCATAACTCACAGGGTCTTTTTCAATTGGATCAATCACAATAGGCCCATACAACCCAGTTTGCTCTTGGAAACCAGAATGAGAGTGGTACCAATAAGTGCCGCTTTGTTTGGCCTCAAAACGATAAGTAAAAGTCTCACCTGACTTAATACCATAGAAATCATTACTAATATCAGGAACACCATCCATCTCTGACGGCAAAATCAGGCCATGCCAATGAATGGAGGTGATCTCTTTAAGGTTATTTTTAACATGCAAGATAATCATCTCACCTTCTTTAAATCTTAATAATGGTGCAGGTAAAGTATTATTAACTGTAGTGGCTGTCCTCATGACACTAGTAAAGTTTACACTTTGCTCTGAAATATTTAGATTAAAGGTATTACCTGTTAAGGTTGTGATGTTATTACGCATACCAGCAAATAAAATACTTGGATTGATTGCTAAAGCAGTTGCACCTATAGTAACATCCTTAACAAACTGTCTACGTGATAGTGTTTTATTGTTCATTTTCTTTATTCCTATAATTAATGTTTATGTTTGGTTTGCATATCTGTATGATTCATGCCTTGCATATTAGAGTGGCCCATATTTGACATGCCAGCATTCAAAGATTGAATATAATTCACAAGGTGCCATATATCCATCTCTTTAAGAATACCCTTCCAAGCTGGCATAGTGCCACAACCATTAGATCAAAATCCCCATCTAAATGCATACCAGGCATAGCTCTTAAATCACTTGATTTTGGGTTGAGTGTTTTAGCCAACAAGCCATTACCATCCGCTTCATCACCATGACAACTTGCACAATTATTGATAAATAGTATCTCACCTTTATTCACTGAGCGTCTATTTGATGCCATGGGGTTTTGCACTTGTTGTGCAAAATCGGGCGATACCCAATGCTGGTTTTCGCCATGTCCATCATAAATACTGTTAGCAAAAGACAGTTGGGTTAAAGTTAGAACTACTAAAACAGTTGTATATTTTTTATTCATTTTATTTTCCTTAATCAATATTATTTGAATTGATACACAATTCTTAAATACTACTAAAAACTTAGATTAATTTGCAATTGACGATAGGGAGGGTTGTTTTGTCAAAACAACTTCAAAACGTCAATACGCTAGAAAATTTAAACGATTGGAGGGAGGGTGTTTACCTTTGAGGTAAAAGATGCATAGAGCGTTTTAAAAATAAAAACTACTGAAAGTGACTGAGGAATGTAGTGCTCAAGAAACACAACTTTTTTATCAATGGTCAAACATTGGACACAAGTTGTATCACTACATCCTGATAAATGCCCTACAGTAGACATGTTCATTGATTTATCATCCATTTAGCAATGTTCAATATTGCTAAACATAGAAACATCGCTAGCACTGACCGATGACATAAATACGAACAAAATCAATGACAAAAAAACTTCATGATTTAATTATATCACAAAAAAATAGCTTGCAAGTCATTCAGAAAATCAAAGCCTTTTTCACTAGGTTGGATATGCTTATCATTCAACTCAAGTAAACCCAATGCTTGAGCCTGATTTAATTGGTGTTCAATTGCTTGTGTTGATTGCCCTGTTCTTGATATAAATAGAGTCAAATCAAATCCATGTTTTAGCCTCAGCGCATTGAGCATAAAATCAAAGTTTAAATTTTCAATAGGCTTGACTTGCTTTTGCCTATTTTTTAGATAGTCCCTTGGTGAGCGTGCCTTTATCGTTCTAAATGAATAAGGCTTATTTGAGCAGGTGATTTTACCATGAGCGCCGGCGCCTATACCAATATAATCACCAAATTGCCAATAATTTAGATTATGCTTTGATGGTGTCTTTCCAAAAGCAGATACTTCGTAGCGAATATAACCATTTTTCTCTAATAAATTCACACCCTTATTGCCCATCTGCCAAATATCATCATCATTTGGTAAAGCTGGTGGAAATTTGGCAAAATAAGTATTAGGCTCAATGGTTAATTGATAAAAAGAAATATGCTCAGGGTTTAAATTCACAGCTTGATTGATATCAGACAGGCAGTCGTCTAATGTTTGGTTTTCCAATCCATACATAATATCAATATTAAAACGCTTAAAGCCTACTTGTTTGGCTTGCTCACAAGCATAAATTGCTTCATCGGCATTATGAATACGACCCAATGATTTGAGATGTTGATCATTAAAAGACTGCACGCCAATTGAGAGTCGATTAATGCCAATACGTTTAAATACTTTGAACTTTTCAATCTCAAAAGTACTTGGATTAGTTTCTAAGGTAATTTCAATATCATTTGTAAATTTAAGCCTCGTCTTTAAACCAGAAAACAACTCAGAAAGCACCTGCTCACTCATCAAACTGGGCGTGCCGCCACCTAAAAAAACAGACTGGATAGAACGACTTTGAACATAATCCAAATCTCCATCAAGATCTTTTAACAACGCCGTAATATAGCCACTTTGTTGCTCGCTCTCATGCGAGTTGAAATCACAATAAGGGCACTTTTTAACACACCACGGATAATGAATATACAACGCCAATGGTGGTAATTCTAGCGCGCAATTCACTGATTTTTTTTGAGTATTTTAAGTAATGCTGATAAGGCCCTGCCTCGGTGAGAAATTTTGTTTTTTTCTGTGGATAAAAGCTCAGCAGAGGTGCAATTATGGGCCGGCAGATAAAAAATTGAGTCATAACCAAAGCCATTATCACCCATTTTTTCACGCAATATTTCACCCTCCCAACCACGTTGAATGATAATGGGTGTTGGGTCATGTTCATGCTCAACAAAAACAATTGCGCACCAAAAACGAGCACTACGCACACCCTCAGCCACCGTCGCCATTTCATCCAGCAGTTTTTGTGTATTCGCCTTATCATCACCATGGTGATTTGCATAACGAGCAGAATAAATACCAGGCCTACCACCTAACGCATCAACCACAATACCTGAATCATCTGCTAAAGCAGGCAAGCCTGATACCATAGATGCGTTTCTGGCTTTAATCAGTGCATTTTCAACAAAGGTTAACCCTATTTCTGGTACTTCTTTAACTTGCATATCTTGCATAGATACAACTTGGTAAATACCGCTTAACATGGCGTTAAACTCTTTGATTTTGCCTTGATTATTGCTAGCAAGAATGATTTTTTTCATCGTGTATAATTTAGCCTAATATTTAGATTGTATGGAACTCATTATGACTCAAGACGAGATGAAATTTGCTGTTGCACAAGCCGCACTCAAGTACGTAGTAAAAAATACCATTATAGGTGTAGGTACAGGTTCTACTGCTAATTTTTTCATTGACGCATTGGCAAAAATTAAAAACGACATCAAGGGCGCTGTTGCAAGCTCTAAAGTAACTTCACAACGACTAGAGAGTCATGGTATTAAAGTATTTGACCTTAATGAGGTAAAAGCTATTTCGGTTTATATTGATGGTGCAGATGAATCAGACGACAGTCTAAATCTTATCAAAGGTGGTGGTGGTGCGCTCACGCGCGAAAAAATTGTGGCAGCAGTGGCTGATCAATTTATTTGTATTGCTGATGAATCAAAGTTAGTGACAATAATGGGTGACTTTCCACTGCCTGTTGAGGTTATCCCCATGGCATCTAACTATGTCAAACAGCAAATCAGCCAAAGAATTGGTGGAACACCTACAGTTAGAGAAAACTTTGTCACTGACAATGGCAACTTAATCCTTGATATTAAAGATTTGAAAATCACCAACCCTAAATCAATGGAGACAGAGTTAAACAGCATTACTGGCGTAGTAACCAATGGGCTTTTTGCCAATCGTGGCGCAGATGTTTTATTATTAGGCACACCTAATGATGTGAAAGTCGTGACTGTCTAATTGGATAAATTCTGATACAAATCTATCAACTGCTCTAAGCGCTCAATTTTAACTGTTAAGACATCAAACAAATCTCGCGACTGGGTAACAGATTTTGCTCGCTGGTAACGAGTAACACTTTCACTTAACTTGCCTTGCAATACCAATGCCTTTGCGTTGTGCATATGCACGCGATCTAACTTGCCAGCACTTACATATAAAGATGAAAGTAACTTATGAGAATGATAAGTGCCCACATTAAGTTTTAAATAACGCCTCAATATACCAACACCCTTAGTGATTTTATTATTAGCTGCATAAGCTTTAGCTGCATAATATATGCTAGTTTCGCTGTCATTCACTTTGGAAAAATATGCTTGTGCCTTATCTATTTGCGCAAGTTTTGAATAAATTCTACCTGCAAGAATATAAGTTGGATTGTCATGATTTAGTTTTAAAAGTTGACTAATGTGATTTTTAGCTTGTCGATACTTTTGTTTCTCTAAAGCATCGTAAGCGTACATATACAAGTTGAGTACTTTGTTTGTTTCCAATTTAATACGCTTATGTTGATGGTAATACAACTTAGCCTTAATGGTTAAATACTCAAATGAATCTGCTCGATAATCACCACGCTCTCTAGCAGAGCGTTGTATAGAATCAGAAATCCTATTGATGCTGAGCGGATGGGTGCGTAAGAATTCATTTACACCTGGATTGTCTTTAAGTTTTTTAAAAAAGTTCGCCATGCCTTTAGGGTCAAAGCCAGATTTTAATAGCATTTTAGTCCCTATCCGATCCGCCTCCCACTCATGTGCACGGGTAAAATTAATACTTTGCTGTGCAATTGCTGCAACGCCAGAAACTGCAATGGTGGAATTATTCGCCAATACTGCAGCCAGCATACTAGCCAACATTATATAAGTTTGCTTGCCTGTCTTCTCACTAAAACGAGTCAAATGGCTTTGAGTAACATGTGATATTTCATGAGAAAGAACGCCTGCAAGTTCTGATTCAGAATCAGAACTGAGCAACATGCCAGTATGTACACCAATATAACCATATGGACCTGAAAAAGCATTAATACTATCATCGTTCAGCATAAAAAAATCAAGGTGCTTAGATGGATTCTCACTATAAATAGACAATTCTTGACCTAATTTTTTTAAATAAACTTGAGTTTCAATATCCGCCACCACAGAACTGGTATCCCAAATAATTTGTAAAAATTCATTACCTTGTTTTTGCTCCTGTAGCGACTCGGACAAGACCAGCTCAGGCACCTCTAATGCAAACGTAGGTAAAACAATCAATATCCACATTACTAAAAGTTTAATCATGTACTTATTATATTTGACTCTTTACCGTTGGACGACTAAAATAGCTGAAATTATTAGTTATTTCTAATATGTTTATTATTTAAACTTTAAAAAAATATAAGGAGTCCACAAATGGCTGACGAAACTTTAGACGCATCAGGCTTAAACTGCCCATTACCAATTTTAAAAACTAAGAAAGCATTATCCAAAATGGATGCTGGTAAAATCTTAGACGTAATTTCAACTGATGCTGGTTCAGTAAAAGACATTGAAGCTTTTTGTAATCAAACAGGTAATAAACTTATATCCACTGTTGAAGAAAGTGGTAAATACATCTTCACCATTGAAAAGGCTTAAGTACTAATTATTTCATAGGAGAATCATTATGTCAGACAATAAAAAAATGACTATTATTGCCACCAAAGGAACTTTTGATTGGGCTTTTCCGCCTTTCATTATTGCCTCTACTGGTGTTGCAATGGATAAAGAAGTCACCATCTTTTTTACCTTTTACGGACTTAATCTTTTATTAAAAGACACCTCTAAATTGCGTGTTTCTCCCCTTGGAAATCCTGGCATGCCAATGAAACTGCCTTTTGGTCCTGAATGGCTACAAAAAATTGATTTCGGCCCAAAAATTCCAAATATCTTTTGGTCTTTGCCATTCACAGAATACTTGGCTACTTCTTTAATGAAGAAAACCATGAAGAAAAATGGCGTTGCAACGCTTGATGAGTTGCGCTCTATATGTCAGGAATTTGATGTTAAATTTATCGCTTGTGAAATGACCGTTGATTTATTCGGCTATAGTAAAGACGACTTCATTGATGGTGTTGAATTTGCAGGTGCAGCGACTTACTTTGAAGAATGTGATGGCTCAAATCATAACCTTTATATGTAATAAATTTTTATTATTTATCAATAAAAAAAGAAACAGCGTTATGTCCAATCTAGGCACTTCCAACCTCGCTCAATTGCAAGGGTATTTAGCTTATCATCGCCATGAACAACAATTGGATAATCTACCAATTCTAACATGGGTAAATCATTATATGAATCTGAATAAAAACTTGCACCTTTGATATTTTTGCCAGTCTCTTTCAACCATTTATTAAGATGATTAATTTTGCCGGATTGAAAACACGGTTCACCCTCAACTTTACCTGTATATTGACTTTCTTTAATCTCGGGATTGGTGGCTAATAAATGCTCAATCCCATATCTAGCCACAATTGGCGCAGTAACAAAGCGATTGGTGGCAGTAATCACTATTACAATATCACCTTTTGCTTTATGCGCGTCAACCACTGTTTGAGCTTTAGGCAATAAAATTTTCTCAATCTTCTGGCTCATAAACTGCTGATGCCATTGGTTTAATGTCTGTATAGAATGTTGAGATAAAGGCATTAGGCAAAATTCTAAATACTCATTAATGTCTAATTTTCCAAGTGCGTATTGGTCAAAAAAATACTGGTTTTTGCTTTGATAAGTGCCCACATCAACAGCACCAATTTCACTTAAAAATTCTCCCCAAAGAAAATCACTGTCTCCTTTAATAAGTGTTTTGTCTAAATCAAAAATTGCAAGTGCCATTACGTCTCCTTAATACTGGCTAGTATTTGCTCTATCTCATCAACAAGGCAAAATAAATTTAAATCTTGTTGACTAATATAGCCTTGCTGTACAAGTGTTTCAAACCAAGTAATGATAGGTGACCAAAATGACACGTCCAGCAAGAAGATTTTAATACGCTTGCCTTTTCTAGTTTGCACCAAAGTTAATACTTCCATCAGCTCATCAGCTGTCCCAAAACCACCAGGGAAGAAGACGCAAGCATCTGCATACTTAATCAAAGTAACCTTGCGGGTAAAAAAATGCTCAAACAGTAAGCACTCGTCCAAATATGGGTTGGGGCTTTGCTCCTTGGGTAATTTAATATTAAGCCCGATACTGCTTGATTTTCCATCAAATGCGCCTTGATTTGCAGCTTGCATAATGCCAGGACCAGCACCCGTTAGTATATTAAACCCACTATCAGATAATAATTTACCCAATTGATACGCTTTTTTTGCTAAATCATGCTCTTGGTTAATTCTTGCAGAGCCAAAAATAGTGATATTATTGCTAAAATTATCCAACAACTTAGTAGCATTAATCAACTCTGATTTAACCACATCAATCTTCATAAAAATTTATGTCAGTTTTATAAATGCGCGCCCAGCTGCATCAATGGTATTTTGAATATCTGCATCGCTATGAGCACTGGAAACAAAACCCGCCTCATAAGCAGAAGGTGCCATATACACACCCTCTGCCAACATTAGGTGGTAGAATTTTTTAAACAATTCAACATTACATTGTGAGGTCTCTTTAAAGTTAGTTACTGATTGAGAGTCGGTAAAAAATAGACCAAACATACCGCCCACAACATTAGCAGTCATGCCGATATTGTTTTCCTTGGCTTTAGCCAAAATACCCTTTGTTAACTTCTGAACTTTGGCATTTAAGGCGGTATAAAAATTCTCATCTTTTGATAATGCGTTTAACATTGCCAAACCTGCTGACATTGATATTGGATTACCCGAAAGCGTTCCTGCTTGATAAACAGGGCCTAATGGCGCGATTGATTGCATAATGTCACGCTTGCCACCAAATGCACCCACTGGCAAACCACCGCCAATCACCTTACCCAATGTTGTTAAATCAGGTTTTACGTTATAAAGCGCTTGTGCACCGCCAAGTGCGACGCGAAAGCCTGTCATTACTTCATCAAAGATTAAAATAACCCCATACTCATCACACAATTCGCGTAATCCTTGCAAAAAACCGTCGGTAGGTAGGATGCAGTTCATATTACCTGCCACAGGTTCAACAATAATACAAGCCACTTCAGCGCCCGTTTCACTTAATACTTCACGCACTTGGTCAATATTGTTGTATTCTAAAGTCAGCGTGTACTTTGCAAAATCTTTAGGTACGCCAGGTGAGGTTGGTACACCCAATGTCAAAGCGCCAGAACCTGCTTTAACCAGTAATGAGTCAGAATGGCCATGATAACAACCTTCAAATTTAATAATCTTATCTCTGCCCGTATGACCACGCGCCAAACGAATGGCACTCATGGTTGCCTCTGTACCTGAACTGACCATACGAACCAACTCAATTGAAGGCATTAGCTCGCATACTTTTTCTGCCAGTATTGTTTCAATTTGAGTAGGTGTGCCAAAACCAAGACCGTTTTCCAAAGTAGCTTTAACAGCGCTAATAACCGCTTGATTAGCGTGACCTAAAATCATCGGCCCCCAAGAGGCAACATAATCGATATATTTTTTACCATCCGCATCAAAAAGATAAGCACCCTCGCCGCGAGTAAAGAAAATAGGACTGCCACCCACACCATTAAATGCCCTAACTGGTGAGTTTACCCCACCAGGAATGACAGTTTTTGCTTGTGCAAATAAAGTTTCTGATTGATTCATGTCTTCTCCTGTTTGTTAATAAACGAGCCTTGTACATTTATTGGGTAATTTGTGGATATTGTTTTAAATGAGCGATATGCGACCATACAATTAAAATATTATCCAATAATAACTTAATATTAACGGTAGTTTTTGATAGTTTAATGGCATGATAAATATCATCCAGTAGTTTGAATAAAAACTCAAATTTTACTGCTTTGATAACTTGATTTAGCTCAATCAACCCGCCTTCTTGATGAGTGGTCTTTAACCTGATTCCTTCAATAACAATATTTTGCAAGCAATTTAAAACTACCAACTCATTGCCCTCAAACTCTTTAATTTGTGTCACCATTAATGGATTGATGGCAATATTAAGCAACTGGTTTTGGTAATGTTGATAATGGATAAAACTACCATCAAACAACTCAGACAACACCTTAAATGGAACGCCATGTGTATTTTCTAATAACTGCGGAATATCAAAATCTGCATTTTGAGTTTTGCCAATATGTCCAATTAACCACTGACAAGTTTGTTGGTCATACGCCGGTGCAATATGTATATTTTGACATCTTGATACAACAGTAGCTGGCAAATTTTCAACATGGTGCGCCAAGATAATAATAAGCGTATTTTTTCTAGGCTCTTCAAGAGTTTTTAACAAACCATTAGCAGCACTCGTGTTCATTTGGTCGCCATAAAAAATAACCCCAATTTGTAACTGATCAGCGGTTTTGTTCAAAGCATCACAAAAAACACGCACTTGGTCAATACGGATATCCTTAGACCTATTTTTGCTTTTTTCAACCATCTCTCCTGCACGACAATAAACCATATTGGGGTAATTTGAGCGTCTAATTAATACAGGATAATCCAAATCCTCTCTAGTATTGTCTTTCCTAATAATAACGTCATCTTTTAACAACACACCTACTAATTGTTGCATGAGTTCAAATTTGCCAATTTTTTCAGCACCCGTAATCAATAATGCGTGAGGTAGATGATCTTGATCAATCATCTTTTGTAGTTTAGACCATGCATTTTCGTGCCAAGGAAGATTCATAATGTTTGTAAAATGGTTTTGACTTGTTGGGTGGTCTGCTTAAGTGTTTTTGAGGCGTCAATGAGCTTAATTCGCTTGGGAAATTGCTTAGACCTTTCAATATAGCCGTCTCTCACACGGTTAAAAAAGTCATGTGTTTCAAGTTCAATTCTATCTTTGTGGTCTCTAGATTCAATTCGTGACATGCCTAGTGCAACTGGCACATCTAATAGTAAAGTCACATCAGGGGCAAAACCTTGCAACACCCATTTTTCCAAAAGTGTAATGCGTTCAACACTTAAACCTCTACCGCCACCTTGATAAGCATACGAAGCATCCGTAAAGCGATCACTTAACACCCAATCGCCTTTTTCAAGTGCCGGCATAATTTTAGTCTTAATATGCTCATTTCTAGCAGCAAACATTAATAATAACTCAGTATCACCATGCATTGATTGGGTGTCAGTGCTTAATAATAATGTCCTGATTTTTTCACCTAACTCCGTGCCACCCGGTTCACGCGTTAAAATAACATTGATGTTTTTTTTGGCTAAATAGTCGCAAATAAAATCAATTTGTGTACTTTTCCCAGCACCCTCAACGCCATCAATGGTGATAAATTTTCCTCTTTGCATGTCAGATATTTTATATAGATATTTATTGATTTTTTAGGTACTTGTTGATATTATCTTTATGCTGTTGATAGGTATTTGCAAAAGCGTGAGTACCACCCTTTTTAGCAACAAAATAAAGCGCATCGCTCATGTGTGGGTGCGTGGCTGCATGTAACGAATCTGCACCTACCGAGGAGATTGGCCCTGGTGGCAAGCCTTTATCTCTATAGGTATTGCAAGGGCTTTTAAATTTTAAATCTTGTTTTTTAAGTGGCGCTTGGTAGTGTTCACCCAGTGCATAAACCACACTTGGGTCGGTTTGCAAACGCATGCTTTTTTGCAAGCGATGAATGGACACACCTGAAATTTTGGGTTTTTCTTGTGCATTGGCTGTTTCTTTTTCAATTAAAGAGGCAAGTACTAACGCTTGTTCAGCATTTTCCAAGGGTAGAGTGTCAGCCCTATTACGCCAAGCAAGTGCAAGTTTTTGACGCATCATCTGATGAGCTCTTTTAAACACACTAAGCACACTATCGCCATAATTAATTTGATAAGTATCTGGCCAAAAATAGCCATCATACGGATGGCTTTGCTTAATTTCAGTCATGATTTCTGCTAAAGTTTTGCTAGATTTTAGTGCTTTCATATTAACCAATTTTTGATAATAGTCATCAATAGTATTGTCCTCAATTAAGGCAATACTTCTGGTCGCCACTTTTGCAGATATAAAATGATTCAACAAATTAATCACGCTCATATTCGCATTAATATCATAATAACCCGATTTAATTTTTGACTCAAGATTGAGCGATTTGGCAAGTAACCGCATAAAAATACCAGAGTTGATATAGCCCAGATACTCTAGATTATTTGCAGTTAAACAAAGGCTGGTCCCTTGAGGATATTTGATACACAACTGAATTATTTGCTTTGATAGTATTTGCCCAATACATCCAAAATAGCAAAGAAATCGCTAAAAATACAATAATAAACTTCAAATAAGGCTGTTTTGATTTAAGCAAAATTGATGATGAGTGGTTATTTTTAGAGCGAGCAAAAGCACTGATTAATTGATTTGTGATTTGATGATGGCTAAATAATTGCTGATTAATTTTAGCCACAGGCTTAATACCTATCACACTATTAGTGATAAACACTTCATCTGCTTCAAGTAGTTTGATTAATGACAAAGAACAAATCTCAAGTTGCAATCCTAGTACTTGTGCCAAATCAAAAACCACGGATCTTCGAGTGCCTTCAATACCACAATTAGTCAAACTGGATGTAAAAATCACCTGATTGCGAATGGCAAAAATATTACCTTGAGTCACTGAAATGACCTGAGCATTTTCATCCAACATAATACACTCTTGCGTTTGCAATTCTGACCTTGCAAGAATTTGCTCTAAGCGATTACAATGCTTAATTTCAGACAATAATTGATTACTTACGTAGCCACTAGAACACACACCCAACTCATATTGCCACGGCAAATCAGGCACAGGGGAAATAATGATAATACGAGTTGGCTTGATGTTTTTCTCATAGCCATAACCTCTTGTACTCTCGCCACGAGAAAGTATAATTTTAACCACGGCTCGGTCTAACTTGGAAATAGCGAACGCTTTAGCAATTTCCTTGAGCCAAATAGCCTCACTCACTGGATGAATTTTTAACTTATCGCAACCTTTTTTTAACCTTGAAAAGTGCTTGGACCAAAACAACACTCTAGCATCTTCAATTAAACAAGTTTCAAACAAGCCATCACCAAATTGCACAAGACGATTAAGCGCACTGAGCTTGGTTTGTTTTTTCCCATTAATTAATAAGGTGCTATCCATAAGATAACATTATAATTCAATGTATGAAATTACTATCTTGAGATATGAAAATCACTTAAAAATAAATTTTCATCATTTAGCTTAATACTCTCATCAAAAAAACGCAAGCCCAAGGTCTTCATGAAAAAAACTGTTCAACAGTTTATTAAAAATCTAACTGATAGCGCTAAAGATTTAGCCCCCATTATAGGCGTGATTGCTTTTTTCCAAATCGTTGTGCTTCAGCAAAGCATTCCTAACTTAATGGATATTATAATTGGAACAGGGTTTGTTTTATTGGGCTTGACTTTATTCATCTACGGACTCAAATTAGGGCTGTTTCCCATTGGTGAAACACTGGCTTATGGCTTTGTCAAAAAGGGTTCAATTTTTTGGTTGCTTTTATTCGCCTTTGCCTTGGGGTTTGGCACCACAATGGCAGAACCTGCCCTTATAGCAGTGGCCAATGAAGCGGCTAAAGTTGCTCAACTGGGTGGCATTGTCAATACACAAATAGAACTTAATAATTATGCACAAACATTGCGCTTTACTGTGGCTATTTCTGCAGGTTTGGCTGTGGTGATCGGCGTGCTTAGAATTTTAAAAGGCTGGCCAATACAATACTTAATTATTGGTGGTTATCTTCTAGTAATTGCCACCACTTTTTTTGCACCAGACTTTATCATCGGCATCGCTTATGATTCAGGTGGCGTAACTACTAGTACTATCACTGTACCACTACTCACCGCACTCGGTGTTGGCTTGGCAAGTTCAATTAGTGGTAGAAATCCTTTAACCGATGGCTTTGGCATGATTGCCATCACCGCACTGCTACCCATTATTGCAGTGATGTTATTTGGTATATTGCTATGAGCCTAGTGTATAGCTTTATCAGCATGTTTTGGGATGTTGCTCCTATTGCAGTAGTGTTGTTTGGTTTTCAAACCATCATCCTTAAAGAAAAAATACCACACTTAAAGAAAATTATCACAGGATTTATTTTAGTGTGGATTGGACTGACTTTATTTATTGTTGGCTTAGAAAAAGCACTATTTCCTTTAGGAAAATTAATGGCAAACCAACTTACATCAAGTAGTTTTATCGGTAGTGGCACACTTGGCTGGGGTGATTATTATTGGATTTATATCTTTGCAGCCAGCATTGGCTTTGCCACAACCATTGCCGAACCATCCTTACTAGCAGTTGCCATTAAAGCCAATCAAGTCTCTGGTGGTTTCATCAAAGTATGGCCCTTACGAATTGCAGTTGCCATTGGTGTGGCTGTGGGTATTGCCATCGGCAGTTTTCGCATTGTAGCTGGGCTGCCACTACACTATTTTATTATTACCGGCTACGTTGTTGTACTGATACAAACCTATTTTGCACCTAAAAATATTATTGCACTTGCCTATGATTCTGGCGGTGTCACCACATCTACCGTAACTGTACCACTGGTTGCAGCCCTTGGACTTGGACTTGCGAGTACAATTGATGGGCGTTCTACACTCATTGATGGTTTTGGTTTAATCGCCTTCGCCTCACTGTTTCCGATTATGAGCGTGATGGCTTACGTACAAATTATGAAATTTTTAAAATAAGATAAAAATAGGAGAGATTATGCACTTTAAACTGATTATCGCTTTTGTTGATTCTGACAAAACTGACAAAATACTTGAGGCTGCTAGAACAAAAGGCGCCACAGGTTCAACCATTATTTCTCAAGCACGAGGAGAGGGTCTCAAGCACAACAAAACATTTTTAGGACTCAACATTGAAACACCTAGAGATGTCTTATTACTACTTGTAGAGCAACACCTTTCTAGAGACATACTAGAAACAATTGCTGATACAGGCCATTTTGAATCCAATCCACAAGAAGGGATTGCTTTTCAAATTGATGTCGAGGATGCTGTTGGCGTCATGCATCAAATTCATGCACTAGAACACACTATAGAGGAGAAAATATAATGACGTATAATACAATACCAACCCTAGTAAAAGATGTTATGTGGACACAAGTCGATATTGTTGATTCAAAATGCACCGTGCAAAATGCACTTAATGACATGCAACATAAGAAGACTAAAATGCTTTTGGTTGATAAATCTCATGAATATGACGAATACGGCGTAGTACTGATTACTGACATTGCCTCTAAAGTCATTGCCAAAGACCGAGCCCTTGACCGAGTAAATGTGTATGAAATTATGAACAAACCTGCCATCTCAGTTCGACCTGATATGGACATTCGCTATTGCGCAAAACTATTGACAAATTTTAGCTTGTCTCGTTGCCCGGTTTTAGATAATGGAAAAATTGTTGGCGTGATTAGTTTAACCAGTATTGTCTTTAATGGTTTACGGGTTGTATAGTAAAAAAAATTAGCAAATTAGCAAATAGTGATATATTCACTATTTTATTTTAACCTGCTAGAATGCAGAATTATTTTAATTTTAACAATAGGAAAGAGAAATGAGCGGAATTGTCAATCTAGTCAAATGGCTATTAATTATCATCGGTGCTATTGCAACTTATTATGCCGTGTCATTACAAATTAAATATGATGGCGTGACTGGAAAGATTATTAGTGAAATGATTTCACCAAAACTACACCCCGATTCGATGGCCAAAGTCTATATGCCAATGGCAAATACTTTATTAGATACAGGCGATATTGCCATGGCATCTGTTGTGCGTGTTAAAGTAGCTGATGATGTTTCAAATGAGGATGTAGAAGAGGCGATGGAAAGTATCGCAACTGCTGAAAGTGTCCGCTCTGTTGGTATGCTGCCACTTTCAGAAATGGTTGAAATTCAAACCAATTCAGAGGGCGTCACCAAAGGTCATCCAGATTTTAAAAGACAACGTTTCTTAAAAATTTACCAATATTGTTCACCACGCACGGCCATGACTATGGTTGATCACTCAGATGCATTTTCAGCCTACTTGCCTTGCCGTATCGCACTTATTGAAGACAAGTCTGGACAAAGATGGCTCTATACGCTAGACATGAATGCCATGATTTATGGGGGTGCGCCACTACCAAAGTACTTACTTGAAAAAGCACTAGCAGTTCAAGAAACCATGAATGCTATTCAAAATGGTGGTGCAGAGGGGGATTTTTAGAAAAACCTATCGCTATATTCAAAAAAAACCGTCTTTTAGACGTAGACGGTTTTTTTATGTCAGAATAAAAACTTAAACTTATTTAAACGTACAAAAAATGGAACCCATTTATCACGAATTAGATTTTAATGTTACTTGCGTTGACACGCAACACATACGCAAAGACTTTGTCGCTAGCTATTTAATCGAAGACAATGGACGAGCTGCTTTTATTGATACAGGCTGCCATCTTTCAGTGCCTGGCCTTTTGGCCACACTAGATGCAAAAAATATTAGCCGTGAAAGTGTCGACTATATTCTATTAACCCACATTCACCTAGACCATGCAGGTGGTGCAGGTGAACTTATCAAGCACCTACCTAATGCCATGGTTTATGTGCACGAATATGGCTACAAGCATTTAATTGACTCTTCAAAATTACGCGCAGGTGTTGTGCAAGTTTATGGCGAATTATTTTTTAAGCAATTTTTAGGCGATTTAATCCCCATATCAAAACAACGCATCATCATTGCCAAAGATAATGATGAAATAACGTTGGGCAAGCGAATATTAAGATTTATCGACACACCAGGACATGCGCGCCACCACGTCTGTATTTGGGATGAAAAATCACGTGGCGTTTTTTCTGGTGATACACTCGGTGTGAGTTATCGAGAATTTGACACCAGTCAAGGTAGACTCATTTTCCCGCCCACTACTCCCATACAATTTGACCCAGAAGTGTGGAAAAAAACCATCAATCAACTCATGAGTCTTAAGCCAAAATACGCTTATTTAACACACTTTAACCGCATTGATTTTAACCAAGATTCCGCCAGTATGCTCATTGAACATATTAATGGATTTGTTAATATTGCCAACACCTTAAAAACACAGCCTAATCGCGTTAAAGCTATTAAAGAAGCCCTTCTTAATTATCTATTAGCACTTACTAGTAAACAAGGTGTAATGCTTGACAAGCAACAACAAATCAAACTCTTTAAGGGCGATTTAGAAATTTGCGCCCAAGGTCTTAATGTTTGGCTTGATCATCAATCTAACAATTGATTAGCAGGTATGCCCATTGCTGAAGCAATATTTTCAAGTGGTTTGGTTATTTTTTTATACATAGTTTTTTCAATTTTAGCAATACACGCTTGACTAACACCTAAAGAATCTACCAATTGTTGCTGTGTCATTTTAAGATAAAGTCTCCACGCCACGCCTTAATGGTTGTACAATCTTTAAGAAAAATGCTGGCAATAACTTCATGTGGCGTATAATTTTCATCATCGTTTGGCTTGTCGCCTGTACGCATCAACAAATCTTGATAATTACGCCAATCAATCACAGCAAACGCAGGCTTACCATCTTGTTCAAAAACTTGAGGTTTAATATGTGTTTCCATCGCGTTTTTTACCCTTTCTATTCGAATAATTTTAACTTTGTTATCATAATCAAATAACACTCTATATCAACCAATTGTTAAACGATAATCATACTAATGATTCCTTAATTTTCTAACATTACCAACTATCTTGTGGCTCTTGTAACTGTTCAACAGTCCTAATTATTCTCTTTCTTTGACTTATATCGATTTTACGTAAATCTTTTTTAATTGTATTCTGTCACTCAATGGTGTTCATATTATTCACTCCTTATACTGCTATAGCAATTACAAAAAAAAATACGACCCCGTATCATACAAAATATTATAACAACGCAATTTATTTTTTGATTTTATCCAAAATAAATTGCGTTAATAGCGATACTGGACGACCTGTTGCGCCTTTTTTATCACCACTTAGCCACGCCGTACCTGCAATGTCTAAATGTGCCCAGCGATAATCTTGGGTAAACCTGGATAAAAAACACCCAGCAGTAATAGAACCTGCTTCACGCCCGCCAATATTTGCCATATCGGCAAAATTTGATTTCAGCAATTCATCGTACTCATCTTCAATGGGTAATTGCCACACGCCATCAAGTGCAGTTTTAGAAGCGTTGATAATATCATCAGCCAAATCTTGGTCATTGCTCATAAGCCCAGAATTATGCTTACCTAGTGCAATAATCACCGCACCTGTAAGCGTGGCAACGTCAATCACCACTCTTGGGTTAAACTTCTTAACATAAGTCAGTGCATCGCACAAAATCAAGCGTCCTTCTGCATCTGTATTCAAAATTTCAATCGTTTGCCCTGACATAGACTTAACAACATCACCAGGCTTAGAGGCATTGTGTGCTGGCATATTCTCAACTGCTGGCACTACAACAACTAAATTAATGTTTGGCTTAATTTGCGCAATAGCACGCATTGTGCCTAATACGCAAGCTGCACCACACATGTCATATTTCATCTCATCCATACCTGTACCAGGTTTAAGCGAGATACCGCCACTATCAAAAGTAACGCCTTTGCCCACGAGTACAATCGGCTTTTCATTGCCACTACCTTGGTAACTCAAACTAATGAGCTTTGGCAACTCAATCGAACCCTTAGAAACTGATAATAACGACCCCATGCCAAGTTTATCCATGTCCGCCTCTTCTAAAACTTCGCATTCAAGGTTAAACTCTTTAGCCAAGGACATGGCCGTACCTGCCAAATAGCTAGGTGTACAGACATTGGGTGGTAAATCCCCTAAATGGCGTGTTAAAGACATACCATCAGCAATTGCTTGGCCTTGCATTAAGGCGTGTGTATTATCCATAGTAGATTGGATGGCAATGTGCTCAATACTACTACTCTTTTTATCACCACCTATTTTTTGAACTTCATAAGTTGCATTATGCATTACTTTAGCGGTTGTTTTATGCGCCCATGATTCATCAAAACCTTTAATTTCAACACTTTGAATCATTAAATTTTTAGCCTTAATTTCAGCAAGTACAACACTCACAGCATTCAACGCTTTAACATAATCCTTGGCATCTACAGGTGCGTCACCAAGCCCAGCAACAATCACTTGCCTAGATTTAAAACCAGAAACCAAACTTAATAATAACACCTTTCCAGATTTAGACTCAAAGTGATTAAGTTCAATTAATGTTTGAATATTTTCATCATCAAAAACCATATTAGAATTACAAAACACAATCACACTACCACCCTCAAAGTGTTGAATGGTTTCATTAATCAGTGAAAATTCCATCTTAAAACCTCATAAAAAATATAATGCCCGTATTTTACCCAAAAAGGTAAAATTAATAAGTTTATTCAGCCAATTATTCATCATGCTTAAACTACTATTCATCACAACCGCCTTACTTTCTAGTAGTGCTTTTGCAGACAAGGACGCAATTATTGACAGTCTGTATCCATTTTTTGGTACGATTGACAAACAAGATATTACCAAAACACCGTTAAATGGTATTTTTGAAATCATTGTCCATGACCCTATTGATTCTCTTTTAGTATCTGAAGATGGCCGTTATTTAATCCAAGGCGATGTTGTTGATTTAACCACTAGGCAGCTTATGCCAATGAGTGGCAAGGTTAAATTGATTAAACAGACCTTAATTAACACAATTAATGATATTGATAAAATCATTTACCCAGCAAAAAATGAAAAAAACATCATTCATGTATTTACTGATGTTGGCTGTCCATTTTGTAAAAAACTTCATAGCGGCATGAAGCAGATGAATGATTTGGGTATTACCGTTAAATACCTCGCTTCGCCACTCGCATCCTTACATCCAACAGCACAAGGAAAAATGGAAAAAATTTGGTGCGCTGATGATCCAGCTAAAGCGATGGATGATTATAAGAAAAATAACATTATGTCCAACTCAAAAGCTTGCAATAACCCAGTGGCTGACCAATTGGCAATGTCTAAACAACTCGGTGTGAATGGTACACCTGCTATCTTCTTGAGTGATGGTACGCACTTACCTGGTTATGTGCCACCTGCCATCTTATTACAAAAAATTAAGGCAACGATTGGCAAATAACACCACTAGAGTTGTTGCACTAGAGGCGATTTATTCTGTCATTATCAACAAAAAATCGCTCAGCGCTTTTAATTACCCAGAAGATAGTGACACAGTCTTACAAACAAATACTTTGATGTGATAAATTTTCTATTCATTCGTGCTATTTTTTTATATCATTGTTATTATGTTTATTCTTGCTGATTAATAATAAACTGTTCCTTTGCTATTCTCAGTAACCCTTTGTTGCTGAAATCGTGTTGCAAACATTTTAAATACTCATCTGCAGGTATTTTGTTCAGTGCGGCAAAGTTTAACGACTCATAGACATACGCATTAGCGGTTGGCGCTAAATTGTATTTTTTATTGTAATCACAAAAGTCTTTACTGTTTTTCAAAGTGGTTGATGAAACTGCATCCATCACCACCAAGCCTACTGCCATTATTTTCATTCTCATAAAGATTTAATTATACTAAAAATATCCTACATTAAGATATTTATATTATGAGCAAACGAAATCCATATGACGAACGTCGAGAGATATTAAGGAATTTACTAATCAAACATAGAAAAAATGCTGGCATCAAACAAATCCAATTAGCCCAAAAGCTAAATAAGCCACAATCTTTTGTTAGTAAATACGAAAATGTGGAGCGGATGCTAGACCCTATTGAGGTTTATGAGGTATGTAACGCCCTTTCTGTTTCTTTTTTGCTAGTCATGAAGCAATTTGAAAAGGCGGTGGTACAGCGCTGATTAAGTAAATCAAACACTACTTGAAAACAACCTATTGACTAAATTTTAACAGCCTGCACCAAAGTTTTTTTACCCAGTTGATAAACTCATGGTTAATTAAATACAAACAAGGTAATAGAATAAGTGTCATTAACGTTCCGAACAACAACCCATAACCCAGTGAAAGCGCCATCGGTTGTAAAATAAAGTCAGTGCCGCCAATGCCATAAGCAAGTGGCATGACACCTGCCAAAGTCGTTAATGTTGTTAACACAACAGCGCGCAATCGGTCTTTTGCACCTTGAACAACCCACTCATAAACACTCATGGTAGATGCAAACTTTGTTTTTAAATAATTCAAATGGGCAACCATCACTAAAGAATCGTTCACAATAACCCCCACCAATGCCAGTGTACCCAGTATTGCAAAAAAGCTAAGCGTTTCTCCATGAAGAAAAAAAGCCCAAATAACACCAGTAATAGAAAAAGGCACAGCAATTAAGACCAATATTGGCTGTGAATAAGAATTAAATAACAAGGCTAGTAATAAAAATATGGCAAAAATTGCCATGACAAATGCCTTTTTAAAGCTATCCATTGCTTTTTTTGTATCTTTATCGCCGCCCTCGCTAGTCACTCTAATTGTAGGATACTTGTTAGCTAAATCTAGGCGTTTGAGCGCTTGACTAATAACCACACCAGAAGTCGTTATCTCGTCATCAACACTACCGCTAAGTACAGCTGAACGCTGCCCATTAAAATGATTAAAATTTGGCTCACCCTTAATTTTTTGCAACGAAACAAATTGCTTAAGCGGTATGGGGCGACCTTGACGGTTGTTAATTTTTAATAATTCTAGAAAGTCCTCTGACTGTTTATCGCTACCCAGATAAATTCTAAAACCAACGTCATCATCACCATAACGTACGTTAGTGACATTAATACCTGTAAAAGCTGCCTTTAAATAATCATTAACCGTTGAAAAGTCAACATCAAATCTGGCCATTTTTTCAAAATCAATCACCACTTCAATACGTGTTTTACCTGGTTCATCATCCCGCCTAATGTTATCTATACCATCAATGCTTAACAATATTTTCTCTAAAGCATCAGCAGCATTTTGACGTTGAATATTATCACTACCTACCAAATTAATCTCTACATCTTCACCTTGTGGCGGACCTGGTCTGCCTATTGAAAACTTTAATTTTTTTGCTGCTTTTATGTCCTTAATGCACGCTTTTAACTGGGCAAGTAAAACTCTAGGTGTTTGTACTCTTGTGCTAGATGGCACCAACTCAATAGTAAATTTAGCCACATGGGTAAAATAATGGCCAACATTATTAGTTAATGAGTCTAAATCCTCACCCACAACTTCTATAATCATTTTCTCTACTTGTTTGGAAATAGACTCTGTTCGCTCTAACGAAGTGCCAACAGGCATTTGCAATCTTGCGCTAATACTATCTGCTCCCACTGCAGGGAATTGCACGTACTTCATTTGAGTTTTAGCAAAATATAAAGAGCCTATCAGAACAAGACTAAAAATAACAACAACACCGTAACGCCATTTCAATACTTTTGTTAAAAACCCCTCAAACCAATTTTCAATATGCGTAAACCACGTCTTGCCTTTGGTTTTTTCATCACTACTAGCAAGGTGCGCTGGCAGTGCCAGACTAACTTCTAAAAACGAAAGGGTTAAGGCGAAAATAACCACAAGAGGGATAACATAAATAAATTTACCCATCGTGCCACCCATTAAAAACATCGAAGAGAAAGCCAAAATCGTGGTTAAAATTGTCGTTATTACAGGCGCAATGACACGCTTAAACCCACGCACAGTAGACTGATGCCTGTCTTTTCCCAATTGTTTGTAATGATGTATACTCTCTGCCACCACAATACTATCATCCACCACAATACCAAGCACTAGGATCATCGCAGCCAGTGAAACAAGATTAATGGTTTCGCCCGTTGCGCCTAATAAAGCCACTGTACCCAAAAGAGATACTGGCAAACTAATTGATACCCAAAAAGCTGTTTTAAGTGATAAAAATAAACCCAATATAACCAACACCAAAAACAAGCCAATTAAGCCATTATTAGTCACGATATTGAGCCGATTGCGAACATGCTTAGACTCATCTGATGAATAGAAAACTTGCAGACTGGCTGGGTATTTAGCCCTTAAATCCAACACTTTTTCTTTGACCAAATCAACTGTGGTAATCACATCAGCATGCTCTTGTTTACGAATTCTCAGGATAAAACCTTTAGTACCATTCACGCGAGTAATAGAAGTCTCTTCCTTGTTTCCATCAACAATGCTTGCAATATCCTTTAGGCGAATAACAGGCCCATCAAATGTTGACTTAAGAATGACATCGCCCACGGCTTGAACCTCATCAAACTTAGCCAAAACAACAATAGTTTTCTCATTAATGTCATCATGATTACTACCAACAGAGTAGCGTTTGTTGCGCTTTTTAATCGCTTTAATTACTTGAGGTAAGGATAGCTTGTGTTGGTACAGGCTATCAGGATTGATCCTAATTTTAATTTCACGATCAAGATAACCCTCTTTAACAATTTTTGACACACCTTCAACCAGTGCTAAAGAGCCAGCCATATCATCAGTAATATCTCTCAATGCTTGATAAGACAAGTCACCGCCACTGATGTTAATTTTTAAAATACTTTTGAGTGAGTTTTTTTGGTCAATAACCCAAGGCAAGTCATCCACCTCTTCAGGTAATGACTTAATGCGATTGACTGCATTTCTAATTTCTTGTTTTAATGGCTCAATATCATCCACATCTTGAGAAAGCGTTATAACAATACTAGACTTACCCTCTTTAGAGGTTGAGCTAAATTTATCAATGCCTGAAATACTTTTCAGTTCGTCTTCAATTGGGTTGGTAACATTTTGCTCAACATCTTCAGGCGAGGCACCAGGATATACAGTCACAACAGTCATTACTTCAAAATCTACTGCTGGGAATTTATCTCTTTGAATGCCACTTAATGTCAAAAGACCAAGAGCAATAATGGAAACCGTAAAGACCAGCGCTAGCTTTTTCTGCTTAACAAAAAAATTAAGAATGTTGTCCATAAACGTTTAATCAAAAAATATATAACAGCAATATACCATTAGCACTGGTACTGACCAACAAGCAAGCAAGCAAGCAAGCAAGCAAAAGCTAGCTTTTATTTAGATTTTCCACGCGCTCTTTTGCGTTCATTCTCTGTTAATAAACGCTTGCGAATGCGGGTGTTATGAGGCGTTACTTCTACCAATTCATCATCATCAATAAACTCTAGTGCCTGTTCTAAATCAAGCTTAATGGCAGGTGTTAGTGATACGGCTTCGTCAGTACCTGATGCACGTACATTGGTCAATTGCTTGCCCCTCATAACATTAACCACCAAATCTTTATCACGTGTATGAATGCCGACCACCATACCTTCGTAAATATAGGTGTTGTGTTCTACAAAAAACTTACCACTTTTTTGTAAATTAAAAATGGCATAAGCAACCGCTTGTCCTTGGTTCATTGAAATCAAAGAGCCATTAGAACGCTGACCAATTTCCCCTTGTTTTTGGGGTTTGTAAGCATCAAAGGTTGAATTCATCAGTCCTGTACCCGTCGTTGCTGTTAAAAATTCTGTTCTAAAGCCAATCAAGCCGCGTGCAGGAATATTAAAGTCCAACTTTACTCTACCATTACCATCTGGCATCATGTTGGTTAGTTCAGCCTTACGTTCACCTAATTTTTCCATCACGGTGCCTTGATGTTGAGTCTCTACATCAACACTTAAATCTTCAAATGGCTCACAAACAACACCATCAATTTCTTTTAAAATGACTTGTGGACGACCTACTGCCAACTCAAAACCCTCTCTACGCATGGTTTCAATTAAAATTGACAGGTGCAATTCACCACGACCTGAAACAATAAATTCAGAAGGATCTGTTGTGTTTTCAACCCGAAGTGCAACATTGTAAATGAGCTCTTTATCTAAGCGGTCACGAATATTTCGTGAGGTGATAAACTTACCATCTTGCCCAGCAAATGGAGAGTCATTCACGCGAAATGCCATGGAAACGGTTGGCTCGTCTACACTCAAAGGCGGCAACGCCTCAATGGTCTCAGGGTCGCAAATTGTATCTGAAATTGAAATACCTTCGATGCCAGTAATGGCAATAATATTACCTGCTTGTGCACCGTCTGTATCAATCTTTTCTAAACCAAGAAAACCTTGAAGGTTTGCAATTTTAGCTTTGCGTTCATTGCCTTGTGTGTCAACCACCACAACTTGCATATTTTTCTTAATTGTACCACGTGTAATGCGACCAATAGCAATTGCCCCAACAAATGAGGAATAATCAAGTGCAGTGACTTGCATTTTTAAAGGCGCATCAATATCAACTTCTGGCGCTTTAACGTGTTTTATAATGGTTTCAAACATGGGTGTCATATCACCTGAACGCACATCGTCTTCTAACGAGGCGTAGCCATTAATACTTGAAGCGTAAATAACTGGGAAATCTAATTGCTCGTCAGTTGCACCCAGTTGGTCAAATAAATCAAATACTCGGTCAATTACCCAGTCAGGGCGTGCTGCATCTTTATCAATTTTATTAATAACGACAATCGGATTTAGGCCCTGGTCAAAGGCTTTTTTCGTCACAAAGCGTGTTTGTGGCATTGGGCCTTCTTGCGCATCTACAAGCAAAAGCACGCTATCAACCATAGACAGTACACGCTCTACTTCACCACCAAAATCAGCATGACCTGGCGTGTCTACAATATTAATATGATAATCATTCCATTTAATCGCAGTATTTTTACTAGAAATGGTAATGCCACGCTCTTTTTCAAGATCGTTTGAGTCCATCATTCGATCAGTTGATTCAAAGCGCTCATCAAACGTTTGCGATTGCTCAAGCAATTTATCAACTAAAGTTGTTTTACCGTGGTCAACGTGGGCAATAATAGCTATGTTTCTTAATTTAGTATTCATGCGGGGTAGGTCAATGCAAAAAAGACATTATTATCCCGTAAAATACCCTCTAATATTAGGAATTATTGACATGGCAAAAAAAGGCAGTTCAGGACGTTGGATGAGCGAACATCTAAGCGATGAGTTTGTTAAAAAAGCACAAAAAGAAGGCTATCGCTCTCGTGCCGTTTACAAACTTATAGAAGTAATTGATAAAGATAAATTTATCAAATCAGGAGACAAAGTGCTTGACCTTGGTGCTGCTCCTGGTGGCTGGAGTCAAGTGGCAATAAAAATTGTGGGCAAGTCTGGTCAAGTTATTGCTAGCGATATATTAAACATAAAGCCCATTGATGGAGTTGATTTTTTACGTGGCGATTTCACTGAAGATGAGGTTTATGAAATGCTTTTAGATATCACCATGAGTAAAAAAGTTGATGTTGTTTTAAGTGATATGGCACCTAATATGAGCGGTCAACTCTCAGTTGACATTCCTAAATCCATGTACTTGTGTGAACTGGCACTGGATATGGCAATTAAAACCTTAACATCTTCAGGCTATTTTTTTGTCAAAGTTTTTCAAGGGGATGGGTTTGACGAGTTTGTTAAGTCGTGTCGATCTTCTTTTTCTTCTGTTACTATTCGCAAGCCAAAAGCCTCAAGAGCAAGATCTAAAGAAATGTACTTACTTGCAAATAAATTAAAACTAACTTGAGTTGATACAAGTATTGGTTTTTTTAATAACCCATATCACCCACGTGTAAAATAACCGCCATGAAAAGTTTAAGCGATATTCAATCCCTCTTAAAATTAGATTTACAAAAAACAGACGATATACTCATTAATCGTTTAAGTTCAAACGTTGCTTTGATTAATCAAATGAGCCATTATATTATTCACGCTGGCAGCAAGCGCTTGCGCCCACTGCTGTTATTGCTTTGTGCGCGTGCAACTGAATATCAAGGCACGCACCACCACCTTATGGCAGTAGTGATAGAGTTAATTCACACTGCCACTTTACTTCATGATGATATTGTTGATGAGTCTATAACGCGCCGAGGAAAAGACACTGTTAATGAAGTTTGGGGCAATGCGCCTAGTGTTTTAGTGGGTGATTTTTTATATTCCCGTGCTTTCGAGATGATGGTTGAGCCTAATTTAATGTCCATTATGCATATTCTTTCTAAAACCACCAATAGTATTGCTGAAGGTGAAGTGTTACAATTATTAAATTGTCAAAATGCTGAATTGAGTGAGACTGAATATTACGCAGTAATTGAGCGAAAAACGGCATGTTTATTCCAAGCGGCTACTCAAATTGGTGGGCTGCTATCAGGTGTTGATAAAGCCCAAGAATCTGCATTAAAAGACTTTGGGCTGCACCTTGGTAACGCTTTTCAGATTATTGACGATGTGCTTGATTATGAGTCAGATGTAAAAACCATGGGCAAGGAGGTGGGTGATGATCTAAGTGAAGGGAAAACCACACTACCTATGATTTATGCACTTGCCCATACTTCTGGCGATGATAGGCAACTTCTAGAAGATGCTATTAACCAAGCAGATAATTCCAAAATAACCCAAGTGATTAAAATTCTACAATCGGTTAAAGCCTTTGACTATACTCGCAATCAAGCACACAAATCAGCCCAACTTGCCAAGCAATCACTCAGGCTAATACCTGACTCAGATTATAAAGATGCATTGATTTTATTGTGCGACCTTTCCTTGCAACGCCAGTCATAAAATCATGCTTTCAAATGAGCTAAAAGCTCAAATTCGCCAGTCATTTATGAACTTAAAAAAAGACATGGATGGCTTTAAAGTACGCCAAGCACAAAACAAAATGATTGCTGAAATCTCTAAAACTTTATCAGGAGAATACAAGGGTAATAATATTCTATGTGTTGAAGCGCCTACAGGTACAGGAAAAACGTTTGCTTACTTGCTTGGCAGTATCCCTATCGCCAAAGCCAATAAAAAGAAACTGATTATCTCTAGTGCTAATGTTGCCTTGCAAGAGCAATTGCTTTTTAAAGACATGCCACAAGCTCAAAAATATTGCTCAGTTGAGTTTGAGTATGCCTTGGTCAAGGGGCGCTCGCGTTACCTTTGTGTTCGCAATTTAATTAATGTATGTGAAGATAACACCAGTGACAATTCTTTATTTGAATCAATACCACTGTTTGACAAGCCACCAGGAAAATATCAATTAGAGCAACTCAGTGAGATGCTAAATGATTACTCAACTAAGAAATGGAATGGAGAAATTGATGATTTAATGCGCGCACCAGATCATTCTATTTGGCAAAAAATAGCTTGCAACCGTTTCACTTGCACCGCAAAAAGCTGTGAGTTTTATCAAGATTGTGCTTTTTTTAAAGCCAGACGACAAATTACCAGAGCAGATGTTATTGTCGCTAATCATGATTTGGTCTTAGCTGACCTTAGCACGGGAAATACCGTACTACCTGATGTTAGCGAATCAATCTTTATCTTTGATGAGGCGCACCACTTAAATTCAAAAGCACTGTTGCACTTTTCATTAACCACCAGTACTGAGTTCATCAAAACCAGCGTTAGACAAACCAAGGCAGTTAGTGAGCAATTATGCAAAATCAGCAAACAAGATGTGTCTGGTATTAACATCAAGCAAATTGATGATTATTTGGCTGATTTAATTCAATTGTTAAAACAACTAGAATTTAATGATGATATTTATTTATTCAGCCAAGGTGTTGTTCATGAATCTATCAAGCAAATAAGTGAAAATATTCTAACGCTTATTGGCGCTGTTCAAACTAAATTCACACTTTTAAAAGAATCTTGGGGTGACTATTTAAAAATAACAGCTATAGACAAAAGCATCAGCGGCCCTATTAGCAATGCAATTGGCGAATGTGAACAGCATTTGCTTAGTATTATTACTTTATTTTCATCTTTCTTGCAAACGGACGAGACAAATAAAGCGCCACATTCACGCTGGATTGAAAAAACCACACTTGCAAATAAAAAAACCAACTACTTGCTTAATAGTGCACAAACTGATGTTTCAAAAAATCTAGACCAACTTATTTGGTCAAAAGTTTCAGGCGCCATTCTTACTTCAGCCACGCTAACATCGCTGGGTAGTTTTGAGCGCTTAAACAAACAATTAGGCCTGCTAAGGGATGAAAACCAATACTTGCGCCTACCCTCACCCTTTGTATTTGACCAGGTAGACTTCATTGTTGCTAAACTTAAAGCCAGCCCAACTCAAGTGTATGAGCATACACAAGAAGTGGCATCACAACTACTTAAACGACTTGATAGCAATGAAGGCTCATTAGTACTATTTGCCTCTAATAAACAAATGCAAATAGTGACAGACTTGGTAGAGAAAAAGCTAGATTGCACTTTGTTTGTTCAAGGTGAATACCCTAAAAAGCACATTTTAGAAAAACATATTGACTTACGCAAACAAGGCAAAGGTAGTGTTATTTTTGGACTGGATAGTTTTGCTGAAGGGGTGGATTTAAAAGGCGACAATCTTACTCATGTTGTCATTGCCAAATTGCGTTTTAGTGTACCCACTTCGCCCATTGATAAAACATTAGCCACTTATCTCGAATCACAAAACCGAAATCCTTTTATGGAAATATCCCTACCCGATGCATCGCTTAAACTCATTCAAGCCTGTGGTCGTTTGATTCGTACAGAAACTGACACAGGAAAAATCACCATTTTTGATAACCGCTTGGTTTCTAAATTTTATGGCAAACAACTGTTAAACGCTTTGCCAAACTACAACATTATAGTGGAATAATTTTTTAGCACACCGACCTAAGAATAGAAAATACGAATATAATGCTAATAGCAAAGATTAGCGTTAGATTTATGTTTTCCTTAAGTTGGAATATATTTAAAAACGCCAAAAAGCCTTATGCAACAAAGCTATTAAGGTTAATATTTCTAAGCGTCCCAATAACATTGAAAAACTTAAAATCCATTTGGCAGTATCATTAATATTGCCATAATTAGCAGCAACATCACCCAAGCCTGGACCTAAATTATTAATAGAGGCTGTTGTTGCTGAAAATGCACTGATTTGGTCAAGACCAGTAAACATTAACATTAACATAATCATAACAAAGGCGATGACGTACAAAGAAAAGAAACCCCAGACTGATATCAAAGTATTTTCAGGGACACTTTTTTGATTAAGCTTGATGTTGATTTGTGCATTAGGATGAATAAATTTTTTAATCTCTTTCATCGCTAATTTAAACATTAATAATATTCTAACAACTTTAATACCGCCACCTGTAGAGCCAGCGCAAGCACCAATAAAACTAGCAAAAATTAAAAATACAGGCAACACAAACGGCCACAATGAAAAGTTCGTACTAGCAAAACCTGTGGTGGTTATGATAGAAATACTTTGAAATATGCCATATCTAATTGATTCTTCAATAGTTTGATAGTAGCCTTTATCAAACAAATAGCTTGATACTAATAAAATTGATGCACTTAGAATTAATAGATAGGTTTTAAATTCAGAATCTTTTAAATAAATAAATAAATTATTCTTACGCCAGACAAGAAAATGCAGCGAAAAATTAATACTTGCTAGTAGCATAAATATCATTGCCACTACCTCAATTGCATAGGAATTGAAATAACCAATAGAGGCATCGTGAGTAGAAAAACCACCAATAGCAACGGTTGCATAACTATGCCCAATGGCATCAAATGCATTCATGCCCGCAAGATAATACCCCAGTGCACAAACGACAGTAAAACTGATATAAATTTTCCACAATGCTTTGGCAGTTTGAGTGAGCTTTGGCGTCAATCTTTCTTTAGAAATGCCACTTGATTCTGCATGATAAAGCTCCATACCACCAACACCCAACATTGGTAAAATTGCAACTGCTAAAACAATAATACCCATACCGCCTAACCACTGAAGCTGCTGGCGATAATATAAAAGTGCTTTGGGTAAATCATCTAACCCAGAAAGCACCGTTGCACCTGTGGTTGTCAGCCCTGACATAGATTCAAAAAATGCATCGCTAAAGGACATATCCAAAGATGCTGATAATAAAAATGGCGTAGTAGCAAATAAGGACAAGACAAACCAAAAACTCACCACCACCAACACACCTTCACGAATTCTAAAATCCTTGGTTGAATTTCTAAAAGGCAGCCATAAAACAAAACCACTGAGTAGTGTTAAAGAAAAAGCAGCCATAAAAGATGAAGCTTCATTTTGAGCATAAATAAAGTCAACAATAATGGGTGGTAATTGAGTTAAACTGAACAACATTAGCAACAAACCAATGGTTTTAAAAACAATACTAAATTGCATTTTTAACAACCATTAATCAAAATATCCTTTAAACAACTCTTCCACTTCATGGATTTTACTAACATCAGTCAACACTAACAATACATGATCTCCTTCTTTGATTACCAAAGTACGCGACCCCATAATCACTTCATGATTCCTAACCACTGAACCCACAACCACACCATCAGGTAAATTAATTTGTTCAATAGTTTTACCCACAACATCTGAATGGTGTTTATCACCATGTACGATAACCTCAATTGCTTCTGCCTTACCTTGGCGCAATGAATACACCATCATGGTGTCGCCTTTACGAATATGTGCCAAGATGCCACTAACTGTAATTTGATCAGGTGATATGACCATATCTACACCTTCGCTTTGTTCGGCCAAATCTTCATAAACATTACGCTTCACCAAGGCGATCGTCTTATGCGCACCTAAACGTTTGGCCAAAATTGAAACAATCACATTGATTTCATCAGAATCTGTTAAAGCTAAAAATAAATCTGTATTTTCAATGCCCTCTTCTAATAGTAACTCTTCATCGGATGCATTACCTAAAAGCACTAATGTATTTTCAAGCTCGTCAGCAATTTCACTAACACGCTTTTTATTTATCTCAATCACACGAACGCGGTGATTTTTTTCTAAGAACTTTGCTAAATTAAGACCAATGCGCCCACCACCAGCAATAATAATGTTTTTATAAGCCTTGTCTTCACGCCTGAATTGTTTAATCACTTTAGAAATACTGGCTTTTTTGGTCATGAAATAAACCCGATCACCATCACGAATAACCGTCTCTCCTGATGCGGGAATTGCCCTACCATTACGATATAAGCTTACAATGCGCACCCGTGTTTTTGGCAAATGTTCATGCAGATCTTTAATAGGGTGCCCTACAATTGGTGTGCCTGCATAAGCTCTGGTTTCTACCAATTGAACCAACCCATTTTCAAACTCAAACACCTGCTCAGCGCCTGGCTCTTCAACCACACGCTTAATATAGTTAGTCACCAACTCTTCAGGTGTGATAATGAAATCAATTGGAATAGCATTAGGTGAAAACAACTCTTTCCTATGTAGATATTCAGCAGTACGTATACGCGCTACTTTCTTTTCTACTTGATACAAGGTGTGTGCCATCTGGCAAGCCAACATATTACCTTCATCAGAGCGTGTTACAGCAATCACCATATCCATATTTTTAATGTCTGCTTCTTCTAAAACGTTAGGATACGAAGCATGTCCACAGACAGTTTTAATGTCTAAATGACGCTGCAAATTTGATAAATTAGATTCATCTTTATCAATAATGGTAATGTCATTATCATTATCTAAGCCTAAATATTTGGCTAATGTTGCACCAACTTGTCCCGCACCTAGGATTAAGATTTTCATACTATTTTATTTTTTATCAATGCCTAAATCTTTTAACTTACGATATAAAGTGGTCCTTTCTAACCCTGCCAAGACTGCAACCTTGGCAATATTATGACTGTTCTCTTGCAGATGGTGATTGAAATATTGTACCTCAAAAATATTCCTTGCCTCTTTAAGTGGTGCATTAAATTCAATACCACTAATAGTGTGTTCAGATTTCTCTAGTACTTGTTCAGATAGAATTTTACGTACCAATGGCAAAATATCATGCAGTGGTTTTTTCAAAAAATCAATCGCACCCAGTTTAATTGCCTTGACCACGTCTTGATGTTCTGCATGCCCAGACATCATCACAATCGGTGTAGAAAAACCAGCTTGAGTCCATTCTTCTAATAATGACATACCGTCCTGACCAGGCATCCAAACGTCCATCATAACCAGGTCAAAAAATTGATCTTTTATAGTAGTTTTAGCTTGACTGGCGTTAGCTGCAATAACCACATGATAATTAACATCTTCCAATGTATCCATCATCGTTTCTGCATTCATATTTTCATCATCAATGATAAGAATTCTACCAATGGCTAATGTGTCATCCATAACCCCTTCTTTTTATTTATTGCAATTAAACTCAATGGTAATCATAGCACCATGCGGTTTAACATTACCAGCAAATACTTCACCTTCATGTTGCTTAATAATATTTTGCACAATTGCCATGCCTAAACCACTACCCTTAATTTTGGTCGTCACATAAGGCTCAAATACCCTATCAAGTACGTACTTATCAAAGCCATCACCATCATCTATGATACTTAAACGCACAATGGCTTGTTTTGGTAAATATTCTGTCGTGATTTTAACGTTAAAATCACGCCCGTCAACCATTGCTTCACTGGCGTTTTTCACTAAATTAATCAACACTCTAGAAATACTATGACTATCTAAAAGTAGTAGTGGAATACCAGCAGACAAATCAAAGTCAATATTCATATTACTTTGTGCATCATAAAGTGCGATAGATTGTTTAATTAATGCATTCAAATCACAAGACTTCCTTTCAATTTGAGGCGTGTTAGCATAATCAGCAAATGCACTTACCATAGTGTCCATAGATTGAACTTGGTGAATAATGGTATTTGTAGTTTTATCAATAACGTCTAAATCTTTGCCCTCTAAAGAGCCCATGAATCGGTTTCTAAGACGCTGAGCAGATAATAAAATGGGTGTTAGTGGATTTTTAATTTCGTGTGCCATGCGCTTTGCCACTTCTCCCCAAGCAGCTTTTTTCTGAGCCCTATTTAACTTCGAGATGTCCTTAATCACAATAACAAAACCCAAGGTTTCATTGTCATTTTTAAGTGCCGCACCTTGGCACGATAATAACAAATGCTGACTAGCTAGAGTAATTTCAATCTCTTCACTCCATTCACTTTCATCTCGTTTAAATTTATCTTGTGTCATTAAAAACAAAGGTTCTAAATTTGAATAGCGATCAACAATAGTGTTGCATTTTTTACCAATGAATAATTTTTCATCTTCAATACCCAGCATTGTACCAATCACTGGATTAATGAGGCGGATCTTCCTATTTTGATCAAGTGCAATCACACCATAAGAATATTTAAGAATCGTTTCTAAATACAAATTGTGCGTATCCAAGCCTTCACAAGATGCCTTGATTTGTCTAGACATAGTATTAAATTGTTCAATCAAACTACGCACATCTTCACTTTCTTTTTGTTTAGCAATACGCACATCATAATTACCTTTAGCAATTTCTTGCGTGGCGATGGATAAGTTATTCAATGGCTTCATTAACCGTTCAATCATGCGAAAAACCACCATAAGCGCACTCAATATTGCCAATAGCACGGTAGATGAAAAATCAATCATAAAACGTTTTTGAGTGATTGAAGTGTTGATTTCAAATTTAATGTTTTGTGCTGCATTAGCAAACCCTCTAACTTGTGACAAAAACCCTAAAAGCCCTGGATCAGTTGCATACACCACATCAACCACAAATAAATCTTGATTTGATATATTTGAAAGATAACGTGTTGACATTTTTACTTGAATAACGTTTGCAGTCTCGTCTTCGTTAATCATACGTGGCTGTGCACCTGGCAATGGCTGCTCTTCAATTGCCATGCAATTAGTCACATCTGCCGTTTTGGCAACCATCTCTTCTTGAGCATTCAACAATGTAATTTGACAAGCCCAGCCTTTATCAATTAAGCCATCAAGAAATATTTGCATACTTTGTGCATAATTTTCAGCATCTTTTTGAAAGCTGCCAAAAGAGATAATTAAAGTTAGTAATCTTTTTGTTTGTTCGGTATAACGCTCATCTCTAATTTTTTGCACACCGCTATACAAGCCATTGACTTGCTGAATAAAATTTTGACTGAAAACATTAAAAGCTTTTTCTGAATCTTTAACGTTGTTTTGAATCGTTTGAAATGAGAATATATAAAAAGACAATACTGGCACAATCACCAAAACCGGCACAATTTTAACAAACGACCAAGTAAATTTAGAGCCTACAATATCGCCCTTAACATCACGCTTAAGGCGTAATACATCCGCATAAACATAATAAATAGCAATCAGGCTCATGATGATATTAAACCCAACCAAATACCCCCACCAATGTGCAATAAAATCAGGATTAAGCCCTAAATAAAACGTGCCAGAAATAGACAGTAAGAAAACAAACACCCAAACCCATGCAGGTGGTGTCTTTTTTAAATGCAAATATTGGTTAAGAATCATAGAAAATAGTGCGAACAATCATACTTTTTGAATAATTATCGCATACATCTACACAAATTATTCATTAAAAGATAGCCCAAATAACTTAGCTGATTGTCTTTGTGCTTAAGTTTTTTCAGGTCGCTGCTAGGATGTATTTATAATGAAAAATTACTTTATTCTAAATAAATAATATTAATTCTATTTTTATGTAAAAAACATGTATCGTACGCATATAAGTTACCTTTTTAGCAATAGCTAAAAAGGTAAAAAGAATTAATTTTTTCGAGTGTTGGCACTATCCATAGCAAAGTAGTATCGTTTTTTGACAAAATCATATTACTTTATATAAAACTTTGAGACAGCATAGTACCATTAGTTTTTCTAGTTAATTTTAACTCAATGAAAACTAATTTTCTAATAAATATGGAGATATATCATGAAAAAAGTAAGATTATAACATTAAGCTTATTGCTTATAGGCACATCACAAGCATTTGCAGAGGCTCTAAGAGAGCGTGTTGCTGTATTAGAATCAACCCCAAGCAGCAACAAAGATTGGTGGCGTGGCTCAAGTTAAATACACAACAAATGGAGGGTACTGAGTTGGGCGATGTCAAACTTCACGTTTCACACGTAATTAATGAGCAATTCGATGCTACTTTTACAATTCAAAGGGATGGTGGCGATAAGGATAGTATTAGGTGGTGCTGCAATTAATTATCACAATGCAAACTTTGATGCCTCAATCGGCAAAATTGGCACGCCTTTTGGTTCTTATGGCACAGGCATGATAAAGGCAATAGAAATGGGCTTGCACTATCCAAAACATTAGGCGGTATCAAAGTTTCAGTTTATACCAACGACAAAGTAAAAAGTAAATCAGCTAATCAGCTAATTACACCAACGGTGCATTTCAGTGCAGGCGCTTACTATTTTGCAATGCTCTAACCTACTTGGACACATTTCAAGCCGCTTTTTTCAATTCAGCCATCTTTTGAGCAGGTGTTAAATACCCAATCGCTGAATGAATCCTTTTGTAATTATACAAGTAGATATAACCCTCTACATTTTGCACGACTTCACTATGATTTGCAAAACTTTGATAATTTAATCTCTCAGTCTTCAGACTTCTAAAGAAACGCTCCATGACCGCATTATCCCAACAATTACCTCGCCTGCTCATGCTTTGAGTAATGTTGTTCTTGTTGCAATAATCAATAAAAACTTTAGAAGAGTATTGAGTCCCTTGATCAGAGTGGAACATGTGTTTATTTGTATTGGGCTGGTGTCTAGACACAGCATTACTAAGCGCATCCTTTGCCAACTGAGCATTAGGCTGTTTTGACAATGCCCAACCAACAACTTGTCTTGAGCCTAAATCCAACACACTGGCTAAATAACTCCCACCTTGATAGGTTTTGATATAGGTAATATCACCAACCCAATGCGTATTAATTGATTGCTGCTCAAACACACGATTTAATAGGTTTTTTGCCTTTTTAAACATCAATCTAGTATTAGGGTAATAATGACGCTTTCTTGGGCGTATGGCAACTACATTGGCTTTTTTCATTAGCGTTGCAGTTTGGTAAATACCAATGTTATAACCTTGGTTATTCAAAACTACTCGCATTCTGCGTTTGCCATAGGTGTATCCAACTTCAATAGCAGTTTGTTTGATTAATTTAATCATAGCGTTGGTGTTGTTGTTTACTCGCTTATCTTTGACTTGATAGTAATAACTACTGCGAGGAAGTTTGAGTAATGCTCATAATTCTTTAGTATTGTATTGTTGGCAAGCCTTGTTTATCTTGATAATCATATCACTTGGTGATTGTCCACAGCGAACAAGGCTGTTGCCTTTTTTAAGATTTCATTGTCCCTTTGTGCGCGCCAAAGTTGTTTCTCAAGCAGTTGTATTGTTTGTTGTTCAGAAGTCAGCGCTTTGCCTGACTCTGGTGTTTGTCCACCAAGCTCTGCTAGGTATTGTTTTCTCCATCTGCTAACTGCTGAGGAGCAAGCTCCTGATATTATCATGATTTTTTTATTGGTGTAATTCTCATGCACCATGAGTTTGGCATAATCTAGTGTTTCCCCCTCAAGGGGGTATTGAACAGAATGTTCAACGGTAAAAGTCACTCGTTGTTTTCTTGATTTATATTGTGTCATTACTGACCTCCTTATGGTTTGTATTATAAGGCTATCTTTGTGTCCAATAAAATTAGACTATTGCAGTATGGTATGTGCTATTTCAGTTGCAATGAGTGAATGTAGAAAATGAGGTTTGTTGTGTGTTCTTCCAAGACATTTTTAGTGGTTTTTAGGGTTGTTTTAGATAGGTGTTATTTTACCATATTGGTGGTTTTTGGTTGATTTATGCAAAGGTCTCTATATGTAAGCCTTTATTACATCAATAATTATCAATTTGATAAAAATTGTCATTTTTTTTTAATCAATCCTGTTTATACAAAGGCATTAACTCAAGGTTTTCTTCAAATCATCAATTGAAAAACTTTGCACAGTTTGTTCATCAGTATAAACAGGCTTCATCCTAGTATGTGCACCTGAGGATTTTTCAATAGCGATTTGCCTACTGGTTACGATATCTAAACAATCAGTGATCATTTTTTGCGTTGCTTGACTAAGTGGGTGCTTTAATCCTGGCTGGGTCATGGTGTCTTTGGCAACGGCAATAAGGGTTTTTCTGACTGCGCCTAGAAGTCTAGTTTCAAAATTTTGTGTGTTGTCATTGTTCATAATAAATCTCTAATAGTTGCTAAATGTTGCTGATGGTTAATTTTATCGGATTTAAACTTATAAAAACCTTGCATTGATTGTAATTTTTCGTTCATGTCCCAATCTTTATCAATGATTTGCGCAACCAATTCAGGATGATTGCATATAAGCACCATATCACAGCCAATATCTAATGATGCTTTCACTCTATTGGTTATGTCTTTAATGAAATGCGCACCTTGCATAGACAAATCATCACTAAAAATAACACCTTTAAATTTGAGTTGGTTTTGCAAAATATCTTTAATCCACTTAGAGGAGAACCCTGCTGGCTTATCATCTACTTGAGTATAAACAACATGGGTGGGCATAAGTGCATCAAGTCCATGGTTAATTAACCCCTTAAAGGGTTTCATATCTTGTGATAAATCACTCATTGGTCTGTCATCTATTGGCAAGTCAAGGTGTGAATCCGCCGTGACAAATCCATGCCCTGGAAAATGCTTACCAACACACTTCATGCCTGCTTTGTGCATGCCATTAATTAAACTACCTGCTAATTTTACAATCACATCAGGATTAGAATGAAAGGCCCTGTCACCAATTACTTGGGAGGTGTCATAATTAACATCCAATACAGGTGCAAAAGAAAAATCCACGCCAATATCCAACAACTCATATGCCAAGACAAAACCACAAGAAAAGGCTTTATCCATCGCCATATCTGGATTTTTATCATACGACGCACCTAATTTTGCCATGGCTGGTAGGTGGGTAAATCCAGTTTGAAAACGCTGCACTCGTCCACCTTCGTGGTCAACAGTAATCAGCAAGTTTTTATTAACTTGGCGAATGCCTTTAATTAATAAAGTCACTTGCTCAATAGATTCAAAATTACGCCCAAACAAAATAACGCCGCCAATAGAGGATTTAATCAATTGTTGTTTTTCTTGTGTGGTTAGTGTCAATCCTGACACATCCATCATAATAGGGCCTATCATATAAATAAATGTTTAAAATTTTTGCCAATCCAAAAAAGCATAACAAGGCTAGGGATCACCATGAGTGCCGTAATGGCAAAAAATACTGCCCATTCGCCACCAAAAGCAATAACCCAATCTCTATTTTCTAAGCTGTCTACCAACAAGCCACTGCTACTGGCAAATAAAATTTTGCCCAAATTACCCATAGAAGACATTAAGGCGTATTGTGTAGCGGTGTAAGTTTTATTAACCAAATAGGAAATAAACGCCACAAATGCCACAGTTGAAAAGGCAGATGTAAAATTGTCTAAAAATATGGTTAATGCTAAAAACTCCTTATCTGCACCAATTGTTGCTAGATAACTATACATCAAATTAGTAAGTGCCATTGATACGCCGCCAATAACCAAGCCCTTAAGAAGTCCAAAATGAATGCTAACAAAGCTTGCAATGATTGAAAAAATAATGGTCAAAGTTGAGCCTAGAAGTTTTGAATAGGTAGCTATATCAGTCTTAGAAAAACCGATATCATCATAAAAAACCAACGACATTTTTCCAAGAAATGCCTCGCCGATTTTAAAAAACATAATGAACAACAAAATTAAAATGGCCGTTGTACCAAAGCGGTTAAAGAAGTCTTTAAGCGGGCTAAAGAAAGTCTCGCCTAGCCATTGTTCTGGTGTGTCAGTAGTTGTTTGATTTGAATGCGTCTCCTTTGGCATGAGTAGCGTTGTAAGCATAAAGCCTAGCACAAAAAAACTCATGACAAAATACACCATTGACCAATTGTTAGAATAATCTGCCAAGTAAAGTGCAAACGCACCTAAAAATCCAAAACCAAACCACCAGCCACTTGTTGCAGCGGCAGCGGCAGCGGCAATTTTGCCATCCTTGCTTTCGCTAATTATTTCAATGCGATAAGCATCAATCACAATGTCTTGAGTGGCTGAGGTGATGGCAATTAATAGTGCGAGTAATGACACCCAAACAATGCTTATTTTAGGGTCTGTCCATGATATGGCGATGATTAAAATAAACAATAAAATTTGTAAAAATAGCAGCCAACTACGTCTAAAACCAAGTGTGTTTAAAAATGGAATTTTAACCTTGTCAAGTAACGGTGCCCATAACCAATTGATAGAATAAACGAAAAAAATGGAGCCTAAAAAACCGATTGCTGTGCGCGTCAGTCCAGCATCTTTAAGCCACAAGGTCATTGTTGAGCCGATAATCACCCACGGAAAACCACTAGCAACGCCATTCAAAAAGATAAACAACATGCGTTTATCTAAATAGATATTTAGTATTTTACTCACCTAACATTGCAACCAAGGCATACCATCATAACGCCAACCATTTAAATTACCTCGTTGGTCACTTACATCAAGATCCCCTTCAAAGCCACTAACAACATGTGCCACGTTGGTAAAACCATGTTCAATTAAGCATTTTCCTGCATCATTTGAACGGTAACCACTGCGACAAATTAAAATAATTTCACGTTCTAAGAAGTTATTTTCCTTGCCAGTAAGACGCTTAATGGCAGCAATAAACTCATCTTCATTGGGCTCCCAATCAGGATCGTCAAGCCAAGACACAAAAATACATTCAATAGGTCTACCAACAAATTTATTTTCTGCTTCGCAACGCACGTCAATCAAAATGGCATCTTGATTGACTTGTAAGCGTTCAAAGGCTTTTTTTGGCAGGTGTTGTATTAACTGATTCATTACTCAATTATAGCAACATCTCCCCCTATGTGAACCTTTTCAAATAATTCAACAATATCTTGATTTCGCATACGGATACAGCCTTTTGACTTAGGAGCGCCCATCATAAATTCATCAGGTGAGCCCCGTGAATATAAATATAACGCTCATGCGTGTTTTTATTATGCTTTTCAACCCCATCAAGCCATAAAATTCGAGTTAATATCCAATCTTTATCAGTTTGTTCGTTAAATAATTGTTTTGAATAAATCTCACCTGTTGGTATTCTAGCAATAAATACAGTGCCCAATTCTACATTATCGCCAATTTTTTCGCTGATTTTAAATCGTCCAGTTGGTGTGCAAAATGAACCCTCTACCTCGCCCACACCGTTGATTGAACTTGAAATTGAGTAAGATTTTTGCAAGACATTATCTTGATAATAATCTAAAGTTTGGGTGTTGATATTGATGTTTATCATCGAGTGAATAAAGCAATAGATTCCACATGGGCAGTTTGGGGGAACATGTCCATCACTCCCGCAGTTTCAAGCATAAACCCAAGCTCAATTAACTTGAGCGTATCACGAGCCAAGGTTGCAGGATTGCATGACACATACACCAATCTTGTGACACCTAATTTAAGCAGTAACTCTACAATTTCAATTGCACCAGATCTAGCTGGGTCAATAAGTGCCTTATTGTAAGTCTTGCCTCTGAACCACTCAAAACCTACCACTTCTTTAAATAAATCTGCCTTATAAAAATCAACATTGGTAATGCTGTTTTTTTGTGCATTATACTTTGCCCTTTCAATCAATCCTAAATCACCTTCAATACCCACCACATGTTTAGCATGTCTTGCAATTGGTAAGGTAAAGTTACCCAGACCGCAGAATAAATCAATCACCTCATCAGACTCATTAAGTTCAAGTAATTCTAATGCTAAATCAACCATTTGCTGATTCAGTTTAAAGTTCACTTGAACAAAATCAGTGGGTAAAAATTCCATGATAATACCATGATTAGGATGTGAATACGTTAGCACAACAGGCTTTTCTAATGGCTTAACACTGTCTAAACCACCGCTTTGGGTATAAAAGGTGATGTTTAATTGTTGGGCACAATCTACTAATATTTGCTCATCTTTTACACTCAAAGGCTCAAGGTGTCTTAGAATAAGCACCGTATTATTCTCAGCAATCGCCACTTCAAACTGTGGAATACTGGACTTAATACTAAGCCTTTCAATACAATCAGCAAGCACTTCAAGATGTTCACCTATGGATGGATGCAAAACCTCACAGCGACTCATATTGGTGATAAATGAAGATTTTTTTTCTCTAAATCCAACCAATACCTTGTCTTTTTTAGCCACATATCGAATACCCAATCTAGCTTTGCGCCGATAACCCCAGCTTTGAACTTGAAGTGGCTTTAACCAAGTCTTAGGCTCAATTTTTGCCTGATTAGCAAACGCATCTTTTAGCCAATTACCCTTAGCCTGTATTTGATCTTCACTGGATAAATGCTGAAACGAACAACCACCACAAATACCAAATACGTCACATTTAGGCGTGATTCGATTATCCGCTGGCTTTAATACTTGCTTAACACCAGCCTCTTCAAATTTAGCACGTGAAAACGTGCGGTCAGCAATCACAAGCTCACCTGGTAACGCGCCACTTACAAAAATAACCTTATCTTCAAAATGTGCAATTCCTCGCCCTTCATGAGAAAGTGACTCTATGTTTAACTCGTAAGTTTTGGCTTTTGGTTTTCTTCTTCTACTCATGAATCACTCCTTGTAATTACAGTTGATACTAGCAAAAATGTTGTTTTCATTTAACCAATCAAAAAAGTTTTTACTTCTAGACCGAAGCTTATTAGAATCAAAATTATTTTTGCTCAATGTTGAATGAATACTGTTATCACCACAAAACTTTGATTTAAGCTTACCTGAGTTTTGAACTTTATAGAAATTATCAAATAGTTTTCTACTATTGGCTTTATCGCAAGAAAAGCAAAGCTCATCTTCTAAATTCTCATATTGAATACTAAGACAAAAGTTGTAAAACTTTAAAAAAATTATATTTTTGATAAAACTCTAACATCATCAGGTTTTTGCAGAGGCATTTGCACCCATAAAAATACAAACTTTCTTATACTTAATATTGGGAAATTCTTCTAAATATTCATCCTCTATGGTTGAATATTTTTTGGATAAGCAAGATCAATTTAAGTATCCTTAAACATATAAAAATTATCTATTTTTAATTGCAAAAAAAAATCATAATTATATTCCATAATTTGGAATTAAAATTGACATCACAACCTAATTATCTAACAGTTCAACCCAGTGCTTGACAGGGATTTTTGCCTGTTTTTGCAGATGCATTAAACAACCAATATTTGCAGTTACTATCATTTGTGGATTGCTTGCTTGTAAATGTTTGAGTTTGTTGGCTCTTAATTGCTGTGATAATTTTGGTTGAAAAATGGAATACGTGCCTGCAGAACCACAACATAAATGCGCATCAACAACAGGCGTTTGCTGATAACCCAGTGAACTCAAAATAGAATCAACCAACCCACCTAGTTGTTGCCCGTGTTGTAATGTACAAGGCTCGTGATAAGACATATCAACTTTCTCTAAATTAAGCTGGCTTAAATCTTGATCAACTAAAAACTCAGCAATGTCTTTGGTTTTATTAACAATGAGTTGCGCTTTTTGATAATAAGGGTCTGATGCTTCAAACATAGATGCGTAGTCTTTAACCATTAATCCACAGCCACTGGCGCTAGAAATAATTACCTCAGCCTCAATTTTAAGCCAAGTGTCAATATTTCGCTTAATTTTAGCCAAGGTGTCGTGACCAGCGCTTAAATGCTGGTCAACCGCACCACAGCATTGTTTTTGTGGCGTTTCTACAGTTTCATAGCCTAATTTTGCTAGAATGTTTTTAATACTATGGTTAATATTAGGCGCAAGTATAGGTTGAATACAGCCCCCCTAATAACAAAACTTTGCCAATTTTTACAATGGGTTTAATAGGCTTTGCTTTGATTTTAGAATGTCTAAAAATAAGCCCAATTGGATTAAATAAAATAGGCGTGGTTAAAAATTGACGAACAAAGTATCGATATATCTTTTGCCAAAGTGGACGTTTTTGTTCTATAAATTCACGCCCAATATCTATCAATTGACCATATTCAACACCTGATGGACAGGTGGTTTCACATGACCTGCATGTTAAACAGCGATCCAAATGAATAATACTTTGCTTGGAAAAATGATGATTTTCTAAAGCCGATTTAATCAAATAAATACGTCCGCGGGGTGAATCTAATTCATCGCCTAATAATTGATAAGTTGGACAAGTGGCTAGGCAAAATCCACAATGGACACATTTTCTAATAATGTCATTGGCTTTGAGATTTTGAATATCAAGTGTTTGCATCTTGCTCGTCCAGTTGCCTTATATCCGCCTCAATTTCTTGCAAACTTTGTTCTGCTTCAAATACTTTTTGCTGGAATTTAAAATTTTCATACGCTTTGCCTGATTTTTTAATACCAGCATAATTTTTTTTACCAGAAGCCGACATACCCATTAACGGCAGCTTTGCATCTACTCGCCTATAAACCAATCCTGCCGCAGTTTGCCGACTGATTGCCCAAAGCAACTTATTTTGCACCCGTTTAAAAAAATCAATGGTTTTTTCATTGCTAGAATCGTAATCAATGCTAGTGGTATAAATATCCTTTATCTTCTGATAAAACAATTTCTCAGAAAGCCGTATCTCACGAATACGACTCTGTAACTCATCAAAATAATTCATAGAATTACCCGATTTAAAACGCTCATCATTTAGAACAAAGCCTTTAATCAGGTATTCTTTAATCAATGCAGTTGCCCATTTTCTAAACTGTACCCCCTTGACGAGATTTAACCCGATAACCTACAGAAATAATCATATCAAGTCTGAGTTGATATTTTTGGCTCAGCTCGTTAATTTTTTCCAACATACCTGCCAAATGCCGCCTTGGAATCGTGCCATCAAGCTCGCAAAGTAATAATGCCTTGGCATCTAGTGGATAACCAACTTTAACAAACCCTTCAGCCGCTTCAATGGCAAAACTGTCCATCATTTCTAGCCCAGCAGGAATAATGCCAGCCTTAATAATATCAGCCACTACGTTAGCACACTCTCGAACAGAATCAAACCCTGCCATCACCACTCTAGCAAGGGCAGGTGTTGGTGTAAGTTTAACTGTAATTTCAATAATAATGCCCAGCAAACCCTCCGAGCCATTCATAAGTGCTAACAACCCCAACCCATCATCCTGACGAGACAGTATTAACTCATCACCATCAATAGTCAGCATTTTAATTGCCTCAACATTATGCACTGTTAATCCATATTTTAAGCAATGCACACCGCCAGAATTTTCAGCAACATTTCCGCCAATCGTACAAGCAATTTGGCTTGATGGATCAGGCGCATAATAAAGGCTGTGCTGCGTTACTGCCTCACTAATAGCGATATTCCTTACACCTGGCCCAACCACAGCCAGCTGGTTTTCTACATCAATTGATTTCACTTGATTTAACTTAGACAAGCCCAGAACAACTGAATTTTCAAGCGGTATCGCTCCACCCGCCAAACCCGTCCCCGCACCCCGTGTTACCACTGGCGTGTTATTGTCCTTACAAATTTTCAATACTTGCTTAATTTGCGCAATATTTTCTGGCAATACTACTGCCAAAGGCTTTTTCCTGTACACACTTAACCCGTCACACTCAAACGGACGAGTGTTTTCCTCGCCCGTAAGGACAATGCCCTTAGGTAGTTGTGTTAAAAGTTGCTGTATGACTTCCATTAATCAAATCTACTTTCTGTCCAAATAAGCAAATCGTTACTAGCTATCGGCAATATTTCTATGTTCATTCAATCTTATTGCGTATTTGTTGCTTAGCCTTCTCCCAGTCCATAGGAAGCTGAGTACCGCCTACATATTGTTGTTCGGGTGAATTTAAAACAGGCTCATGCCAATTGGACGATTCAAACGAACCATGCTGACACAAGTCGTTCCAAAGTATCTCCATAGTAGATAACTTCCCTGCCGTTGTCATATCTTTAGGCGATATTGTAATCATATTATTTTTCCCAATTAACTGTAAAAATCATTGTTAACTATATTTTGACATATCGTTGTCTATTATTTCTGATTATTAATCATTTGTTCAATAAATACTTTTAAATCTTGGTCTAAATATGGCTCATTATTTCTATTTTTTTGAAGGTGATTGATGATGTTCGCATAATAATCATCCGAAATACCCTCAGATAAAGCAAGCGATAATTCATAAATAATTAGCATCTGAGCCATTATAATGGTTTTTTATTTATTTTAATCTTATAGTATTATGCAATCATTTAACCCGCCATGGCAAGGTCTACTATTGGCCATCTAGATCCTGCTTTTGTGGGCATGATGGATGAGGCTAAAGAAGGTTTAAAAATTATTTTTAAACCTAAAAATGAGTTAACCATGCCTGTATCAGCACCTGGTTCTGCGGGTATGGAGACTTGTTTTGCTAACTTAGTTGAGCCTGGTGATAAGGTTATTGTGTGTATTAATGGCGTATTTGGTATGCGCATGAAAGAAAATGTGACTCGTTTGGGGGGTGAGACAATTATTGTTGAGGATAATTGGGGCGAGGCGGTCAGTGCTGACAAGCTAGAAGAGGCTTTAAAAAATAACCCAGATGCTAGTATTGTTGCTTTTGTGCATGCTGAGACTTCAACTGGTGTGCAATCTAACGCCAAAACCTTATGCAAACTTGCACACCAGTATGATTGTATTACTATTGTTGATGCAGTTACTTCTTTGGGTGGTACTGAATTGCGTGTTGACGAATGGGAAATTGATGCGATTTATTCAGGCACACAAAAATGTTTATCTGCTATGCCGGGTATTTCGCCCATTAGCTTTAGCGAGCGTGCTATTAAAAAACTCAGCACACGAAAAACCCCTGTTAGCAGTTGGTTTTTAGACCTTAATTTAGTCATGGGGTATTGGGGTGAGGGCGCTAAACGCACCTATCACCACACCGCACCTGTAAATACACTATACGGTTTACACGAATCATTGGTGATGATATTAGAAGAAGGTATTGAGAATTCTTGGGCGCGTCATCAAAAAAACCACGAGCTATTAAGAAATGGTTTAGAGGCAATGGGTATTAACTTCTTAGTGAATAAAAAAGACCGCTTGCCACAATTAAATTCTGTGTTTATCCCTAAAGGTGTTGATGACGCACAAGTTCGCGCCACCCTACTTAATGATTACAACCTTGAAATTGGTGCAGGTCTTGGTGCTTATGCTGGCAAGGTTTGGCGTATTGGTTTAATGGGTTATGCCTCAAGAAAAGAAAATATCGTTTTATGCCTATCAGCACTTAAGGAAATTTTAGCAAGTAAATAACAGTTGTATTTCTTCACACTGGCTTTTTGTGCAGTGTGAAGAAATATAAAAATAGTTAACAAATCATCCCAACTGAGTACCAATGCATCGGTTGAATTTAAGTGCGTCATCGCCTAAAACTAATCCCACGCCATATATCCTTAATTGTCCCTGTATAATCCATATCAACAACAAGCATTCTCCTAAACTAAAACTAAATGAAAGACTCCCTAGACCACTTACCTAGCAACAGGCAAACTCATTAAGGGTCATTCTTTATGTGCAATGCTCTAACCTACTTGGACACATTTCAAGCCGCTTTTTTCAATTCAGCCATCTTTTGAGCAGGTGTTAAATACCCAATCGCTGAATGAATCCTTTTGTAATTATACAAGTAGATATAACCCTCTACATTTTGCACGACTTCACTATGATTTGCAAAACTTTGATAATTTAATCTCTCAGTCTTCAGACTTCTAAAGAAACGCTCCATGACCGCATTATCCCAACAATTACCTCGCCTGCTCATGCTTTGAGTAATGTTGTTCTTGTTGCAATAATCAATAAAAACTTTAGAAGAGTATTGAGTCCCTTGATCAGAGTGGAACATGTGTTTATTTGTATTGGGCTGGTGTCTAGACACAGCATTACTAAGCGCATCCTTTGCCAACTGAGCATTAGGCTGTTTTGACAATGCCCAACCAACAACTTGTCTTGAGCCTAAATCCAACACACTGGCTAAATAACTCCCACCTTGATAGGTTTTGATATAGGTAATATCACCAACCCAATGCGTATTAATTGATTGCTGCTCAAACACACGATTTAATAGGTTTTTTGCCTTTTTAAACATCAATCTAGTATTAGGGTAATAATGACGCTTTCTTGGGCGTATGGCAACTACATTGGCTTTTTTCATTAGCGTTGCGGTTTGGTAAATACCAATGTTATAACCTTGGTTATTCAAAACTACTCGCATTCTGCGTTTGCCATAGGTGTATCCAACTTCAATAGCAGTTTGTTTGATTAATTTAATCATAGCGTTGGTGTTGTTGTTTACTCGCTTATCTTTGACTTGATAGTAATAACTACTGTGAGGAAGTTTGAGTAATGCTCATAATTCTTTAGTATTGTATTGTTGGCAAGCCTTGTTTATCTTGATAATCATATCACTTGGTGATTGTCCACAGCGAACAAGGCTGTTGCCTTTTTTAAGATTTCATTGTCCCTTTGTGCGCGCCAAAGTTGTTTCTCAAGCAGTTGTATTGTTTGTTGTTCAGAAGTCAGCGCTTTGCCTGACTCTGGTGTTTGTCCACCAAGCTCTGCTAGGTATTGTTTTCTCCATCTGCTAACTGCTGAGGAGCAAGCTCCTGATATTATCATGATTTTTTTTATTGGTGTAATTCTCATGCACCATGAGTTTGGCATAATCTAGTGTTCCCCCCTCAAGGGGGTATTGAACAGAATGTTCAACGGTAAAAGTCACTCGTTGTTTTCTTGATTTATATTGTGTCATTACTGACCTCCTTATGGTTTGTATTATAAGGCTATCTTTGTGTCCAATAAAATTAGACTATTGCAGTATGGTATGTGCTATTTCAGGTTGTTGTGGGTAATTCAAAATGAATTTGGTTTTTTTGATATTACTTCTTTATTGTTTTAAGAAACAAGTCAATGATTAATTTTTTTTCTATTTGAATGGCTTTGCCAATGTCTGACTTATCCAGTTTAGATACATCAATATCTTTAAGTAAATCTCTTAGGTGTTTAATGGGTTTAATATCAATCGCTAGTAGTTGAAATGTAGTGAGTAAATCTTCAAATCTATCTTTGCGTCTAAGCGCATCAGTTTTGGTGAAAAAGTCAAATATTTCATTGCTTGATTGATTGGGGAAATCCTGTGAAAATTGGTAAAACTGACTAACAAGTTCGGATAATTGCTGATATTGTTTAGGGCATTTAATGGCGTTGCATAAAGCTTTAATATTGCGTCTGTTCTCATCTTTAAGCCAAATAGAGAACTTAATATGTGCCTTATTAGTATTAAGGTTATCTAAAAACTCAAATGAATTGCTGTGGCTTTGGTGTGCCTGATTATCAAGACTGAGGAAAACTTTTTGATAGGCGCCACAAGCGGTTAATACTTTAAAAAAAGCTGATGGCGTTTCATACGATAAAGCTTTATTAAGTTCTTTAAATACACGCTCAGGGGTGAGAGCATCTACCTCGCCTGAGGTGACCATTTGGCTCATTAGTTGGTGGGTTTGGTGTGCTACTTTAAAGCCAAACTTTTTAAAGCGTGCTGCAAATCGAGCCACACGCAATACGCGTACTGGGTCTTCGCTAAAGGCATCAGACACGTGGCGTAAAATGCCATTGTTTAGGTCTTCTTGGCCATTAAATGGGTCAAATAATTCATCCGCTTTTTGCGCTATTGCATTAATGGTTAAATCACGGCGAAAAAGGTCCTGTTCAAGTGTTACTGCTTTTGAAGTATCAAATTCAAAGCCTTTGTAACCTTTGCCAATTTTTCGCTCTAATCGAGCAAGCGCATATTCTTCTTGCGTGCCAGGATGTAGAAAAACAGGAAAATCTTTACCAACTCGCCGATAACCTAAATCTAGCATTTCAGCACTGGATGAGTCAACCACAACCCAATCTTTTTCAGTGTTGTTATCTGAAATGCCCAACAAGCGGTCACGTACTGCGCCACCAACTAAATAAACTTTCATACTTAATAGAAAAAAATTTATTAATTCTCATATAATACACGAATGAATTTAAATAAACTAACCCCAGAACAGCTTAGAATCACGCAACAGGCAGGCACTGAAACGCCGTTTACTGGCAAATATTACAACCATCAAGAGCAAGGGAATTATCTTTGTGTTTGTTGTCATCAGATTTTATTTTCATCCAACACTAAGTTTGGGTCAGGCACAGGTTGGCCCAGTTTTTCTGATGTTTCAAAATCTGATAGTGTTAAGCTAATTACTGATGATTCACATGGCATGAGTCGTGTTGAAGCAAGATGTGCTAATTGCGATGCTCATCTTGGGCATGTTTTCCCCGATGGTCCTACCTCAAGCGGCAATCGCTATTGTATCAATTCTGCCTCACTTGATTTTAAGCCTTAATAATGCACATTCATATTCTTGGCATTGCTGGTACATTTATGGGCTCACTCGCCTTGATTGCCAAGCAAATGAGGCATTTGGATCAGGGCGTTTACCCACCAATAAAGCACCCAACCTGACGAGCAAAACATTAACTATACACAAAACTACAAAGCTAAAGATTTACCCAAAGCGGATTTATTTATTATTGGCAATGCCTTGTCTCGTGGTGTAATGCGTGCGTGGAAGAAATACTCACCCAGCGATACTCTTATACCTCAGGTGTGCAGTGGCTAAGCGAAAACATATTGCATAATAAGTGGGTGCTTGGCGTGTCAGGTACTCATGGCAAAACCACCACAGCTAGTATGCTAACTTGGATACTTGAATTTTCTGGCTACAATCCTAGTTTTTTAATTGGCGGGGTTTCACAAAATTTTGGGGTATCGTCACGTTTAACTGATGCTAACTTTTTTGTGATTGAGGCTGATGAGTACGATACGGCTTTTTTTGACAAGCGCTCTAAGTTTGTTCATTACCACCCAAGAACATTGGTGATTAATAATTTAGAATTTGACCACGCGGATATTTTTGACTCACTCAAAGACATTCAAAAAACAACTCCACCATTTGATTCGCACCATACCTAGCAATGGCTTGGTTATTTATCCAAAAAATAATGCAAATATTAAGGCGCTACTTAGGCAGGGCATTTGGTCTGAGGAGCAAGCTTTACCAACTCAACTCTGATAAATACAAAAACGGGTACAAAATTTAATGTTGAGGGCGGTCAGGTATCGTGGCATTTATTGGGCGAGCACAACATGGAAAATGGGTTGTGCGCTATTTATAGTGCACACCACGTTGGCGTACCAATTGATGTGGCTTGCGAGGCATTAAGTAGTTTTAAAGGGGTGAAACGTCGCTTGGAAATCAAGCACCAAACTGAATCCATTACTTTGTATGATGGCTTTGCCCACCACCACCCTAGCGCCATTAAAACAACGATTGAGGGTTTACGTGCAAAGGTGGCTGATGAGTCTATTATTGCTATTTTGGAGCTAAGGTCTAATACCATGCAATCTGGCGTACACCAACAAACTTTAGTGGATGCGCTTAAAAATGCCAATCAAGCCTTAATATTACGACTCAAGCATTGTGATTGGGATATTGATGCCTTGCTTAAAAATAATCACTCAGCTTATTTGTTTGACTCTGTTGATGATATTGTAAATCATCTTAATTCTATTAATCATGGTCACTTTGTGGTGATGTCAAATGGTAGTTTTGATGATATTTTTAATAAAACAATACCTAATCTATGAAACCCATCACCATTGCATTAACAGGTGCTTCAGGCATGCTATATGCCGTCACCCTACTCAAAGAATTGGTCAAAACCCAATCATTAATTTATGTCATGGTTTCTTGTGCTGCCAATACCGTTGGTTATGCAGACAATCTAATGCATCGCGCTGCTGATGTGGTGATTAAAGAGCAGAAAAAACTTATTTTAGCACCTAGGGAAACGCCTTATTCCGCCATCCATTTGGAAAATATGCTTAAACTTTCACGCCTTGGCGTGGTGATTATGGATGCCAATCCTGCGTTTTATCAAAATCCTAACTCGATTCAAGATTTGGTAAATTTTGTTGTGGCTAGAATACTTGATCATTTAGAAGTAGCGCATAATCTAGTACCGCCATGGCAAGATTAGTTAACAATAAGATTAAAAAGCAATCACTAAAAGCCAGAAACAAAGCAAAACCTTTTTTAAGTTTTTGACCATCAACACGATGTGCAACCTTGGCACCACAAGTGGTGCAAACAGGACACTGGTGTAATAACAATACTTAATAGCGCTTTCGTATGGATAAAACCTAAGCCGCTAGTAACACCCTCAGCCCCAATGCCTGTTATTATAAAACCCAAACTACCTGCAATTGCAATTGGCATGCCCACTGAAACTGAAGTGGCAATGGCGTTTTTGATATTAATATTGTTATAAACTAAAAATGGAGTTGTCATCGTGCCGCCACCAATGCCAACGATGGCTGAAACCAAGCCAATAATATAGCCCGTTACCCCCAAAAAAAAACCCATCTACTTAAATTATCCGCATGTCCAGAGGCCCTGATGCTAAACCACATAATCAGTGCAACCGTTATTTCAAAAAATCAAAACCCAAGTATTGAGCGATAATTGCACCACAAAATGCCCCTAGTAAAATAGTGGGCGTGAGTTTTATAAAGTGATGCCAATGGACTGCCCCCATTTTGGGGATGCGCCCAAACACTGGAAATAGAAGTAAAAACAATCACAAAAAGTGCAGTGCCAATTGCTGTGTGCATCAAAACCACTTCATGAACTTCAGCTGCTAATACATACAGCAGGGCTGGCACGATAATTAAACCACCACCGACACCTAACAAGCCCGCTCCCGCTACAAAACCAGAAAATACCCCAAGTAATAATAGTTGAACTAATTCAACCAAGCGCTGACCGTATCAATTAACAAGTCATCTTTTTCATTAAAAAAGTGATCTGCATTCACCATTTTTTGATGGTAATTTTTATTCTTACTTGATGCATTAGCGCGCGCTTTTACAGAGCTTAACACTGGCTCAATATCATCCACACCATACAAATCAAGCACGGGAATATCAATCTTTGTCAAATATTCAACTGCTAAACCTGGCATACCTATGGCAGTAAATTTTTTAAATGGATGTTGATTGTTGGCCAAATAATGCGCACTCATGACACTACCTAAACTATGTGCAATTAATGTATTTGCCTCAAAGCCTTGTGCTTTTAAATAATTAATGGCAGCAGTGATACGATGATTGGCTTTATTAAATAAAGGCTCATATTGGTCAGCATCAACCCCATTTGCCAATACAGGCACTTGGATAGAAAGAGTATTAAATCCCTTTTCAGTTAATACAACCCGCAATGGTTGAATGACTTGAACCCAGTCTGGGTGTGCGCCCAAACCATGGACTATAATCGCTGTTTTTTTAGTATCAGACTCACTCGGTGTAAAGATTGATAAAAATTCATGATTATTAGCACTTAACCAAACCGAATCGCCATCCATGAGCGTATCTTCAACTTGTGTTGCCCAGCGTGTTTCTTTAGCATAATCAGGTGTCGTTTGTGCAAATGCAGCCTGAACAATAACAATAGATAGTATCAATAATAACTTCATAAACCCTCCTCAAATATGCTTGCTATTATAAAGCAAAAAATCACAGTGATGCTTTTAAGAATAAGTAAGCGGTGGTAAAGTGTGATTGATGTACACTTATCACAACATTTTAAAAAATATTACAACAAGTGCAATGGCATCAAAATATCATCTTGGGGAGAAAATATAATGAATGCAAGGCGCAATGATACAAATTATTACCAATTTGTATCAATTAGATATTTCAACCACACAGAATATGTGGCGAGAATTTATTTTAAGAGAATTTAGATCGAATCAGACCAGATACAACACCCATATCAGTTTTGCCATCTAATTTACTTTTTAGCAAACCCATGAGTTTACCCATATCTTGCATAGAAGACGCACCAGTATCAGCAATCGCTTTGTCAATGGCAATGCTCACTTCAACATCTGATAATTGCTCTGGCGTATAATTGTTAATAACAACCAATTCTGCCTCTTCAACATCAACTAAATCAATACGGCTTGCTTCTTTAAATTGTGAAATTGAATCTTTACGTTGCTTAACCATTTTTTGCACAACACTAAGCACCTGCATATCATCCAGTTCAATGCGTTCGTCAACTTCTCTTTGTTTGATTGCCCCTAAAATCATGCGTATCGCTTTAAGGGTGGCTTTGTCTTTGGCTTTCATAGCTGATTTCATATCAGCAGTAATGCGTGCCTTTAACTCAGACATAATAGCGGATTATAATACTTAGAATGTACGTCTAGTACATGCGTTTACGATGAACACGATTTTTAGCCCTTTCTTTGTGTGTTCTTTTAACAGCGGCTGCCTTCATGCGCTTATTAACCCAAGTTGGCTTTTCATAGAATTCTTTCTTTCTTACATCAGTGATAACACCAGCTCTGTCACAGGTACGACGAAAGCGTCTAAGTGCAATATCAAAAGGTTCGTTCTCTCTTACTTTAATTGAAGGCATATATTTTTCCCTTATGAAGCGGCAGTTTCAGCAACTACATCTGTCGTGGTTTCAAGGTCAACTAATTGGACAATTGCCATTGGGGCTTTATCGCCAGTACGAAAACCAGCCTTTAAAATACGAATGTAACCACCAGGACGATCTTTATAAAACGGTGCTAATTCAGTGAATAATTTGGCAACCATTGCGTCATCACGTAATTTTGAAAACGCATTACGACGATTAGCAACACTGTCAACTTTGGCTTTAGTAATTAATGACTCAACAACACGTCTAAGTTCTTTTGCTTTAGGCAAGGTGGTTCGAATGGTCTCATGTAAAAACAATGAGTTTGCCATATTTTTAAACATCGCCTTACGGTGGGATGAGTTACGATTTAATTGCCTACCTGACTTTCTATGTCTCATGTCTTATTCCTTATTCACTCATTAAATCAACTGGCGGCCAATTTTCAATACTGGTACCCAAGTCAAGCCCTTTCTCAGTTAACACTTCTTTAATTTCATTAAGTGATTTACGGCCTAAATTAGGCGTTCTTAGTAAATCTTGCTCAGATTTTTGAATCAAATCACCAATATAGTAAATTTGCTCTGCCTTTAAGCAGTTTGCACTACGTACGGTTAATTCTAACTCATCCACTGCTGCTAACAACTGTGGATCAAAATCTTCTGATGTTGGTAATGCCGTCTCTTCTTCTACCAACTCTAATTCAACGAATGAAGATAATTGTTCTTGTAGGATTGTTGCTGCGCGTTTAATAGCAACTTCTGCATTAACCGAACCATTAGTCTCAATCGTAATGTTTAACTTATCAAGGTTAACCTTCTGCTTAACACGCGTCGCATCCACCGTGAAACTAACACGCCTAATGGGTGAAAAACTTGCATCTAACTGCATACCGCCGATACTTGATGCTTCGTCAGTACGTGACGTGGCAGTATCATAGCCAATACCAGTACTAATCTTAAGTGTCATACGCATATGACCTTCATCATTAATTGTTGCAATCACCTTATCAGGATTAAATACTGTAATATCAACGCCATTAGTCTCAATATCGGCCACTGTAATTTCACACGGACCTTTTTTGTCAATAACAATTTGCGTAGTTTGAGTTGTATTTAATGTAACTGACACCTCTTTAAGGTTAAGTAAGATATCCAGTACATCTTCTTGAACACCGTCAATTGTAGAAAACTCATGCATAACCCCATCGATGGCAACTTCGGTCACAGCAGAGCCTGTCATAGAAGATAACAACGTTCTTCTTAGGGCATTGCCCAAAGTATAACCAAAGCCTCTCTCAAGAGGCTCAAGGACGACCTTGAATTCATTAACACCAGTTTGAGAAGACTCAACCAGCTTTGGCTTTAAAAAATCTCTTGCATTACCTTGCATAATTAATTCCTTATTTAGAATACAGTTCAACGATTAAATGTTCTTGAATGTCTGATGGTAACTCATCACGAGCAGGAACATTTTTAAACACACCCTTCAGTGCTTTGTTATCAATATCAAGCCACTGTGGTTGAGTTGATTGTTCAGCCAACTCAAGTGCTAATTGAATACGGCTTTGATTTTTAGCTTTTTCTCTAATTGAGATTTCATCATTAACACTCACTTGGTAAGAAGGAATGTTAACAACCAAGCCATTCACCAAAATAGACTTATGCGAAACTAGTTGTCTCGCTTCGGCACGCGTGGAACCAAAACCCATGCGATAAACAATATTATCCAAACGACACTCAAGCAATGATAATAAATTTTCACCTGTAGAGCCTTTCTTTTGCGACGCCTTTTTGTAATATAGGCGAAATTGCTTTTCTAAAATGCCATAAATACGCCTTACTTTTTGTTTTTCACGTAATTGTAAACCATACTCTGTGCCCTTTTGACGGCGTGCATTAGCACCGTGCATGCCAGGAAATTGAGTCACCTTACATTTAGAATCCAGTGATCTAATACTACTTTTAAGAAATAAGTCCGTGCCTTCGCGACGTGCTAATTTACAAGTAGGTCCAGTATATCTAGCCATAATTTATCCTTATACTCTACGTTTCTTAGAAGGACGACAACCATTATGAGGGATTGGTGTCACATCTGTGATTGATTGAATTTTTAAACCCTGTGCATTAAGACCACGAATTGCTGAGTCTCTACCAGGACCAGGGCCTTTAACACGAACTTCTAAGTTTTTCATGCCAAAAGCCAATGCTTTCTCACCACAACTACCTGCAGCTACTTGTGCAGCAAACGGTGTGGATTTTCTTGAGCCTCTAAAACCAGAACCGCCTGAGGTCGCCCAACAAACTGCATTACCATGACGATCTGTAATCATCACAATGGTATTATTAAACGTTGCATGAATGTGTGCAATACCATCAGTAATTACTTTTTTAGACTTCTTTTTTGTGGGTGTTTTAGCCATAATATCTACCTATGATTATTTAATTAAACGACGAGGACCCTTACGAGTTCTTGCGTTTGTTTTTGTTCTTTGACCACGTAGTGGTAGTGATTTTCTATGACGAACACCACGGTAGCAGCCTAAATCTTTTAGGCGTTTAATATCCATAGCAACTTGACGACGAAGATCACCCTCAACTTCATACTTAGCAACTTCTGCACGAATTAATTCCAACTGATCTTCAGCAATATCAATAACTTTGGTGGCTGGGTTTAATTTAAGGGTCGTGCAAATCATTTTTGCTTTGGTATCACCAATACCAAAAATTGACTGTAAGCCAATCACAATATGTTTATGTGTCGGGATGTTTATGCCTGCTATTCTAGCCATTTATCTTATACCTCCTCTACGTGTTTCTGTTTCATAGACTTATTTTCCTTGTATTCTTGCCTCTTTCTATTATTACGCAACTTTTTTTTTTCTTAATAAAAAGCGCGCAATACTAAATTTGAAAAACCCATAATTTTACGCTTATAGCTTTCCAATGTCAATCCTAATTAACCTTGTCTTTGCTTATGACGAGGCTCTTTACAAATAACACGAACCACGCCATGACGCTTGATAGTTTTACAATTGTTACAAATTTTCTTAACCGATGCTCTTACTTTCATAATAATGACCTTTTTTTAGTTTAAACCTGCCTTCTTCATTAATGACTCATACTGATTAGACATTAGGTGAGATTGGGCTTGTGCAATAAAATCCATCACCACAACGACGATGATTAACAAACTAGTACCACCAAAGTAAAATGGCACATTCCAATATAAAATTAGAAACTCTGGCAACAAACAAACAGCAGTGATATAAACCGCACCAGATGCCGTTAGCCTAGACATAACTGAATCAATGTAATCTGCCGAGTGCTTGCCTGGTCGAATACCTGGAATAAAACCACCTGACTTGCGTAAATTATCAGCTGTGTCTTTTGAATCAAATGTTAGTGCCGTATAGAAGAAGGTAAAAAATACAATGGCCAGCCCATAAAACAACACATATAAAGGCTGTCCTGGAGAAATGCTAGCAGTTAAATCTGCCAACCAGCCCATACCCTCGCTTTGCGAAAACCAGCCTCCTAAAGTTGCCGGAAATAAAATAATTGATGAGGCAAAAATTGGTGGGATAACACCTGCCATATTAATTTTTAACGGTAGATATGAACTCTGACCACCAACCATTTTACGACCCTGTTGACGTTTGGCATAATTAACCGTGATACGGCGTTGCCCTCGTTCCATAAAGACCACAAAGGCTGTCACTAACAACGTCATGATTAATAAAATTGCCACCAAAATAATGGTTAGTTCACCTGTAGATACCAACGATAAAGTTGAGCCCAATGCTGAAGGTAAGCCTGAAACAATACCGGCAAAAATAATCATTGAAATGCCATTGCCAATGCCTTTTTCTGTGATTTGTTCACCCAACCACATTAAAAATAAAGTACCTGTGGTTAATGTCACGACAGTCACCATACTAAAGGTAAAGCCACCTTGAGTGACCAAAGCAACACCACCAGCACTTTGTGATTGTAAGGCAATAGAGATGCCATAAGATTGAAATACTGCTAATACCACTGTACCTATGCGTGTGTATTGTGTAATTTTACGTTTGCCTGTTTCACCTTCTTTCTTCAATTGCTCTAACTTTGGTATAACAGAGGTCATCAACTGAATAATAATTGATGCCGAAATATAGGGCATAATACCTAAAGTAAAAATAGATAATCTTTCTAACGCGCCGCCTGAGAACATATTAAACATATCCAAAATCGTACCTTGTTGATCTTGTACGAGTGAGGCAAGTGCGGCACTTGAGATAAATGGAATGGTAATATGCGTACCCAACCTAAAAACGATTAACGCACCCAGTAAAAAAAGGATGCGCTTTGATAAATCTTGAGAGAGGCCTAAGGGTTGGTTCATAATTTACTCGTTCACTGAGCCTTTAACGGCTTCAATCGCCAACTTTGCACCTTTAGTTGCTTTGATACCAGTCAATGTGACTGCTCTAGTAATTTCACCGGAAAGCATGACTTTAACACGTTTAATATTTTTAGTGACTAAGTTGTGTGCTTTTAAAACATCAATAGTAATGTCAATCTCAGTCAGTCTATCAATTTCAGATAGTGTCACTTGTGAGGTAATAATGGATACTCTTGATGAGAATCCAACCTTTGGAAGACGACGTTGCAAAGGCATTTGACCGCCTTCAAAACCAATCTTGCTAAAACCACCAGAGCGTGCTTTTTGACCCTTGTGGCCACGACCACAAGTCTTACCAAAGCCACTACCAGTGCCACGGCCCACACGTTTTCTTGATTGCTTCTCGCCTTCGGCGGGTGACAACGTATTTAATTGCATAACGTTCATTTTCTTAATCCTCTACTTTTAGTAAGTAAGCCACTTTATTAATCATGCCCCTGATTTCAGGCGTATCTTTAAGCTCTTTTGTATGGTTAATACGCTTTAAGCCTAGCCCTGCAATGGTTGCACGGTGAGATGGTAAGCGACCATAAAAACTCTTAACTAGGGTGACACTAACTGTATTGTGCTTACTAGATGTTTGTGTGTTTTTAGTGACTGTTGCTTTTTTAGGTGCGGCTTTAACTAGTGTTTTTTTCTCTGGTGTTTTCGCCTGTTTAACAGATGCTTTTTTGACAGTTGATTTTTTAGTTGCTGTTACTTTTTTAACTACTTTGTTTTCTTCAGCCATTACCCTTCCCCAGTAATTTGATCAACAGTCTTACCACGCTTGGCAGCAACCAATTGTGGAGATGACATAGAAGTCAAACCTTCAACCGTTGCACGCACCACACTAATTGGGTTACGAGTACCGTTGCATTTCGCCAAAATATTATGCACACCCACTGCCTCTAATACGCTACGCATTGGACCACCAGCAATAACACCCGTACCTTCTGAAGCTGGCTGCATATAAACTTTAGCTGCGCCAACACTTGAGGTAATTGGATAATGAAGCGTGCCGTTCACCAGTGGCACAGACTTCATTGCCTTACGTGCTTTATCCATTGCTTTTTGAATAGCAGCAGGTACTTCACGCGCTTTTCCTGTGCCATAGCCAACTTTACCATTACCATTGCCAACAACAACTAGCGCTGAAAAACCAAAGATACGCCCACCTTTCACTACTTTTACAACACGACGGATATTAACCAATTTTTCAATATAATCGTTATCATCGTTGTTGTTATTTTTCTTATATTCAGTCATTATTTACGCCTTTTTAATATTTTTATTAATTAATCTTATTAACAACTTAGAAGTCCAAACCACCTTCTCTCGCCGCATCAGCCAATGCTTTAACGCGACCATGATATTTAAATCCAGAGCGGTCAAAGGTGACTTTTGTTACTTTTGCACTAGTAGCAGCTTTAGCGATTGCCTCACCAACTTTAGTTGCTGCATCTACATTACCACCATTTTTAAGTTTGGTTGCTAATGTTGAAGCAGAAGCCAACACTTTAGTACCACAAGGGCTAATAATCTGAGCATAAATATGCTGTGCAGTTTTGTGAACGCATAAGCGCTCAACACTTCTTTGTGCGTGCTTGGCTCTAAATTTGGTTGCTCTTCTTAAACGAGCTTGTTTTTTAGAAAGTTTCATATTAATACCTTAGTCAATTATTTCTTCTTAGCTTCTTTACGAACAACTTGTTCATCAGTGTAACGAACACCCTTACCTTTGTAAGGCTCTGGCGGACGATAAGCTCTAATTTCAGCGGCCACTTGACCTACTTTTTGCTTGTCCATACCTTTAATGACAATTTCAGTTTGAGAAGGTGTTTCAACTGTAATGCCTTCTGGGAGTTTGTAATTAATTGGGTGCGAAAAACCCAATGTAAGATCCAACACTTTTCCCATTGCTTTGGCACGATAACCAACACCAATCAAGGTCAACTTCTTTTCCCAGCCCTCTGTTACGCCCTGAATAAGATTTGCAGTATTGGCTCTTGCTGTACCAGCTTGAACCCAAGCTTTCTTTTGCTCTTTCTTTTCAGCGATAGTAATATCAAAACTAAGTTTATCATCAGTATTTGTAATTACAACGCAAGGATGGACATTCATATTCAACTGACCCAACTTGCCCTTGGCAGACATTAAATTACCAGTAATGGTAACTTCAACACCAGTTGGTATGGTAATGGGTGATTTTGCAACTCTAGACATTCTAACTCTCCAATATTAGTAAACGTTGCACAAAACTTCGCCGCCTACATTTTGCTCATGTGCTGCTTGTCCAGTCATCACGCCTTTAGGCGTAGAAACAATAACAATACCTAAGCCATTCATAACACTTGGCATTTGTGAACTACCCACATAAACTCTTAAACTTGGCTTTGATATGCGCTGTAATTTTTCAATAACTGGCTTGTTGTCATAATATTTTAATTTGATGTTTAATGTTTTACTAGCAGTAATACCATCAACACTAAAAGATTCAATATAGCCTTCTTGTTGCATCACACTTACAATGGCAGATTTTAAATTTGACGCTGGAACATTAACTTCTTTTTTCTCAACCATTTGCGCGTTGCGAATGCGCGTTAACATGTCAGCAATAGGATCAGACATACTCATATTATTTCTCCTTACCAGCTTGCTTTAGATAAACCTGGAACTTCACCATTCATGGTGCGCTCTCTAAGTTTGGTTCTAGCAAGACCAAACTTACGGTAAAAACCATGTGGGCGACCTGTCAAAGCGCAACGACTACGCTGACGTGTTGGTGAAGCATCACGTGGCAGAGCTTGCAATTTAATGGTTGCTTGAAAACGCTCTTCATCAGATGCGTTAATACTCTTAATAATTTTCTTAAGCTCAAGGCGTTTTGCTTTGTATTTTTCAACCAGCTTTGTGCGCTTGATGTCTCTATTTATCATAGACTTTTTAGCCATTTTTCTTATCCTTTAAATGGGAATTTAAACATTGCCAATAGTTTCTTAGCGTCTTCATCACTTTTTGCAGTGGTGGTAATAGCAATATCCATCCCACGCACTCTTGTTACTTTTTCAAAATCAATTTCAGCAAACGTAATTTGTTCAGTAATACCCATGTTGTAATTACCACGACCGTCAAATGCAGTGGCCTTTAAACCCCGAAAATCACGAATACGAGGAATGGCAATATTAACTAAGCGATCAAGAAATTCATACATTCTTTCCTTGCGTAAAGTGACCTTACAACCAATTGGGTTTCCTTCTCTTAACTTAAAACTTGCCACTGATTTACGCGCATTACAAGTTAGTGGCTTCTGACCAGAAATAAGGCTCATTTCTTCCAATGCACTTTGCAGCACCTTTTTATCACCCAATGCACTACCCAATCCCATATTGATTGTAATTTTTTCAATCTTAGGCACTTGCATAGGATTAGACATACCTAGCTCTTTTTGTAAAGCTGGTAAAATTTCATTTCTATATTGTTCTTGTAATCTAGACACGCTTATATTTCCTTATACTTAATCAAACGATTGCTTCATCATTTGATTTAAAAAATCTTTCTTTAATACCATCTTTATTAGTGCGGACACCCACCCTATCAGCTTTTTTAGTTGTTGGATTATAAATAGCAACATTAGAAACTGCTAGAGGCATTTCTATCTCTGTAATACCGCCCGTAACACCTGCATTTGGGTTGGGTCTTACATGTTTTTTGGCAAGATTTAAACCCTCAACCAACACCTTAGAATCTAATACCTTAGTTACTGTACCTGTAGAGCCTTTGTCTTTGCCGGCAATAATAATGACTTCGTCGTTTAATTTAATCTTTTGCATTATAAAACCTCTGGTGCAAGTGAGACAATTTTCATAAATTGTGCATTGCGTAATTCGCGAGTCACTGGACCAAAAATACGAGTACCGATTGGCTCAAGTTTTGTATTTAGAAGTACAATTGCATTATTATCAAAACGAATACGAGACCCATCGCTACGGCGAACACCATGAGCAGTACGTACAACAACTGCATCATACACATCGCCTTTTTTAACTTTGCCGCGCGGTGCGGCTTCTTTAATACTGACCTTAATGACATCGCCGATATTAGCATAACGACGCTTAGAACCACCTAGTACTTTAATACACATTGCTTTAACGCCACCACTATTATCTGCGACCTTAAGTTTTGTTTGCATTTGAATCATGACTTACTCTCTTTAAATAAACTTAATATTAATCAACAGAAACTGATTTTTCAACCACTTCCAGTAATGCCCAATGCTTAGTTTTTGAAAATGGTTTTGCTTCAACCACTCGAACTAAATCACCACGTGTGCATTCATTCTTTTCATCGTGCGCATGCACTTTGGTGCTGCGTTTGATGTATTTTTTGTAAATAGGATGTCTTACTTTGCGTTCAATTAAAACAGCAATGGTCTTGTCACGATTGCTACTCACAACCGTGCCTGTCAATACGCGTTCTACTTTTTTGTCACTCATGCTTGCTTCTGCCTAATAATAGTTTTAACTTGTGCAATGGATCTTTTAGTTTTTCCCAACTTTGAAGCATCATCCAATTGTGCGCTTTTATGTTGCATACGCAACTCAAAATGCTCCTTTAGAAGTTTAATCAACGTTTCATTAAGTGCTGAAACGTCTTGATTTCTTAACTCTTTAACATCCATTACATTACCGTCCGTTTAATAACTGTCGTTTTGACTGGCAACTTTGCTGCTGCTAATGCGAATGCTTCTCTAGCAATTGTTTCATCAACACCTTGCATTTCAAACAACATCTGACCAGGTTTAATTTGTGCAACCCAATATTCAACACTACCTTTACCTTTACCCATCCTAACTTCTAATGGCTTTTTAGTAATAGGCTTGTCCGGAAACACACGAATCCAAATCTTTCCTTGACGTTTAACATGGCGTGTCATTGCACGACGTGCAGATTCAATTTGTCTGGCAGTCATGCGACATCTGCCCACAGCTTGGAGTCCGATTTCACCAAAACTAACCTTATGACCCGTTGCAAGACCGCGATTACGGCCTTTCATCATTTTTCTAAATTTTGTTCTCTTAGGTTGTAACATTTATCAATCCTTCGCTTTATTTTTTGGCAATCTGATTCGTTGCACCACGACGAGCAACCTCATCTAGTGTGCCTTTTTTGTGATCTAGAATCTCACCTTTGAAAATCCAAACTTTAATACCAATAACACCGTACTGTGTGTTTGCACCGTAAGAGGAGTAATCAACATCAGCTCTAAAAGTATGTAAGGGTACTCGACCTTCACGATACCACTCGGAACGCGCAATTTCTGCACCGTTTAAACGGCCACTAACCATCACTTTAATACCTTGGGCACCCAAACGAGTTGCATTGCCTAGCACACGCTTAACAGCACGACGATACATCACACGTTTTTCTAATTGTTGAGCAATATTTTCAGCCACCAAACGCGCATCAAGTTCAGGTTTTTTAATTTCTTCAATATTAATATGAACAGGAATGCCCATCATTTTTGAAACAGTTGACTTTAACTGCTCAATATCAGCACCTTTTTTGCCAATAACAATACCTGGACGTGCCGTATGAATAGTAACCTTGGCATTATTTGCCAAACGTTCAATCTGAATACGACTAACAGAAGCGTTCGTTAATTTATCGAACAGATAATCTCTAACCTCAATATCAGATAATAAATATTTAGAATAATCTTGACTATTGGCATACCATTTAGAATCCCAATCTTTGACAATACCTAATCTAATACCTTTTGGATTTACTTTTTGACCCATATTAAACCTACTTGCTTACGCCAACTGTAATGTGGCTTGTTCTTTTTAAAATTCTATTCGCTCTACCTTTTGCTCTTGGGCGAATTCTTTTCATGGTTGAACCTTCGTCAATATAAATACTGGTAACGAGTAATTCATCGATATCTAGTCCATCATTATGCTCAGCATTAGAAATAGCTGAGTTCAACACTTTTTTGACCAAAACTGCTGCCTTTTTATTACTGAATGATAAAATATTTAAGGCCTCTTCTACCGACTTAAGACGAATCTGATCCGCCACCAATCTTGCCTTAAAAGCGGATGTTTTTGCATATTTGTGTACTGCTTTAACTTCTTTCATTGTCATCTACCTATTTAAGCTTTGCGATCACCAGAGTGACCTTTGAAAGTTCTAGTCATGGCAAATTCGCCCAATTTATGACCAATCATGTTTTCATTGATAGACACAGGAACATGCGCCCTACCGTTATGAACTGCAATCGTAAGACCAATCATTTCAGGCACGACAACACTGCGACGCGACCACGTTTTAATTGGTTTTCTGTCATTTTTTTCTTGAGCCACTAATACTTTTTTGATTAAGTGCTCGTCTACAAATGGTCCTTTTCTTAATGATCTAGCCATGATTAACCCTTATTCCTATGACGCACGATGAGCCTATCTGTGCGTTTATTGCTACGTGTTTTATAACCCTTGGTCGGTGTACCCCAAGGAGAAACTGGGTGTCTACCACCACTGGTTTTACCTTCACCGCCACCATGTGGATGGTCAACTGGGTTCATAACAACACCACGAACAGTTGGACGAACACCTCGCCAACGAGTAGCACCTGCTTTACCTAATTTTCTTAAACTATGTTCAGACCTAGAAACTTCACCAATTGTTGCACGACAATCTGCTAAAACCTTGCGTACCTCACCAGAACGAAGCCTCAAAGTAACATAGTTGCCTTCTTTAGCAATCAACTGTGCAGAGGTGCCAGCACTACGAGCAATTTGTGCGCCTTTCATGGGTTTTAATTCAATACAATGAACCACACTACCTAATGGGATGTTGCTTAATGGCATTACATTGCCTGCTTGAATAGCAACAGAATTACCTGACACAATGGTATCGCCAGCACTCAAACCACGAGGTGCAATAATATAACGACGCTCACCATCAGCATATAAAACCAAGGCAATGTTAGCACTACGATTTGGATCATATTCTAAACGTTCAACACGTGCAGTAATATCATCTTTATTGCGCTTAAAATCAATAATACGATAACGACGCTTATGCCCACCACCCTTATGACGTGTAGTGATACGACCTGCGTTATTACGACCGCTGATTCTATTTTTGCTTTGTGTTAATGGCGCATAAGGCGCGCCTTTATATAGCTCTTTGTCTACAATACTAACAACAAATCTTCTACCTGGTGAGGTTGGTTTTCTTTTAATTACTTGTGCCATAATAATCTCTTTAAGTGCTGCTCACATCAATCATTTGGCCTTCAGACACTTTTACCATTGCCTTTTTCCAATTTGAGTGTGATCCAATCCTGCCTTTAAATATTTTTTTCTTACCTTTAACAATTGAGGTTGTCACCTTTTCAACATTAACGCTAAACAGCATTTCAACTGCAGCTTTAATTTCTCTTTTAGAACTATCAACACGAACTTTAAATGCGTGTTGATTGTGCGCTGATAGCATGGTCGTTTTTTCAGAAACGATTGGTGCCAACAAGGTTTTTAATACTTTTTCTTGATTCATAACATTGCCTCAATTTTTTTCAACGCTGCCTCAGTTACCACAACATTGTCATAACCAATCAAGCTAATCGGGTCAATGCTTTGTGTATCACAAACACCAACATGATATAAATTACGAGAAGATAAATATAAATTCTCATTTAACTCATCAGTCATTAATAAAGCATCTTTAACATTAAGTGCCTTGAGTAATGCAGTGACATTTTTAGTTTTAATCTCTTTAATGTCAAACTCTGACACTACTTTTAAACGTTCAGAGCGAACAAGTTCAGAAAAAATAATACTGATTGCACCCTTATACATTTTCTTATTAACCTTTTGCGCATAACTTTTTGGCGCAGCTGCAAATGTCACACCGCCTGAACGCCAAATAGGGCCACGAGTAGTGCCAGCACGGGCACGACCTGTGCCTTTTTGCGCCCAAGGCCTCTTGCCGCCACCACTAACAGCAGAACGATTTTTTTGTGCTTTGGAGCCTTGACGACCGCCAGACATGTAAGCTGTGGTCACTTGGTGAACCAGTGATTGGTTAAAATCTCTTGCAAAAACAGCATCAGTCACTTCAATAATGCTTGACTTGTTTGTGCTTATATTTAATACTTTTAATTTCATCTTAAACCCTTACGCTTGTTCAGTTTGGGCAACTTCATCAGTTACTTTATTTTGAATATTTTTGCTAACTTCTTGATTAATCTTGTTTTTCTTAGGCGATAAAGAAACTTTAACAAAGCCCTTAGTTGCACCAGGAATTGAACCCTTAACAAGAATGATGTTTCTTTCACTGTCCACTTTAACAACCTTTAGACATTCTTGGGTTACTTGCTCATCACCCATATGACCAGCCATTTTCTTACCTTTAAAAACACGACCAGGCTCTTGACATTGCCCTGTAGAACCAATAGCACGGTGAGAAATTGAGTTACCATGAGTGGCGTCTTGCATTTGGAAATTATGGCGCTTTACACCACCTTGAAAGCCTTTACCTTTAGACCTACCAACAACATCAACATAATGACCAACACTAAATAATGAAATATCAACACTTGTTGCATCGGTTATGTCGTCGCCAGCCTCTACTCTAAATTCCCAAAGCCCTAAGCCAATTTCTTGAGAGGCTTTAGCATAATGACCTTTAATTGCAGCAGGTACACGACGTACTTTGGCTTCGCCTTTTTTATTTACTTTCGCTCCTGTTGTTACTTGGACAGCACTATAGCCGTCTATATCAATTGTTTTTGTTTGAACAATACGATTGGGCTCAATTTTAATTACACTCACTGGTGTGATAGAACCGTCATCGCTTATCAAGCGCGTCATTCCTATTTTTTGTCCTACTAAACCCATTGCCATGATCTTATTCCTAAATTATTTACTTGCTTAATTAAGCTTAATTGCAACATCAACACCCGCTGCTAAATCTAGCTTCATGAGTGCATCTACTGTTTTGTCTGTTGGACTAATAACATCCATTAACCTAACGTAAGTTCTTAATTCGTATTGATCTCTTGCCTTCTTATTAACATGAGGGGAGGTCAATACAGTGAAACGCTCCTTTTTAGTAGGTAGAGGAATTGGACCTCTAACACTGGCACCTGTGCGCTTAGCTGTTTCTACAATTTCAAGCGCTGACTTATCAATTAAACGATGATCAAATGCTTTTAATTTAATTCTAATATTTTGATTGCTCATGTGCCTTTATATCCTGTCTATTTACGTTGTAAATTTCTCAAACGAAAAACGCAAGATTATATAATAAACCTTGCGCCTTACGCCTTAATTAACTAATTTAATCCGTCACCTTAGAAACCACACCCGCACCCACCGTGCGACCACCTTCTCTAATGGCAAACCTTAAACCATCTTCCATAGCGATTGGTGACAATAGCGCTACTTGCATTTTCACGTTGTCACCTGGCATTACCATCTCTACACCATCAGGCAGCTGACAAGCGCCTGTAACGTCCGTTGTTCTAAAATAGAACTGTGGACGGTAGTTGTTAAAGAATGGGGTATGACGACCACCTTCATCTTTGCTTAAAATATAAACCTCTGCTTCAAACTTTGAATGTGGCTTGATTGAACTTGGCTTGGCCAATACTTGACCGCGTTCAACCTCTTCACGCTTGATGCCACGAAGTAACACACCTACGTTGTCACCCGCTTCGCCTGAATCAAGTAGTTTTCTAAACATTTCAACACCGGTACAAGTGGTGGCTTGTGTGTCTTTAATACCAACGATTTCTAACTCGTCACCGATATTAACAATGCCTGTTTCAATACGGCCTGTCACTACAGTGCCACGACCTGAGATTGAGAATACATCCTCAATTGGCATTAAGAATGACTTGTCTGTGTCACGCTTGGGGGTTGGAATATAAGTGTCTAATGCTTCTACTAATTTAACAATGGAAGGCACACCAATCTCTGAGGTGTCGCCTTCTAAGGCCTTAAGTGCTGAACCGAAGATGACTGGAGTGTCATCACCTGGGAAATCATATTCGTCTAGTAACTCACGGATTTCCATTTCAACCAATTCAACCAATTCCTCATCGTCAACCATATCGGCTTTGTTCATGTAAACAACGATGTAAGGGACGCCTACTTGCTTAGATAATAAGATGTGCTCACGAGTTTGAGCCATTGGGCCATCTGTAGCAGCAATAACAATAATAGCGCCGTCCATTTGTGCAGCACCTGTGATCATGTTCTTAACGTAGTCGGCGTGTCCTGGGCAGTCAACGTGTGCATAGTGGCGAGCTTCACTTTCATACTCAACGTGGGCTGTTGAAATAGTAATACCACGTTCTCTTTCTTCAGGGGCATTATCAATATCTGCATAATCTTTGAATTCGCCACCACGCGCTTCTGCCATGACTTTAGTGATAGCGGCTGTGAGTGTGGTTTTGCCGTGGTCAACGTGACCGATTGTGCCGACGTTGACGTGTGGTTTGGTTCTTTCGAATTTTTCTTTTGACATTTTATGCTCCTTACTTATTTAATTTTTCAATAACTTCATCAACCACGTTTTTGGGCGCTGCTGTATATTTTACAAATTCCATTGAATAGCTTGCTCGACCTTGTGTCATTGAGCGCAAATCATTGGCATAACCAAACATTTCTGCTAAAGGGACTTCTGCCTTAACTTGCTTACCTGCAAGTGTATCTTCCATCGCACTGACAATACCACGACGCCTATTAATATCGCCCATCACATCGCCCATATAATCTTCAGGCGTTAAAACTTCAACTGCCATCATTGGCTCAAGTAATTGAGGGCTAGCCATTCTAACACCTCCACTCAAGCACTTACTGGCTGCAATTTTAAATGCCATCTCATTGGAGTCAACATCATGATAAGAGCCATCGTAAACGGTTACTTTAATATCAACTAAAGGAAAGCCAGCCAATACGCCATTTTCCATTTGTTCTTGAATACCTTTATTTATTGCAGGTACATATTCTTTAGGGATAACACCGCCCTTAATTTCATCAACAAACTCATAACCAGCACCCGGTTCTTGAGGCTCAATTCTTAAATATACGTGGCCATATTGACCACGACCACCAGATTGCTTAGCAAATTTATACTGATGCTCAACCATGGTTGTAATGGTCTCACGATAAGAAACTTGTGGTGCGCCAACATTACATTCAACATCAAATTCGCGAACCATACGATCAACAATAATGTCCAAGTGAAGCTCTCCCATGCCTGCAATAATGGTTTGACCTGACTCTTCATCAGTCGACACACGAAAAGAAGGATCTTCAGCAGCCAATTTACCAAGCGCAATGCCCATTTTTTCTTGATCTACCTTAGTTTTAGGCTCTACCGCTAAGGCAATCACTGGCTCAGGGAATTCCATTCTTTCTAAAATAATCTTCTGTTTAAGATCACATAAAGTATCACCTGTCGTGACATCTTTAAGACCGATTGCTGCGGCAATATCACCTGCACACACTTCTTTAATTTCTTCACGCTCATTGGCATGCATTTGCACCATACGACCAATGCGTTCTTTTTTGCCTTTAGATGAGTTATATACAAAATCACCTGCTTTTAATACGCCCGAATATACACGGAAAAAAGTCAAATTACCTACAAATGGATCGGTTGCAATTTTAAATGCTAGCGCGGCAAATGGTTCTTCATCATCCGCTTTTCTAGGAGCAACTGTCTCATCTTTATCATCCAACATGCCTGTAATAGCATCCACATCTAGTGGTGATGGCATATACATAATCATGGCATCTAACACAGCTTGTACACCTTTATTTTTAAAGGCAGAACCGCAAAACATTGGTATAATTTCACTCTTAATGGTTTGAGAACGAATGCCTTCTCTAATTTCATCATGACTCAGCTTACCTCCTTCAAGGTATTTTTCCATTAACTCATCATTCGCCTCAGCAGCAGATTCAATCATGAACTCACGTTTTTCCTCTGCCAACTCTTGTAATTCTGCGGGAATACCCCTTGTTTCGTAAGTTGCACCCTGATCAGCTTCGTTCCAAAAAATAGCTTTCATGCTGATTAAGTCTATCACGCCTTCAAAATTTTCCTCAGCACCAATGGCAATTTGCATGGGTACTGGATTGCCACCTAAGCGTGTTTTAATTTGCTCGCAAACACGTAAAAAGTCCGCGCCAGCACGATCCATTTTATTAACAAAACCAATTCTTGGTACATTGTATTTATTCGCTTGACGCCAAACCGTTTCTGACTGAGGCTCTACACCACCAACTGCGCAAAATACAGCGCAAGCACCGTCTAATACTTTTAATGAACGCTCAACCTCAATGGTAAAGTCAACATGTCCCGGTGTGTCAATAATATTAATACGATGGTCTTCAAACTGCTTATCCATACCCTGCCAAAAACAAGTAGTTGCTGCAGAAGTAATGGTAATACCACGTTCTTGCTCTTGCTCCATCCAGTCCATGGTTGCACCACCATCATGCACCTCACCAATTTTGTGAGTACGGCCTGTATACAATAAAATACGCTCTGTCGTGGTTGTTTTTCCGGCATCAATATGTGCCATAATACCAATATTACGATAACGATCAAGTGGGGTTGTTCTTGCCATTTTTCTTGTATCCTGTGTGTGTTTACCAGCGAAAGTGAGCAAATGCTTTGTTTGCTTCTGCCATTCTATGGGTGTCTTCTTTCTTTTTAAATGCGCTACCACGATTTTGCACAGCATCTAAAACTTCACCTGCCAGTCTAAGCTTCATGCCTTTTTCTCCACGCTTACGTGATGCTTCAATAATCCAACGCATTGCTAAGGCAATTTTGCGTTCAGATCTAACTTCAATTGGCACTTGATAAGTAGAACCACCAACGCGACGAGATTTAATTTCAACTTGAGGACCAATATTATCTAATGCTTGCTTAAACACTTCAATTGGTTGTGCATTGCCCTTAGCTTCAATGGTGTCTAAGGCTTCGTATACAATTTTTTCTGCCACTGATTTTTTACCATCAAGCATTAAAATATTAACAAACTTAGCCAATACCAAATCGCCAAATTTAGGGTCTGGCAAAATTTCTCTTTTAGGTGCGGATCTTCTTCTCATTGTATTTCTCTATGTTTTAATTATTGTAATTACTTATTTCTTTGGCTTTTTAGTGCCATATTTAGAACGACCTTGCATTCTACCATCAACGCCTGTTGTATCCAATGCACCACGAACTGTATGGTAACGAACACCAGGTAAATCCTTCACACGACCACCACGAATAAGAATCACTGAGTGTTCTTGTAAGTTATGGCCTTCACCACCAATATAGGTCGTTACTTCATTGGCATTGGTAAGTCGAACACGGGCAACTTTTCTAAGTGCCGAGTTAGGCTTTTTAGGAGTTGTGGTGTACACACGAGTACAAACACCACGTTTTTGAGGGCAGCTGTCTAATGCTGGCACACCACTTTTGACGACTTTCTTTTTACGTGGATTACGTACCAATTGATTAATCGTTGACATATTGCAATTTCTCCAATTTCTCTAAAGTTTATAATGTATATTTAAGTTATTAAATCGTCTTTTGGTTTTTCTTTAAAGACAATAAAGCGAGGCATTATACTTTGTTAGGAGTGCCTATGTCAACAAGATTTAAGAGATTTTTTTAACAAGCTTTGCAATAAAAAACCACTGGCACAATCTAGCATTTCAAATACCTCATCAAAGCGTCCTTCAAAGTAAGGGTCGAGCACACTTTTGCCTTGGTTGTTAGGAATATTATCCAGCATTAATGACAGTTTAGTTTGATGCTCGCGTGGACAAATAGACTGCAAAATGCTCAAGTTTGAGGCGTCCATAGCAAAAATATAATCATAATGATAAAAGTCGCTCTCATGCACTTGCCTTGCCCGCTGATAGGATAAATCAACATGACATTTATTAGCAGATAATTGCGAGCGTGAATCTGGCTGCTCACCGATATGATAAGCATGAGTACCTGCAGAATCTATTTCAAACAAGTGTTTAACACCACGTTTTTCCACTTGTGACCTAAAAGCACCCTCTGCCGTTGGTGAGCGACAAATATTACCCATACATACAAATAAAATTTTTATTTTTTCTTTACTCACCTGTCTTATGTGTTGATAAAATCAACACTCATTATACCAATGTGTTTATTAGCTATGCCCAACTCACTATTACAATCTGCAAAAAAAGTCATTTTAACTGAAGCACAAGCGGTAACGATGCTGGCCGATGGACTTGATCAAAACTTTGTTGATGCTTGTCAATTAATCCAAAATTGCACTGGCAAAGTAGTTTTAATTGGTATGGGGAAATCTGGACACATTGCAGGCAAGATTGCTGCAACACTTGCTTCTACTGGCACCCCTGCCTTTGCTGTTCATCCTAGTGAAGCAGGGCATGGCGATTTAGGCATGATTACACAAGAAGATGTGGTGATTGCTATTTCTTACTCTGGCGAATCTGACGAAATTATGACCTTAATGCCAATCATTAAACCCCTCGGTGTCTTAATCATCGGCATGACAAAAAATGCAAACTCCTCAATTGGCAGGATTAGCGATGTGCATCTTGATGTCAGCGTTGAAAAAGAAGCTTGTCCACATAACCTAGCCCCAACTTCATCAACCACAGTGGCTTTAGTCATGGGTGATGCACTAGCAATCAGCTTATTAACCAATAAAGGTTTTAGTGTGGATGACTTTGCCCGCTCACACCCATCAGGTGCACTAGGTCGTCGCTTATTAACCTTTGTCAGTACCATTATGAAAACAGGGGGCGATATACCTATCGTCAATGCTGATACTAAATTGCTAGATGCCTTATTAGTAATGAGCCAAAAAGCCTTAGGTATGGTATTAATTACTGATAACAACATTTTAAAAGGTATTTTTACAGATGGTGATTTAAGGCGCGTACTTGAGACACATTCTAATATTCAAAGTCTAACCATTGGCGAGGTTATGACGTCTAATTGCCAATCAATCTCAAAAGACAAGCCTGCCATGGCAGCAGTACAAATGATGGATGAATTTAACCTAAACTCATTGCCTGTCGTTGATAATCACAACCAAGTCGTTGGCGCTATCAATACCCACACCCTAATGCAAGCAAAAATTATTTAAATCTTAGGTCAAAATTTCAACCATCTTAATGCCATCATTAATAACTTATCTTAATAACCATAAATATTAAAGGTTAAATGCTATCCAATTGCACCACCATCTTTACGATAAATAGCAATAACACCTGATCTCGGTATGCCGCTATATTTATTAGGAAAAATAGAGCCCCCTTTCTCGCCAGGATGTTGTATACCTACAAACATTGTCTCTTTATCAGCACTCCAAGTAAGCCCGGTAATTTCACATTCTTTTGGGCCTACTAAAAAACGTTTAATTTCACCAGTATTTGGATTACCTAAAAGCATTTGGTTATTACCCATACCAGCAAAATCACCCTGATTACTATATTTACCATCAGTTTGAATCCAAAGACCGCCCTTAGAGTCAAAATTTAAGCCACCTGGAGAATTAAACATATTATGCTTGGTAATATTTTCAGAGTCTGATTTTAAATTATTTTTATGAACTTCAGGGTTGCCAGCTAATGCAACCAAATTCCAACTAAAATTAATATCACTGTGATCGCTATTTTTAGGCGCCCATCGAACAATTTGACCATATCTATTAGCCATTCTTGGAATGACTGCATTAATTGGCGTCGCATCACCACCTTTATTTGGTTTTATTCCTCTATTTTTATTATTGGTCAATGCGCAATACACTTCGGCTTTATTGGGATTGGCAGCCACCCATTCTGGCCTATCCATTGTAGCTACACCCACTTTAGACGCAGCAAGACGTGTATGAATACAGATTTCTGCTTTACTCATTCCAGTGTTTTCTGGTGTTAGTACCAGCTATTTACTAGTGCCGTTGTCATTAAATCGAGCAACAAACAAATCCCCATCTTCAAGTAAATCTGAATTGTTGCCATACTTACTATATTTGCCTGCAAATACAAATTTGTATAAATATTCACCACGCTCATCATCGCCTAAATAAACCATAATATGGCCATTCTTAGCAATGACCACTTCTGCATTTTCATGTTTAAAACGCCCCAAAGCAGTACGTTTCTTTGGCGTTGATTTTGGATTTAGCGGATCAATTTCCACTACATAGCCAACTCTATTTGGCTCTGTCGGATTAAGTGCAATATCAAAACGTTCATCATATTTACCCCATGCGTATTTCTTACTATCCTCATGCCCTACGCCGTAACGTTTAAATTCTTTAGATAGTTTTAAGTTTTTATCACTACTGGAAAAATAATCATCGAAATTTTCTTCACAACTCAGATAAGTACCCCATGGCGTCTTTCCATTGCCATAATTATTCCAAGTGCCTAAAGATTGCTCGCCAGCAGGACCTTCCTTGGTTTTCATTAATTGGTGAGTTCTTGCTGGTCCAGTAATTTCCATCGGCATATCTGCTGTTATTTTACAGTTATACATAGAATCTTTAACAATAGAATATTTATTATTCCTTCTCTGCAATTCAACAATACTAATGCCATGCGCTTGTTTAGCCTTCATAACATCATCTAGGTTTTCTGTTAGTTTAGAATCTCTATTGTGATACATGGACACATTATTTACATATTCATTATTAACTGCCAAAACGGTTCTACCATCACGAGTAAAAATATCCATGCCATTATTGTTATCTCCAAATGACAACGCCTGAGATTTGGCATCACCAGCAGTATGATGATTAAAGCTTTTACCATCAGACCATAACGGATTTCCCCAACTCATTACTGTATACCAGCCAAAACCTTTTGGCACAGTTATTGTATCTAGGGTGTTGGCAGCAATTTCTTTAAATTCCAATAATGACACCTGGCTATGCGAATGAGCAATTGCTTGTTTTGATGTTAATGCTGCAATACCTGTGCTAATAACAAAATTAGATGCACCAAATATTATAGCCCCACCCCTAAGAAAGTGACGTCTTGATATGGCATTATCCATAACCTGGTCAAATTCAATCGTTTTATTTTTGTAGTTTTTTTCATTATCTTTATCCTGTTTCTTTTATTAAAAAATAAGACTCTCTTACACTTGTGTTTCGCTGTTTCATTGTAATAACAGAATATTTCATTTTTATGACAAAAAACATTTGTACTTGTAATACTCCGATTTTCCATACAACTCTAAAGTAGAGGCTAGTCATCTTATCACGCCACCTAGGGCAAAGTGCGGTCGTTCGTTATTATAAACCCATAACCACTGTGTGGTTGCATCTTGTGCTTGCTCAACAGAATCAAACAAATGCAGATCTAAACACTCTTGTCTTACTGTACGGTTAAATCTCTCAATGTAGGCATTTTGAGTTGGCTTACCTGGTTGGGATGTACATTAACTCAATACCTAAGGCTTGTACCCAGTCTCTTAATGCTTGGGGTATTTTTCCTTCAATTTGAATATCAGTAGTTTGCAGAACTTCTTTATTTGTACCTTACCAGCCTATGAGCCACGGCTTAATTTTAAGATTTTGATTAAATGCTGTTATCCACTTATCTTGTTCGGCAAATGACAGGTGTGGAAATGCCAAGCTACTTAATGCTAAGCCACTAGTTGATTTTATAAATCCTCCTCTATTCATCGCACTAACACCACGCTAAGATTAATGGTTTCTTTGTCATCATTAACAACAAAATTAGCCTCTGTAAATGTTGGCTTACCAAAGCTACCAATAACATTATTTGAAAATCCATAACCTTCATTGGGCACACCAAAAAAATTGGTACTTAGTTCATTATTATTATCCTCATCGTGAAATATAGAAAGAGCATAAGTACCAGGCTCAACGCTATTAATGGTTATTTTATGACTCAAGGCTGATACTTTCTTTCTAGCACTAAAAACACTACTTGGCTTATCATTTTTATCATAGGTATCTTCAGTATCAAGCACAATTGACAATTGACCTATGATAGGTTTGATATTGTTAATAGTTACTTCAATATTAGCAGCGTAGGATAGTGTTGAGCCGAGCAATAATATAGGTATTATTTTCTTCATTTCATTTTCCTTTATTTGAAAAATGATAGTCTAATTACTTTGTTTAATTGTTTGAAACAAACAGATAAAGGGTCGTTCTTTAGGACGAACGAGTGGTTTAGAAATCTTTGATCGGAAAAGCTGACGGCCTTCTGTCTTTTGGTGTTATTGTGTATTTGTGTGTAACAAACCAAGACATGAGTAGGGGGTCATGTCTTGGATGGCAAGGTGGGTAAACACCTTTTTTAATTAATACTAGCCTTGAATTTGTGCCATGACTTCATCAGCAAAGTTCTCTTCTTTCTTTTCTATGCCTTCGCCAACTTCAAATCGCACAAAAGACTTAACTTGTGCATTATTTGATTGTGTAAGTTTGCCTATTGTTGTGCCAGGGTCTTTAACAAAAGATTGGCCATATAGCGTCACTTCATTTATAAATTTTTTCATACGACCAACAATCATTTTTTCAATGATATTGTCTGGTTTTCCTGATTCTTTGGCTTGCTCAACAAAGATTGCTTTTCCCCTTTCTAGAAGGTCTGTAGATAATTCTGCTTCAGTAATGCATTCTGGTTTGCTGGCCGCAATATGCATTGCGATGTCTTTTGCTAGCGCTTCATCGCCACCTTCTAATACCGTTACTACAGCAATACGCTCGCCATGCTTGTACACGCCAATGACGCCATTATCAGTTGTGATTGTTTGCACACGTCTGATTGCAATATTTTCACCTACTTTTGCAATGATGTCCTCACGTGCTTTTTCTAATGAGTCGCCATTATCCAGTGTTTGAGATAAAAATTCTTCAATATTAGCAGGTATTGTTTTAAGTGCCAGCGCGCCTAGCATATCAACAAAACCAATAAAAGCATCGCCTTTGGTAACAAAATCAGTTTCAGAGTTAACTTCTAAAATAGTGACTGTTTTCTTGTCAGCACTAATATTAACTTTAACCAAGCCTTCAGCTGCAACACGACCTGCTTTTTTAGCAGCTTTGGCAGCACCTGAGGTGCGCATTAAGTCAATAGCTGCTCCCATGTCGCCATTGGTTTCAGTTAAGGCCTGTTTGCAGTCCATCATGCCTGCGCCTGTTCTTTGTCTTAATTCTTTAACTAAAGAGGCTGTAATTACCATAATTAATCTCCTGTTTGTATTGCACCTTTACCGCTTATAAGTAACAAAGATGTATTAATCAATGCGTTGAACTATGCAAGTTTTTCGATAATTTGCGCCTTAGTGTCGGTATTGTTAATAGTGACACCTTGTGTTTCAGCGTAAGCAACTAAGTCAGCTTTTTTCATTGCATTGAGAGCTGTTTTATTTAGCATTTCAGGCTTGTCTTTCTTAATGGGCGTAGGCGCTTTTTTGACGGTCTCTTCTTTTACTAGCGGTTGTTCAACAGGTGCTTTTTTGGTGGCTAGTTTTTTAGTTTCTGGCTTTTTGACCGAAACTTTTTTCTCAAGTGAAGCGCCAGTGGCAGCTTTGGCTTCTAAAATAGCATTTGCAATTTCTCTTGCGTAATAGCCAATCGCTCTGATGGAGTCATCATTACCAGGGATAACATAATCAATGCCTTCAGGGTTGTGGTTGGTGTCTACAATACCAATAATGGGTAAGTGTAGTTTTTTAGCTTCTGCAACTGCATTTTTTTCAACACCAATGTCAATCACAAAGACAACATCTGGAATGCCACCTAAATCTTTAATACCGCCAAGGCTACGCTCTAGTTTTTCCATTTCACGCGTCATCATCAGCGCTTCTTTTTTGCCAAATTGATTAAAATTTTCTTCTGCTAAAAACTCAAGGTCTTTTAGGCGTTTAATAGAAGCTTTAATGGTTTTGTAGTTCGTCATCATGCCACCTAACCAACGGTGATTAACGTATGGCATGCCACAACGTATGGCTTCTTGTTTGATGATATCGCTCGCTGCTCTTTTTGTACCTACAAATAAAATTGATCCACCGGCTGCTGTAGTTTTGCTTGCAAAGTTAAGTACATCATTAAACAAGGGCAGTGTTTTTTCTAAGTTGATAATATGAACGCCGTTACGAGTGCCGTAAATAAAGCGTTCCATTTTTGGGTGCCAGAAACGAGAACGATGACCAAAGTGTACACCAGCTTCTAGCATTTTTTTCATTGACGTTTTTGCCATTATATTTTCTCCATGGGTTAATAAAGCGCCTATTGACGCCTTCTTCCACAGCTTCTACCAGTCAACTCTTTTGCAAGAGCACCCTGACTAATATGTCGAGCTGCGTGATACATTAAAACAAGTCAGGGCGTCTGACTTAAAGTCAGACGCCCTGACTCAACTTTTGAATCTATTGTGATTTAGAGTTACAACAGATTCAATAAAGCGAAGAATTATACCAAAAACGGGCCAACCCTTCAAGTTAATTAAGCCTTAGCAAGCTCCACACGCATTGCATCAATGGTCGCCTTGTAATCATCAGTGCTGAAGATTGCAGAGCCAGCAACAAATGTATCTGCACCAGCTTCAGCTACTTCACGAATGTTGTCAATTTTTACACCACCATCAACCTCTAAACGAATATCCCTGCCGCTTGCATCGATCAGTTTTCTGACTTCACGACATTTTTCCAATGTATGAGGAATAAAAGACTGTCCGCCAAAACCAGGGTTAACTGACATTAATAAAATAATGTCTAGTTTGTCCGTGACGTTTTCTAATACGTGCAGTGGTGTTGCGGGATTAAATACTAGGCCAGCCTTACAACCCCCTTCTTGAATCATACTTAGTGTTCTATCAATGTGCTCCGATGCTTCTGGATGAAAAGTAATATATGATGCGCCAGCTTTAATAAAATCAGGAATAATTCTATCAACAGGCCTCACCATTAAGTGAACATCAATTGGCGCACTAACGCCATGACTTCTAAGCGCTTCACACACCAGGGGACCGATGGTTAAATTTGGCACGTAGTGATTGTCCATGACGTCAAAGTGGACGATGTCTGCGCCATCTCTAAGCACATTGTCAACTTCTTCACCTAGTCTGGCAAAGTCTGCTGCAAGAATCGAAGGGGCAATAAAATTAGCTTGTTTCATGAGTTTCTCCTTGTACGGGGTTAGTCTTATTGTTATTTTACTTAAAAGTTAATAAACTATTACCAGTCATTTCATCTGGCTTTTCAATATCCATCATTGCTAATAAGGTTGGTGCAATGTCTGATAATGCACCTTTTTCTGGTTCGGCAATGTCTGCTTTACGCTCACTAACAAAGATTAAAGGCACCGGGTTGTTGGTGTGTGCTGTATGCACTTCGTGAGTTTGTGGGTTAATCATTTGTTCTGCATTGCCATGATCAGCGGTGATTAGTATCTCGCCACCAATGGCAAACATAGCTTTATGAATAATGCCTAGGCAACTATCAACGGTTTCAACAGCCTTAATGGTAGCGCCTAGTTTGCCAGAATGCCCCACCATGTCGGTGTTGGCAAAATTGCAAATAATCAGATCATATTTCTGGCTTTCAATACTTTCAACCAATGCATCTGTTAGTTCAAATGCGCTCATTTCAGGTTGTAGGTCATAAGTGGCAACATCGGGTGAAGGAATTAGTATGCGGTCTTCGCCATTAAAAGCTTGCTCAACACCACCATTGAGGAAAAAAGTGACGTGTGCATATTTTTCAGTTTCAGCAATTCTAAGTTGGGTCATACCTAAATTTGATAAATATTTGCCCAGAACATTGTTCAGTTTAGAAGGCGGGTAAGCCACTGGCAGGTTGAAGTCTTTTTTGTACTCAGTTAGACAAACAAATTGAGTTGGGACGAATGTTCCACGTGAAAACCCTTGAAGGTCCTCATCAGTAAAAGCGCGTGTAATTTGCCTAGCACGATCTGCACGATAATTCATAAAAATTAACACATCGCCTTTTTTAATTGAGGTCGGTACTTTAATTGAGGTTGATTGGATGAATTCATCGGTTTCACCGCGCGCGTATGCTAATTCAACAGCATGTAGGGCAGATTGGGCTAAAAACTTCGCCTTGCCTTTGGCGATAAGCTCATAAGCACAACGAATGCGTGACCAGCGATTGTCTCGATCCATTGAAAAGTATCGGCCAATAATGCTAACAATTTCTCCTGTACCAAGGGCAGCCATTTTGGTTTCAAGTTTTTGAATGTATTTTTCAGCACTTTTTGGCGCACAATCTCTGCCGTCTGTAAATAGATGTAAGTAGACGTTTTTACAGCCTTGTTTGTGTGTCATTTCTAACATAGCATGGATTTGCTCTTCGTGCGAGTGTACTCCGCCATCAGATAAAAGCCCCATAATATGAACCGCCTTGTTATTGTCATTTGCGTATTCTAATGAGTTTTTTAAAATTGGGTTTCTAAAGAAGTCGCCATTTTGAAGTTCGTTACAAATGCGAGTAAAGTCTTGTTTCACAGTGCGTCCTGCGCCCAGATTAAGATGCCCCACTTCTGAATTTCCCATTTGCTCGCCAGGCAGGCCAACGTCTTTGCCACTGGTGTGGATTAAAGAGTGTGGAAAGGTTTGGTTTAATTTATCCCAAATCGGGGTATTTGCTAGTGCAATAGCATTGTTTTGGGTGGTTTCAGAATGCCCCCAGCCGTCTAGAATTAATAATAATTTTGTTTGTTTTTTAGATTGCATTAGTAATGATTTGTACCAAGGTTAAATAAGTTTATACATTAAACAAAAAGTGTATCACATCGCCATCTTGAACAATATATTCTTTGCCTTCTGAGCGTAATTTTCCAGCCTCTTTTGCGCCTTTTTCACCACTAAACTCAATAAAATCAGAAAATGCAACGGTTTGGGCGCGAATAAAACCTTTTTCAAAATCACCGTGAATTTTTCCAGCGGCTTGCGGGGCGCTATCACCAGTGTTAATTGTCCATGCGCACACTTCTTGTACGCCAGCGGTAAAATATGTTTGTAGTCCTAATAATTGATATCCCGCTTTAATTAATCTGTCCAGCCCTGATTCACTTTGCCCCATTTCAGATAAAAATTCTTGCTTCTCATCTTTGTCTAATTCGGCAATTTCAGCCTCAGCCTCAGCGCAAATGGCAACGGTTTGCGCATTTTCGCTGTGGGCAAATTTTTCTATTATTTCCAAGTAAGCGTTATCAATAAAGCCGTCTTCGCTTACATTGGCAACGTATAAGACAGGCTTAATAGTGAGCAGCTGGAAGCCTTTTAGTAGTTTTAATTCTTCCTCGTCAAACGAGAGTGTGCGGACACTGTTTCCTTGTTCAAGTACAGGTAATATTTTTGCCAATAGGTTTTTAAGAGGGACGCCATCTGTTTGACCTGACTTGGTGTTTTTAAGGGCTCTCTGATACAGTTTTTCAACCACATCCAAGTCAGCTAAAATAAGCTCAGTGTTGATAATTTCAATATCATCAAGTGGTGAAACCTTGCCTGATACGTGAATAATATCATCATCAAAGGCGCGAACGACGTGGATAATGGCATCTGTTTCACGGATGTTGGTTAAAGATCGATTGCCTAGTCCCTCGCCTTTTGAAGCGCCTTCAACCAATCCAGCGATGTCAACAAACTCCATTGTGGTGGGTAGAATTTTTTGAGGATTAACAATTTTTGCCAACTCATCTAAGCGTGAGTCATTAATAGGCACAATGCCAACATTTGGTTCAATTGTACAAAAAGGGTAGTTGGCAGACTCAATGCCAGCCTGAGTTAATGCATTAAATAAGGTTGACTTTCCAACATTTGGCAAGCCTACTATGCCACATTTAAATCCCATTTTTTATCATCCCTTTAAATTACTTATTCTTTTGTGTGTAAAGTTTTCATGACCTTGTCAAAGTTGCCTTTAATCATACCTTCAATGACTTGCAGCGAATCACTCAAAGCGTCTTGTATTTTTTCTAATTCGCCCTTACTGGGTGCGTGTAGTACAAAGTTAGCCACTTGTGATTTATCATCTGGGTGACCTATGCCAATTCTTAGTCGGTGAAACGCCTTAGTATCCAAGGCTTTAATAGTGTCTCTTAAGCCATTATGTCCGCCATGACCACCACCTGATTTAATTTTTGCAATGCCAGGGCTGATGTCTAGTTCATCATGTACAACCAATATTTCATCGGCATTAATTTGATAAAAATTAGCAATACTCTGAATAGATTGTCCCGAACAATTCATAAATGTAGTGGGCTTGAGCAGTCTAACGCTGCAGCCGGGTATATTAATCTGGGCAACTTCGCCCAAAAACTTAGCTTCTTTTTTAAAATGACCAGTATATAGGTGAGCTAAAGCCTCACAGAACCAGAAACCCACGTTATGACGATAAGACTGATAGCCTTTGCCTGGATTGCCCAGACCGACAATCAGTCTTATCGTCATGTTGGTTTCGGTTTAAATTATGAATCTGGTTTATCTTTATCAGTGTCACTGTTCTCGGTATTTTCATCTTCAGCGTCTTCAGCAATAATAGGCGCTTCTTCTTCAATTTCGGCCATTTTTCTAGGCTCTTGAACGGCAACAACGCTTTGATCGTGTGCTTCAATATCGCCATGTGTTAGTGCGGTAATAACCACGCCTTTTGGCATGTTAAGACCTGTCAAACTAATATGTTCGCCCATTGTAAGGTTGCTGATGTCTACATCAATAGCGTGAGGCAAGTCTGTTGGCAGGCAAGAAACCTCAACTGAAGTAACAAATTGGTTAAGAATTGCACCTAGACGCATTGCTTCGTTATTTTCCTCGCCATTAAAGTGTAGAGGGATGCTAGTGACAATTGCTTGTTTTAAGTTAATGCGCAGAAAGTCAACATGAGTGATGATGTTTTTAGCAGGATGACGTTGTAAATCTTTAATAATAACTGCTTTTTTTTTCTTATCAATCATTAAATCAAGTACTGAAGTGTAAGACTCCTCGTTTTCTAATAGGTGGGTAATTTCAAAAACATCTAAGGTGATATTACTAGGGGCTTTGCCAACGCCATAAACAATAGCAGGGATTTTATGATTGCGACGTAGGCGGCGGCTCGCACCTTTACCTTGATCGTCTCTTGTTAAAGCGCTAATTGTTAAACTCATGTTGATACTCCAAAAAAATAAAAAAACACCGCAACGGGCGCTACTATATAAAAGATATATTTTGCGACCAAATATATTAAGGGATTATTTTACCCGAAAACCCAGCTAAAAGTAAAACAACAAGTTTCTATATTTGAATTAGAAAAACTGTCTATCTAGACTTAAGCCAAAATATTAAAGCAACAATACTACTGAGCAAACTTGTCAGCCAAAACGCATTAACCGCTAAAACACCGCTAAGAATAGCCAAAGCGCCAGCAAAAATAGCAGAGGTTTGCCTATTTGCATTGTCTTTGAGTTGGTTAACAATACTATCGGTTTGCTGAGCATAAAGACGCCCCATGTCTTTCATTTTGTTTAATTGTTTGAGTGCGTTAATAGTCAGGGCAGGTAACTCTGGCATGTCTTTTAGGAGTTGTGGCACTTGGTCTTTTATTTTTTCAAAGGTATTTTTCACGCTATATTTCTCTTTAACTAAATCTTCTAAAAACGGTTTTGCGGTTGTCCATAAATCAAGTTGTGGATATAACTGCCTGCCAAGTCCTTCAATATTTAACAAGGTTTTGTCTAATAATAACAGTTGCGGTTGAATAGTGATGTCAAAATTTTTAGCTTCTTGAATAAGCTCAAGCAACACCTGGCCAAAAGAGATTTTCCCTAGGGGCTTTTCAAACATGGGTTCGCAAATTCTTTTAACAGCGGCTTCAAAGGCGGATATGTCTGTTGCTGGACCTATCCAGCCAGAGTCAATGTAGGTTTGTGCTACTTTTTTGTAATCTTGGTTAAAAAAAGCCAGAAAAATATCCGCTAGAAAGTCTTTGTCAGCCTCGGTAAGCGTACCCATGATACCAAAGTCAACCCCTATATATTGTCCATTAGTATTGACAAAAATATTACCAGGGTGCATATCAGCATGGAAAAAATTATGCTTAAAAACCTGAGTGAAGAAAATAATCACACCTTCTTCTGCCAATCGTTTCATGTCGATATGATTGGCTTTTAGTTGTTTGATGTCACCTACTGGAATGCCATGAATGCGCTCAGTAGTTAGAATGTTCTTATGACATAAGCTTGAGTAAACTTTTGGAATGTAAAGCAGGTTTGAATTTTTAAAATTTTCGCCAATTCTTGAACAGTTTTTGGCCTCAATGCGCATGTCTAGCTCATTTAGGATAATGCCTTCAAACTCTGCCACAATCTCTATAGGGCGTAGTTTTTTACTAATCGGATGTTTATTAAATAGCCTTGCTAAGGCGTACATTAGTTTAATATCACGCTTGATGGCTTTATTGATATCTGGCCTGACCACCTTAACCACCACTTCATGGTCATCATTTGTTAGTGCAGTGTGCACTTGGGCAATTGAGGCTGAGGCTAGAGGCTCAATATCAAAGCGTTTAAATAAATTTTCAGTGGGCGCGCCTAGTGATTGTTCAATAATTTGCTTGGCCTTTATTGGGTCAAAAGCGGGGCAGTTGTCTTGTAATTTTGCTAATTCATTGCCAATATCCTCTGGCAGCAAATCACGCCTAGTAGAAAGTGTTTGCCCAAATTTGATAAATATAGGGCCTAGTTCTTCTAGTGCTATGCGAATACGCTCGCCTCGCGTGTATTTTTTAACGGGAAAGTAATGCCAAGGAATGAGATACACCAAAGGCTTGAAACTTTTCAGTAGTGGTGTTGATAGCACCAAGGAATCAAGGCGATAGCGCATCAAAACACGAGAAATTTTAATAAATCTTAGAAGGCTGTGCATGGCTAACTGTTTTTATATTTGTATCGTTCAGATTTAGTTGGACTGATTAACAAGGTAGACAGTCCGTTTTTAATTATCTCAAGTGGGTTGTTTGATTCCATGCTGGCGGGGTTGAGTTTTTTCGTTAGTTTTCCAAATTGGTTAGCAATTATATCGCCTGTGTATTTTGATGCTATTTCTTCTAGGTCAATATCAACTTCTTTTAGTAAATCAACCAATAATTGAGCGGTTTTAACATCACCATGAATACTAATTTTATCTTGTCTAAGCAGTTCAGCTAGGTCTTCACCATGAAGTAAAGATATAAACACCATAGATTTGAGCTTAATATCAACGTCTGTGGGTTTGTCAGTGACGGACAAAACAAATACTCGGTCATTGGCACATACAAAGTGTACATCCAATAGTAAGTCTTGCAAAGAAACGCCAATCGTTTTGCCATTAAGCGCGCTTATGTCAACTTCGCCATTAATAATTAAGCAGTTTAACGCCTGCTCAAGGATAACGGTTTGCTTATGCCAGAAAATTGCAAACAGCTGCATCGGATTTTATACTTTAATGCCTTTATGCAAGGCAACAATGCCACCTGATAAATTATGATATTCGCAAAAATAAAAGCCTGCATCTAGCACCATGTCTTTAAGGGTTTCTTGGTTTGGATGTTTGCGGATTGATTCAGCTAAATATTGATACGAAGCCTCGTCATCAGCAATAATACCACCAAGTTTTGGCATAATATTGAATGAATAAAAGTCGTAGAATTTTTTTAATAATGCAGAATCGATTGTTGAAAACTCTAAAATTAACAAACAGCCACCAGGCTTCAAAATACGATACATTTCTTTGAGTGCTTGGTCTTTATCAGTCACGTTTCTAAGGCCAAAAGCAATGCTGACACAATCAAATGTATTGTTACCAAAGGGTAGGCATTGCGCATTGAGTTGCACAAATTCAACGCCAAAAACACCTTTGTTGATTAAGTTCTTACGACCCTCATTCAGCATAGCGGCGTTAATATCACTTAATATGACCTGCCCATTATCACCCACTTTTTTCCTAAATTTAATGGCTAAATCACCCGTACCACCAGCAATGTCTAGTACTTTGTCGCCAGCCTTAACGTTACTTGAAGCAATCGTATAACGCTTCCAAAGACGGTGCGCACCAAAGGACAAGATATCGTTCATTAAGTCATATTTACTTGCGACAGAGTTAAAAACATCCCTAACCAAACTTTGTTTATCGTTTGTGGCAACCTGCTTGAATCCAAAATGCGTGGTATTTTCCATGATTATTTTTTAGGATAATCTCTAAAATCAGCCCCTGTGTAGATTTGTGTGGGTCTAAAAATGCGATTGTGTCCAACTTGTTCGTGCCAATGAGCTGCCCAGCCAGCAGAACGAGCCATGGCAAAAATAGGCGTAAAGTGTGTTGGTGGAATTTTCAAAATTTCGGCGTATAAAATGCCTGAGTAAAAATCTACATTTGGATAAACACCTTTGCTTGATAGTAATTCTTCACAAATTCTTTCGACCTCTAATATAGTTTCAAAGCGTTTAGAAAGGCGCATGTTGGATTTTTTGACATAAGCTTCAATCATGGCTTGTAAAATACTTGCACGAGGGTCTTTAACACTATATTCTCTGTGCCCCATACCCCAAATGACTTGTTTGTTTTTTAAGCGGTTTTTAATATAACCACGCGCATTTTTAGCATCACCAATGTCATCCAACATTTTAAGCACATCTTCATTTGCACCACCATGTAAGGAGCCTGCTAAAGTACCAACCGCAGCTGAAATTGAAGCAAAGGGATTGGTAAGCGTGGAGGCAGTTACCATGGCAGAAAAAGTTGAGGCATTAATGGTATGTTCTGCATGTAGAATTAAGCAAGCATCAAAAAGCTTGACAATATCATCATCAGGCTCTTCCCCAAACGACATATATAAAAAGTTCTTAGCGTATGACATTCCTTTGCTAGGTGGAATAGGATCATAACCAGCACTAATACGCGCCCACATTGCCACCAAAGTACTCATGTTAGAAATGATTTTAGTCAGTGCGCTTTGTGTATAGACAGAGTCAGGGTTTTGTGCACCTGCATCAGGATAGAACGTCGCCATAGCAGCAATAGCGGTTTGTAAAACATCCATTGGATGTCCATTGGTAGGCAAAGACCACATCATAGAACGGATATTACGCTTTACTTCATAACGTTTGTGTAAAACATTTTTAAAGTTGTCTAGTTTGTTTTTGTCTGGCAGCTCTCCATCTCGAAGCAGCATAGATACTTCTTCAAAAGAGGCGTATTTAACCAAGTCCTCGATTGAGTAGCCACGATAAGCCAAAATACCATTTTTCCCATCAATAGAAGAAATGGAAGATTCTGTCGCAGGAACACCTGCCAAACCTGGGATATATTCAATCATAATCTAATGGCTGTCATTATTGAAAACTAAAATTTTACCCTGAATATAGTCCTATATTTAGTTGATAGAGCCGATAATATGTTCTATCTCGGTTGAATTAATGGCGTATTAAATTCAGGGTAATTTTGATAAAGTTTATTATTTAAAAGTTTGCCATTATTTTAATGTAACAATGCTTACACCCAACAGAAACTTTAGTACAGCCCGTGGTAGGGTTGCAAGTTTGCTCTGTTCATTCTATTTGGGTTTTATGCTTATAAAAATCCTACGCCTGCATGGTCGTCAAATAAATCTTTATCTCTCATGTAGTATAAAACAGTTTGAGGGGATTTATGTCGAGTAGTTTCCATAATTTTATCTAGCCTAGCACCGTGTGCTACAGCACTGGTAACAAAACCTGCCCTTAAAAAATGTCCTGATATATTACTAGAATCCAATCCAATTAAAGAACTATAGTGTTTTACAATCCTTGGAATGTCAGAATGGTGCATTTTATTACCTCTCAATCTACCTCCTTTGAATAGGCTTTGAAATAAATAACTATTTTCGATTTTAGAAACTTCTAGCCATTTTAGCAAAACCGAAATAGGCTTCAACCCCCCCCCTCCACAATTGCTATTTTTTGTCCCTTGCTTTCTTGGTCTGTTTTTGATTTTCTAATAATAATAGTCATGCGTATTTTTGTTTGTTTTGTAGCCTTAATAATCTCAATATCTCCATACTTTAACTGGCATATTTCACTACGCCTTAATGCGGCTGCAAAACCCAAAACTAAAATTACTGCATTTCTTACGCCTATAGGAGTATTACTGCTTTTTTAACATTTGTTCAATGTGAAAATTTCTTAGCGCACTAACTCGTTTAGGTGCAATACCTAACATTCTTTTAAGTCCTACAATAATTTGGCTTACTTTAGGGTCGTTAGTGAGTGATTGATAATTTGATAGTTGGTGAACTTTTTGTACGGCTGAACGATACAAAATAATCGCGCCTATTGATAGGGGTTTATTGCTTGATAGGCTTGGATTGCTACTTAAATACACCAAAAAACCAACAACTGTTTCAACGCTTTCAGGTAAAGACGTTTGTTTAGTCTGACGACAATATGCCTCAAAACATCGCCACCCTACCCTTTTTGATAGGCTAACCAAGTATTTTCAGCCAATGAATGATAGATTATGTTATTGATTTTTTGAGACTTCCGACCATTTTGTAAAGATAAATGGAACATTATTTGTTGTTCCATTGTAAAAGGAGTAATAATATTATTACATGGGCAATGAAAAATATTGCTTCAACTACTGGAATGGGTCTTATGCAATGGAAGAAATTTTCAGTGGAGCAAATTTCTGTTTTACAAATTCCAGAAAATACACAACAGCCTTTTATAGTCCTAATAAATAAAATTATTATAGTCAAAAATAAAAAACAAAGACACAGATATCCTTGAAAGGAAAATTGATGTTATGGTTTACCGACTTTATAAATTAACCAATGATGAGATTAATTTAATTTCTAGTGCACTAAGTTGATATAAATCATAAACCATTTTATTAATTTCATTTTCTAAATAGTTAGTATCTTTATTTTGCTTTTTACTGATTAGTATTTTATTTATTAGAACTATAAAAGGCTGCTTCATTGAGTCCGAAATTTTAGGAATTGGTATCATATTGATGTAAGTCTTTTTCCAGCGTAATGTCCCCATTCCAGATGTAAGTGCAATATTATTAAAAAACCAATAAATTAATTTTGAATTAAGAACTGCAAGAATGTATTTTAAATTTTATCCTGCCATCATAAATGTAGTTGCTTCACAATATACACCACTATTATCATAAAAAAACGGGCGTTATTAACTAATTCAATCCATATGACTTTATCTTTAGAAAATTGCATATTAAACTCATCACTAAGACTGGCTTGTAATTCGTACCATTGATTGGTTCCAGCTTTTTTAGATAAACTTTCTTTGTGAAGTAATAAATGCTGATAAACAGCTAAGTATCGTTCTATTTGAATACCTTTTCTTGCATATGTCAACCATAATTTGTTCCATTCTACTTGATAGCGCTTAACTTAAGAATTGGCTTACATAATCTCGGTAGATTTTGGGTCGGCCTTGCATAATGCTTGTTTAGTATCATTATCAATGATAAATGCTTTGTTAAACCCTGTTGTTACTCCTCGATAAATACTAATATTCCAATCTATTAATGGTGTACCGGCTATTTCCATTTTTTGCATAATTAATTGTTCAATAGTTGACAAAATACTCTAAGGTTTTTCATTTTTTGCATGCAATTTTCCCACAATTTATCTAACGGTGGAAATGTTTTGACAGGCAAGCGATCTATATCTACTGCTTTAGTAATATTGTTACCATGTTCATTGTGCAAGAATAAAATACTTGAGTCAACAATAGCATTCTCAAAACCATCTTTAACCCCGAACATCCATTCTGGATCAAACCGATCAGATTGCAAATTTTGATTGTATAAATCCCAATCAACCACCTTCTTCATACTCACTTCTACTACTGGACCAATGCCTGATTCTTGTAATCTTTTTAGGGCTTGTTGTCGTAGCTCTTTACCCCTCTTCTTTATGTTTGCGTTTAGTTGTTAAGGTTTTGGCAGAAAAATAGTGGTGTCTAACTTCAAATAACTTCTTCTGTAAACCTTGAATACCCATATCAAATAAACCCATTTTCGGCAACTCTATTTCACCCAAAGGCAATAAAGTATCTGCCACAATAAACTTAGTTTCTAAATTTGGCAGAGCTTTGACGCCATAATTGCTGTCTTTATTGTTATTTGGTTTTTGTTCAATGGTGAGGCTGATAAAAAAGCGTAGTTTACAAATTTGAATGGCGTAATCGTCCACTTGATGAAATGTAATACCCCAAAAAACCACCATTCTAAAGTAGAAAATTCTATAATAAAAAATAAGGAGTTTTCACATGAAAAAATCAAGATATACAGAGTTATAAATAGTCAACATACTCAAACAAAACCAATCAGGCATATCTGTGGCTGATCTATGCCGTGAATACGCAATGTCTCAAGCCACATTTTACAAATGGAGATCTAAATACGGTGATACAGATTTTGTCTCTATGGTTAAACGCTTAAAAGAGCTAGAATCAGAAAATGCTCAATTCAAGCGTATGTATGCTGAGAGTGAGTTGAAACTGCAAATTACAAAGGATGCCTTAGCAAAAAAGTTCTAAAGCCATCCCAGTGGCGTGAGGATGGCTTTAAACATCAATGAACAAAATAAGAACACAAGTATCAAACTTATTTACGAAGTTTGTAGCATTAGTAAAAGCACTTATTATTATCAACCAAAACTCAGTGATGACAATGCTTTAATTGCCGATTGTCTACTGCGCTTAACCGCAACGCACAAGCGTTGGGGTTTTAAACTGTGCTATTTATATCTACGTAATGTTAAAGACTACAAATTTAACCATAAACGAGTGTATCGCATTTACCAAGAACTGGAGCTCAATCTAAGAATCAAGCCAAGAAGAAGAATCAAAAGAGATAAACCCGAAGCACTGAGTGTGCCAACAACTATTAACCAAACTTGGTCAATGGATTTTATGTCAGACTCACTCACTGATGGCAGGCACATTAGAACTTTTAATGTTGTCGATGATTACAATCGGGAAGGCTTGAATATTGATGTGGACTTGTCCATGCCAGCAAGACGAGTTATTCAATCATTAGAACGTTTGATTCAGTGGCGGATCTTCACAATGAAGGCATGATTTAGGGAAATGTAGGGTTTCGGTGAGTGTGCAATGCTCTAACCTACTTGGACACAAAGATAGCCTTATAATACAAACCATAAGGAGGTCAGTAATGACACAATATAAATCAAGAAAACAACGAGTGACTTTTACCGTTGAACATTCTGTTCAATACCCCCTTGAGGGGGGAACACTAGATTATGCCAAACTCATGGTGCATGAGAATTACACCAATAAAAAAAATCATGATAATATCAGGAGCTTGCTCCTCAGCAGTTAGCAGATGGAGAAAACAATACCTAGCAGAGCTTGGTGGACAAACACCAGAGTCAGGCAAAGCGCTGACTTCTGAACAACAAACAATACAACTGCTTGAGAAACAACTTTGGCGCGCACAAAGGGACAATGAAATCTTAAAAAAGGCAACAGCCTTGTTCGCTGTGGACAATCACCAAGTGATATGATTATCAAGATAAACAAGGCTTGCCAACAATACAATACTAAAGAATTATGAGCATTACTCAAACTTCCTCACAGTAGTTATTACTATCAAGTCAAAGATAAGCGAGTAAACAACAACACCAACGCTATGATTAAATTAATCAAACAAACTGCTATTGAAGTTGGATACACCTATGGCAAACGCAGAATGCGAGTAGTTTTGAATAACCAAGGTTATAACATTGGTATTTACCAAACTGCAACGCTAATGAAAAAAGCCAATGTAGTTGCCATACGCCCAAGAAAGCGTCATTATTACCCTAATACTAGATTGATGTTTAAAAAGGCAAAAAACCTATTAAATCGTGTGTTTGAGCAGCAATCAATTAATACGCATTGGGTTGGTGATATTACCTATATCAAAACCTATCAAGGTGAAAGATTAATAGACCAATAAACAACGCTCAAGATAATCATAGATTTAAGTAAATTGAACTGCGTCATCCAAGAATCTTCTGCAAAAGCATAAAAGCCAAAACTGGATGTGTGAAATTTTTATAAACCTCAAAATGAGACATTTGCACCAATACTGGTAATACTATTAATACAAGGACAATATTTTTACTAGCGCTAGATTTTGTAATGAGAGGTTTTAAAATAAACAACAGTGATAGCATCGTCAAAGACGACAAGCCAAAGTTAACCACAACGCGTTTAATATCCCAATTATCCATTTCACGAACAACAAAAAGATCTAGTAATACTAAAACTAACCAAACAAATAAGGTTGTCATTATTTGATTTGATTTAGCCATTCTGACACCGTATCAATCTCATTATATTTAGTCAGATCAATTTGCAAAGGGGTGACTGACACATAATGATTAGCAATGGCATGAAAATCTGTGCCTACGCCATTATCGGCCTCTTTACCGTTTTCACCAATCCAGTACAGGGCTGGGTCGTCTTTATCAGCAACACTTTGCTCTGACATATGGCGTTTTCCTAAGCGCGTTGTTTGAAACCCTTTAATATCATTCAAAGCCACATCCGGTACATTGACATTCAGCACAGTATCGTGTGACAACTGAGCATGAGATATTTGGCTAATTAATTGTTTGGCGATAACACCTGCCGTCTCAAAATGCCGACCTTCCCAACTTGCTAGTGATATCGCCACTGATGGTAAGCCTAAAAATCGCCCCTCTATCGCGCCAGCAACGGTGCCTGAATAAATCACATCATCACCCAAATTAGCGCCAAAATTAATCCCTGTCACCACCAAATCAATTTTTTCATTTAAAAAACCACATAAAGCCAAATGCACACAATCACTTGGCGTTGCGTCAATACTATAAACATTATTTGATATCTGAATTGGTCTTAAAGGCTTATCAAGTGTAAGCGAACTACTGGCAGCTGATTTATTTTCACTAGGTGCAACTACAATAACGTCGTGTTCTTGCGCTAAAGATTGGGCGAGTTGCACAATACCTTGGGCTTGGTAACCATCGTCATTACTAATTAAAATCCTCATCTTTAATTAGAAAATATTTTGCATCACGATTGTATTGCAAGGGTAATTTTATCTTTTTTAACACCAACTTTCACCAAGCCACCATTGATTAATTTACCAAACAGTAGCTCATCTGCTAGCGGCTTACGGACTTCTTTTTCAATCAGGCGTGCCATAGGTCGTGCACCTATCTTGGCATCATAACCATGCTTTGCAAACCATTTTCGAGCAGTGTCAGACACAATGAGTGAAACTTGTTTATTCCCTAATGCTTCTCCTAATTCAAATAAGAATTTGTTCACCACATAAACAATAGTTTGCTCGTTAAGTGCATTAAAATAAATAACTTCTGATAAGCGATTTCTAAATTCTGGTGTGCATAATTTCTTCAATTCAGTTTCATAATCCAGTGAATGGTCTTGCTCACTAAAACCCATTGACGTACGTTGAATACTTTGTGCACCAGCATTTGATGTCATCACCAAAATTATATTTCTAAAGTCAATCTCTCGACCATTAGCATCAGTCATCTTGCCGTTATCCATGGCTTGCAGTAATAGATTAAAAATATCCATGTGGGCTTTTTCAATCTCATCAGGCAGTAGCACAGCATACGGATTGGCATTAACTGCTTCAGTCAACAAGCCACCTTCATCATAGCCCACATAGCCTGGTGGCGAGCCAATGAGTTTGGAAATTGAGTGACGCTCTCCATACTCGCTCATATCAAAACACAACAACTTAACGCCCATAATTCGAGCCAATTGCTTGCAAATTTCTGTTTTACCCACTCCTGTTGGACCTGCAAAAAGAAAAGACCCCATTGGCTTATCAACTTGCGCCAAACCTGAGCGTAACAACTTAATCGCCGTAGACAAGCTACTCAGTGCACGATCTTGTCCAAACACGCCCAATTTAAGTTCTGATTCTAAGTTTTTAAGTAAAGATTTATCATCATTAGTCACTTGTTTAGACGGAATACGTGCTAATTTAGCAATAATATTTTCAATATCACCCGCGCCAATATTAATTTTACGTTTTGATTTAGGCTGAATCTGTTGATAAGCATCTGCTTCATCAATCACATCAATGGCTTTATCTGGCAAGCGACGAGACGATCATTCATATAACGATGGGACAATTTAGCAGCAGAGCTTAATGCTGCTGCTGAATATTTAACCTTATGATGCTTTTGGTAATATTTTTTAAGACCTTGTAAAATTTTGACAGTATCTGCCACCGAAGGCTTATCAATATCAATTTTTTGAAAACGACGTGACAGCGCATGATCTTTCTCAAACACTTTCCGATATTCTTCATAAGTGGTTGGCCCCATGCACCTAAGTGTGCCGTCAGCCAAAGCAGGTTTTAACAAATTAGAGGCATCTAATGAGCCACCAGAAACACTATCTGCACCAATTAATGTATGAATTTCGTCAATAAACAAAATAGCCTGAGGAATTTTTTCTAAATCTGTTAGTGCTGCTTTAAGGCGTTTTTCAAAATCACCTCGATATTTTGTACCTGCAATAAGCACGCCAATATCTAATGAATAAATACTAGCTTTCTTTAAAACGTCTGGCACTTTTCCTTCAACAATTTTCAAAGCAATGCCTTGTGCAACGGCTGTTTTACCAACACCAGCAAGACCAACAAACAATGGATTATTTTTACGGCGTCTGGATAACACTTGCACTGTGCGAATAACTCCCTCCTCTCTGCCAAGTAGGGGGTCTATTTGCCCAGATTTAGCTTTTTCACATAGGTTTATTGTATAAGTTGCCAATGAGGATTGTTTGGGTTTTTTCTTGTCTAGTTCAATTTTTGGCTCACTTGTAATAGATTCTGGCACTCTATTTAAAATGCCTCCCATGGCATCTAGGCGTGAAATACTATTAAGTTTTAGCAAATAAACCGCATGAGACTCCTTTTCAGAAAAAATACTCACCAATACATTCATTGCATATACCGTATTTCTTTGTGCGGATTGCGCCTGATAAACACTGCGTTGTAAAACACGTTGAAAGCCTACTGTTGGCACAATATCAATATTAGAATCAAGCGCAATGAGTGATGTATGTGAATCAATATAACCTTCTAATTCATTTTTAAATTCATCGATATCAACCTGCTTATTTCTTAAAAACGTGACCACTTCATCAATATTAAGTAATGCTAAAAGAAAATGCTCAACCGTTACAAACTCCAAGCGATTATTGCGCGCTTGAGTCATAACATAATTAATCTCTTGTTGTAATCCTGTCTCAATCATGGTTTTATTATATCTCCAACTCACGCAATACGCACATTAATGGTTGTTCATTTTTACGTGCAAATTCCCTCTCCCCCTCCCTCTATGTGAATTTTAAGCATAATTGCTTGAGTCGCCTCTTCGCTTTTGGAAAAAAATTGCACAAGCACATCAATCACAAATTCCATGGTTGTGTAATCATCATTTAGCAACAATACTTGAAATTTATTTGGTTTTTTAACTTTGGTTTTGAAGTTTGTACTAGTGTCTTGGTCATAACTAAGTTGCTGATTTTTTCTTTAATAATGCCCACACAAGAACCAACACCACTAATGTTGGTATTGAGGCACTCAAGAAGTGATTATAGTCAAACCTAAGTGATAATACACCGCCAATACGCGAGGCTAACTCAAAAAACAAGCTCATCATCAAGCCTAAGGAAATCTTTTTACCAAGTGATGCATCGCGCAGTGAACCAAAAACGAACAACATTGAAAATAATATCATCGCAATCAAAGTAATGGGCTTCATAAGACGCTTATATATTTCGACCTCAAAAACATCAGCAGTAAGATGATTAATTGTTAAAAAACGTATTTGTTGATAAAGATGCCAAGTGGATAGTTCACGTGGGTCTTTTTTAAGGCTTTCTATCAATTTTTGATTAAACGACACCTGGACACTATATTTCTCAAAATGATTTTCAGAAAACGTTATCAAGTTACCATTCTTACCTAACTGATAACGGACTGACTGACCAAGTTCTAAGTTATCCCCATTAGAAGTAGCGCTATCAGAATGTACGATAGAATCCAACGTATCTGGCGTTCGTAATTTAATAAGGGTGACATCTTGGAACGATTTACCATCAAAATTTTTCTTAACATGGATAAAAAGCCCACTGTCTTTCAGCCAAAATCCTTGTTGATTCTTAAACGTCGTATTTTGCCCTAGTGCTCTAGCGCGCGAACCTTCTGCATACTCAGTCGTTATTGGTGCAATCAGCTCACCTATAACAATAACAATTGCAATAAACACCAGCGCAGCCCGAACAACAATATTTGAAATTTGCATGATTGATACACCTGCACTTCTAATAACAACCAACTGAGAAGTAGATGCCAGATGGCCTAATGCCAAAAGCGAACCTAGTAAAATAATAACTGATGAATGCGAATACATCACTGCAGGGATATCTGAAATCACGTATTTTGTCGCTTCGAATACCGTGTAATCAGCTTGTCCTATAAACTTAACTTCTTCAAGAAAGTTAAAAAACGCATAAATACCTAGCCAAACCAGCATAACGGCTAATGTGTAAAAGGCCATGGTTTTAACAATGTAGCGGTCTAAAATTTTCATTAAAATAGTCGTCTTAAAATAGAATTATTTAGCGTTGACACCATGATGAACAATATTCACTTTGATAGAATCCTTATTCTTGATTTTGGCTCTCAATATACCCAACTTATTGCCCGTCGTGTGCGTGAAATTGGCGTTTATTGTGAATTATTTCCCTATGATGTAGGTAGTGGCTTTATTAAAAAATTCAATCCTAAAGGCATCATTCTTTCAGGCGGACCTGACACAGTAACACTTGATAACTCTGCCAGAGCGCCAAGTATTGTATTTGATCTCAACGTACCGATACTGGGCATTTGTTATGGCATGCAAACCATGGCGATACAACTTGGTGGTCGTGCCACTTCAGCCAACAAACATGAGTATGGTTTTGCCAAAGTTCGTGTTCGAAACCACTCGCCACTACTCAGTGGTATTAGTGATGAAGGTCATGGTTTATTAGATGTATGGATGAGCCACGGAATTGAAGTAGAACAATTACCAGATGGATTTAAACTGATTGCTTCTACAGATAACTGTGATATAGCAGGATTTGCCAATGTAGAAAAACATTATTATGGCTTACAATTTCATCCAGAGGTTACTCATACCAAACAGGGTGAACACATTTTAGAACGCTTTATCAGCGGTATTTGTCAGTGTGAAAAAAACTGGACAACGGATAATATCATCACTGAATTAGTACAAAGCCTTAAAGATCAAATTGGTGATGCTAATGTCTTATTAGGGCTATCTGGTGGTGTGGATTCCTCAGTAGTTGCCATACTTTTGCAACAAGCGGTGGGTGAACAGCTTACTTGTGTATTTGTTGATAATGGTCTCTTACGCCTCAACGAAGGGGATGAAGTTATGCAAACCTTTGCGCAAAATATGGGTGTGAAAGTCATACGTGCTAATGCTCAGGAAAAATTCTATAATGCCCTATCAAATGAAGATGAGCCTGAGGTAAAACGCAAAATTATCGGCCGTGCATTTATTGAAGTGTTTGAAGAAGAAGCTAAAAAACTCGACAACATTCAATTTTTAGCCCAAGGTACGATTTACCCTGATGTTATTGAATCAGCAGGCGCAAAATCTGGCAAAGCCAAAGTCATTAAATCACACCATAATGTTGGTGGCTTACCAGACGATTTACAATTCAAATTGGTGGAGCCTCTTAAAGAATTGTTCAAAGACGAAGTGCGCAAAATTGGCGTTAAGCTCGGTATTCCGCCACATATGCTTTATCGCCATCCATTCCCAGGCCCTGGGCTAGGTGTGCGTATCCTAGGGCAAGTGAAACAAGAATACGCCGATATTTTAAGGCAAGCTGATGCTATTTTCATAGATGAGTTGTATAAAAACGATTTATACGACACAGTCAACCAAGCCTTTGCTGTATTCCTACCCATTAAATCAGTCGGCGTTACTGGGGATGAACGTCGTTATGACTACGTTATTGCACTACGTGCTGTTAAAACCATTGATTTTATGACAGCTCGCTGGGCAAGATTGCCGTATGATTTTCTAGATTTGGTGTCTAACCGAATCATGAATGAAATTTCTCGTATTTCACGTGTGGTTTATGATGTTTCTGGTAAGCCACCAGCAACCATTGAATGGGAATAAACACATCGACTGATATACAGTGGATGATGCTTGCTATTGAACAAGCAAAACAAGCACAAGAAGTAGGTGAGGTGCCTGTTGGTGCGATTTTAATACAAAACAATCAATTAATTGTTAGTGCACACAACCAACCTATTTCAAACAACGACCCAACTGCCCATGCAGAAATACAATTATTACGCGCTGCAGGCAAGCAATTAAACAACTATCGACTGTCTAATACAACCTTATATGTTACCTTGGAGCCTTGTGCTATGTGCTTAGGTGCTATAGTGCATGCGCGTGTATCACGTATCGTGTTTGGTGCTTATGATCAAAAATCAGGTGTTTGCGGGTCGTGTATAGATTTGTCAAGCAGTCAATGTTTTAACCATTCAATTAGTATTCAAGGCGGCATTTTCGCTGACCGATGCAAAGATCTATTACAACAATTTTTTAAGAGTCGCAGAACAAATATCTAATTCCATTTACAAAAAAAAAATGACAGTAAAGTTTCTTTTCATTTTTAGACAATCATAATTTATAACTCAATCGTTGAGTTTTTTATTTTAATAAGTTCATTATCTATTGCTTGTTTGATATTTTTCTGCTATTTCTTTTTGTTTGTTTATATCAAAACTACCATCATTATTTACAGGCATTTTTATTCTTATATCGTAACTAGCAATCTTATTGAAATATAACTTAGTTCGATAGTTAACATCTGTCTTTAATATTTCCTTTTCTAGTTGTATTTTTAAAAAATCTAAGTCTATGCAAGAAACTTGAGGCACAACTTAAGCAACCACATCAATAAAACTAAACTCTTTAGCATCTCTTATAAAGCAATATCCAACACTACCATCTAAATTAAAAAGAACAGATTTTTCAGTACAATACCTTAACTTTTCTGCAATTAAAAAATCTTTATCAATAAACCCCATTACACTACCCTCATCTTTTGAAGATGAATAAACAGGCACATTTCCTTTATGTGAATTGATGGTTGATTTTGTAATTCTTTTCCCTCTAATCAATTGCCCAACTCAAACAAGGCTCATCGTAATCAAAAGTCTTTTTTTGCAAAAATTCCTGAAGTATTTCCAGAGAATAAAGGATATGAACCTTGATTGACATGAGCATAATTTTTTGTATATTTTCCGTTGCCTCTTTGGATATAAAAAATATCAGAAATTAAAAATTTCTTATATGTTATTTCTTCTTTGAGGTTGCTACTACCACTAGTGACATAAGGTGGATTGGTTAAGATTAAATCGTATTCATTTTTAACTGGCTCACTAAGAGTGCCTAAAATAGGATTGGTTTTAAGATTAAAAGTTTCGTTAAATAACTTAGAAAACTCTTTAGTCAAATGTGGGTTTTCTTTAATTAAATCAGAAAATAAATCAGCATATTAGCTTTTGCCAAAATAATAGTTTTCTGTTCATCTTTATCAAAAACCCCTACCCTAATAGTAATTTTAGGAATAACTTCTGTATCGGTAATTTGATATAAATCAGGTAATTTACTTTTAACTGGTTCTAATAAAAATTTTCCAACACCACACGCTGGATCACAAATTACAGCTCCTTCCTTGATTTCATTAGTAGCCATTTTCTCAATACCTCTAATAACCTTAAGCGGTGTAAAAAACTGCCCCAGTTTTTTTGCTAATACTTGCTTTTAAAAAACTTTCAAAAAATTGTGATTTAAAATCATGATTGATATTTTCTAATTTCCAATACTTTTTTAAAAACTGTACTGTATCCAGAAATTGATTTTTGGTCTTTGCTAACAAAAATAGTGCCATTAGTAATTGTTGTGTTGTCTATTGGATTATGAGGGAATAAGTCTTTGATATTTTTTCTAATATTATCTGCGTAATATTGCAAAACCTTATCATCAGTATTATTTTCAACATACATTAGCATTAAAGAATCAAAACTGTAACGATTTTTTAACACTTTTAAATCACTTAAATATTTAAAAATAAACAATTCAACAAAGGTATATAAGCAATTTTTAGGTGTCGCACCCGATACACTCCAAATATCTTGCCAAATTTGTTTGGCTTAATCTGTAGGATTAACAAACTTTAAAGGGGTAATTTGATTATTATTCTCATCAATTGAACTAATAATTTTTTCAATCAATTTAACCAAATTACTGTCTGTTGTTACTTCTATTGGATTCCAATTGTCTGTGACTTCGCTTTTATCTTCATTTAGGATTTCCTGACCTGTTCCTAACATTAACCCGAATGGTTTGCAAAGTGTCAGTAGCAATAATAATTGGTTAATCTAATTTTCTAGCAACCACCACAATTCCTGTTTTATTGCTTTGTTTTGTTTGACTTTTGTATTAAATTCTTTGGGTGTTTTATTTTCAATAATTGCAATTACTTCTTTTTGACAGACGATAATACCATCTACTTTTTTACGCTCAAATATCTTGCCGTAATCAATATTGCGAATAATAATATTTTCTTTTAATGCTCTAATTGAGGTTGCACCAATATTATAAAAATCCCATTTGCCTATTTTTCCAGGTTTTTTATTTAGCCCTCTTTGTAGTAATTCTTCACTCATATTATTAAGTCTTTAATTCCTTATAATCTCTTGTTATTATCAATTACCTTGAGCAATGATACCAATTTTAAACCGTGTACATGCCGCCATTCACATGCAATGTTTGTGCTGTGATATAGGCACCACCATCACTTGCTAAAAACAATACTGCATTGGCAACTTCATCAACTGTACCTAAACGACTCATTGGAATTTGCTGAGATAAAGCTACTCTTTGCTCTTCAGGTAATGCATTAGTCATATCTGTTTCAATAAAACCAGGCGCAACTGCATTAACAGTAATGCCACGAGAACCCACTTCACGAGCCAATGACTTAGTAAAGCCCATGATGCCTGCCTTAGCAGCAGCATAGTTAGTTTGGCCTGCATTGCCCATAGCACCTACAACAGAAGCAATAGAAATAATGCGACCTGCTTTTTTCTTCATCATGCCACGCAATACGGCTTTTGACATTTTATAAACAGAAGTCAAGTTGGTGCTCATAATATCATCCCATTCATCTTCTTTCATACGCATGAGTAGATTATCACGAGTAATACCTGCATTATTAACTAAGATATCGATAGCACCATAAGTGCCAACAATAGACTTTATTACCTCAGCAATTTGATCATTATTAGTCACATTAAGTGTCATGCCTATACCTATCATCCCATTGTCTTTTAATGTGGTACTAATTGCACTTGCGCCTTTATCGCTAGTTGCTGTGCCAATGACGGTTGCACCTGCTGCACCTAAAACCAAAGCAATTGCTTGACCAATACCGCGACTTGCGCCTGTTACTAATACGGTTTTTCCTTTCAAATTATTCATGATAAGATTTCCTCTAAAGTTGTTTCTATACTGGCTGAATCCAATATGGCATTGGCCGTTAATGATTTTTCAATTCTTCTTGTTAGACCTGTAAGTACCTTGCCTGGGCCAGATTCAATTAATTTTTCAACACCCATATTGTGCATCGCTTGAACAGTGCTTGTCCATAACACTGGCCTGTGTAGTTGTGCGACTAATTTGGCTTTTATGTCATCCACGTTAGTTGCTTTAAGTGCATCAAAGTTATGCAACACATCAACACTACTTTGATTAAACTGAACGACATCTACAGCGTTTTTAAACTCAGCTGCTGCATCATTCATTAGTGAGCAATGTGATGGCACACTAACTGGCAATATTACTGCACGTTTGGCACCTGCAGTTTTCATCAATTGACAAACTGCTTCTACAGCTTCTTTATTGCCTGCAATAACCACCTGTCCTAATGAATTAAAGTTAACCGCCTCAACAATACCACGACCTGAATAATCTGTGCATAATTTAACCACAACCATGTCTTCTAAGCCCAGAATAGCCGCCATTGCACCCACCCCTTCAGGCACTGCTGATTGCATCAATTCTGCACGTTTTCTAACCAGTTTAATGCCATCACTAAACCCTAAAGCACCTGATGCTACTAAGGCTGTATATTCACCTAAACTATGCCCCGCCATACAAACAGGTGATAAATCATGTTGATGGGTAAGCGCCAAATAAGTTGCATAGCCTGCAGTCAACATGGCTGGTTGGGTATTTTGTGTTTGATTAAGGGCGTCGTCTTGGTCTTGTTGTGTTAATGCCCAAAGGTCAAAGCCCAACATGTCACTTGCCTCAGTAAATGTTTCTTTTACAATGGAATAATGATTAGCAAGTTCTGACAACATGCCCAAAGATTGTGATCCCTGACCTGGGAATATGATGGCGTATTTCATAAAATTTTAAACAAACGAGATAGCCATATTTTAATTAATAAAAAAGCGCTCGAAAAGCGCTTTTTAAAAATAATATCGATGCTTGAAATTATGCAGTTTCAATCGAAACATATTGGCGCATAAATTTACCTTTTTTAGCAAAGACAACTCTGCCATTCATTGTGGCGAATAACGTGTCGTCTTTACCCTTGCGAACGTTAGTACCTGGATGAAATTTAGTGCCTCTTTGACGGACTAAAATATTACCAGCTAACACAACTTGACCACCAAATCTTTTAACACCTAGACGTTTTGATACAGAGTCTCTACCGTTATTAGTACTGCCGCCTGCTTTTTTATGCGCCATAAATTACTCCTTTACGCCTTAATTTTAACAATTTCAATTTCAGTAAACAACTGGCGATGACCTTGTTGTTTCATTGAATGTTTACGGCGACGGAATTTAAGGATGTGTACTTTTTTCCCCTTGCCTTGTGAAATAATTTTTGCCTCAACAGTTGCTTTAGGCACAAAAGGCGTACCCACTTGAACATTATCACCATCGGCAACCATTAATATCTCTTTAAAAGTAACTGTCTTACCAGACTCAATCTCTAATTTTTCAATTTTTAAAGTTGTGCCTTGTTCAACTCTAAATTGTTGACCACCTGTCTTAATAACTGCGTACATAACTAATCCTAAATATGCTTGGCTAAAAAAGGACGTAATTATACTTGAACGTTTAGCTTTGTGAAGTTTGTTTAATGAAATTCTAACGTATAATTACATTTTTTCTTCAAATGGATTTTAACACATGGTTATTTTTGAAACCAACATGGGCAATATTCACATTCACGTTGACACTAAAAACGCACCAGTTAGTGCACAGAACTTTATTGATTATGCGGATGATGGCTTTTATGACGACACTATTTTTCATCGTGTGATTAAAAATTTTATGATTCAAGGTGGTGGCTTTACAAAAGACATGAGCGAAAAAAATACCAAGGCTAACATCGAAAATGAAGCCAAAAATGGCTTAAAAAATACCAAATATTCACTGGCTATGGCTAGGACTTCTGCACCACACTCTGCCAGTTCACAATTCTTTATCAACACATCTGATAACTCATTCTTAGATTTTCCCGGGCAAGATGGTTGGGGCTATTGCGTATTTGGTGGCGTTGTTGAAGGCTTTGAAATCGTTGACAAAATCAACCATGTTTCTACTGGCAATAAGGGCGGGCATGGTGACGTGCCAAATGACCCCATTATTGTCAATAAGGCATACAGCACCTCATAATGAGCCAAGCACTCATCATAGCAGATTTACACCTTGCTGCTGATGAGGCAGACAAAACCCTTCTTTTTATTAAGTTTTGCCAAGAGCGAGCAGTTATGACTGATCAGCTTTTTATTCTTGGAGATTTGTTTAATGTTTGGCTGGGTGATGACTTATCAATTAATTATTATCAAAAGGTTGTTTTGGCATTAAAAACACTGAGCCTTAAAACTAAAATTTTTATCATGGCTGGTAATCGTGATTTTTTACTAGGTGGTGGCTTTGCCAAGCAAACCAATTGTATTTTGATTGACACGCCTTATTTACTTGAAGTCAATAACCAGCAATATGTACTCACACATGGCGATGAGTTGTGTACTGATGACAAAGCCTACCAGCGTTTAAAGAACGTATTACAACACCCAATCACCAAATTTATTTTTCTGCATTCTGGGGCGAAACTACGCTTAAAAATTAGCACCCAATTGCGCCAAAAAAGCATTAAAGCTCAACAACATAAATCATACGAGATTATGGATGTCAATACGGCAACCGTCAATCAACTAATGCAAAAATACCCTGGTGCAAATCTTATTCACGGACACACACACCGATTAGACACTCATATTAATGATGACTTTACTAGATACGTATTGGGAGACTGGTCAAATAACCAAGGCAATGCAATTGAAATTAATCATCAATTAAATCGCCTTGAAATTAGCACGGCAGTCAACTAAATCAACGGTTGTCACCTTTAGCACTATCTTTTCATCTGGCTTGGGCAAAATTTTAAACTTAATCTGCGTCATCATGTCCAGTTCAGGGATCATAAATAACGCTTTATCGCCACGTGTATCTACCACAACACCTTCGCCTTGCCATGATGGATTATCAAGCAGATAGACGCATTTATAATGGTCATTACTAGAACGCACTGCCCTACCAACACTAGACATGGTAGCATTATGAATGCCAATAATCTTTTTAACATCTTCCTTGCCTAATGTGTCTTTACCTTTGATAAAACAGCTAAGCTGCTGATGTGCGAGCAAATCAAGATACCTTCTAAGTGGACTGGTAATACGTAAATACGCTTTAAGACCTAGACCAAAATGTGGCAAATGCTTGGTGGATGTAGCTGGTCGTTTAAATTTTTTTGTGGCTTTAAACGATTCAGACAAAGACAACGCGTCTTTATTATCCAGTGTTTCTTGTGGAAAATCGCCTTCATCTTGAATTGCATAAGGCATAACAATGTCATTATCAGTAGCAAATTTCGAAATAACACGACCTGCCATTACCATCATTTCAGCTACCAATTCACGACTTTGACTTGATCTTTGTGGCGTAATTGACACTTGACCTTGCTTAAATCTAACATCAACATTGGGTAAATTTAAACTGATTGCGCCACAATTGTCTCTGTATTGTTTATGCACCTTTGTAATGCTTTGTAATTTGGACAAATGCTCATTAGACGCTAACATTCCATCTGCATCATCATAACTGATATTGGTCACTTTAATTGAACTATGAATCACTTCAATATTATCAATCTCACCTGATTCTAAAGTAAACCCTATCGACAAAGCATTTGACGTTTCAGCCAGCCCCAATGCGCACATTTTTGTAGCAGAAATAGGTAGCATATGAATAATTTGCTCGGGCAAATATAAATTAGAAGCGCGTTCTTGTGCGTAAGCGTCCAACTCAGAACCAGCAGCAGCAATCAAAGACACGTCAGCAATATGAATCCAAATCTTATCCCTATCAATACTAATCGCATCATCAGCATCATTTGAATCAGCATTGTCTATTGCATAACTAGATAAATGCGTTAAATCAACCCGCTCAACTTGTGTCATACTAACATCAATTTGTTCGTCCTTAGAAATATCATAACGCGCTGGATAGGGATTAAAACTTGGCTTGAAATAGTCAAGTCTTAATAACAATTTATACGCAGATTCAGGCGTATTTTCTATACCAATATTGGCCAAAATATTGGCGTGCTTAGATTGATTTAGCGCAACTTTTTCAATCTCTTCAATATAGGGTAAATCTTGTTCATCAAAGGTATTATTAGCAATATTATCCACACAGTGTTTAAGACTTTCAGTCTCAATAATTTGAGCATTGCGTTTAGCTTGGATGCTTTCAACTTGAGAAGTTAGGCGTATAAAAACTTTGTCTTTTTGCCAATAAAAATACAGACCGTCTTCAATTAAAACACAACTGCACCAAGCATTCTTAGCACTATATTCGTCAAACAACCATTGTGTTATTTCTTCTAATGTTAGTGTTTCTTCTTGAAAATCTTCAAGAACAGCAATATCTGCATGTGCGCAAGTATCATTTACTTGAGCAAATTCAGGGTGAATAAAACGGAAATCTTTTTCTCGTACCGAACGCGAAGAACCATCAGCAAACTCTAATACAAATTTATGCATTGTTTGACTAACAATACGCGCAGGTTTACTTTTGTAGGCAACTAAAGCGTTAATCAATTTAAATTTTAGTCTCGTGTTTTCACATAAGTAGTAGCATCCATTAAGCCATCAACTGAATGAGACTTAAATTTAACCAACCAGCCATCATCATAACAACTAGAATTAACCAGTTCTGGCTCGTCATCAAGCGCTTCGTTGGCTTTAATAATTTGCAAATCAGCAGGTGCATAAACGCTACTAGCCACTTTGACAGATTCAACCACACAAAATTCATCCTCGATAGAGACTTCATCATCAACGTTGGGTAATTCTACAAATACCATATCACCTAATAATGCTTGTGCATGATCAGTAATGCCCATGGTATAAGTGCCGTCGCCATGATCTAAAATCCATTCGTGGGTTTGTGTGTATTGTCTATCCTCTCTTATTTCGCTCATGCTGTTCTCCTAAATTTTCTCAAGCAGGACTTGCCTACTTATTTAAACCAATACTTTGCCATTACGCACGAATGGTGGTTTAACTATTTTAGCACAAACTTGCTTTTTTCGTATCTCAATTTCACACTTACCAGTACTGCCCTTAGGCACACTTGCTAGTGCAATTGCCTTGCCCATAGTAGGTGAAAATATGCCTGAAGTAACTTCACCTTCACCCAGACTGGTGATTACTTTTTGATGGTCACGAATTACACCCTTGCCTTCTAAAACTAGACCAACAATAGTCCTTTCAACGCCTTTTTCTTTTAATGCTTCTAATGCATCACGACCTATAAACGCACGATTTTCATTAACCAGATCAACCGTCCAAGTGAGTGCCGCTTCAAGCGGTGAAACATCATCACTCATCTCTGAGCCATATAAACTCATACCCGCTTCTAAGCGCAAAGTATCACGCGCACCCAAGCCGCAAGGCTTAACGCCAGCCTCAAGCAACATTTGCCAAGTAAATTTTGCTGAACTTGAAGGCAGTATAATCTCAAACCCATCTTCGCCTGTATAGCCTGTACGTGCAATGAATAATCCACCTAAACTAGCTGCACTAAATGGCTTTAACTCACCACAAACCTCTTCAATCCCTGACATAGCTGCAAATACTTTTGCCCTTGCATTTGGACCTTGTACAGCAATCATTGCTAAATCAGACATACACTCAACTGATACATCAAAACCATTTGCTTGAATGTTAATCCGGGCCATATCTTTTTCAGTAGTGCTTGCATTAATTACCATACGATAATATTCGTCATTTTGATAATAAACAATCAAATCATCCACCACCCCGCCTGACTCATTTAGCATGCAACTATATAACGCCTTACCTTGTGTTTTTAGCTTATCAACATCATTAGTAATCAAAATTTGCAAAAATGCTTTTGCTTGCACGCCTTTAAAATCCACCACACTCATGTGCGAGACGTCAAACATACCTGCATCACGGCGCACTTGATGATGTTCCTCAATTTGTGAGCCGTAATTAAGTGGCATTTCCCAACCTCCAAAATCAACCATCTTTCCTTGCGACTCTATGTGCATTTGATATAAAGGCGTTTGTTTCATTATTTTTTATCCTCTTTAATGTGTTTTTTAATAAAAATTATCGTGATAACAATCAATATAAATGTTAGCCCCATGGTGCCAAATAGCTTGAAATTAACCCAAGATTCTTCAGTCTGCTGGGCAATAATACAAAGTTGCTCCATTATTGTATTTGCACAATCTAGCTCTGTCAATTCAATTTTAGAATCAAGTTCAGTAGTAGTAAATAACTCCTTTCTAGCACCTAAAGCAAGATTAACATAATAAGCATTAACAATAGCAATGCCCGTAAACCCAAGCCCCCACAACCAACTAAGTTGATGCCACACATTTTCTGGCAATTCTAGTTCTTTACCCAACATCCTTTGCAATAAAGTTTTCTTGCCAATCCACATACTCAACACTAGTGCAAAAGCAAACACCCCATACAACACACTAACTTTCCACATTAAAAATGCAGGATTTCTAAGGGCAAGTGTTACACCACCTAAAATCACCAATAAACCAAATGTTATTAAATGGATATTTTCAAACTTGCCCGTTCGATAGCGGGCAATCATTATCTGCAAAAAAGTTGCACCAATCATGGCATAAATTGCCATATACAAACCCATCGTCTTATAGATAAGAAAAAATAGGGCAATAGGAAAAAAATCAAGTAAAAATTTCATCACTTACTCCAAATGCTCTTTTGAGCAATACACCTTATTATTTTGAATGATTGCCTCATTTTCAGGAATATGAACCTTACAAACACTACAAGCAAGCATTTTATTAACCGATGATTTTTGGTCAATACGATCAGCTGGTTTTCTAAACCTTTTTAAAAGCCAAAAGCCCGTCCACACAAATAAAACAATAATAATTAACTTAGCAATTCCCATACAATTCAACTCTGACAAAAAGTGAAATTTTACCAATGCTTAGTATATAATTGCCTCTTTTTATGTGTCGATAATTCACAAACTAAACTGCCCGGGTGGTGAAATTGGTAGACACACAGGACTTAAAATCCTGCGGCTTCACAGCTGTGCCGGTTCGATTCCGGCCCCGGGCACCAACTTCAAGTTAAATCTATGTCTCAGTATGTCTATAATTTGTATATGACACATAACATTTATAGGAACTTAACACTTTGTTTTAGTTTTTATAAATCTACCCACTATTAAAAGATGTTGAATGAATTAAGAATTTAAAGCCAAAAGGTATTAAGCACTGGTGTTATAGATATAAATTCAATGGCAAAGAAACAATGTTGACTATGGGAAAATATCCTGTTGTTAGTCTACCTGAAGCTAGAAAAAATAGAGATTCTTATAGGTTGTTGCTTGATCAAGAACTCAACCCTAATACCGTCAAAAATCAAGAAAAATAGCTAATATAAAGAGAGAACTTGAGTCTAAATCTTTTTCAGAAATGTTTTATGGGTGGCGCAATCAAAATAAAACTGTCTGGAGTCTGAAACACACAAATAAAGTCTTAAAACAAATGTCATTGATCTAGAGCCACAAAATTTACTCGTTGTATTTAGAAGAATTGAAGCAAATGGCACTATTGAAACACTACAAAAAGTAAAAAGTCACGCAAGCAGGGTTTTTCGCTACTGTGTCGGTATTGGCATTATAAAGCATGACCCAACAAGGGATTTACCAGGCAACATATTCAAGAAAGCAAAGACAAACCATTATGCCACGATTACCGATCCTAAAGAGATTGGTGGATTGCTAAAGATGATTAATGTCTACCAAGGTAGTTATCAAATAGAGACAGCTTTAAAAACTGCTCCTTATTTATTCCTGCGACCGAATGAACTGGCTGGGCTCAGATGGAATGAAATAGATTTTAACAATAAACTCATTAGAATTAGTGCAAGTCGTATGAAAACTAATGTATCGCATATTGTTCCATTGTGTACACAGGTCGTTGATTTATTAAAAAATATAAAGACTATTAATTCTGATAGTGCAATGCTCTAACCTACTTGGACACATTTCAAGCCGCTTTTTTCAATTCAGCCATCTTTTGAGCAGGTGTTAAATACCCAATCGCTGAATGAATCCTTTTGTAATTATACAAGTAGATATAACCCTCTACATTTTGCACGACTTCACTATGATTTGCAAAACTTTGATAATTTAATCTCTCAGTCTTCAGACTTCTAAAGAAACGCTCCATGACCGCATTATCCCAACAATTACCTCGCCTGCTCATGCTTTGAGTAATGTTGTTCTTGTTGCAATAATCAATAAAAACTTTAGAAGAGTATTGAGTCCCTTGATCAGAGTGGAACATGTGTTTATTTGTATTGGGCTGGTGTCTAGACACAGCATTACTAAGCGCATCCTTTGCCAACTGAGCATTAGGCTGTTTTGACAATGCCCAACCAACAACTTGTCTTGAGCCTAAATCCAACACACTGGCTAAATAACTCCCACCTTGATAGGTTTTGATATAGGTAATATCACCAATAAAATTAGACTATTGCAGTATTGTGCTACTCATGTTCTTTCTCCTTTTTGGGGATTATAAAATATGAGGGTTTACACAATCTGGTTTACAGGGTCTTTGATTGCTTTAATTTCACCACCGTCGCCTACTTGAGTGCTGGTGGCATGGGCATTGATATAGTCAATTTTATCGACATCAAAGTCTTTTGCCTGATAAATCGCTTTTTACATAGCAAGAACAACTCCCTCGGCATTGAGTTTAACAATATCACAGCCATCACTGCTAGCGCCATAAGCAACCAGCTCTGCAAGAATATTGACACCTCTTTGTTGAGCATGCTCTAAGTTTTCCAAAACGACAATGCCAGCACCACTAGAGAACACAAAACCACCTCTATTTTTAGCAAACGGTATAGATGCGTTTTTAGGATTGTCAGTTGCAGACAAAACTCTCATTGCATCAAATAACACAGCAGATGACCAATGCACCTCATCGCCACCACCTGCAAACATCACAGTTTGCTTGCCTTGTTGAATTTGTTCAAATGCACTACCAATACAGTGGCTAGAAGTGGCACTAATAGAATAGCTCAATCCTTTGATTTTAAATAGGCTTGCTAAATTAGCACTGGCAGTTGAACTCATGGTTTTTAAAATACGGAACGGGTCAATGCCTTTAATACCTTTTTGCTTGAACGTTTCATAGGTATTAATGACATTATCATTTGAAGCACTGCCCGAGCCAACGATAAGCCCTGTATTTTTATTGGATATGTCAGTTTTATTTAAACCTGACATTTCAACAGTCTGTTGTATGGCAATGGCACAAAAAGAAGCAACAGGTGATAAAAACGCAATTGCTTGTGTGTTAGATATTGAGCAGCATCAATATCAACATTACCAATGACTTGCGAGCGCAGGTTCAGTTCTTTTAGTTCATCTGAAAAGATAATTCCAGATTTTTGATTTTTTAAAGATGATAGAACAGACTCCATGTTTGTTACCAACACTGCTAACAATACCCATTCCTGTAATAGCAACTCTATTCAAATTTTATCCTTGGTTAGAAACAACAAAATTAAGCACTTATTTTAAACCTTTATCATGCATAAAAATATCTGGATTTTACTTAGCCTCAAAATTCAAACAACACCTTTTTTAAATGTTGGCAAATTGCTTTTTTTATTTAAGCCCAAATAGATTCTGTGAAGTTTAATTCCCTCTGCAGAAATAGTAAATAATTTTTGAAATAGTGGAAAATTAGAAATTCCATAATTTTATAGTGGTACCTTTCAAAGAAATTTTTAGTGTTGTTCTTTCCACGATTAACAATGACAAAACTACCCTATCATTCTTACCACATCTTTTTAAAACGAGCTTTCTTCCAGTTTTTTCCTTTCAGCATGATCCAACATGTGATTAACTTCTTTGATATGCCTACAATAAACTTTGGAATAATAAATGCTAGAAATAGCAACGAGACAACGAAACTCTAGCTGTTGAGTTTTTTTAAGTGAACAAATATTGTTTTGTAGATTTCATAGGCTGTGTTTAATTGGCGTAATGTCACTGGTTGTTAATCACATCTCTTGCCATGTATAAGGCTGCAATGCTTCTGGCTTCAGTTAAATCCTCATTGTAAACCAAGTTTTCTAAATCGACCATCTTAAATGCGACTACCTCTAATGGTTCCGGTTCATCGCCTTGTGCACTCGCTTTATATAAATCTTGCGCTAGTACAATGTAGGTAATACTAGATTGATAGCCAGGCGCAATGGTCATTTCTTTGATAAAAGTTAATTTGTTAGCACCAAAGCCAATTTCCTCAATTAACTCTCTATTAGCAGCCTCAATAGGTGTTTCGCCATCATCAATCCTTCCCTTGGTTAATGCGAGTTCATATCGATCTGTACCACCAGAATACTCATAAATCATCAACACAGTTTCAGTATCTAACATTGGTATAACTAATACTGCACCATTGCCTGGCGGTTTTAAACGCTCGTATACTCTCTTTGAACCATTTGAAAATTCAATATCCATTTCCTCAATATTGAAAAAACGCGTTGTGGCAATGGTTTTAATATTTAATACTGTAGGCCTCTTACGCATGGTTGGTATTATGCCATTGATTGATACAATAACAGCCAAATATAAAGCCGGTTTTTACGATTGGGCAGTCTTATTAAGACATACAGCCCAGACACAATCATAGCAACAGATGCTAATAAAAATGGTGCTGTTAATGCTTGGGTCATTTGTGCAGTCGTGCCTAGTGTTAATGCTGCCACAGCATAACCAAAATCACGCCAAAATCGATAAATACCCAGTAGTATTCCCCCGTGTTTCTACTGGCGCAAAATCAGCGACAGCAGCGCCCAATTTTGAATATAACATGGCCATACCTATGCCCATTATTCCAGCTTCCAATGTCCATAAAAATACATTATTCGTATATGGAATGCTTAACAAGCCAAGCCCGCATAACCACATACCACTAACAATTAACACTTTGTGCGTCCAACTTTATCAGATAAAGGCCCCGTAATCAACTGAGAACCGCCCCATACAAGTGCATACACTGAAACAATAGCACCACCTTCTATCAGCGTTAGCGACTTAGATAAAAAAACACGGGCAAAAATATCCAAACCATGGCATCTGTAAATTTTACTATCAGTCCTGCTTGATTCAACGACAGCAAAATCTTATCATGCCAACTCGCTTGAATAAACAACTTGTCAAGACTTTGCTATGCCATTAAGGACTCACCTCTTTGGTGCAACTTAGCCCATGGCATGGTTTCCTTGATATAAAAGATGGATGAAAATAACCCAAGCACAATGACCACAATACCAAATATGAACAAACCTTGTCTTGCGCCAATCAGATTAACAATATAAGCAGTTGCCACGCCAGCAATAGCAACATAACCAGAAAATTCGTTAATACCACTGACCAATCCTTTTTGGTTTGATCGTGCTAAATCTAGCTTGCTATTAATGGTCATTGACCAACACAAGCCTTGATTAATGCCTAACAACAAGGTTGACGCCATAATCCAATTCCAATTAGGTGCATATAAAATCATAAACGGCATCGGGATTGCAACAATCCATCCTGCAATTAGCACGCGTTTACGACCATATTGATCACTCAAACGACCTGCTAATAGATTCATCACAACCTTAACCACACCGAACACAACCACAAAAGAAGTTAACAATAAAAACTGCTGCTTACCTAAATTAAACTCTGCATCTGCCAAACCAGGAATAACCACTCTTGTCATACCAATCGCAAAACCTACTAAAAAAACTTGCATTAGTTGAAGAATAATTTGTGATTTATTCTCAAATATGCCATGCTGTATCTCTTGTATTGACATAATTAAATACCCTCTAATTGTTACATATTTAGCCTTATATAATCAATAAGGGTAGGCTTATTTGGTTTGTTTTATATTCTAACTGAGCATACTCCTAAAACCTGATAAGATGCGAGATACAATGACTTTTTGGAGAGCATTGAAAACAATCTATCTTTTATTTACTTTAACTTTATCAACTTTGTCAAACGCTTGGACTATTCAAGGCATGGGCGAATTTTCGCCTGAAAAGCTTAGCAATAACCTACTTATCATTCATGGTCCATCTGGTGAGCCAAGTGTACAGAACCAGGGATTTATGAATAACCCTGGCATTATTATTGGCAAAAAAGGTGTTATTATTGTTGACCCAGGCAGCGCCTATAGTGTAGGTAAAAAAGTGCTTAAAGAAGTTGAAAAAATTACCAAAAAACCTGTTATTGCTGTCTTTAATACACATGTTCATGGCGACCGTTGACTGGGCAATCAAATTATTATCGAAAAATACCCCAGTGTCAAAATTTATGCTTACCCATAAATGATTATTGAGGCTAAAAATGGTGAAGGTGATAACTAGGTCAATCTAATGGCAACTCTAACTGATGGCTTAACAAAAGACACAATTGCCACCTATCCAACTGATGCCACCCAACATTTACAAGTCATCAACTTATAGGCTCAGAGCAATTTAAAATCCACAGCCCTACCATCAAAGCACACACTAATACAGATATTATGATTGAGCATGTCAATAGTAGAACTTTATTCTTAGGTGACAATGGCTTTGTTAATCGCATGGGTCGTTTTGACAACAGCTCCAGCATGCATGACAACATCAAAGTATTGCAATATGCAACGGATTTAGGTCTAGATTATTACGTACCTGGCCATGGCTCGTCAGGCAATGTAAACCATGCTGTTAAGCCATTTTTAGATTACCTACTCATCATCCAAGATGAAGCTAAAAAAGGCTATGAGCAAGACCTGGCTGACTATGAAATTAAACCTATCGCCATTAAACAGCTAACTGCTTATAAAAATTGGCATGGGTTTGATGAGCATTTTGGCAAACATATTGGCAAAATGCTACTTGAGATTGAGGCGCTAGATTTATAAACCTTTTGGGTAGGATGCTAGCTAAAAAAGCCATCCATATGCAACTCAGTTAAATCGCTAAATCCACCGATATGCTTATCGTCAATAACAATTTGTGGCACCATTCTAGCGCCGTTAGTCACTTTTGAGAACTCCACCATAAGTGCACGGTCTTCGTCGATCATTTTTTGCTCAAATGGTAAATTCCATTTGTTTAATAGTTCCTTGGTTTTGACACAAATTGGGCAAGTGTTGGTTGAATAGACTACGATCTTCATGCCAATGCCTCTACTACTAAATCACCCATTTCATTCGTACCAACAACCAAGCCACCTTCTGTTACAATATCTTGCGTGCGATAACCTTTATCTAATACAGTATTAACTGCCACTTCAATTTTACGTGCCAAGTCCACTTGATTGAGTGAATAACGCAACATCATAGCAACTGAAAGAATAGTCGCCAAAGGATTAGCGATATCTTTGCCTGCAATATCAGGTGCTGAACCGTGAATAGGCTCATACATACCAAACCCATCTTGATTAAGCGAAGCTGACGGCAACATACCAATTGAGCCGGTCAACATTGCTGCGCAATCACTCAGCACATCGCCAAATAGATTTGAAGTCACCATCACATCAAATTGCTTAGGCGCTCTGACTAATTGCATCGCAGCATTATCCACATACATATGGGTCAATTCAACATCTGGATAATCTTTAGCCACATCCGTCATCACTTCACGCCATAATTCACATACTTCTAGCACATTTGCCTTATCTACTGAGCAAACACGCTTGTTACGAAGTTGTGCAATTTTAAAGACCGAGTGTCCAATACGTCTGATTTCTGACTCATAATAAGTGGCTGTATTAAACCCATATTTTTGCCCATCACGCACTTCAATACCTCGTGGCTTGCCAAAATAAATACCTGCAACCAGCTCACGAACAATCATCAAATCAAGTCCTGACACCACTTCTTCTTTTAACGTAGAAGCGCTAGCAAGTTGTGGGTATAAAATCGCAGGACGTAAATTAGAAAACAAATCCATTTCTGCGCGCAGCCCCAACAAACCTCGTTCTGGTCGCAAATTACGCTCTAAAGATTCCCACTGGTAACCGCCCACAGCACCTAATAAAATAGAATCACATTGACGTGCAGCATCCAGTGTGGCTTGTGGCAAAGGCGAACCAGTTTCATCATAGGCACTACCACCAACTAGGCTATGTTCAAGCATCATGCCAAGATTAAAATCTGCATTCAAGCGGTCAATCACTTTAAGCGCTTGCGTTATAATTTCTTGACCGATGCCATCGCCTGGTAATATTAATACTTTTGACATGCTTCTTCCTTTACATCAGTTTTAAAAAAAGTTATTTTACTAGATTTCAACCATTTCAAACTCGGCCTTACTAGCACCCAATCTGAGCACACCCAATCGCACACAATGCATCTATATTTTTTCATTTTCATTGCTAATCCTCTCTGTATAAGCCATAAAAAAAGGGAGCCTAAACTCCCTTATTCAACATCAAATTTAATTACAATTCATCGGCATGTTTTGACAAATAATCAGCCACACCTGCAGGTGTATCTTTCATGCCTTCATCGCCCTTGTTCCAACCTGCAGGACAAACTTCACCATGCTCAGTGTGGAAATCAAGCGCATCAACCATACGCAACATTTCATCAACATTTCTACCCAGTGGTAAATCATTCACCACTTGATGACGTACATCAAAATTCTCATCAATTAAGAATGATGCGCGCAGTGCAATACCTGCTGGATGCACAATGCCATAAGCTTCCATAATAGAATGGTCAGTATCAGCCACCAATGGGAAATCAATAACGCCCAAACCACCCTCTGCTGGTGCAGTGTTGCGCCATGCATTATGCGTAAACTGTGAATCTACTGAAACACCAACCACTTCAACACCTTTGTCATTAAACTGCGTCATTCTGTGGTGATGCGCTAGAATCTCTGAAGGACAAACAAAAGTAAAATCTAGTGGGTAAAAGAACAACATAATTTTCTTACCTTTAAGGCTAGAAAGTTGGAAATTATCAACAATCGTACCATCTGCTAAAACAGCAGCAGCTGTAAAATCTGGGGCTTGTTGTGTGACTAAAACGCTCATGCATTTTCTCCTATTATATAATTAAAAAACTCGTTAATTATACAACTGCTTATGCTCATAAATCATATAAAAAGCAAGAGTTTGTTATTGACAAGACAAAATCAGATAGATACTCACGTAAAATACCGCTCTATGCTTAAAATTTACAACACACTAAGTAAACAAAAAGAAGTTTTTCGCCCAATTAATGCCGATAAAGTAGGCATATACGTTTGTGGAATGACGGTTTATGATTATTGCCATATGGGTCATGCACGAGTATTGGTGATGTTTGATATCATCACTCGTCACCTTAGGCGGCTTTTTCCAAATGTTGAATATGTGCGTAATATCACCGACATTGACGACAAAATTATCAAACGCGCTGTTGAAAACAAAGAAGATACACACACATTGACTAATCGTTTTATTAACGCCATGCACGAAGATGAGCGCGCTCTTGGCGTGTTACCGCCTGATGTTGAACCACGTGCAACTGATACGACGGACCAAATGTTTTATATGATAAAGTCGCTGATTGAAAAAGGCTTTGCTTATCAAGCTCATAATGGTGATGTGTATTATTCAGTGCGCCGTTTTAAAAATTATGGGAAACTCTCAAGGAAAAATCTTGATGAGCTTGAGGCGGGTGCGCGGATTGAGGTAGAAAGTGCCAAAAAAGACCCACTGGATTTTGTCCTTTGGAAAATGTCCAAACCCAGCGAACCAAGCTGGTACTCCCCTTGGGGGCAGGGTCGCCCTGGTTGGCATATTGAATGCTCTGCCATGTCCACGCATCACTTAGGCAATCACTTTGATATTCATGGTGGTGGTATGGATTTGGCTTTTCCGCATCATGAAAATGAAATCGCCCAATCTGAAGGTGCGAATGATTGCACTTTTGTTAACACTTGGATGCACATAGGTTTTGTCAATATTGATGATGAAAAAATGAGCAAATCATTGGATAATTTTTTCACCATTCGTGGCGTATTAGAAAGCTATGATGGTGAAACCTTGCGTTATTTCATTATGAGTTCTCATTACCGCAGTCCACTTAATTTTTCAGATGATAATCTTAATAAGGCCAAGTCATCACTATCTCGTTTGTACACCGCCATTCGTGGTCTCAACGCTTCTAGCGCAGCAACTGAGGAAGTATCCATGCGTTTTGACTACTCAATACGATTTAATGAAGCACTTGATGATGACTTTAACACACCCATCGCCTTGAGTGTTTTATTCGAGCTGGCAAAAACAGTCAATTCACAACGTCAAAAGGATGTTGACCAAGCCAATACTTTGGCGCAATTACTCAAAAAACTCGGTGGCTATATTGGTATTTTGCAAATGGATGCAGATAAATTTTTAAAGCAAGGTGTTTCCTTATCAGACAGCGAAGTTGATACAAAAATTACCAGCAGAAATGAAGCCAGAGTTGATAAAGATTTTGCACTAAGTGACCAAATTAGAGACAAGCTAGCTGAGCTTGGCATTGTACTAGAGGATAATGCCAATGGCACAACTTGGCGTAGAAAATAACATTGACTGGCCTTCAATAGACACCATTTTATTAGACATGGATGGCACTTTGCTAGACCTTAATTTTGATTTGCATTTTTGGATGGAGTATATGCCTTTGGTCTTTGCCAATAAATACAACCTGACACACCAACAATCAAAAGATAAAATCTACCCCATTCTTCGAGCGCAAGAGGGTAAGCTACACTAGTATTGTTTGGATTATTGGTAAAAAGTGTTTAAACTAGGCATTGCCAAACTCAAAGAAGACGCGGCTCATTTAATCCAAATACATCCGTTTGTACTAGACTTTTTAGTACAAGCCAAGCAACACAAAAAACGCATTTATTTAGTCACTAATGCCCATAGAAAAACCATTCAATTAAAAATGCGAATCACTAATTTAGCTCAATATTTTGATGCTATTATTTCATCGCATGACTACAATATGGCTAAAGAGGAGCAAGATTTTTGGCACCAGTTAAACAAAGCTATTCATTTGAACAAGCAAAAAAGTATCTTCTTTGACGATTCTTTATCAGTGCTAAATGCCACTAAATAATACGGCATTGGCACCATTGTTGTCATCAATAAGCCCAACTCTAAAATGGACACAAAATCAATAAAAGGATTCATCAATATCGAAACTTTTGAACACGCACTACCCGTCAAGGCACATTTATAAAAATGAATACAAAAATTGGCATTCAGGGTAATAACGACGCACACATAACTCATCTAAATTTAGTAGAAAAATTAAACCTCCAAAATGGAGAAATCGTCATTGAGCATGGGCACGAACATGGTGCTCATCAGCCTTCTCATGACTCACTAAGAGCTGCCCACCCAAATGCAAAAAAAAAATCATGATAATATCAGGAGCTTGCTCCTCAGCAGTTAGCAGATGGAGAAAACAATACCTAGCAGAGCTTGGTGGACAAACACCAGAGTCAGGCAAAGCGCTGACTTCTGAACAACAAACAATACAACTGCTTGAGAAACAACTTTGGCGCGCACAAAGGGACAATGAAATCTTAAAAAAGGCAACAGCCTTGTTCGCTGTGGACAATCACCAAGTGATATGATTATCAAGATAAACAAGGCTTGCCAACAATACAATACTAAAGAATTATGAGCATTACTCAAACTTCCTCGCAGTAGTTATTACTATCAAGTCAAAGATAAGCGAGTAAACAACAACACCAATGCTATGATTAAATTAATCAAACAAACTGCTATTGAAGTTGGATACACCTATGGCAAACGCAGAATGCGGGTAGTTTTGAATAACCAAGGTTATAACATTGGTATTTACCAAACCGCAACGCTAATGAAAAAAGCCAATGTAGTTGCCATACGCCCAAGAAAGCGTCATTATTACCCTAATACTAGATTGATGTTTAAAAAGGCAAAAAACCTATTAAATCGTGTGTTTGAGCAGCAATCAATTAATACGCATTGGGTTGGTGATATTACCTATATCAAAACCTATCAAGGTGGGAGTTATTTAGCCAGTGTGTTGGATTTAGGCTCAAGACAAGTTGTTGGTTGGGCATTGTCAAAACAGCCTAATGCTCAGTTGGCAAAGGATGCGCTTAGTAATGCTGTGTCTAGACACCAGCCCAATACAAATAAACACATGTTCCACTCTGATCAAGGGACTCAATACTCTTCTAAAGTTTTTATTGATTATTGCAACAAGAACAACATTACTCAAAGCATGAGCAGGCGAGGTAATTGTTGGGATAATGCGGTCATGGAGCGTTTCTTTAGAAGTCTGAAGACTGAGAGATTAAATTATCAAAGTTTTGCAAATCATAGTGAAGTCGTGCAAAATGTAGAGGGTTATATCTACTTGTATAATTACAAAAGGATTCATTCAGCGATTGGGTATTTAACACCTGCTCAAAAGATGGCTGAATTGAAAAAAGCGGCTTGAAATGTGTCCAAGTAGGTTAGAGCATTGCAGTTTGAATACCTTTATCACCCTTGCCTCCTTTCTCGCCTTTGTTGTCTATATTACCTATGACCTCAACTTCTGCTAAAGAGAGAAAGTTTTTATCGAGTAGTTGGACTTTAACATAACGACCTTGTGTGCCTTCGTCACCTAAGTCAATTGTTGTGCCGGGGTTAGGATAGGCATGAAAGTCTTGCTGATAGGTGATGGCATTAAAATCAGCATCAGTGGCAACACTGACTCGATAGTTAGTCAATCTGCTGCCTTTACAACAATTAGTACGATTGTAAATAACGATTTGATTAATGGTTTGATCGCTTTGTAAATCAACACGCCACCAAACACACCTTGACGGTTTTGGGTGTTGGTGGTACTTTTGTGGTTATAGTTGCCGCTAGTGTTGCCATCAACCGCTCTCGAAGAAACACCACCCCAACCTGTGGAGGATTGTGTGGTGGGTTTATTGAGGACTAAGCCAGTGGTAACAGCGTGAACAGTGGTGGTTAAATAAGGTGAAGAGTGTTGCTATTAGTAATAAAATACGGGAGAAACTTTTGGTGATGAGCAATGAATTCATTGGGCGTTCTCCTTAATATGGAAATAGAATTTTGTATTGATTTTAAAATTAGTTTAGCACTAATGGCAAGTTGTGTTGAAAGGTTTTGATTAAAAAAAACTAAGCAATCATGAATTTAATGAGGTGTAAGGCGTAATAATAATTGTTTTTTATCAATTACAAAGTAAAAGGCTTGGAGCCAATCAGTGCCTAATAAACCATCAATATTGGAAGGTAGTTTTGCTTGTGGTAGAACAGCAATGAGAAAATCTTGTTTTGTGATTGCACCCACTGTAAATTCTTTAATATTAATTTTATGGGCTGTAATAGTGCCATTTGCAGTACTTAAAGTGATTTTCTCTGCCTGGTTAAAAGATTCATTGCTGCATTTTCTTTTGATACTGCTCCTACATTAGATTGGGCTAATCGTTATCTAAATATCAAAGAGGCTTATTCAGAAGTTAGCACAATCCCTGCCTATGGTACAGTGTCATTTAGAATTAGTGCTGATGCTTGGAATGGCCTAGCCAGTAATTACGGTTGGTGCAGGTGTTGCAGGTAGTATTTCCTGTACTTCGTATGGTAAAGGTGGTATTGGCACAGCATCAAATGATGGTCTTGGCGGTACGCAAAGTGTGAGTGCTACCACAGGTGGGTTGTGGGCGGGGGATGGCGGCACATCAAATGGCGGGGAAATAACCAACTTAGATAGAGAGGCTCGCTCGCTAGGTGTGCTTGAGCTTGGCAAAGGAGAAAATGGTTATAATCCTGATGGTAGTTGGGTTTATGGCATAAACACCGGATCAAGTGGCGGTGGCGGTATAAGAATAACTTATCTAGGATAATAGCTTTAAAGTGAGAACCCATGGTGGATTTATTTATATGGTGGCTAAGGCTAAATCTTATGATTTCTTAAGCGTTGATTAGAAAACCTACCTACAGGTGTGGTATTTTGTCATAATTAGTACTTTATAAATGGCTAAATAAAGGGGTATATGGCTAATTCAACAATGAAAGATAACATTGATCAACTGGGTGATATTCTTATTGAAATATTCCACGTTGTGGGATTGTTTGTGGTGGGTGCAACAATTGTTTGGTCATCAGCTGCTCATGAGTATTTGATTATTATGCAGCATGAGTCGGGTTTTGCATCACTTAAAGATATTTTACTTTTATTTATCTAGAGCTAGGCGCATGACGGATATTTATTTTAAAACCCATAAAATGCCTGTGATTTTTTTGATATTTATTGCCATTACTCGTTTCTTGGTCATTGATATGAAATCTTTGATGGTGAATGATAAGTTTAATTTACTCATTATGGTTGTCTCAATTTTGATATTGCCTGCTGCAGGGGTATTGAAATTCACCGAGAAAAAATATCAAACTCAAAACGAGTATTAGACCACAATGAATTTAAATACCCGAGGTATTATTAATTATTTGCTGTTGCCAGTCTCAGGTGTTTTTTATTTGGTATCAGTGTTTAGAAAATGGCTTTATCGAGTTAATTTTTTTCAGGTTCAAAAATTTAAGTATCCTGTGATTGTGGTGGGTAATATTACAGTGGGTGGTACAGGGAAAACACCAATCGTGATTGCATTGGCGCAATATTTTAAACAACAAGGTAGGCAAGTAGGTATAGTGTCGCGTGGTTATGGTGGTGCGCATCATCAAGGCAGTTTATTGGTAAATAAGGACACCAATGTCCATTTATCAGGCGACGAGCCGTTACTGATTGCCTTGCAAACAGAGTTGCCGGTGATGGTCAATAAGAACAGGGCGCAAGCGGTTAAGGATTTAATCAATCAATGTCAGGTTGATTTAATCATCAGTGATGATGGTTTACAACATTACAAAATGGATAGAGATGTAGAAATTGCTGTGGTTGACGGCACTTGGCGTTTTGGCAATGGATTTTTTTTGCCAGCAGGTCCGTTAAGAGAGTCAACCACCCGACTTAAAAGTGTTGATTTTGTGATAAATAATGCTAGTTTGTGTGCAGGTGAGTTTAGCACTGAACTAGCATTAAAAATGTTTGTTAATGTTAAAACAGGTGAGGAAAAACCACTGGATTATTTTAAAGGTAAATATTGTCATGGTGTTGCTGGCATTGGCCATCCTCAACGTTTTTTTGATGCATTAATTGGATTGAGCATTAATTTAGAGTCCCATATGTTTGCTGACCATTATACTTATCAACAAAGTGATTTAGCGTTTGAGAACAATCATCCAATTCTTATGACTGCTAAGGATTGTGTAAAATGTAGGCGATTCGCACACAATCAAATGTGGTACTTGCAAGTTGAGGCTAATTTGAGCGATGATTTTTTTAAAAAACTAGACGCTAAATTATGATTGACGACACTTTATTAAAATTATTAGTATGCCCTAAAAGCAAAGCCCCACTTAAACAAGTGGGCAATGAGCTTATTTGTGAAGTGAGTGGCTTAGCCTATCCAATTGAGGACGGTATTCCAATTTTGCTAGTTGAAGAGGCGCGTCAATTAGAGCAAGGTATTGATAAAAAGTAATGGATTTTTCCGTTATTATCCCTGCTAGATACGCATCAAGCAGATTGCCAGCCAAACTGCTTAAAGATGTTCATGGCAAGCCTTTGATTCAATTAACCTATGAAAATGCAATCAATAGTAGTGCAAATCGTGTCATTATTGCAACTGATGATAAGCGCATTGAAGCGGTTGCTAATGATTTTGGCGCTTTAACCTGTATGACTGATAAACACCACACTTCTGGCACATCAAGAATTGCACAAGTGCTAGCAGAGTTAGGTATTAATGATGATGAAATTATTGTTAACGCGCAGGGCGATGAGCCAATGCTAAGTCCAAGTGTGATTGATCAAGTGGCTAATAACTTGGCAACCAGTCCTATGCACATGGCAACTTTATATGAGCAAATTGCTAATAAGGCACAGTATCTTGACCCTAACTGCGTTAAGGTGGTTTTTAATAAAGCCGGCAAGGCTTTATATTTTTCACGTGCTGCCATTCCTTTTTTTAGAGAAGCAAAGGATTTTGATTTAAAGTTGTGCTTTAAACACGTTGGTATATATGCTTATCGAGCAGGGTTTATCAAACAATACTTAACCATGAGCAGCTCTTCCTATGAGCAAGTTGAAAAATTAGAACAATTAACGGTACTTAACGAAGGGGTTGATATTCATGTGGCATTGGCTTGCGCTAGTATTGGGCATGGTGTTGATACGCAACGTGATTTAGATAAAGTAAGAAAAGAGTTGAGTTGAATTATGAATATTATTGATGGCAAGAAAATTGCACAGAATTTACGAGCAAGCATTAAATTAAAAGTTGACACACTTGATAGAAAGCCAGGGTTAGCAGTTATTTTAGTTGGCGATGATGGGGCCTCGGCAGTTTATGTTCGTAATAAAGACAACGCTTGTAAAGAGGTGGGTTTTTATTCAGAAAAAATTAACAACCCCGCCAATACCACTCAAGCGGAATTATTATCTGAAATTGAGCGTTTGAACAATAGTGATAAAATTGATGGTATCTTGGTGCAATTACCACTACCTAAACATTTAGATACTAATTTAGTGATTGAAGCTATCTCACCTAAAAAGGATGTAGATGGTTTTCATAGTGAAAACATTGGTAAATTGATGCAGAATAAACCTTTTTTACGACCATGCACACCCAAGGGTGTGATGACGATGTTCGAAACCATTGGCGTGGATTTAGTGGGTAAAAATTGTGTGGTGGTGGGTGCGTCTAATATTGTTGGTCGCCCGATGGCGTGTGAGTTGTTAAATGCTCAAGCAACAGTTACTATTTGCAACAGCAAAACTAAAAACCTTTCTAATAAATTAAAACAGGCAGACATTGTTGTCGTTGCAGTTGGTATTGCTAAGATGATTCAAAGCGACTGGATTAAACCAGGTGCTATCGTGATTGACGTGGGAATTAATCGATTGGATAATAATCAATTGGTTGGCGATGTTGATTTTGAATCTGTTAGGCAAGTTGCTAGCTGGATTACTCCAGTACCAGGTGGTGTTGGACCAATGACCATTGCTACCTTATTAGAAAATACATTAACCGCATATGAGGCAAAAATATGAAATTATTATTAAAAGGACTTAGGAATGGCTTAGGCGCTATTATTGCTTTTATTAGTTGGCTGATTCCAGCTGGAAAAATTAAGCGCACTAGTGCGCAACAGAAAAAAGCAGATGAGCAAACTACTAATATTGAATTATATCAGTTTTTTGGTTGTCCGTTTTGTATCAAAACTCGCCGAATGATTAGACGATTGAATCTAAATATTGTTATGCGTAATGCACAAACTATTGGCAGTGAGTTTCGAGATGAAATGCAACGAGAGACTGGCAAAGTTCAAGTGCCTTGCTTAAAGATTACCAAGGGTGATGAAGTGCAGTGGATGTTTGAATCTAATGACATTAGCACTTATCTAAATAAGCATTTTAGCTAATACTTGTTAAGGCAAAAAGTCTTTTAACTTTGCAATGCTATCTTCTAACTCGGTTTGAGAATTGGCGGTCATGTTAATATGACCAAGTTTTCGGTTTTTACGTTCAGATTTATCATATAAATGTAGGTGCGCATTTGGCATTTCAAGAATGGCATCAATATCTCCAAGCTGACCAATAATATTAATCATTGCACAAAATAGATGCGTTGGCGTAGTATCCCCAAGGGGCATGCCAGTAATAGCACGAATATGATTTTCAAATTGTGAGGTGTTAGCCCCTTCTATGCTCCAATGTCCAGAGTTATGTACCCGTGGCGCCATTTCATTCACCACCAGGCCGTTTTCAGTGTCAAATAGTTCAATGGTCAGAACGCCAACGTAATTAATTTCGTCAAGTAAAGTTTGCATATAATGTTGCGCTATTTCTTGAACCTTTTTGTCAATATTTTGAGCAGGTGCAATGGTTAATCTTAAAATACCCTGATGATGTGTATTTTCAACCAGTGGGTAGTATTTGTGGCTATTGTCAATACCACGTACAGCAATTAGGGACAGTTCACGTTTGAAATTTACAAACCCTTCTAGAATTGACTCAACCCCGTTTATACTTTCCCAAGCCTTGGTAATCTGACTAGTTTCATGAATGAAAAATTGACCCTTACCATCATACCCTTCGGTTGCAGTTTTTAAGATTGCGGGCAAGCCAATTGTTTCAACTGCCGCTTGTAAATCCGCTTCAGAACTTACCATTTGATAGGGTGCGCATGGAATGTTTAGCTGATTAAATAAAGCCTTTTCTCGACCACGATGTTGCGTAATAAATAGGGATTTCTCATTGGGATAAACAGGTATTTTTTTGTTAATTTCTTTAACAATACCAACCTCAGTATTTTCACTCTCAAAAGTAATAACATCAGCAAATTCTACTAAAGAGTCAATATTATCAGAGTTGTTTTTTTTGGCAAACATATGCCCAAGTAATGCAGCGGGTTCGTTAGTAGCGTTGCCAGAAAATCCAAATTGATGATTTAGTGAATAACCACTAAGTGCAAGCATTCTGCCTAGCTGACCTGCACCCAATATGCCTATTTTCATTTGGCTGATGGATTTGGATGGTCTAAAATGTCTTGTGTTTGTTGGGCTCTAAAAGCGAGTATTTTTGCCCTAATAGTGTCATCATCATTTGCAATGATTTGTGCTGCTAAAATACCTGCATTTTTAGCACCTGCCTCACCAATAGCCAGTGTACCAACAGGAATACCGCCAGGCATTTGAGCAATGGACAGCAAAGAGTCTTGACCACTAAGTGCGCGTGATTGGACAGGCACGCCTAACACGGGCACAATGGTTTTGGCTGCGACCATGCCCGGCAAATGTGCAGCACCGCCAGCACCCGCAATAATGACTTTAAGTCCGCGTTCAAGTGCACTGGATGCATAGTCAAACATCAAGTCAGGCGTTCGATGTGCAGAAACCACCTTAACCTCATGTGGTACACCAAGTTCTTTGAGTATATCCACTGCATTTTTCATGGTTGCCCAATCTGATTTTGACCCCATAATAACACCCACTAGTGCACTCATCAGTCTCTCCGGAGTTAAGTATTATTTAGATTATACTTAACTTCAAGCATTGAGGATAGGGCAAAATCTTGATGTAAAAAAGGCAAGTGTCCAGTATTTAATATTAATGTTTTGATGTTATTTTGATGGTACCAACGGCTGATTTTAATAGGCACTAAGGTGTCATATTTGCCCAGCACTACCTCTATGGGTATAGATAGTTTTTTAAGTTGATTATTTAGATCTGTATTGAGTAAGATTTCCAAGCCCTGATTAAGTGCTTGTGTTGTTGCTAGGTATTGTTCAATGGCTTTATTTAGCGCTTTAAGTTTTGATTTGTCTTTGGTTTGCAAGCTAATAAAGCGCTTTAAGCCTTTTGATAGATTCAGTTGCAGAGCGCTTGAAAATTGCTCAAAATTATCTGTGTCTATACCAAATTCCCAAAAGTCTGTTTGGATAAAATTAGGCGTTGATGCAACAAGAATAAGCTTTGAAAGCGTTATTTTATTGGCAATCTTGATGGCAAGTAATCCACCTAATGACCAACCTAATAAAATAGGGTTTTTTGGCAAAATTTTGATAATTTCATCACACCACTCATCAAGCCCACCATCAACATTAGCACTCCTACCATGCCCAGGTAAATCAATAATGGTGATACGACATTGGTTTTTATAATCATCAACCAAAGTGTTAAACAACTCTGAATTAAACCCCCAGCCATGAAGCAACACTAAATCAACCCCAATACCTTGTGTGTTACTGTATAGCATGTTTAAGTTGAGTGAGCAGTTGTTTAATTTGGCTTTGTGTATGGTCGGCACTTAATGTTATTCTTAAACGCGCTGTGTCTTTTGGCACGGTGGGTGGGCGAATGGCACTGACATAAAAGCCTGCATTTAGCAGTTCTTTTGAAAGGTGAATTGCCTTTTCACTACTACCCACAATGAATGGCTGAATGGCACTATTAGAGTTTGTAATGGGTAAATATAACGTTTTAGAAAGGCTCTGAAAATAACGAATATTGGCTAATAATTTAGCATTTTTCTCACCTTGTTTAATCAGTTCCAAACTTTTTAGCGTGGCAACGCATAAAGCGGGTGCAATTGCTGTGGTATAAATATAAGGACGTGATTTTTGGATTAAAAAATCAATCAAATCCTCATTACCAGCTACAAATGCCCCCATTGTGCCTGCTGCCTTACCTAGCGTTGCCATGTAAATCGAATTTTGAGGAATATTTGTCTTAAAAATACCAAATCCATGCGCATCATCTTGCGTTAAAAGTGCACCAGACTCATTGGCAATTTTTTCAATACTTTTAATATTAGCTCGGTCACCATCCATGCTAAATACGTTATCAGTCACAATTAATCCTTGCCCAGTTTGCTTGTCTATTTTTTTCTTTAATGATTCAACATCATTATGCAAGTAGCGCTGAAGTGGTAAACCAATTAAATGATTAGCGTCAATAAGTGAAGCATGGTTAAGTTTGTCTTGCAAGACCCAATCAAGCTCATCTTTAAGTGCAGAAAACACCCCAATATTTGCCATATAGCCCGTTGAAAATAGTAAGGCCTTCTCTTGCTTTGTATAATCAGCCAACGCCTCTTCTAACGCCTGATGCGCCGATGTATGCCCACTAACCAAGTGTGATGCACCAGCACCAACCCCAAATTTATCAACCCCTTGTTTGAATGCCTCTTTAACTTGTGGATGGCTGGCAAGCGATAGATAATCATTTGAACAAAAATTTATCAATGATTTTCCATTGATAATCATTTGAGTATTTTGTGTATTTTCAGATATTTTTCTTAAGCGATAAAGATGATTTTGTTTAAGGTTTGATAATTTTTTTGAAAAATCCATGAATCTATTTTATAGTTTGTAAGGTAGCTTGATAATACAATATAATCAATCTCTTGCTATTTATCTAGACACATCATGAAAAAAACATTCAGCTTTTCACACCCTAAAAAACAAAGACCCAGAGTGGTTGAAGCCATTAAATACGAACTTAAAAAGTATATTAAACGTGAGCGTAATAAAAAACGACCTGAAGAGGTAGATTTTTGGGACTTTGATTGTCGCTATGGTGCTGACGAGGCTTCTTGTGGCGTGATCCATGTTTCTGAAATTAACAAAGTAATTTCAGAGGCTGATGCAGAAGGTTTAGATTCTTTTTTCTTAGAAGTTCTGTCCAAGCCTGGTGTACGAACTAAAAAACCTGAAGAGGAAAAAGAGGAAAAAAACTTTCCGGATTAAGTTCTTAATTTGTCAGACATGAAATTAAATACAATTGCTAAGACAATAAGGATTCCATTTTTATTATTAGCCCTAGTTTGCGTATTTTTAGGGGTGAGTATCACCATAGCAAGCCCAACCACAGTATAAACCACTTGTTGTTCGCGCTTACGATGCTTGGTGCTGTATTTGCGCATATTAGTGTTAATACCCCTTAATGAATATTTCGATTTCAAGAGTGGATTGGATCTAGCAACAACAAGAACACAATTTAGTGGGGGTAGTTGGCGCTCTTCCAGAGAATCCAGAAATGGCCAATACTGTGCTTATTATTGGCGTATTTTTTGCCTTTGAACATGGGAAAGAAGTTATTCCATTAGGTGTTGTTTTGATTGTTACATACACTGATTGGATTAATAAAAATCCCATTTTGTGTTTGATAGCACCGGGAATTGGTTTTGGTTTTCTTATGGTTGTAGGCACTCAATTTGCGCTAGAGGGGGGTAACATGCCAAAATCTTGGCTTATTGCAATCATTCCTTTCTTTTTAGTCAACAACCTTCTTTTACTTAATCAATATCCTGATATTCATGCTGATGCTAATGTTGGTAGAAAGCATTTTCCCATTGCTTACGGTGTAAAAACCAGTAACATAATTTATGGGTTATTTATTGCATTAACAATAATTACAATTGTGTTATTTATTGTTAGCGGCTATTTGCCAGTGCTAAGTTTGGTTGCATTGCCGCCAATACCACTTGCGTTTTTTCCCTAAAAGGTGCAGTGCAGTATGCAGAAGCCATTGGTGATTTTCCTTCTTTGTTTAGCATAAAAATAAACAGCTAAATTTTTAGAGCCAAGCATAATGGCTAAAAAACCAAACCAATCATAAAGTCAACTAACGGCTTTTCTTGTAGTAAAGTAATAAACCAAAGTGAATTACCCATAGCTAGTTAAATTAAGTTTTCCATTGGGGATGAGGCTGAAGCGTAAGCTTTTTTCATCATTCTACCTGCAAGGAAGGATTCACGCCCTGCAATGACAGCGTGTTTCATGGCACTTGCCATTAAGACTGGATTGGTGGCATTGGCGATGGCTGAGTTCATTAGTACGCCATCGCAGCCTAGCTCCATAGCCTTGGCAGCATCTGAGGCGCAACCAATACCAGCATCAACCAGTACGGGTACATTAGCGTGCTCTTTGATGAGTTTAATGTTTGCTGGGTTGGCAATGCCTTGGCCTGAGCCAATGAGTGAGGCAAGTGGCATAATGGCGCAACAGCCGATGCGTTCTAATTCTTTAGCAATGATTGGGTCATCACTGGTGTAAACCATAACATCAAAACCATCATTAACTAGGGTTTGTGTAGCAGATAGGGTTTCAACAATATTGGGGTATAGGGTTTTTTCATCGCCTAATACTTCTAATTTAACCAAATTATGCCCGCCTAAAAGTTCACGTGCTAATTGGCACGTACGTACGGCATCTTTAGCGGTGTAGCAACCTGCAGTATTAGGCAAAATGGTGTATTCATCGAGGCTGATAACGTCTAATAAATTTGGCTCGTTTTTGTCTTGCCCGATGTTGGTTCGACGAATGGCAACGGTAATAATATCAGCCTGAGCGGCTTCAGTTGCTAGTTTTGTTTGCGTTAAATCTTTGTATTTTCCTGAGCCAACCAGCAAGCGAGAGTGATAAGTTTTTCCTGCAATTACCAGTGGTGTGTCAGTCATCATCGTAAGGATTTTTTAAGTAATGGCGGAGAGTGAGGGATTTGAACCCTCGATAGGGGATAAACCCTATACACCCTTAGCAGGGGCGCGCCTTCAGCCACTCGGCCAACTCTCCGTGAGAGAAACATTATACGCTAAGTTGTTAAAATTTAAATGCCGAGTTTTAGAAACCATACTGGTATTTTAGGTTGATTTTTCGGTAGCGTTCTTTAGGGTCAAGTTTGAGTCGTATTTTGCCCCAGTCGCCTTTGAATTTGACTTTTTCCTCTAATGCTTCAAGCTTCATTTTGACATTGAGAATGGCTTGTTCTGATTTGCTCCATTGCTCGTCATAACTAATGGGTATGCCTAGTTGGTATTCATGATAAAGCAGTTGGCTTTTGATGTCATCTGCTTGATTTTTAATATCAAAGACGTTTTCACCTGGCTCATAGCTAATTTCAAGGTTAAGTACTTTAACATCTGATGCTTTGACTGTTTGGATAATATTTGTTGTTTGCGCTAAACTGTAATTGACTAGAACACTAAAGCCAAAGGTTAAAGCGAGTAATGATTTTAGGAAAACCAATGGTAAATTCCTAATGTATTAACGCAAACAAAAACCGTATTAAGCAACACTAGAGAATTATCATTATTTTTAGCACCTTGAACAATCCAACTAATGGCCGATGCCATAAAAAAAAAATAGCCAAATTTAGACCATTCAAAGTTAAGTGCTACTAATAAGCCACCCGTAATGCCAGTAACCGTGCCAAACCAGCCCCAAGCGTTATTCATGAATTTCGAAATCGTGCGTAACTTGGGCGGTTTTCCCTAGCATGATGGCAGCAGAGCAATGTTTATCTGCAGATAAACTGATTGCTTTGGCTACTTTTTTGTCATTTAAGTTGTGCCCCTTAATAACAAAGTGAATATGAATCTCAGTAAATACTTTTGGATGCTCATCTGCACGTTTAGCGGTAATTTCTGCGTAGCAATCTTGCACTTCTTCACGCATTTTTTTTAAAGTTGAAACAACATCAACGGTGGTGCAACCACCCATACCAAGTAGTAGCATTTCCATGGGGCGAATGCCTAAATTTTTGCCACCCAGCCCTTCAGGGCCGTCCATAACCACAGCGTGACCACTGGCTGATTCGCCGACCATCATCATGTTATCAATCCATTTAATGGTTGTTTTCATGCAAAAATCTCTCGTAATGCTTGCCCTGGGTTGGGCTGGCGCATAAAGGCTTCACCCACCAAATAGCTGTGAATATTATTTAATTTCATAAGTGCTACGTTTTCAGCGTTTAAAATGCCACTTTCAGTGATGACCAGAGTATCCCCCTTGATTTCTTTTAATAAGTCTATTGTCGTTTGTAAAGAGACTTCAAACGTGCGCAGATTGCGATTGTTAATACCTATCATTGGCAGGTTAAGTTTGAGTGTGCGTTTAAGTTCTTTTAAGTTGTGCACTTCAATTAATACATCCATACTTAGGGAGATTGCTAATGATGAAAACTCATTCATTTGCGTGTCAGTTAAACAAGCAGTGATGAGTAAAATACAGTCTGAACCCATTACGCGTGCTTCATAAACTTGGTAAGCATCAATAATAAATTCTTTGCGTAAAACGGGTAGTGACACGGTTGCTCTTGCGTCAATTAAGTATTGATTATCACCTTGGAAAAAATCTTTATCAGTAAGGATGGATAAGCAAGTAGCACCCCCTAGCTCATAACTTTTGGCGATTTCAACCGGGTTAAAACCTTTGCGTAAAACACCTTTTGAGGGGGAGGCTTTTTTAATCTCAGCAATCACAGCATTTTGCTTGGCATCTACTTTGGTTTTAAGGGCTTGGTAAAAACCACGTGTTTTTGATGCGTTTTTTGATTGCTCAACAACCTCTGCCAAAGGCATGGTTTTTATACATTGCGCAATTTCTTGTTGCTTTCTAGCAATAATTTTTTTTAAAATATCAGGGGTATTTGTCATGATTAAGTATTTTAAATGAATTGTATAACTTATAATTAAACTTTGAATTTTTAAGCAAGACTTAAGCCATGAAATTACTAGGTTTTGAAGTAGGTATTGATCAGCCATTTTTTTTAATAGCAGGTCCCTGCGTTATTGAATCTGAAGCTTTGGCAATGGAAACAGCGACTTATTTGGCAAAAGTCACCAGTGATTTAGGCATCAACTTTATTTATAAGTCATCCTATGATAAGGCAAATCGAACCAGTGCCAATAGTTTTAGAGGTTTGGGGTTGGAGCAAGGTCTAAGAATTTTGCAAAAAGTTAAAGATGAAGTTAGTGTGCCTGTTTTAACCGATGTTCATGAAGACACACCACTTGATGAAGTGGCAAGTGTGGTTGATATGATGCAAACACCTGCTTTTTTGGTGCGTCAAACTAATTTTATTCAAAATGTTTGTAAACAGGGCTTGCCTGTTAATATCAAAAAAGGCCAATTTCAAGCCCCTTGGGATATGAACAATGTGATTGAAAAGGCTCGTGCCACAGGCAATCAACAAATTACTGTGTGTGATCGTGGCACTTCGTTTGGCTATAACACTTTGGTTTCTGATATGCGTGGTTTGGCAAGTATGCGTAGTACAAATTGCCCCGTGGTGTTTGATGCTACGCATTCAGTACAACAGCCTGGTGGACAAGGCACAACCTCAGGTGGTCAGCGAGAAATGGTGCCAGTTCTGGCAAGAGCGGCCGTTGCTGTTGGTATTAGTGGTATTTTTATGGAAACCCACCCAGATCCTGGGAATGCCAAGAGCGACGGCCCTAATTCTATGCCGATTGATAAAATGGACGAACTGCTTAAAACCTTGCAAGAATTAGACAATATAACTAAGAAAAATGGCTTTTTAGAAGATAATTTGTAAAAACATTTGTCTGTTTATGTGGCTAATCTTAAGGCGCGAAAAAATCTTTTGCGTTGTTGTTGGTCTAATGATAGCGCCGTTTCTTTAATAAAGTTTTTTATCAATTTATCCTTTTGCCGTTTTAATTGCGCTAGTTGTTGGCTTTTTTCCTCATATAAACTTGGTTCGAACACAGGCGCTAATAATAGATTAAAAATATCTGAATATAAGTGCCTGGTTTTCTTATGATTGGTTATTTCTTGTTGTTGAAATAGTTGTAATTTTTCTTTTAATTGTTGTTGTGCATTGGGTAAATACGCCAAGCTGTTTGAGAATTTTATATGTAATGGCTTTTTATGATGACCATGCCAATGTGAAAGCCGATTAGTAAAATATTTAACAGTAGTGAAATGGTTAAAATAATTTTAATTTTTTTACTCATAAAAAGCACCTTGTTGATAATCAGAAAATAAATAAGCGTCTTGGTCTGCTATATCGTTAGTTGAGCCCCAGCCAATAACAATTCCTAGGATTAAAATAAATATCAGTATTATTTTTTTCGGTAGTATTAATAGACTTAACGCCATGACTTCTGAAGGCATGTAGGCGTTTGATTGAGCTTTTCTTTTTTTAATAATATTTTGAATGGCATAAGCAGAGGGTGCTTGAACCTTTAGCTTGTTAAGTTGTAATTGGAGTTCTTTATCGTTATTAAACATAATTTTTATTATAGATTAAGTTTTTGCTTGAGTTGTGCCTTGCCACGCATGAGTAATGATTGCAAGGCCTTAAGTCGGATGTTCATAATTTGAGCAGCTTGTTTGTTGCTCATGTTTTCATAAAAGCATAAAACAATTGCTAAACGCTGTCGCTTAGGCAATGAAATAATGGCTTGTTTAAGATTAAATTGCGCTTATTCTTGTTCTAAATTTTCTTCCAAATCGGACGGGTCTGCGACATGGTCAATATGTTCAATTAATTGTGTTTTAATTTTTTTCTTATAATCTAGGCACAAATTAGCAATCACTCTATAAAACCAAGTGGTAAAAAGACTTTTTTCAGATTGATAACTATTAGGATTGTTCCAAAGTTTTAAAAAGGCTTCTTGGACAATATCTTGAGCATCATTTTGATTGAACAACATGCGATAAGACATAGCATAAAAACGCTGATGATGTCTTTGAACCAAAATATCAAATACCTGATGATGGTGTTTTTGAATCAAAATCATCAAGCATTCGTCATTTTTCTTACTAATAACGCTCATTAAATTATTAGAGAGTTACTTTTAGTAAGCGTAATTAAAACATCCTCCTCATTGGTTGATGTTGATTTCGTCTATAATTCCTCATTTCATTTTGTGTTAATACGCCATCACCATTCGTATCCATTTGAGAGAATTTTGCTTTTTTAAGTGTGATAAATTCATCCAAGGTAATTTTTTTTATCAGCATTATTCACAGGGTCTTGATCACATGTTTTGCCATTATCGCTAAAAGCATAACTACTTGTTGTTAACAATAAAGTTGTTGTTAGGGTTAATATTAATAGTTGTTTTTTCATGGTTATTTCCTTATATTTTAGTTAGGTCACATAAAATATCTTACTGACACTAATTGATACGAGATATTAACTTAAAGTCTTCGGTTGTAAGCCTCAAATATTTACTTTTTACCAAGCATTCTATGCAAGGTGCTATCTTTATCGATAAAATAGTGTTTTAACGCACCGATGATATGCAATGTAATAGAAAATATCATTATTTTTCCACCCAATCCGTGCAAGGTATTACCCAAACTTGCAAGAGATTTACTAAGTGGTATCACTTTTCCTGGATTCCATTCATCCGGATTGATTGCTAGCAACTCCAAGCCAAAGATAGATAAGCCATGTCCACCTGCACCTGACATTAACATACCGGAGATTGGCATCATCACTGTGCCAATAATTAACATCCAGTGAATGGTTTTTGCGCCTATTTGTTCAATTCTTTTATATTGACTGACAGGTACAGGCCAGCCATTTTTAATGCGCCAAATTACCCATATTAAAATAACGTTAAAGAGTAGAATGCCGATTGATTTGTGTATTGGGTATAGAAAAAAACTTTGTTTTCCTCCATGTATATACCCACTACAATTAATGCAATAAAAACAATGGCAACGAGCCAATGTAGTGAGATGGTAATTAAAGAGAGTTTTTGCTTGTTGTCTTTTGTCATTTTGCATGCCTTCAAATCAGTTAAAAAATAATATCCAACTTACGTAGTACGAGCCATATATTAAAAACCTTCGTTTTTTCGTAAATTTTCTTTATAAATGGTATTATTTGAAGATTGTACGATATTTTTTTAAACACCTAGACAAAGCAATCCATGCCTAAAAGTAAGCATCAAATATTACAAAATACTTTCGGGTTTGATGAGTTTCGCCCATTGCAGGAAACAGTGGTGGATAAAATTTTGAATCATGAAGATGTGTTGCTAATTTTACCAACAGGTGGTGGTAAATCGTTGTGCTATCAGTTGCCAGCATTGTTGATGGAAGGAGTTGTGGTTGTGGTGTCACCTTTATTAGCATTGATGCAGGATCAGGTACATGGCTTGGCAGCAAAAAGGAATTCGCGCTGTTATTGTTATGATGTCGTCTATGCAAGATATGGAGCAAACCATACAAGCACAGAATGATTTGCGAAATGACGTGGTGAAACTTGTTCTTGTTGCACCTGAACGTTTGCAAAATGATCAATTTTTGCATTTTTTAGCTACACTTAACATTGCATTTTTTGCCATTGATGAGGCGCATTGCGTGAGTGAATGGGGGCATGAGTTTCGAGCAGATTATCGTCAATTGGGCTTATTAAAATCTCATTTTCCTGAAGTGGGTATTGCTGCTTTTACGGCAATGGCAACCACACAAGTAGAAAAAGATATTGTTAATCAGCTAAAGTTTAAACGTAGTGATAATATTATTCGTGGCAAAATTTATCGAGACAATTTGTTTATTAGTGTTCAATCCCGACAAGGCAACGGACATCAACAATTGCTAGATTTTTTGCAAAACCATGCTTATGAACAAGACATCATTTATACATTGTCACGTAAAAATACCTAGTCATTAAGTGCATTTTTAAGCACCCAAGGACTAAAGGCGCGTGCCTATCATGCTGGCTTGTCAACTCAAGAGTTGTCGCCAAGCATTTAGTGAATTTGTGAATGATGAGATTGATATTATGGTCGCCACGATTGCATTTGGCATGGGGATTGATAAAAGTAACATTCGCTTTGTGGTGCACATGTCCATTCCTAAAACCATGGAAGCTTATTATCAAGAAATGGGTAGAGCGGGTAGGGATGGATTAAAGAGTGATGTTTTATTGGGATCAAAAAATCAAAAAGTGTTAAACAGCAGACATCAAAATTTATCTGTACATGGTATTGGCAATGCTACCAGCAGAACTTTGTGGAAAATTATTGGTGACCGTTTATTGGAGGTAGACGCTTTAATGGTAGGTGAATTCAAAGTTTTAAAATTGACCGACATTGCCAAAAAAATCTTAAAGTCAGAACAAGCAGTAGACATTCGCCAAAGTAATTTACAAACACAAAGTAAGGCATTTAAACAAATCAAAAATCAAGAATATTCGGTAGATGAGAAAATTTTAGAAGCATTGCAGACGCTAAGGCGAGAAATTGCCAAAGAAGAGGGCATGCCAGCTTATATTATTTTTAACAATAAGGCGTTAACAGAAATGGCGCATTTTTTACCTAATAATGAAGAAAAGCTACTACAAATTAATGGCGCGGGGCAAGTCAAGCTTGAAAAATATGGCGCTCGTTTTTTGGATTTATTAGCCACTTTAAGAGCAAACGATTTTCAAGAACCTATTGCCAAAGTTAAGTCCTCTGTTCAAAAATTGCACACCACCTATCAAACAAAACCTTGGGATTAATCAAACAAGACTCATCCATAGAAAACATCTGTCAACAACGCGATTTAGCATTAACCACTGTGCTAAGCCACATTAACAAACTGGCAAATAGTGGCAGAATTGAACGCTCAAAAAGACAGCAATTATTTGCCAAAATTCACACTGATAAGGCAATCAATCATTGGATTTTACAAGGTCTTGAACAAGTAGATTCAATTGAAAAAATACAACACCATTTAAATATTATGGACTAACTAAAAATAAAAAGTATAAACACCCAATATTCTTAAGAATTAAACCAAAAGCAACCAATTAAAGCAACTGTGGTATGTTTTGATTTAAGGCAGATAAGAAGTTTTATGTAATGGTCTTTCTGTGATTATTGTTTTTACGTTGTATAATTACAACTTGATTTAACAAAAGATGAACAAATGGTAAGAATAGCAGTATCGGGTAGTAATGGCAGAATGGGTCAGGCGATTATTGAAGTGATTGAGCAATCAGATGAGGTTGAGTTAGGCGTTAAGATTGATCAGGATAATAATTTAATTGATTATTTGGATAAATTTGATGTGCTTATTGACTTTACTTGTCCAGTAGCCACACTTGGCTATTTAGCAATTTGTGCTAAGGCAGGCAAGAAAATGGTTATTGGTACGACAGGTTTTAATGATAATGAACTAAATCAATTAACCGCCCTTGCACGGAATACACCTATTATGTTTGCGCCTAATATGAGCGTGGGTGTTAATTTATCTTTAAAGCTTTTGGAAATGGCGGCAAAAGTAGTGGGAGAAGAAAGCGATATTGAAATTATTGAGACGCATCACCGCTTTAAGGTGGATGCCCCTAGTGGCACTGCATTAAAGATGGGTGAGGTGATTGCTGATACCTTGGGCAGAGACTTAAAAACGTGCGCCGTTTATGGACGAGAAGGCATTGAGCAGGTAAGAGATAAAAATACCATTGGATTTTCCACAATTCGTGGTGGTGATGTGGTGGGTGAACATACGGTGAGTTTTTTTATGCAAGGCGAGCGTGTAGAAATTACCCATAAGGCTTCATCAAGAATGACCTTTGCACTTGGGGCGCTCCGTGCGGCAATTTGGCTGGATAAAGCACCCTCTAACAAAGGCTGTATTTACTCAATGAAAGACGTATTGGAGATTACTTAAAAAAAAATGCGACTACATGCACATAAAGTGCCACTCATTTTATTGGCAATTTATACAGTTTTGCTTACTATATTAGCAATTAGTCCTTATGATAGAGCCACTTGGTGAGCGGAAAATATTCCAGTTTTGACTGTTGTGGGTGTTTTAGTGCTTACTTATTCTAGCTTCAAATTTTGCTTATGTGTTAATGGGTTTATTTTTGTGTTATCACACTATTGGTGGGCACTTTACTTTTGAACTAGTGCCATTTGATTGGAGTAATCATCTATTATCAACATTGGGTTTTGATTTTGTTATCCCTGAAGGGCGAAATAATTTTGACCGCTTAGGGCATTTTTTGGTTGGTATTTTCTCCTATGCTGTGGTTGAGATTAGTGTGCGTAAAAAGTGGGTGAGCAACAACTTTATGGCTTGGCCATTGGGTGTATTTGCCCTAGGTTTTTGGGCGGCAAGTTATGAAATAATTGAAATGGTTTATGTCATTACTGAAGGTGGAGAGTCGGGAGCAACTTTTTTAGGCTCTCAAGGTGATATTTGGGATACTCAAAAAGATATGTTGCTTTGATATATTAGGCGCTTGTATATTTGGGTTATTAGCGCTGTTTAATCAGCGTAATTAGCAGGAGAGGCATTAAAAAAATTATGTTATATGCTATTATTTCACAAGATGTTGAGGATTCGCTAGAGAAAAGAGTGTTAGTACGTCTAGAACATATTAAGCGATTAGAGGCTTTAAAAAAACAAGGGCGCTTAATTTTGGCAGGTCCTCATCCTGCCATTGATACTAATGATCCAGGTAGCGCCGGCTTTACAGGCTCGTTAGTGGTGGCAGAATTTGATTCTTTAGAGGCTGCAAAAGTTTGGGCAGATGCAGATCCTTATATCGAGTCTGGTGCCTATGCTAGCATTATTGTTAAACCATTTAAGAAGGTATTGCCATGAGTTTACTACTACGTCCTTTATTTGAAAAAATCAGTTCAACTTATACGTATCTTTTGGCAGATATGCAAACTTTGGACGCTATTATCATTGATGCGGTAGATGAAACTAAGCAACGTGATATTGGCTTGATTGAAGAATTGGGTTTGAATCTTAAATATATTCTTGAAACACATGTGCATGCTGATCACATTACCAGTTCTTGTCCATTAAAACAGCACTTTACACAGGCTAAAATTGTATACTAGGTTCAGCCAATGAAGTTACTTGTGTGGATATTTTACTCAATGATGGCGATACTTTATCATTTGGCGCTTATATTTTGAGTGCTATGACAACCCCTGGGCATACAGATGGCTGCATGTCTTATGCGGTGGATAATCAAATCTTTACAGACGATACCTTATTGATTGGAAGTTGTAGATAAGCAAGAGTTTGCTCGTCGAGTTAATGCAATGGAGCTAGATTTGCCTAAAAAAATCCATGTTGCAGTACCTGCTAATCAAGTTTGTGGTGCAAAAATTATGATTAAGACACCATGAAGGGCTATTCACTAGACCCACATCCAAGTATTAGCGTTGTTAAAGAAGTATTTGCTGTGGTCAGAATTCCAAGAATTAAGCGTGAGCGTGTACCGTCCAATAATGTTGAAGTGGTTGAAGATTTAGACATTGCTATGGAGAAATCAGACCCTGGTAATCATCTGTATGCTGCAAAAGTACTAGGTCCGTCTAGGTCATCTGAAGGCATGACTTTGTATTATATTTTAGAAATGTATAACGCTTAATGAAGTGGTTTAGTTTACTGTTGATTTTATTAGCACCACTTGTTCATAGTGGACAAAGCACCGAGTTTGAATTAATATCAGGCGATACAATCAGTGCTGATGTTTATTCAGCAGACACACAAGTGTTATTTTTATGTTTGCCTTCTGAACGTGGTTTTAGCAAGGGCTATGTACCCACAGTACAACAATTAGCATTTTTTGATGTTGATAATGTTGATGTTTGGGCGCTTGACCTTCATAGTAGTTACATGGTACCAAAACATCGCAGCAGCATTAATCGGTTTAAGGTTAAAGATGTGCTTGAAATTATATCAACTGCCGAACGTAAAGGCTTTGAAAAAATATTTTTTCTAACCTCGGGTAGAGGCGCACAATTGGCGCTTAAAATTGCACATCAGTGGCAATTAGAAAATCCTAAATCTAGTTTGATTAAAGGGCACATCTTTCATTCGCCACATTTGATTCATGGCAAGCTAGAGTTAGGCACTAAAGCTAAATATGTTGATATTTCAACGGTTAGCAACTTGCCTATTTATTTGTTATTACCACAATTTAGTACTAAATATTTTAGAGCAGATGAAATCTCTGAGCAATTAAAAATAGGGGGCAGTTCCGTATTTACACATCGATTAAAAGGAGCGCATGGTTGGTTTCATATGCACGATGAGAAAGACTTAAGACCCATGGATTTAAAGGCCAAAGAAAGTTTGAGTAATACTTATGTACTTGCTATGAATTTGATGAGCACTGTTGATATTCCCAAAGTAGTAACGCTAAAAAAACAAACTAAGAATAGCCAAAGCCTTTCGTTTGGCAAGCCTGTACTGAAGCTTTATAAAGGTAAATCAAACATAAGTCTTAAGTTCAAGTCAATTGATGGGCAATTATTAAATATTAAAGACTTTGATAATCAAGTGATCTTAATTAATTTTTGGGCGAATTGGTGCAAACCCTGTGTGAAAGAAATTCCATCATTGGTTAGGTTGCAAACTATACTGAAAGATAAGCCATTTAAGATTCTTACGGTGAATGTCGGCGAGTCAAAACAAGAAATAGACGCGTCCATGAAAAAAGTAAAGTTTGATTTACCAATTATGCTTGACCACTCTGGACAGGCGGTGAAAGATTGGGATGTGTATGCTTATCCATCTAATTTTTTTCTGGATAAAAATGGCAAAATTAGATACACTTACCGCGGCGCACTAGAGTGGGATGCTAAGCCAATTGTTAAAACCATTCAGTCATTATTTTAGTGCCTTATGAGGTTGTTATTATTGGTGCAGGTGCAGCAGGGCTTATGTGTGCAATTGAGGCGGGTAAGCGGCATAAAAAAGTTTTAGTTATTGATAAAGCCAATAAAGCAGGTAAAAAAATTCTTATCTCAGGGGGTGGTCGTTGTAATTTTACTAATCTTGCCATTGAGCCAGAGGCTTATTTATCACACAACCCACATTTTCATAAATCTGCACTGGCGCGTTATACGCAGTGGGATTTTATAAAATTGATGAATAAGCACAATCTAAGTTGGCATGAAAAAACACAAGGCCAGTTGTTTTGCGATCAAAAATCAGCTGCAATCTTACAAATGTTATTGAATGAGTGTATCCAAGTAGGAGTTGATTTTGTTTTTAACGTTTTAGTAACAAGTCTAGAGTTCGATACTAAATACAACCTTAAAACCAATCAAGGTGATTATCAAGCAAATACTTTGGTCATTGCAACTGGTGGCGCTTCTATTCCTAAAATAGGTGCTACTGATTTTGGCTTGCAAGTTGCTAAGCAATTTAATATTAACACGACTGATTTTACCCCAGCACTGGTGCCATTGACTTTCCATGTTAATGATATTAATCGTTACTTCAAAGGTTTATCAGGTTTGTCGTTAGAGGTGGTGGTTGGATGTAACGGACAATCCTTTCGAGATTTTATTTTAATAACGCACAAAGGTATTAGTGGTCCTGCTATTTTACAAATCTCTTTATTTTGGCATTCAAGTGACAAGCTAAGCATTAATTTATTGCCAGACATTGACGCAACTGATTGGTTAATTGCACAACAACAAACGCGAGGTAAAGCAACATTAAAAACCGTTTTATCAGTACACTTTCCTAAACGACTTGCGCAGCGACTAGCAAATACATTATTATTAACCCCACTGGAAAACACACCACTGGGTCAAATTAATAAAAGTGAGCTTTCTCTTTTTGGGCGTGCGCTTAATAATTGGCAACTTTATCCAAATGCCGCTGAGGGCTTACGTGTTGCTGAGGTGTGCTTAGGTGGGGTTGATACCAATGAGTTATCCTCCAAAACCATGCAAGTTAAAAAGCAACCTAGTCTATATTTTATTGGTGAAACTGTTGATGTGACAGGTCAATTAGGCGGTTATAATTTCCAATGGGCTTGGTCATCTGGCTGGGTGGCTGGGCAGATGGTTTAGTTTAAGAAGGTAATAACTTAAAGACAAGGGATGGCATGTTTGCATCTAGTGATAAAATTAAAGGCTATGAGGTACTTGTGTTCAATGAGCGCGAGGTAAGAGCAGCAACAGGCATTGTATTTTTGTTTGATTTTTTTAAATCCTAAATATGCCCCATCCATGGTCATGGGTCGTTGGATGGTTAATAACCAAACACCAGAATACGTTGGTGCGCCACAAAAAAGATGGGCATGGGCTTTGTTTTGGCACTTATTATGTTTTATTTAGTGGTGCTTAATAATGTTCGAGGGCCGGTTAATATTCTTGTTTGTGCTTCGTGTTTGGGGTTATTATTCTTTGAAGTAGTGTTTGGTATTTATGTGGGTTGTAAAATTTATAACCTATGTCACAAGCAAGAGGCTCAATATTGTCCAGGAGGACCGTGTGATTTAAGCAAAGCACGGATATCAATTCAAAGCTTAAATTTAGCACAAAAGGCAATATTTGCTTTATCAGTACTGGCGCTTCTTTACTTAATATTTGGTGATATTGTTGAGTTTTTTATTTTTAATTAATCATAAGGAGGCCCCTATGAAAAACTTAAAGACATTAGCAAGTTCGTTGGTTTTAATACTTGGCAGCAGTTTACTGTCATTTTCTTTTTTTGCTGTTAATAACAATACTGTTAAAGAAGAAAACACAACAACAAAATCAGTTGAAGAGTGCCGGCACCAAGCTGGGCAATTGCTATTGGTCATGAACAAAAATGGAGGTTGCACAATGGCTGCCCTACTAAACAAGAGCCTCAGCAAGAAAAGAAAAACAGTTCTAAATAATGGCGTACTGGTATTTAGCAATAGCAATTATCGCGTAAGTTATTGCAACCAGTGCGCTCAAAGCTTCAACTGAGTTTACAAAACTACTACCAAGTTTGCAATGCTCTAACCTACTTGGACACATTTCAAGCCGCTTTTTTCAATTCAGCCATCTTTTGAGCAGGTGTTAAATACCCAATCGCTGAATGAATCCTTTTGTAATTATACAAGTAGATATAACTCAGACCCTGTAAACCAGATTGTGTAAACCCTCATATTTTATAATCCCCGAAAAGGAGAAAAAACATGAGTAACACAATACCAAGAAACAAAAAAAAGCAACTTAACAACACAGGCATCAACCAGAAAAAGCTCCGTGCTTTTGCTGATGAACTTGCCAAAGACATCCACACCCAAGATGATTTAGCAGATCTAGCTGCTTCACTGGTTAAAATGACCATTGAAGCAGCATTAGGTGCTGAGATGGAACATCATCTTGGTTATCCAAAATATGGGCAAAATAGCAGCGAGCTTAATACAGACAGCAATGCTCGTAATGGCTATTACCCTAAAACCGTCAAAGGCAATCATGGTGAAGTTGAACTTGCTATCCCAAGAGACCGCAGAGGTAGCTTTGAACCTTTAATTATTGAAAAAGGTCAAACGCCGATTGGGTGCTTTTGATAGTCAGATATTAAGCCTATATGCCAAAGGCATAGGTACCCGTGACATCGTCTCAACCTTTAAAGAAATGTATGATGTAGACATCTCAGCAACATTGGTATCCAATGTCACTCAGCAGGCGGTTATCACCCAAGCGATTGAATGGCGTAATCGTCCACTTGATGAAATGTAATACCCCAAAAAACCACCATTCTAAAGTAGAAAATTCTATAATAAAAAATAAGGAGTTTTCACATGAAAAAATCAAGATATACAGAGTCATAAATAGTCAACATACTCAAACAAAACCAATCAGGCATATCTGTGGCTGATCTATGCCGTGAATACGCAATGTCTCAAGCCACATTTTACAAATGGAGATCTAAATACGGTGATACAGATTTTGTCTCTATGGTTAAACGCTTAAAAGAGCTAGAATCAGAAAATGCTCAATTCAAGCGTATGTATGCTGAGAGTGAGTTGAAACTGCAAATTACAAAGGATGCCTTAGCAAAAAAGTTCTAAAGCCATCCCAGTGGCGTGAGGATGGCTTTAAACATCAATGAACAAAATAAGAACACAAGTATCAAACTTATTTACGAAGTTTGTAGCATTAGTAAAAGCACTTATTATTATCAACCAAAACTCAGTGATGACAATGCTTTAATTGCCGATTGTCTACTGCGCTTAACCGCAACGCACAAGCGTTGGGGTTTTAAACTGTGCTATTTATATCTACGTAATGTTAAAGACTACAAATTTAACCATAAACGAGTGTATCGCATTTACCAAGAACTGGAGCTCAATCTAAGAATCAAGCCAAGAAGAAGAATCAAAAGAGATAAACCCGAAGCACTGAGTGTGCCAACAACTATTAACCAAACTTGGTCAATGGATTTTATGTCAGACTCACTCACTGATGGCAGGCACATTAGAACTTTTAATGTTGTCGATGATTACAATCGGGAAGGCTTGAATATTGATGTGGACTTGTCCATGCCAGCAAGACGAGTTATTCAATCATTAGAACGTTTGATTCAGTGGCGTGGCAAGCCCAAGGCTATCAGATGTGATAATGGTCCTGAATACATTAGCCAAGCATTAAGAGACTGGGTACAAGCCTTAGGTATTGAGTTAATGTACATCCAACCAGGTAAGCCAACTCAAAATGCCTACATTGAGAGATTTAACCGTACAGTAAGACAAGAGTGTTTAGATCTGCATTTGTTTGATTCTGTTGAGCAAGCACAAGATGCAACCACACAGTGGTTATGGGTTTATAATAACGAACGACCGCACTTTGCCCTAGGTGGCGTGATAAGATGACTAGCCTCTACTTTAGAGTTGTATGGAAAATTGGGATATTAAACACTTGCCGCACCTGATTTTCAAGTTGAAATGGAACTTGTTGTAAGACTTCCAGATTAATCCTCATTAGGTAATTTGCCAGTTCTTTAAATTCAAGCGTTATAACTCTTAAGAAAAGAAAAATCGTAAAATGAAGCAAATCAACATCCAATATTACAAAACAAAAATTGGCGAACTAATTCTTGGTTCTTATGATGACAAACTTTGTATTCTTGATTTTAGATACCGACAAATGAGAACAACTATTGATAATAGAATTAAAAATGGATTAAAAGCTTAATTTATAGAACGGAATGACAAAATTTTAACAAAAACTAAAAAACAACTTAACAGTTATCTTGCAGGTAATAGAAATTTTTTTTGATATTCCTTTATTGTTAGTAGGTACTAATTTTCAAAAAAAATGTTTGGCGCGCTAATAAAAATACCATATGGTATTACCTCAACTTACTTACAACTAGCGAAAAAATATTAATAATGAAAAAGCTGTTCGGGTAGTTGCTAGCGCAAACGGTGCAAACTCTATTAGCGTTATCATTCCTTGTCATCGTATTATTGGCAGTAATGGAGAACTGGTTGGTTATGGCGGTGAATTATCAATTAAAAAACGCTTGTTAAATTTAGAAAAAAAAATAACAATTCAAGACGAGTCATTTCCAAATGACATGCAAATAGATTGTGTTTTCTACTCTATTTAAAAATGTTTGATAGTTTTTCAGCGTCTTGCTGAGCAATAATTTTATCTTTAGCTTCAACCATTACTCTTATAAGTGGCTCTGTGCCTGAAACGCGAATTAATACTCGACCCTCATCACCAAGTGTTTGCTCAACTTCGAGTTGAGTTTGTTGTAGCTTGGTGTGATTTTCAAGATTAATTCTTGTTTGGGTTTTGACATTAATTAAAACTTGGGGATATTTACTCATTGATTGCTTTAACTTAGCAAGGCTGGATTGGCTTTTTGCCAGTACTTCTAATACTTGCAAAGCAGAAATAATGCCATCGCCAGAGGTGGTTTTATTCAGGCATATAATATGCCCTGAACCTTCGCCACCTAATATTGAGCCGCTTTTTTGCATTTGCTCCATCACAAAGCGATCGCCCACATCAGCCTCAATAAATTTAATGTCTAAATCTCTTAGTGCGTGGCGCATGCCTAAGTTGCTCATTTTTGTGCCAACCACTGTGTTATTAACCAGCCTACCTTGAGATTGCCAAGCCTTGGCAATAATAAATACCAGCTCGTCACCATCAACCAACTCACCATTTTCATCAACCATCATTAAGCGATCGCCATCGCCATCAAAGGCAATGCCCAAATCTGCTTTTGACTCTAATACCACTTGTTGCAGGTGTTTGGTGTCGGTTGCGCCACAATGCTCATTAATATTAAAGCCATCTGGCGTGTTGTTGATGATATTAATATTTGCACCCAGTTCTGAAAACACGCTTTGGGCAATGTGATAAGTAGCGCCATTTGCACAATCAATGACGATATTAAGCCCTAAAAGACTTTGTGTTCGGTCAAAAGTTGATTTGCAAAATTCGATATAACGCCCAAGCGGTTGTTCGTGTCTATGGGCTTTGCCAATCTTGTCAGCCCCTACGCTAACCATGGGCTCGGCTAATTTTTTCTCAATTTCGCTTTGGTCTTGGCTGCTTAATTTAAGACCTTTGGCAGAAAAAAACTTAACACCATTGTCTTGAAAATGATTGTGTGAAGCGCTAATGACTACGCCAGCATTGGCATTATAAGTTTGCGTTAGGTAGGCAACTGCAGGTGTTGGCATCGGACCTAGCAAGCCAACATCAACACCGGCGGATAAAAACCCAGCCTCAAGCGCAGATTCAAATAAATAACCAGATACGCGAGTGTCTTTGCCAATAATAACACTGGCTTTACCTTGTTTGGCTAGTACCGAACCAACTGCCCAGCCTAATTTTAAGAAAAAATCAGCGGTAATAGGCTCAACACCTACCTTGCCACGTATGCCATCAGTACCAAAATAATTACCCAATTTACTCTCCTGTTACGCTTTGTAAAACCTTAAACGCATCTTTAGTTTCTAAAACGTCGTGCACACGTACAATATTTGCACCGTTTTGAGATGCTATTATAGCGGTTGTTACACTACCAATCATTCTTCCGTCTGTGTTTCTATTATTAAGCATACTACCAATCATTGATTTGCGCGACATACCCACCAAAACCCTCAAACCAAAGCTTTTAAACTCGTCAAGGCGACGTAGGATTTCAAGATTGTGATTGAGTGTTTTACCAAAGCCAAAACCCGGGTCTAGAATAATCTTATTTTGGCTAATACCAGCGCCAATGCAAGCCTCAATTCTTTGATCAAAAAAATGTTTTACTTCATCAATGACATCTGTATAAACAGGGTTGTTTTGCATTGTTTTAGAGTCGCCTTGCATGTGCATAAGGCACACATCCTTAGCAGTTGATGCCACCACTTCAAGGGATGATTTAGCTTGCAAAGCACGTACATCATTAATCATACTTGCCCCTGCCTCAATGGCAAGTTGCATGATTTTTGCTTTTGAAGTGTCAATGGAAATCGGCACACTGATTAATTTAGATAACGCTTTAATAACAGGAATAACACGGCTGACTTCGTCATCAATGGATACTTGCAGGGCATTGGGTCTGGTTGACTCGCCACCAATATCAATCATATCAGCACCTTGGTCAACCATTAGTTGAGCCTGATTAATGGCTTTGTCAATGGCAAGATATTGACCGCCATCTGAAAAAGAATCGGGTGTGACATTAAGCACACCCATAATCATTGCATTAGAAGATTGCATCGTGATGTGGCGCAATGTTCAAAAACAAGAAAAGAAAAACTAAGCGACTTGCTCGGTAGAACTTCCACTTAATGGCTTTTCATCAGAATCTTTATTACCGTTATCCAGCTCAATGCCCGAACCCAACTCGGTAGAGGCAACATCAGAATCAACAATCACGGCTGATTCACGTATTGGTTTTCTGTTCATCAAATCAGCAATTTGCTCTTTATCAATGGTTTCAAACTCCATCAAGGCCTTGCTCATTTCAATTAAGATGTCTTTATTATCTTTTAGAATTTTTGAAGCCATTTGGTAGTTGCTGTCAATAATTTTACGAATTTCAACGTCAATGGTTTTAAAGGTATCTTCTGAAATGTGCTTGTGCTTGGTGACTTGTCGGCCTAAAAACACTTCACCCTCTTCTTCACCATACGCTAAAGGTCCTAGCGTCTCAGACATACCCCATTGTTTTACCATTTTGTGTGCAATTTCTGTTGCACGCTCAATATCATTACTTGCACCAGTGGTGACGCTGTCTGCACCGTAAATTAACTCTTCTGCAATACGCCCACCAAAAAGTGAGGCCACTTGAGAATTTAACTTGCGTTTAGAAATACTATAACTGTCTTTTTCTGGCAAGAACATCGTCACACCTAATGCTCTACCTCTTGGAATGATGCTTACTTTATACACAGGGTCATGCTCAGGCACTAACCGACCTACAATGGCGTGACCTGCCTCATGATAGGCAGTCATTTCTTTTTCGGCTTCATCCATGGCCATAGATTTACGCTCAGAACCCATCATAATTTTATCTTTGGCTTTTTCAAACTCTTGCATGCCAACCAATTTTTTGTCCTTACCTGCTGCAATTAACGCAGCCTCATTAGTTAAATTGGCAAGGTCTGCACCAGAAAACCCCGGTGTGCCTTTAGCAATATTGATTGATTTAACATTTTTTGCAATGGGTAATTTACGCATGTGGATTTTTAAAATTGCATCACGACCATTAATATCAGGCAAGCCTACCATTACTTGACGATCAAAACGACCTGGTCTAAGTAGAGCGGGATCTAATACGTCTGGTCTGTTGGTTGCAGCAATGACAATAACACCTTCTGAGCCTTCAAAGCCATCCATTTCAACCAACATTTGGTTTAGTGTTTGCTCACGCTCATCATGACCACCACCCATACCAGCACCACGTTGGCGACCAACAGCGTCAATTTCATCAATAAAAATAATGCAGGGTGCATTTTTCTTTGCTTGTTCAAACATATCACGTACACGTGATGCACCAACACCGACAAACATTTCTACAAAATCAGAGCCTGAGATAAAGAAAAACGGCACGTCGGCTTCGCCCGCAATTGCTTTGGCTAACAAAGTTTTTCCCGTACCTGGAGGACCTATTAAAAGCACCCCTTTGGGGATTTTTCCACCTACTTTAGTAAACTTGCCGGGATTAGATAAAAAATCCACCAATTCACTCACATCGTCTTTAGCCTCATCAACACCTGCCACATCATCAAAAGTAGTGTCAGATTCATCCTTAGTAATCAGGCGTGCTTTAGATTTACCAAAACTCATTGGATTTTTTCCGCCCATTGCACCACCAACACCCTTCATGGTGTAAAGAACAACACCAATTAATAATAAAATTGGCGCTAAAGAAATGATTAATTGCTTGAAAAATCCGTCTTTTTCAGGCGGTTTAGCAACCACATTAACGCCGTTGTTCAATAAATCGCCCATCAGACCTAAATCACCTGGGCTATAAGTTGAAAATTGCTCACCGCCAGCACCCACACCAGTAATATTGCTACCAGCAATCGTTACTTGGGATACATCGCCTTGCTTGACGCTTTGAATAAACTGAGAATAAGTAATGTCGTTTTTTTGATCGCCCACTTGGAACTGACTAAAAATCGAAGTAAGGATACTGCCTAAAACCAACCAAAGTAACAAATTTTTAAACATAATGTAAAAAATATTGAAAAAAAATAAGAGGATAACTATACCCTATTGTGCACCTATATATGGTCTGATGGCGTTTTTTCAAGGTTTATCTACAAATAAATTAAAATTCTGTCATAATTCTTAATTTAATTAAATAGATACTTTTGAATCATGTCAAAAATCAACTTATTAGTCGCTACTATCATCATAACACTCCTTAGTTCTTGTGGGTTTCATGCGTCGTATAAAAACTCAGCAATAAACGCCTCTATTACCAGTAGCCGTCATAATGCCTTTGCTGATGAATTGCAAAAGCGCTTTAATCAAAACATACCTAAAACTCTAGCCGTTCAGGTGGGTGCTGAAAATCAAAATCAACGCACGGCTTCATACAATACTTCAAGTAATGAAGCTAGTAGCTACACACTAAGTCTAAGCGTGCCTATTAAGGTCTTCAATCAGCACAACAAACTATTACTATCCCAAACATTCAGTGCTAATACATACCTGAGTAAGATGGACGTATCCCAAGCAGATAGACTACAAATTGAAGAGGGTTACCAGCAATTGCGCCATTTAATAATCAGGCAGCTGTTAAGAAAATTATCCAAACTTAATGAAAATTAAACCGCAGCAACTCAACACTCAATTAGCCAATAAACTTAATGCTATTTATTTTGTTTTTGGTGCCGAAATATTACTCATTGAGCAAAGTCTAACGCAAATAAACAAAACAGCAAAACAAGCTGGATTTGACGAAAAAGTAAGCTTTGAAATTGATGCTAATTTTGATTGGAATCAAATCTTTGGAGAAATCTCAGCTGCCTCGCTTTTTTCACCAAAACGCATTATTAAATGCCGGTTAGAAACAGGGAAAATCGGCATTAAAGGCGCCAAGGCATTGGCTGAAATTGCCAGTACCCTGCCTAATGATATTTTATTGATTGTTTCCACTGGCAAACTGGACATGGCACAGCAAAAGAGCAAATGGTTTAAAACACTAGAACAATTTGGCAGTGTTGTCCAACATTTTGAAGTGCAAAGTAATCATTTGGTTGGCTGGATTGCAAATCACATGGCAGAATTAGGGCTTGAAGCTAATACAGAAATTGCACAAAGTATTGCTTTTTGCACAGAAGGCAATTTGACCGCTTCTATGCAAGAAATTCAAAAACTAAAAATAGCCTATCCAAATGGCAAAATCAACACACAAGAATATCTTGAACAAGCCAATCAGCAATCTAAATACACCGTTTATGGCCTGATTGATGCCGCTTTATTTGGCAATAGTAATCAGGTTAATAAAATTTATCAAACCTTAGTCTCTGATACGGCTATGCCAATTCAACTGAGTAGTTCCTTGTATCGAGAAATTAAATCAGTCATCGAAATGTCAGTTGAACTTAGACAGGTGAAAGACATTAATACAGTCTTGCAAAATCATCGAGTTTGGAACAAAAGAAAACCCGTTATTACTAGTGTATTAAAACGTCACCCTTATCAGCGTTTACAAAAATTATTATTATCACTAGGGCGTATTGACCGCTCAATTAAAGGTATGGATAGTCTTAATGTCATTGATGAATTACACACATTATTACTAAGTTTGGCTGGGAAAACACAATGGACTCAATAAAAAATTTAATCACCACACTGGGTGAAAATGCAAAAAATGCCGCAAAAACATTGCGCAGTGCTACAACGGTAGCTAAAAATAGCGCACTAATCAATATTGCTAGTCAAATTGACCAAAACAGAGCAAACATACTTAAAGCTAACAAGCAAGACCTTACCAATGGCAAAGATAAAGGGCTGGAAATGACGCTACTTGATAGGCTTATGCTTAATAATGAGCGTCTTAATGGCATTATTAAAAGTCTGAATCAAATTGTCAACCTGCCAGACCCTATTGGTGAAATTACAGATTTAAAATACCAGCCAAGTGGTATTCAAGTGGGTAAGATGCGCGTACCACTCGGTGTGTTGGGGATTATTTATGAATCCCGTCCTAATGTCACTATTGATGCTGCGGCACTTTGCTTGAAATCAGGCAATAGTGTTATTCTACGTGGTGGGTCAGAAGCTATTCACTCCAATCATGCGCTTTATACCTGTGTCAAACAAGGCATAACACAAGCAGGCCTTAATGAAAATTGCGTACAACTCATTGACACTCAAGATCGTGAAGCTGTTATTGAGTTGGTCAAAGCAAGTGATTATGTTGATGCTATTATTCCTAGAGGCGGTAAAGGCTTGGTTGAAGCCATCAATAACAGTGCCAAAGTGTCTGTTATCAAACATTTAGATGGCATTTGCCACACTTACATTGATAAAGATGCCGACACACAAAAAGCCATCAGCATTGCCTTTAATGCCAAAACGCGCCGTTATGGTGTGTGTAATGCTACTGAAACTTTGCTAATTCACAGCTCGGCAGTAGGCAGAATATTGCCCGAACTGATTGCGCAATACTTGGCAAAAGGAGTGGAATTACGCGGTTGTGAAGAGACTATAAAGCTGTCAAATAAAATCATTGCAGCCACTGAAAAAGACTGGAATACAGAATATTTAGATGCAATTTTATCCATTCGTATTGTCAATTCAATGAGTGAGGCCATTAAACATATTGATAAGCATGGTTCAGGTCATACTGAATCAATCGTAAGTGAAAACTACACTCGTTCACGCCGTTTTATTACCGAAGTAGACTCTGCCTCAGTCATGATTAATGCCTCCACTGGCTTTGCCGATGGCTTTGAATATGGCCTAGGCGCAGAAATCGGCATCAGCACTGACAAATTCCACGTGCGTGGCCCTGTTGGCTTGGAAGGATTAACCTCACAAAAATTTATCGTCCTAGGTGACGGACACATCAGACAATAAAAAAATATGGACATAGAACAAGCACTGGCTATTTTTGCGCGTGGCGCTGATGAGATATTGCCACTTGATGAACTCAAGAAAAAACTTAAAAAAGACAAGCCACTACGCATCAAAGCAGGTTTTGATCCAACCACGCCTGATTTACATTTAGGGCACACAATTTTAATCAGTAAACTCAAGCAATTACAAGATTTTGGGCATGAAATATTGTTTTTAATTGGCGATTTCACTGCCATGATTGGCGACCCAACAGGCAAGAGTAAAACCCGTCCGCCACTCTCACGGGAACAAATTCAAGAAAACGCCAAAAGCTACACCAAACAAGTATTCAAGATCTTAGATAAAGACAAAACCACAGTCGTGTTTAACTCGCAGTGGATGGATAAAATGACATCAATGGAATTTATCCAACTCGCCAGTAAACAAACGGTCGCTAGAATGTTAGAACGCGATGATTTTTCCAAACGCTACAAATCAGGGCAAGCTATCTCTACCCACGAATTTTTATACCCTTTGGTTCAAGGCAATGATTCTGTTGAATTAAAAAGCGATGTAGAAATCGGTGGTACGGATCAAAAATTTAACTTATTAGTGGGCAGAGAACTACAAAAACAAGCAGGACAAGGGCAACAAGTTATCCTCACCATGCCGATTTTAGAAGGCTTGGACGGCGTGCAAAAAATGTCAAAATCCTTAGACAACTACATCGGTATTGATGATGCACCTGATGAGATGTTTGGTAAAATTATGTCAATTTCTGATGAGTTAATGTGGCGTTATTTTGAGCTACTAAGTTTCCAAAGTTTAGAGACGATTGCTGATTTAAAACAAGCAATGGCTCAGGGTAAAAACCCAAGAGATATTAAATTTATCCTAGCTGATGAGATCATCACCCGCTTTCATAATATTGATGCCGCCAAACAAGCGCAGCAAAATTTTATTGATCGCTTTAGTAAAAATCAAATGCCTGATGACATGGATGAATTCAGCTTTAAAGCTGGCATAAAAATTGCTAATTTACTCAAAGATGCTGGACTTTGTCCTAGCACCTCAAACGCCTATCAAATGATTAAACAAGGTGGCGCTAAAATCAATGGCGAAAAAATCACAAACAAAAACCTTGAACCAGAGGTTGGTACAAACGTTTATCAAGTAGGCAAACGCAAATTCGCAAGAGTGACAATTCAATAAAAAAGTGTTATAATACCCATCCTGGGGATGACATGGCCTCGACGAGGAGTTGGATTTCAAGGACGCATGCCGAGGATAAAGACAACTCGTAAAATACGCTTTAAAAAGATAGTTGCAAACGAAAACAACTACGCTCTAGCTGCATAGCTAGCCGTCACTTAGAGGGTGTCTGTACTTTTAGGATGACGGTCGCTCACGGACTCGCTAGGATTATTTTTTCCACGTAATTCGGTTAAAACTTGTTGGAAATCGCTACTTACATCCCTGATGGTCGGGTGGTAGGGCGGCTAACTAAAATAGACCAAGCTAAGCATGTAGACTTCTTGTTTGAAAGTTTTCGGACGCGGGTTCAATTCCCGCCATCTCCACCAATTCATAATATTAGCCCGTTTTATACGGGCTTTTTTATCGCCTAAAATACTGCTATATAAGTAATAATTGAATTATACAATCCTAGGCCGTCTTTACAAATATTAGATTAAGTGGTATATTCATTGGCATATATTTGAATATATACTAGTATCTCTGTAAAAATATATACCACTTAACTAATTTAACGAGAACTATCAATGCTTACAGACCCTAAAACCGTCAAAGGCAATCATGGTGAAGTTGAACTTGCTATCCCAAGAGACCGCAGAGGTAGCTTTGAACCTTTAATTATTGAAAAAGGTCAAACGCCGATTGGGTGCTTTTGATAGTCAGATATTAAGCCTATATGCCAAAGGCATAGGTACCCGTGATTGCAATAGTCTAATTTTATTGGACACAAAGATAGCCTTATAATACAAACCATAAGGAGGTCAGTAATGACACAATATAAATCAAGAAAACAACGAGTGACTTTTACCGTTGAACATTCTGTTCAATACCCCCTTGAGGGGGGAACACTAGATTATGCCAAACTCATGGTGCATGAGAATTACACCAATAAAAAAAATCATGATAATATCAGGAGCTTGCTCCTCAGCAGTTAGCAGATGGAGAAAACAATACCTAGCAGAGCTTGGTGGACAAACACCAGAGTCAGGCAAAGCGCTGACTTCTGAACAACAAACAATACAACTGCTTGAGAAACAACTTTGGCGCGCACAAAGGGACAATGAAATCTTAAAAAAGGCAACAGCCTTGTTCGCTGTGGACAATCACCAAGTGATATGATTATCAAGATAAACAAGGCTTGCCAACAATACAATACTAAAGAATTATGAGCATTACTCAAACTTCCTCACAGTAGTTATTACTATCAAGTCAAAGATAAGCGAGTAAACAACAACACCAACGCTATGATTAAATTAATCAAACAAACTGCTATTGAAGTTGGATACACCTATGGCAAACGCAGAATGCGAGTAGTTTTGAATAACCAAGGTTATAACATTGGTATTTACCAAACTGCAACGCTAATGAAAAAAGCCAATGTAGTTGCCATACGCCCAAGAAAGCGTCATTATTACCCTAATACTAGATTGATGTTTAAAAAGGCAAAAAACCTATTAAATCGTGTGTTTGAGCAGCAATCAATTAATACGCATTGGGTTGGTGATATTACCTATATCAAAACCTATCAAGGTGGGAGTTATTTAGCCAGTGTGTTGGATTTAGGCTCAAGACAAGTTGTTGGTTGGGCATTGTCAAAACAGCCTAATGCTCAGTTGGCAAAGGATGCGCTTAGTAATGCTGTGTCTAGACACCAGCCCAATACAAATAAACACATGTTTCACTCTGATCAAGGGACTCAATACTCTTCTAAAGTTTTTATTGATTATTGCAACAAGAACAACATTACTCAAAGCATGAGCAGGCGAGGTAATTGTTGGGATAATGCGGTCATGGAGCGTTTCTTTAGAAGTCTGAAGACTGAGAGATTAAATTATCAAAGTTTTGCAAATCATAGTGAAGTCGTGCAAAATGTAGAGGGTTATATCTACTTGTATAATTACAAAAGGATTCATTCAGCGATTGGGTATTTAACACCTGCTCAAAAGATGGCTGAATTGAAAAAAGCGGCTTGAAATGTGTCCAAGTAGGTTAGAGCATTGCAACCAGTACTAGAACAAGCAGGTGATGAAACTGGCAATCAACTACTACAAGCTTTAGCAAGAGATGCTAAGTAAGACACCTATGTGTGACTTGTTTGATAAACATTAGGCTCTCTTACTCTAAAATCCCCGCCTTTTATGGTGTCATAAAACAAACGCCGCACGCTATCGCCATCATTTTGATAATTTTTAGTGGCATTAATCCCGCCTTGAGCAGCAATAGAATGCGCCCGCCTAGCAAAATCTTGAAAACAAAATGAGCTTACCTTTTAGCCAGCTTCACTCAGTGTTGCAGATAATGAACTACCTGCAAGCCCTATGCCAATCACAATAATTTTGTGCTTTTTTCAATTTTGTGGTGCGATTAATGCTAAATCAAATACGTGCTTTTCCCCATGAATCTTCGCTTATAAATTCAGCAATAAACGCTCTAATGCCTGGCACTCTACCAGCATGACTTTTCTTAACATAAAAATATAACGACCTAGACACAGGATAAGATCCATCAGAAATGGCATCAAAATTAACCTTAACACCGTCAATAATAGCGTCTTGATCTAAAAAACTAAAGCTGAATATGCCCAATGCTTTAGGATTGGCAACCAATTTTGCAACAATAAGATTGTCATTTTCTCCTGCTTCAACATAGGCACCACTTGAATTCAACTTGCAAATGCAACACATTCCATGGGGAATGTGGCTATGAACAACTACCAACACCTAAGCCCTGAAGAACGGGCATTCATTATGATTGAGTACAACCAAGGAAGGTCTATCCGTTATCAGCTATTTACTCAATCGTTCACCCTCAACCATATCTAGAGAGATAAAACGTAATCTATCTAATACAATAAACAATTATTGTGCCACCACTGCAGCCAAACGTTATCAAGACAAGCGTCAACTCTGTATAAAGCCACAAAAACTAACACCAGACACTTTAATTGTATAATCAAATCAAAGAGTGGCTGGTTCACAAACAATGGTCACCTGAACAAATATCTGGTGCATTAAAGCACTACTATCCAAGTCAAAAAGATATGCAAATTAGTCATGAAACAATTTACGGATACATTTACACTCTCCCCAAAGGTGAGCTTAAAAAAACTCATGATTCATTCATTACGACGAAGTAAATCTAAACGAGGCGTACGAGGTTCAAAGAGTGGCAGCTACAGTACTATAAAGCCAAAAGAGGATCAACTTATTTGCCACCGACCCAAAGACATTAATGAAAGAATGATTGCAGGACATTGGGAAGGTGATTTAATTACAGGCTCTCAAAACAAACCTTGTGTCGGCACCTTGGTTGAAAGAAAAACTGGTTATTTAATACTGAATAAAATGAAAAGTAAGTCAGCTTTTGATGTACGTCAAGGGTTTGAACAAAAAATGAAAGCGATACCTGAATTCTTACGCCTGTCTATGACCTATGACAGAGGCTCTGAAATGGCACAACACTCTATCTTATCTGATAATTTAAAGATTGATGTTTACTTTGCTGATCCACATGCACCATGGCAAAAAGGGGGTCTAATGAGAATACTAACGGTTTAATCCGTCAATACTTGCCAAAGGGAGTAGATTTATCTCCTTGTAGCCAGAAAGATTTGGATGAAATTGCTTGGTTGCTCAACACTAGACCTAGAAAAAGATTTGACTTTAAAACACCACAGGATATGATGCATAGAGTTTTAACTGAAAAATACTAACTAGTGTTGCATTTGCAAGTTGAATTCAAGCTGTTATCTTTATTTATCTTTATTTTAACCAGCCGCATAATTTGCAGTGTTGTTATAGTCTGCGGGCTTGGTGATTAGGCAGTTTGGCATTAATATCGCTCCAATTCAGATAAGGATTATCAATCAACACACCCTTGTTACCACTTGGCACTTGTTTTGTCAATGCTAAAAACAAATCTCGACGAGTTAAGTCAAAAACAGGGGCTTGTTTTGAGTTTGCAATGGCAATACCATCGTAGCCAATTTTCACTTCAACAATGTCTTTAACCCCGTTTTTTTGGTATTTTTTAAACTCGCTATATTTTATCCGACGTGAGGCGTTGGTAATATCTAGTGTATTAATACCCCTACCCGAACAAAAAAGTTTCATACCACCTCCTGAACCTGTTGATTCAATCTTTAGCGCTTTGCTCCTTGTTTTTTTACCATAGGTTTCAGCAACAACTGTTGCAAAAGGATAAACTGTTGACGAGCCCACCACATCAATGTAGCCCCTCACAACAGACATGGTGGACGTAGAAACTGTCATTATTACAACTGAGCCAAAGGCAGCCGTCACATATTGAACTTTATTTTTCATGATTATTACCCCATCTTGTTAAAAATGTCGCCAGTTTAATCAATGAATATGACAGAATTATGACAGAGTGAAAAATAATTCTCACTTAGCGTTGCGCATTTGTTTCTACTAATCAGAAATAGATGTTACCTCAGCCTTATTGAGTATCAACCCTTAAGGTAGAAACTGCTGCAGGAGACAACGTGCGACCTTGCTTATTGTAAGTTGTGCGCGCTACCCCAAAAAAATTTCTTTGGTATTGTCCAGCATTGTTATCAATCATAAAATTAGGTCTCGATGCTTTATTTTCTTTCAAGGTAGAAGAAAAATCAGTTTGTATTAGCCAATTACTGGGCTTAACCCTATTTTGAGCTCGAGATTTTGCGCCATTTAGCCAGGCACTTGGATTTTTTGCAGTGTTGTAATGATTCGCACGTATTGGCACTCCCCAATAAGGACTGTTGTAATTTGGCGCCCAATTGTTACCACTCCAAAATGCAAAGGATACATTGGGTGTTATGAATAGAAAAAATAATAACCAGTTGACTTTTTTCATAAAAATACCTAGCGGCCAATCAGCATCTTAAAAAAGAAAGCTTACTTTGGCAAAAACTCTATCATTGTTTTTAATGTCTTCAAATGTTGGTGAGTCTCCACCCATATAATCAATCACACCACAACTGATTGAAGTTTGATCATCATATGACATCCTATACAAACCTTGAAATAAGGCTATCAAAAGTGGTGCCGATGGCCGGAGTCGAACCGGCACAAGCGTAGCTTACTACCCCCTCAAGGTAACGCGTCTACCAATTCCGCCACATCGGCATATAAGGTTGGAATGTTGCTAATTTGGAATATCGCTAATATCTGACCCAGTTGAAATAGGTGTAACAATCATAGGCACGTCAGATGGAACTACCTCACCTGTTGTAACTTGCTCCATAATACTTGTTGGTTCGTTATTAACACTACTGTCATTGGTTGCTAAATAAGCCAACGTCAAACTGGTTAGAAAAAAGCCAAAAGCCAAACTAGCAGTTAGCTTGTAAAGAAATGAATTTGCACCTCGTGCGCCAAAAACCGACCCAGAAGCACCTGCACCAAAAGCAGCGCCTGCATCAGCACCCTTGCCATGTTGCATTAAAATTAAGGCAATTAAACCTAATGCCAACAGTATATGAATAATTAAAATAAGTTGAAACGACATCATTAACCTGCTTTACAAATTTGTAAAAAATCTTGCGCTTTAAGTGAAGCACCCCCAATTAGACCGCCATCAATATCTTCACAATCAAGCAGTTCAGCTGCGTTACTAGGGTTCATGCTACCACCATAAAGAATTGGGGTGGTTTGTGCAATATTAGCGTCGTGCTCGGCTAACATTGAGCGAATAAAGGCATGTGTATCCTGTGCTTGCTGCGGCGTTGCAGTAACGCCTGTGCCAATCGCCCAAACAGGCTCATAAGCCACAATAATATTTTTAAATGCATCAATGCCAACCTGCTCAATCACCGCTTGAATTTGTTTTGAAACGACTGTTTGTGTATTGCCAGATTCTCTGTCTTCTAACAATTCGCCGATACAAAAAAGTGGGGTTAAATTATTATCCAATGCAGCTTGTACTTTTTGTGCAACAATCTCATCAGTTTCACCATAAAGGCTTCTACGCTCTGAATGGCCTACAATAACGTACTGTGCACCAAAATCTTTAATCATATCAGCACTGACTTCACCTGTAAAAGCACCCGATGTGTTGACATTTAAACTCTGCGCACCTAAATTAAGTTGTGAATGTACAACCAATGCTTCAACCTGTGACATATAAGGGGAAGGCACACAAACGGATGACCTTGGATTTAACATCTGCCATGCCTGAAAGAATACCCATGACCAATGTATTAGTTGCTTCTTTTGAGGCATTCATTTTCCAGTTGCCTGCTATGATGACTTGACGCATAATTAATTATCTTTTAAAAAAAAGAAACGATGTTACGCTATTTGGTTGTAAAAATCAATTCTATCAGGGTGTTAGTGCAAAGATTTCGAGCCAAAATATAAGGCCAAAGAAACCATTAAAATACCCAAAGAAAAATACATCAAATCTAATGCCGAATTAAATGACATAGACAAAGACACCTCAAAAAAGGTCACCACTAAAATCATGAGTATTACCTTATTTCAAATCATCCAATGAGTTAATCACCAAAACTTTAGATGACTGACCGCTTTCTTTAGCCTCATCAATGTCACTAATAAAAAGCTCATACAGACCCAATGAAAAAATTAATAAAATAGTTGCTAGCAAAAATCCATCAATTGAACCTACCGTATGCGCAACCAATCCAATCTTTAATACCTTTCTAGCCTCTGTTGTGGCTGAAATATAATCAAAAGCGTGCACCGATAAAGCAGCCACATCAACTGCAGTGATACGAATAGTAATAATGACAATAGTAACGACGAAATAACAGCCGCCAAAACCATGTGGCGAGAACTCCACAATAATTTTTCAAAATACTTTTCTAAACCACTCATTGATTAACCTCACGTGCATAATATGA